>JANSWY010000012.1 GCA_024743255.1 bacterium | reverse complement strand
CCTTCTACACTAGATCTTGTTTATGGAGATTTTAACCCTTCTGGTAGACTACCTGTTTCATGGCCAAGAACTGTTGGTCAAATTCCAGTTCATTATAATCACAAAAAGACCGGAAGACCCGCAAATGAAAAATCTTTCGTTCATATTGAGGATATCCCTATTGGAGCCTGGCAAAGTAGTTTGGGAAATACTTCTCATTATTTGGATGATGGTTATACGCCTCTTTTTCCTTTTGGCTATGGGCTTTCGTATTCCTCTGTGAAGTATTCCAAGTTTACAACTAGTAACACTACTCTGCCAATGAATGGCACCATAACGGCATCTGCGACTGTGACAAATACTGGGAAAGTGGCTGCAACTGAGATTGTGCAACTTTATTTTCAGGATGAGTTTGCAAGTATCACCAGACCAGTAAGACAGTTAGCAGATTTCAAAAGAGTGGAGTTGGCTCCAGGAGAAACTCAAGTAGTTGAATTTGTAATTACACCAGAGCAGCTAGAGTTTTACAACCTTGATTCGGAATGGGTTGCTGAACCAGGGTCATTCAACCTTTGGATAGGTCCAAATGCTGTTGAAGGGCTGAAAGGAAAATTTGAATTGGTTGAATTTTCAGATGATAAAGCTGGATTAGATTAATCTATTCCACCACAAAATTTAACGACTTTGAAATGGGGTTGCCATCTTTGGTAACCCCTTCAATTTGCACCATAAACTTACCACTCACATCTGAAGTCATCACATCAAATGAAAGCGACCCTGAAGTATTTTTAATATTTGGATTCCAGTAAAGTTCATCTCTCATATCTGGGATTCTCTCATTTTTTGGAATCGCGAATTGATCTATGGCATTTGACAAAACAGGTATTACATCAATAGGATGAAGGCTATTCTCCTCATATCCCTGAAAGTCTCCTTTATATGTTTCGATGTACATGACACCATCAAAAGCAGAGTTACCCAGATAAAACCGATTATTAAATATTCCAATCCTTTCAATTAAGGCGGGGTTGTATTCCAAAACCTTAGATTCATCAACCGGCACCCCATCAAGCAATATCAATTGGTCTTTATTGAAGTCTGGTCTGTAGTATTTTTGGCTGATTTGTATTTTTTTATTCTTGATGCTTACTCCAAGCATGTATTCTACAATGTACTCCTTAAAAGTCTCAAACCTTGTGAAATCATCTAATACATAGTTGAAGTCAAACTCTTCAAACTGAGGCAGAAAATTGTTTTTTTGTGATCCAGGTTCTGATTTCAGATTGTTATAGGAATGAAATAATTGATTTCTAATACTTCGTTCAACAATGGCAGCTACATCTATTGAATCCAAATACGGAGGTTGGTAATTAAAAGGTTTAGGCTCTTGGTAAAATTTCGGTACCACATCAAAACTCCCTTCACCTGATTTCAATTTTAAAAAAGCTTTGGATGCAAAGTGTGATGACTTATACTGAAGGACAAACCTCCCATGATTATCTGTGATAGCGGTTCTTAGTTGCCCTGGTTTACCTGCCATGGCGAAATAGACCTCCTCATTTTCCAGTGGTAATCCATCACTTCCATAGGCTCTTCCAATTAACAGTTCTTCTCTAGCCTCAGGCAAGTAATTCACTTCCAAAAGCTCGAAACCATTGTTCCCTTCCTTTTCTTCTTGTAGGAGATTGTGCTTCTTCAAAACACTTAATTTATCTTTTTCCTCTCCGGAAATCACATTGTACAAATCCTTCTTAGCCTGATTGTAAAGTCGTTTATATTCAGATCCTGTAAGTTCCTCTTCTACAATCTGAATGCTTGCAACTGTGTCTCTTTTCTCCTTCACATGATTCCAACTCATCCATTGTGCCTGACTTATTAAATTCTGCAAAGCAAAATCCTCCTCTGTTGAATTCCTAAAATGGCTAAGAGAGTAATTGTATATTATATCTCGGAAATGGTTAGACTCACCTTCTTCTTTAGATACGGAAATAGAATAGTGACCCTCCGGTAATTCTATATCGAATGGTATCAATTCCCGACATTCATACTTTTCGATATTTTCAGGTTTCAGAATTGGTTGGTTCCAGAAAGAATATTGAGCTAAGGAATTGCTTCCATTTAATAGTTCGACTGTTACCAATCCTTTTGGAAGTTCATCATCATCAATAAAAATAGAAGTATTGGAAAAGGCAGTCCGGTTAATCAAAGGTCTTTCTAAATTGGATATTTGAACTGTAAGCTGCTCATTGTTGGAATCATTCGGATTATTAGCAGTAATTTGTAGGCCCTTTTTTTTTCTATCTACTCCAATAGTGTAACCATTTTCTTGAACTTCTGGCAATTGATGAAAACTTATCTCTCCAGAAGGCGATTCAAGAATAAATTTGTAGTCACTGTAATCAGTTGGGGTGATTTCAAACTTCCCAGAAGTATTTGCTTCAACTAACTTATCTTCTAATACTTGCCCTTCCTCTCCTATCAGTTTGAGACTAAATCTTTCATTGCCATTTCCTGTCAATCTGAAATGTACATAGTTCGAAATTCCTTTTATCAGGCGATCTCCTGGCACATGTACTGATAGTTTTGGTTCTACTATTTCCCTCTCTGGTAATGTCTCAAATGGATTAACAATAGTTATAGGCACTTGGTAATAATCCCCAAAATTCTTCATCCATAGCGTATGAGCAATTAGTTGATATGTACCTGTTGGAATTAAAGAATTAATAAAGAATTCACCATTCCCTACTCCATCCTTCAGCCTTACCTTTTGTTCAAAGACAACTCCACTCTCACCAATCAATTGTACATATAGGACCTTACTCAAAGAACTCAATTTCCCTGTGACCTCACTCCTACAAAACGCACTGTATTTCAAAGTCTCACCTGAAATCAACTGTGAATAGTTTGTCGTAACGTGCACATTTTCTTTAATGTCTCTTTGAGCAAATAGGTGCGACCCAGCAAACACTAAAATTGTAAATATTAGATATCTCATTGCCAGAAGTCAGGTTTTTGTGATGAGGAAAATGATGTGCAGTCAGTGCATTCCGCCGGGCCTATTGAGGCAGTTGGAGGCATGGTACCAACAGTGATTAATCTTCTTGAACTATTCATAAGTCCATCGATTCTGTCTGGTGTGGTGTCAATAATTTCATTGGCAGTACACGAGTATCTATATGAGGGTCTGGAAGCTGGTACATCAAGCTCATCCCATGTAAAGAACACACGTTTCTTTTTAACACTGGCAACTTCAAAATATCCCAACACTATTTCGCTCTCATCTCCTACAGCGTTTACATTCCCAAGGACTGCTCCTTGCTGTGTATCAAATAGACTTCCTCCACTTTGATTGACCTCTTTTAAGCTTTTATAGAACTCATGAGTTTCTCTGTCAATCGCGTATAGCGTGACTTCAATGGAATATTTGTTCCTAAGCATATCTGTTTCAAAGCTTATGTATCGAACTGGCAACTCAATTAATCTTGCAGAGGTATTGGAAGTACTTGTCCCTGTAATGATTTCTTTAGAATGATCTGAGTTGTAACATGTTCCAACTTGTTCCTCTCTGGCAATCCAATTCCCAGGACCCAAATAATCAAGACCTGAAGGAAATGGTACCCTGATCTCATAAGTTTCATCCCATGTTACTCTGAAAAATTCTGTTGAAGATTGCTCCGCATCTATAAATACCTGCATTCCTTCTTCATTTCTATTCAGAGTTTCTGAAGGTCTTTCAATGTACCTGAGATACACATTTTCAATTTCAGGAGCCTCCAAAGCTGCTTGCCATGAACTTTGATATTGTGTGGTATTGGTATTTACGAATAACTTATATGTCTCCCCTACTTGTGCAGCAAACTCAATGTCAGAATAATAGCCCGAGTCTGTTTCATTAAACAAGAAGCGATCGCCAGCGCCTGATTCTATAAATACATTAGCGTTTGTGATTGAATTTGACTCATCGGTATTTACAGATCTGGAATAGGACAAATGAACTTCCTGAGTTTTTAATTCGTCAGTTATCGTGGCTTCAACCACCACAATCGGAGCTGCATCCTCTGTTTTGAAATCAAAAGGTTTTACGCAGCTGATCAGCGAAAACAAAAGACAATATAGAGCTAAGGTTGATCTCATTAGAATCTGAAGTTAAATGAAAGTGTAGGCACAGGAGAGCCAAATATGACAAGCTTATAACCGGATACTTCACCATCCCTTAAATCAAAAAATACAGAATACGGATTATCCCTACCAAGCAAGTTGTAGACTGAGAATGACCAATAGGAATGTGTGAATTTCTTCAACCTATGCCCTTCATCGAGGTTAATACCTATATCCATTCTGAGGTAATCAGGAATTCTGAAAGTATTTCTATCGCTATAATGCAATACTTCAACTCCTGAAAAGTCATAAGCGGCTGTTGGAAAAGTGACTGGTCTACCGGTTGAATAATTCAAATTATAGGAGAAGCTTATTCTTTTGGTCAGTTTGTAGTTTGCTATTAGGTTGATGTTGTGAGGTTTGTCATAGTTTGTAGGATAATACTCTCCTCGATTAATAATTTCTTCATTGTATTCACCATCCAATCTGATAAAGCTTCTTGAGTAAGTGTAATTGACCCAGCCATTAAGTTTTCCAGCTCTTTTCTTTAATGAAAACTCAAACCCATATGATTTTCCTGGTCCCTGAAGAGCAACAGTTTCAACATTTTCGTTGAGCAAAAATTCTGCTCCTACTTTAAAGTCTAAAAGATTACGGATTCTCTTATAATATGACTCAGCGCTCACCTCCAGTTGGTTACCAAACAAGTTGGTGTAGAATCCTAATGAAGCTTGCTGAGCACTTTGTGGCTTCAAATGATAGTCTGATAGCGTCCATGTATCGGTTGGAGACAATGATGCACTGTTGGATAAGGTATGCAGGTATTGTCGGTTGCTGTTTAGACTAAACTTCACACTTGAGTTTGCAGTCAAAGTATATCGAAGCGACATTCGATATTCCGGACCGTGATAGGTCTTGATGAATTTACCTTGATCGAAACTTAAGGTATCAGTGACAGAACCGATATTTTTAGGTGCTAATGGGTCATATAGCAGCACATCTTGCTTACCAATTGCATGGTACATCACATATCTTCCGGCAATTGATACTTTCAGGTTTGGTTTCGGGTCAAATTCCACTCCTCCATATACAAATGACTCTCTACCCCTTTTCTTATTTAAATCCACAGGAATGATTTGTGAATTCTCTCCGACTGGTGTCTTTGAGCCAGGGTTGATTAAATAGCTCTTGGAACCCACTCCAAAAGAATAAATTTTATCCCCATTACCATAATAATTGAAGTCGGCATTTAGTCCCCAGTCATTTATTGAAAAGTCCTGTTTGAATGCACTTAGTTCCAGTTCGTCATTCTCTAGTAGATAGGCATACCTCGAGTAATAACCATTTAAGTCCATTACAAAATTGGGAGAAATGAGTCTGTTCCAATTGATCGAACTAATGGTATTCCTATATCTAATATCTGAGAAGCTCAATAATGAGTCGGAGCTCAAGCGTAGTTTATCTGTACTTAAATAGGTGGAGAATGTCAGTGAATTAGTGCTATCTAATTGGTGGTCATATTGTACCACAAAGTCAGAAAACGAAGCTCTATTCTCTCTGAAAGTAGCATTCTTTATTTGTTTCAGAATCCAATTGGAATAAGTGGTTCGGCCTCCAAGAGTTAACCCAGCCTTTCCTTGTATGACCGGTATTTCGGTACTAATCCTTGAAGTAACTGGTGAAAATCCAGCGGATGCTTGAAACTCATCCTGATCAGCTTTCTTTCCAGCAATATCAAATACCGAGGATAACCTTCCACCAAATCTTGCAGGAATGCTACTTTTAAAAACTTCCAAATCGTCAATTACATCAGAATTAAAAACCGAGAAAAATCCCATGAAATGACTTGCATTATAAACCGGCGCACCATTAAATAAAATAAGGTTTTGATCTGATTTACCGCCTCTTACATTGAAACCAGCAGCACCTTCACCAAGTGATTGTACTCCTGCCACAGTTGTTGCCACTTTCATTACATCTCTCTCACCCAGGACTATTGGTACACTTTTAGCATCCTCCACATTGATTTTCCTTACACCCATTTCAATATTCCTGATATTGGCACTTCGCTCAGATTCAACTAAAAGCTCCTGCAGCGCAATCACATCCTGTTTTAAATCAATATCGAGTTTTCCATCAGAAAGCAGAACAACCCTACGATATGTATCTTCCATACCAGCATGTTGAATGAATATGGTATGTCTGCCATTTGGTAGTTGCAATGAATAAAACCCATTAATATCCGTTGTTGCAGCCACAACTGGTTCCTGAGTATAAACTAATGCTCCTATGATCCCCTCTCCTTTTTCATCTGTCACGTAACCAACCAAGGATGCATACCCGGAAGAACTCATTTTACTTCTTGAGCCTATTTCAATAATTCTGTCATTGTCAAAATTACTTTCTTCATTATAGTCCTGACTAAAAATTAGTCCTTTAGCTCCGGCCTTAGCATTTTCACTATCGGACCGCTGTGAAATCAGTGGTTGATCAATGATTCTGGTGCCTTTTGTCAGATATACTTTATTACTATCCTGATATATGTAAATGTCGAAGTTTTCAAAAACTGTTTCCACAACCTGGGATAATTCAGCATCTACAAATTTGCCAGTATAATGAAGCGAATCAATCCATGATGACTGATAATAGAACTTTAAATTAGAGGAGTTTTCAATAGTAATTATTACCTGTTCTAATGATGTTGAATCAAACTGAAATGAGTATTGCTCTTGCGCGTTTGCCCAACCAAAGAATCCAAAGAATAATATGATGAATAGTGTTTTCTTCATGATTCTGAAAGTAGTTGGTTGAGTTCTTTAGCAAATTCACTTATCCAGGATGTTGGTGTTTTTTGAAACCTGGTTACTCTATTCAATCGAGCCAAAGCTTTGATTTCAGACTTGCGCTCTTTGTAAATCTTAATCACTGCAGATACTGATGCACCTTTGCTAAATCCCTTATCGGTGTGGATGTAAAACTGCGACAAATCCTCATAATTTGATTTTCGATTTTCAAACTCAAGGGTTTTGCTCATTTTCTCATAAAATGAAATATGTTCTCCTAGATAAATGAGTTTGAAGAAACCGCCTTCCAGATTGCTTGTAGACTCAGGCAAGTAAACAAATCTGGTCTCTCCCACCTGAAACCAATCCAGTTGCTGCCGTATTAAACGAATTGGTTGTGTAGCAAACTCAGGGTTTGATCTGTTAATTGTAAGGACCAGGTCTTTCTCAAGATCATAGATAATAGGCACATCTTTGAAGATCTCATTCCTGTAGTTGATAGTTGCTGTTTGCCATGATCCGGAGTTCCAATAAGCATGTGTCTCTGAGGATTTTCTTTCTAGCTGATGGTAGGAACCTGTATTTACTTCACTCCCAAATTGACCAATTTTATCATCATACCAAACAATAGCACTATCCCCAAGAGAAAATCCATTTAAAGTGTATTGTGCATTTAACTTACTGAATAGTATCAGGCTAAATAAGATCGTAACCGTAAGTTTGATTTTGAACATTTTTCAATTGATTGATCCAGTAAATATCCTATATCCTGATCGCGCAGGGCATGGGTATATATTCCAATCAAGAAGACTTATGTTTCATTGGTAAAAAACCAGACTACTTCTGACCAATACTTTTAGTAAGCTTTTTTTCTAGCTGGGTAAGGAAGTACTGTTGATTTATCAGATCTCCAATAGTGGCTTTATAGGTCTTTACATCTGATATTTTAGGAAATGCTAACTTAGATTTCACCAGTGAGTATGATGCTGTTAAGACAAAATAGTTGAACATAATAATGACCTTCTGAATTCCATTGGTGGGAACCTGGGACAATCCTACTTTTGCAGCAGTTCTTGTATTAATTATATAGGAAGTCCCTTCCACAATTGTTTCTGGTTCATTCTCATATTCTTTTATCAACGCTAACATTCCCCTCACATAAGAGAGCAATATAATCCGTGATCTTGTAGACGGTGGGTCATTTTTATTTAGAACGAACATATAATCAAACAAAGTCCCTCCATGAATGACTAGTTTTTTAGCTGATGGTTGTACTATAAACAAAGGCGAATAGTAAATCAGTTTACCAGATTTTCTTAAACTGGGTGTATCAATAAATGGAGCAAGAAATGAAATGCCTAACCATATAATTGGAAAAATAAGAATATACAGCTCAAAGAATAGGCATAATATAGAAATACCAAGGGCTGGTAGAAGAACTGCTACTAAAACCTTCTGTTGCGTTAAACTTTGTTCCGAACTTGATTTCTGATAATACCTATGAATAATATCGGGCATGCCGCAAGGATAGCAATTACGACTTAGCCAAGCTAAACTGAACAGTGAAAACTGTCCCAGCACCGTTATTACTTACTGCATCAATTTGCCCATTCATTGCATCAACATATCTCTTAACAATTGACAAACCGAGACCTACTGAAGATTCTGTACCAGTTGGACGGGCCGACAACTTCGCGAATCTTTTGAAAAGCATTTTCTTATCTTCTTGGGTAATCCCAGGTCCCTGATCCTTAACATTGGCATAGATCAAATCACCTTTGCCAGTTAGTTCTATCACAATTTTACTTCCGGAAGGAGAAAACTTAAGGGCATTTGACACCAGGTTTTCAAAGACTTGAATGGCATAATTCCTATCGATTAATGCATAGAACTGATCAATCGGTAGATTCCTTTCAATTTCAATTCCTTTCTTTTCTCCAGGAAGTTTGAAGCTATCAGCAACAAAATGAAGAATTTCCGCCAAATCACAGACCTGTAAATTCATATTTAAGGATTCCGATTCAATAGCATTAACATCGAGTACTCTCTCAATCATGTCATTCATTCTCAAAGATGACTTTTCAATGAATCTAAAATAGTCTTTGTGATCATCATTGATCCTACTACCGAGTTCTTCTTTGAGCACAAGCATCAGGTTATTAATGTTGTTCAACGGATTACGAAGATCATGAGCAACTACCCCAATTAACTCATTCTTTTCCCGATTCAATTTGAATAACTGAGCATTTGCCTTTCGCTTATTTGAATACATCCACCACAATGTTCCAATCAACATTAGAGTCAGTCCCAAAGCGCCCAAAGCATAATTCCTATGCAGAATCTGTCTCTTCAAGTCCTCCTGAAACTGAATCTCTTCTCTCTCTTGTTTCGCTTGCAAAAGTTGTTTCTCCTTATCAAATTCATATTTGGCAGTTAAACGCAAGATTTCCTTCTTATTCTTTTCATTATAAATGGAATCATCAAGCGCCATCATGAGCTCATGATATTCCAGAGCTTTAGAGAAATTACCATCTTGCTTGTATGCCTGGTAAAGTTCTCTTGAAGAAATGTGCGCCAAAGGTGTAAAATTGTTGTTTTGAGCTAGTTCATAGGACTCAGCGAAACTTTCAATTGCTTTCCTGTATTGTTTCTTACCGGAATAATGTCTCCCCATTCCTTGCAAGGAAGATATCTGATATTCCATCATCTGACATCTCTTCGAAAGCTCGAGTATTTCCTGAAAATAGATAAAAGCGGAATCTGGTTTATTAATGCTCTCATATAGTCTTGCAATTCCTTCGTAGATAAATGGTGATAAACATTCGTCACCGTAGCTCTTGTTATGCTCCAATACTCTTCCGTAATACTCCAATGACTTATCAGGATTCCCCAACACTGAGTAGATGTAAGCAATATTGCTCAGAGTCCCTGTATAATCTCTATTACTATTAATTTGCTCTGCAGCATCCAATGCTTTATTGAAATAGAGCAGACTCTCCTCATTCTCACCTTGCACGGCATAAATAATTCCAATCTCATTCAGCTGATTCATTTGAAGCCTGGGGTTTTCTAAGCTGTCCGCTATAGCCAATGCTTTGAATAGATAATCACTTGCCTCAGACATTTGACCGAGCGATACATTAACAGACCCAAGAAAGTTTAAACTAATTGCTTCTTCCTTCTTGGCGTTCATTTTAGTTATTGCTCCTAATCCTCTTTCAGCCAAATCCAAAGCTCTTTGCAACTCACCGGTTCTGGTGTACGAATGTGCCTTATAGGCTAAATTCAAGGAAGTATTTAGAGTATCTCCAATGTCCCTAAAAACCAATATCGACTTATCAAAGTATGAAATTGCAGTGTCGTGCTGATGTAGAAGCTGATTAATAATGCCAAGTTCCAGCAAAGATTTAGCCTTCAAATCAATAAAGCTTTCAGAGGATTGAAGAACCTCTTTTGCTAGCTGAGAAGCCTCCTCGAACTCAGAGTTCAATCTCTTATTTCCAGCCAAAGACAATTTAGCTTTCAATAGAAATTGATGCTGATTTAATTCTTCTGCCAACTCAACTGCCCAGGAAGCATACTTTTCGCCTTCCTTTGAGTCCAGATCCTGATACACATTTGAGAGATTGATCATGTGATCCAGGCTGTCCTCAATGGTTGTGGATTTCTGAAAAGAGCTTAGTAGCTGATCTCTTGTTTCTTTTGTAGTTTGAGCATAACTACTATGTACAAGAATCAATGAAGACATAGAAGCTATGAGAAGAACCAACAAGAACTTCCAATTTGTAATCTTGGTGTTTGGTGAGGTGTGCCCAGTCCATTCCCTGCCCAAAAACCTTAACATGTGCTTTAACCCCAGCATATATTGTTTTTAAAGGTTTACCTGTGCTTATCTGACGGAAAATGAAACTGCAGGACGTTTCTATACTAAAATATCACTTATCTATGAGAATGGAAAGCTTTCACCATTGAGATAGAGATCATACTACTCAGCTTCCATTGTGAGCTATTCAGTTGAATTGTCCGAAATTTCTAAAGTACCCCAAATACTTTTGGCAAAGTTAAATCACAATAACATAGAAGGTTATGAAAATCATTAAAAAAAGACAATTCGATTTTCAGCAGACATTAAGTTGCATAATTTCTGATTAGACATGATATCAAAATTTCAAATAAAAAAAATAACTAACAGCAACCACTAGATTACATTAAGGTAGAACAGCCTCGGAGTGGTTGCTGCTTTAGATATTACTCGTTTCTAAGACAGGTCGATGGATTTATCCTTACCGTCTTAAATATCTGCAACCCAATTGTCAACCAGGCCAAAAGCAAACTTCCAACTCCTGCTAGTGCAAATACCAACCAACTAACCTCAATAGCATATGCAAACTCAGATAGCCAGTTTTTAATAAAGAAGAAACTTATTGGAACAGCTATGACAATCGCACAAACCACAATCCAGGTTACTTCTCTGGATAAAAGCGCTACCATGCTTCCAACATTAGCTCCCAATATCTTTCTAATTCCGATTTCTTTAGTTCTTCTTTCCACTGTGAAGGCCATTAACCCAAACAAACCAAGAACTGAAATCAAAATACCTATCCCTGCAAAATACCTTGCAATAACTGAAATTCTAAACTCAGATTCGTATAGCTTGCTGTGTCTTTGTGTCAGGAAAGTGTAATCAAAAGAATAACCAGGGTTGTATTCCTGATAGAAATCTTCCAATCTTGAAAGAGTTTCATTTCCTGATGTTTCACTTATCCTCACAACAATTGTTGATAGAAAGTCTCGTTGCAGGTCAAAGAACATAGGTCCTACCTCTTCATGTAGTGACTGGTGATGAAAATCCTTAATCACACCAACTACTTTGGATTCATTTCCGGAAACTCTAACGGTTTGCCCAATAGGATCATCAAGCGCCATCATTTCTACAGCCTTCTGGTTTAAAACAATCTGCGAATTGGCTTCTGAGAAATCTCTGGAGAAACTCCTACCTTTCACTAATTCCAATCCCATTGTTTCAATAAAATCATAATCTACAAGGAAACGCTTAATGTCAATTGATTGATCAATCGAGCCAGGCCATGTGAAACCCCTTACTCCTGGAGGGTTGAGAATGTCGTTGGTAATAGCTGAAGCATTCATCACACCAGGGACTTGCTTTAGTTCGTTAATGAAACTTGTTAAATCTTCATTGGCATTTCCTTGTCTTTCGAATAAAATCAGGTTCTCCTTATCATAGCCTAATGGTTTATTTTGGATATACTCAACCTGTTGATAGACAAACAAGACACTAATAATCAGGATGATAGACAATGTAAATTGAAAAGCAACCAAACCTTTTCTTATCCAAAATTCACTTATGGTACCAACCAATTTATTCTTCAACACTGAAATAGGTCTGAAACCTGAAAGGTAAAATGCAGGATAGCTCCCAGCAATTAATCCCAGACCAATAACGAAACCTAAGGCACTTAATACGAATCTCAGATCGATTTGGAATTGTATCTCTTTCCCTATTAAACTATTGAAGAAAGGCAATAGCAAGTAAACACCAACTAAAGCAACCAAGACAGAAAACAGAATCATCAACAAAGATTCGCTCAAAAACTGAAAAACCAATGATCTTCTTGACGCTCCAACCACCTTCTTAACTCCCACTTCCTTCATTCTTCTGGAAGCCCTTGCAGTTGCTAGGTTCATAAAATTAATGCAGGCTATCAGTAATATGAATCCTGCGATTAATATGAATAATCGTATTAGTTCTATCCTGCCTCCTGCAACTTTGCCATTTTCAAATTTTCCGTGCAGATATGCATCGGCATAAGGTTGAAGAAAAAGTGTGGCATTGGAATTAGGATCATTTTTTTTAATCATTCCAGCAATCTTCTGAGTAATTACTTCATGATCTGCATGATCTTCTAACATCACATAAGCCACCGAATTTGGATTGGCCCAGCTTTGACCGAATATCTGTTGATACAATTCAAATGGAAGTACAAAATCAAACTGGTCTGTTGAGTTTTGCGGAACTGATTTAAAAACAGCAGATATGATAGCCGGACTTTCCAATTGACCGAACTTCCAACTAATTGTCTTTCCAACAATTCCACTTTTTTTACCAAACATCTTCAATGCAATATCTTCTGATATTATAATTGCATTGAGCTCCTTCAACGCTGATTCACTTGTACCCTCCGTTATAGGGTAAGAAAATGCCTTGAAGTAATCCTTCCCTACAAACTTTCCAGTCCCGCTTATATGCGAATCTTCAACGGACAAATCAAATTTCATTTGCCATGAAGGATCTGTGGCACCAATTGCATATTTAATTCCTGGAATTTCTTGTTTCAATGCTGCCGGCAAAGCTGAAGGCACACCATCCCAGGTATTGATCGTTCCGTTATTGTTAAAATTTGCCTGAACACGATATAAGTAATCACTGTTCTCATGAAACCGATCAGTTTTCATCTCATCACTTACCCACAGATAAATAAATATTGCCGACATGATACCAGTGGACAATCCAATGAGGTTAATTAAAAACGAAGTTTTATAGCGCAAGAAATTTCTCATCGCTACAATGAAGTTGTGTTTGAACATACCTAATAAATTGAGTTTTTGAGTATTAATAAAGCTACGAATGATACCAGGCCTGAAGAGTAGAATTACATCTTTCAATAATTTCCATCTGGCATGTTTGTAGTCCTGTTGTTGTAATCTTCTTTTATACATCTCCAGCAAATCACCTTCAATATCTCTATGGTATGCAGGATTGCAGAACCATTTGAGTAGAAGTAATGGGAATTTCGGTGGAGACTTATATTCTTTCATTTGCCTGAGAGAATTAAATGGTCGACAAATCAGGTAATGCTTCCCAAAGCTGGTTTCTGATTTCCCTCATATAGGAAATGGCCTCCTTGCCCTGGGCTGTAATGGTAAAGTATAACTTAGGTCGCCCTCCCCTGGCGTCATTTGAATCGCCATGTTGAGAATCAAGAAATCCTTTTTTCTCAAGTCTTCTAAGAGTAGTTTGCAAAGCGCCAACACTGACTTCCCTTTTAAGCCTATCCTCTATATCATCCTTGATAGTAACCCCATATGCATTTCCATGTAGGATGACTACAGTCAATAAAACGACCTCTTCAAATTCACCTAATTGATACTTTTTCATAGCAATACTATTATGTAGTATTGCAACGATATAAAATAAATAAGGTTTTTACAACTTTGTAGTATTGATATTTATAACTAACGTAAAATGAGATTGCGTTTGATTAAATCATGAACTGATCTGACTGTAAGGTTATTTATCTAGCTTCACTTATTTCGAAAAGATTCCCATCGGGATCCTTAAAGAAGCACCTCACCTCCGCTCCCCAATCGTACGGTGGTGTGATGAATTCAGCTCCTCTTTCTTTTAGAATTTCGTATGATTTTTGGCAGTCTTCAACTCTTATTGTAAATGAGTGACTGACTTGATCTGAGTTTGAAGAAGGGACAAAGGAAATATCAGGCTTATCGGCAGTTGGTTCCCCTTTTGTCACCAAGAGCATCCAATGCCCCAGAAACTTCAACACAATTGAAGTTCCACCGTACGCTCTAAATAACTCGGCCCCTAGTATGTCAAAATAAAACTTCTTGGCCTTCTCAATATCTGAAACAACAAGAATTGTGGTTACCTCAGAGCCTTTAAATGGATCATTACTCATTTTCAACTGGTTTAGTATTTTGATAAAGCGCATAAATAGCAAATGAACCTAGCCAATGACCACCTTCATAACTATCTCCAACAAGATTTGGTAATGAGTATTCCACATGCTTATTAGCTAGTCCAACTAAATGTCCATATTCAGGATATTGGTTAGCCAAACCATACATTACCCATGCTCTGCTGAAATTCAAACCATCAAGATGAACCATTTTTCCATCGGTTCTGTCAGAAACTTCTCCAACAGCGATATTATAATCTCCTCTTTTCAGTTGAGGTGAAAACTTAGAAATCCATTGGTCAAATTCTTCTTTGGTAAGGACCTTTCTCATAATATCAATTTCCTCAAAACATGGAGAAAGAAAATCATAGCCACTAGGTTCCCAGTCGAATGGGCAATTTTGATCGTCCATAAAAAACTCTTTCGCTTTGGCCGCTATAGCATTTTTCAAATATTCTGCTTGCATCTCCTCAGCATAATCCCATGCAAAAGACATCCCAAAAGCGCTGTTTGTATGCTCTCCGACTCTTATTGGATACCTAAGCTTTGGTAAATAGTCAATGTATTTTGAAGCTATTAAATCTGCTAATGGTTTCAAATTGAACTCAAGCTGACGTGCGTAAGGGTCCTCCCAGGTGTGTAGCTCTTCATATAATTTAAGCAACCATGCCCAACCGTAAGTTCTTTCATAGGTCTTGTTAAATTCACCATTGAAGTATTCTATTTCAGCTCTGATATTTGCCTTAGAAAGATTCTGAGTCAATTTCTCTTTCATCTCCTCAGCCTGCTTCATATCAGGAACCAACTTTAAGAGCTTGACCATAGACCAATGACCATGCACTGCAGAATGCCAGTCAAAACAGCCATAAAATGCTGGGTGTAATTCACTTGGCTCACCAAGATCTTTAGCACTACCTATTGTTTGTCCAAGTTTGTTTGGATATTCTGTTTGTACACAACCTAGTGGTAACGTGGCGAGGTTCTCAGCTTGCTCCAGGGTTATGCTGATGGCATCAAATGTCTTAACAGGTGTTGGATCAGGAGTTGACGGTGTTGATGTATTGGTAATAGTCTCTGTGTTGGGTGTGCTACAAGCAAACGCTCCAACAGCTAATAGAAGTAAAATTGATTTTCTCATTAGACTTATATCTTGCTTAATGTGTTCAAGCAAGATATAAGCTAAAATGAAATGGAACAAATATTAGTTCATACTAAAAACAGAAACCTTTTTTAGTGCTTGCTCAATATCCCACATCAAATCCTGGTAGTTCTCAACTCCGACAGAAAGTCTGATCAAACTACTTGTGATTCCAAGTTTCAGTTTTTCCTCTGGTGATACTCCGGCATGGGTCATGGTATCTGGATGTTGAACTAAGCTTTCTGTACTTCCAAGGCTAACTGCCAGCTTAATTAGCTTCAAGCCATTCAAAAATTGGAAAGCTTCTGCCTCTCCCCCAACTATATCAAAAGACAACATCGCTCCTGCCGATTTATATTGTCTTTTGTAAATATCATGTTCTCTTGTTCCTGGTTCCAGGTTTCCTGGATAGTAAACTTTAGCAACAGCAGGGTGATTTTCAAGAAACAAAGCAAGTTGCTCTGCATTTCTCATTTGCTGCTCCATCCTTACCTTAAGTGTTTCAAGGCTTCTTAGAAGTAACCAGCATGTATGAGGACTTGCCATATTTCCAAGAAAAGTTCTCAATACACGTACTCTGGTCATCATCTCCTTATTCCCAAGAACAGCTCCAGCTATCAAATCGCTATGTCCACCAATGTACTTTGTAGCTGAGTACAGAACTAAATCTGCTCCATGCTCCAAAGGGTGTGACCACAATGGTCCCATATATGTGTTATCTACCGCAACTGGAATTCTTTTATCCGTAGCGAAGTGATCAGCTACTTTTCTGCATGCCTCAATGTCTATCAGATCTCCTGTTGGATTTGCTGGAGTTTCAAGATAAACCATTGAAAGTTTATCCGCTTTTCCAGTTCCCTCAACAAGTTCAATAATTTCCTCCATGGTCATATCAGCAGTAAAACCTACACTATCCACACCGATCTCTTTTAAGAAATGGTGTATAAAGTGATCAGTTCCACCGTAAGTTGGAGAACTAAAAAGTAACAAATCACCTGGTTTCACAAATTCCAATAGTACAGTGCTAATCGCAGACATACCACTTTCGAAAACGGCACAATCATCAGCTTTATCCCAAAGACAAAGGCGATTTTCCAGAATCTCCAAATTAGGGTTATTGATTCTACTGTAAATCAGTCCGAGTTCTTCCCCCTCAGACTGCTCTCTAAGACCATATGCTATTTCAAAAAATGCTTTTCCTTCTTCGGCTGTCTTGAAAACAAATGTTGATGTTTGAAAAATAGGTGGCTTTACTGCACCTTCTGACAATTCAGGTTTGTAACCGTGAGTCATCATTAAGCTTTCTGGTTGTAGTTCTTTCATGTTCCTATGGGTTATTTGTCACAACAAAATTAACCTTTTAAGGAACTAGTTTTGAGATTCAACCTATATTTAAGAATTATTCCTGTAAAATTAACTAGCAAAGGAATATATCGCTTAATAAGAGCTAAATACGATTTAAAACCGGAAAAATTCCCATGATCAAACTTGACAAAACGGACCATAAATTACTTGCTCTATTGCAAGAGGATGCAAAATTCAATGTAAAAGAAATTGCGGCAAAACTTAATATGACTAAAACTCCTGTCTACGAAAGAATCAAAAGATATGAAAGAGAGGGTTTGATCAAAAATTATGTGGCTGTCATTGATAAATCAATGGTTCAGACCAACATGGTGGTTTTCTGTTCGGTCTCCCTGGATAGTCAGAAACTGGAGGAAATAGAGACGTTTAGCAAAGCTGTAAGTAAGTTACCAGAAGTGATTGAGTGCTATCTCATGGGTGGAGCCAATGATTTCCTATTAAAAGTAGTCGTTAAAGATCTTGATGCTTATCACCAGTTTTCATCTGGTAAATTAGCCGCCCTACCCAATGTAGATCAAATCAGAAGCACGTTTGTTCTGAATGAAGTAAAAAGATCAACTGTATACCCTGTTTAGCAAAAACAATCCAGCACTGAGTAAGTTTCATTGTATATTCCATCTATTATATAGATATTTATTACATGCTGGTTCGGGTACTTTCTACTGTCCTATTAACAATCCTATGCCATTACTCCTGGAGCAATACCTGGCAGGAGGCTATGGAGACAAAGCAAGCGTCTCTGAGAATCCAATGGATTGAATCTGAGCCTTTCATCTTCAGGAACTCAGACGGTGATTTAGTTGGAATAGAATATGAGCTAATCGAATTATTTAAAGAGTTTGTCAATACCCGATATCAGGTTGAGCTGGAAACCATCTGGGAGGAACGTCCAAGTTTTTCAGGGATGCTGCGGGATATCAGAACCGAAACTAGATCAAATCTCATTGCCGTATCTGCTTTTTCTATAACAGATGAGAGAAAGAAATTCAGTAAATTCAGCGCTCCATATCTTCACGACATCACAGTTTTAGTATCCAGTAAAGGAACTCCAATAGTTCACACCTATGAGGAAATAGACGATATGATGACGAACATGACGGCTGTTACTATCAGAGGTACAGTCTATCAAGAACTATTAGAAAACCTCAAAGTACAACTCAACATTGATTTCCCAACTACCTATATTGATAGTGATGAAAACATTCTTCAGTACATTCAGACTCACCCAAATCACTTTGGATTTATTGACCTGCCAATTTATCTCATGTTGGTTAGAGATGGTGGCGAACTAACAAGACAAAACTTCTTCACCAGTAAAGGAACAGGTTACGGTTTTTTAATGGCTCAACACTCTGATTGGAAACAACCATTGGATTTATTCATATTGGACAGAAACTATCAGAAGCAGATTTCAGATATCATTTCAAAATATATGAGCCCAGAGCTTTATTTGTTCATTGATGAAATATATAATGATGAGCAGATAAGCACCTCTATCCTTACAAAAGAAAAAGAACTTCAATTAGCATTAATTCAAAATGCAAATCTCAAATTAGAACAGGAACAAGAATCCAAGAAGGCGCTGATAATTGGAATTGTATCCAGTAGTTTTTTGATGATAGTAATCGCATTGTTGTACTTTAAAAATCAAAAGACCACCAAACTTATAATCAGTCAGAAAGAAAAAATAGAGGCACATGAAAAGGATATTAGTCAAATCAATGAGCAGCTGGTAAGTAGAAATAAACAACTTATAGCTATCAATGAGGAAAAGAATAATCTCGTTCAAATCCTGGCCCATGATTTGAGATCACCGTTGAGTCAAATCATTTCACCTGCCGACTTATTACAATCCTGTAGTGACTCTATGAATGAAGAAGATAAGGTCCTATTAAAACAAATAGAGGACGGAGCAAAGAGAATCAATAAGATGATCACCAAGATTCTTAATGTAGATTCGCCGGATAACAGGAGTCATCTAATTCTAAAAGAACCAATAGATGTTTTAAAGCTATTTGAAGATCTTGAGAGCAACTTTTCCACTTTGGCATCTGAGAAGAACATTGCTCTTGGCTTCAAGCCCTGCCAAAAACCTACCACATTGGAATCAGATAGATTACTGTTGCATCTAATTTTGGAAAACCTGATCTCCAACGCAATCAAATTTTCGCCTAAAAACTCTTCAGTACTTGTGGATACCAAATGCTTTCAAAAGGAAATTCATTTTGGAGTGCATGATAATGGTCCTGGTTTTTCTGAAAAAGATAAGGAGTTACTTTTCCAAAGCTTTCAAAAGCTAAGTGCGAAACCTACCGCAGGGGAAGAATCTACCGGACTGGGACTTTCTATTGTTAAAAAATACGTCTCTGAACTGGGAGGAAAAGTTTGGTTGGAGAGCAATGAGGATAATGGAAGTTCATTTTATGTTAGCATTCCATTTTAAAAAATCATTAACCGTTTATTACACACTTTATCAAATCGTTAATCAGATTCAGCTCATTTGAAATCTGAAAAGTACAATTCTTAAAATTTGGGAAATCAATTAATCTCTATCTAAAAACGAGCTCATTACATTAATAGAGGCAATATTGATACTATTAGTCCCATCCTAACAATCACCAAATATCAACTAAATGCTATTAACTCCTACTCCATTGTTTACAGTATAATAATGTTTTGTTGCCTTTTTGTTCATGCCACTGGCTTCCAGTTAAGATTTCAAATTCCGTGTATTGCCAGACAAAATCTTAACCTTATTTTTATGAAAATCTTTTACACTTTTTTAACTATCCTCCTTGTTGCTTCTATCAGTTACGGGCAAGAAGTTGTACAAGGGAAAGTGCTTGATGAGAACGGTCTACCATTAATTGGTGCTAGGGTGCAAGTTGAAGGTATAGACAAACGCGGTGCAACTACCGATCTTGAAGGTAAATATTACCTTATTAATGTCCCTCAAGGTCAACAAGTATTGATTATCAACTTCATTGGTTACAAGCCAATCACACAAGAAATTGAAGTGAATGGTCTTACAAATGTAGAATCTGTAAGAATGGAACCAGGAGTATTGATTGGGAACGAAGTATTGGTACTTGGTGACAGACTTAAAGGACAAGCAAAAGCAATAAACAGACAAAGAACCAACCAAAATATCACCAATGTAGTTGCAGCAGATCAAATCGGTAGATTTCCGGATGCTAACATTGGTGACGCTGTAAAAAGAATTCCTGGTATTACCATGCAAGGAGACCAGGGAGAAGCAAGAAACATCATTATCAGAGGTCTTGCTCCACAGCTTAACACAGTGATGATCAACGGTAACAGGATTCCTTCTGCAGAAGGTGACAACAGAAACATCCAAATGGACCTTATCCCTGCTGATATGATTCAAACCATTGAAGTAAGTAAAGCAATAACACCTGATATGGACGCTGACGCAATTGGTGGTGCTGTAAACCTTACTACAAGATCAGCTCCGGAAGGACAAAGAATTTCAGCAACTTTTGCTAGCGGTTACAATGCTCTTTCTGAAAAACCAATATGGACTGGAGGTCTTATATATGGCGATAAGTTCTTAAATAATAAATTGGGTGCTGTTCTAAGCATGTCATACAACGATCACCAACTTGGATCTGATAACATTGAAGCAGAATGGGCTGAAGGAGATAATGTTCCGGCTTATGTGGAGGAGTTCCAGATCAGAACTTATGAAGTACAAAGAATCAGAAGAAGTATCTCTTTGAATCTTGATTACGAAATTAATCCAACAAACAAATTATTCTTCAGTAGCATGTACAACTGGAGAGATGATTGGGAAAACAGATACAGAACTGTCTATGGAGACATTTCAGAACCAGATGCATCCGGAGTTTCATTTGTAGGCGTGTTGGAAAGACAAACCAAAGGTGGAATAGGAAATGATAGAGTTGATTACAGAAGATTGGAAGATCAAAGGGTTCAAAGCTTTTCTCTAGGTGGCGAACACCTTCTTGGTAAGGCAGAGCTAACATGGTCAGGAGCTTGGTCAAAGGCTTCTGAAGAGCGTCAGAATGAGAGATATGCGGAGTATGTAGCTGAGCCTGAAATTGAGGTTGATGGTGAAGATGAACAACAAGGAATGCTTTTCTTCCAGGATATATCAGACCCTGAATTCCCTAACTTCACTCCTGCTCCAAGTGATGGCACTTCTCTTGCAGGAAACGATGCATCAATCCAGGATTTATCATTATTTGAATTGAATGAAATCACTGAAGAAACTCAATTCACTGATGAAACTGAATTAGCCGGTAGAATTGACCTTAAACTTCCAGTATCTCAGAAAGGGTTTGTGAAGTTTGGTGGTAGATACAGAGGAAAAGAAAAATCAAGGGACAATAGCTTTATTGAGTTCTCTCCTATTGGCGATGAAATTGAATCTCTTGACTTAGTAGCAAGAACCAATAAAACAGATAGCGACTTCTTACCAGGAAGCCAATACATGGCTGGTGAATATGCTTCAGAAGTATGGTTAGGTGATTTAGACCTTAACAACAGCACAATCTTCGAAGCTGAAGACAAACCTGATGAATACCTTGCAGTAAACTACAATGCAAACGAATCTATCATCGCTGGATATGGAATGATCCAGTATGATTTAACTTCCAAACTTTCAGCAACTGCTGGATTAAGAATAGAGTATACTGACTTAGAATACTCAGGTAACGTAGTTGAAAATGAAGAAGATTTCATTGAAGAAGTTACATTAACTGATAGTTATACCAATGTTCTACCAGGTGTACACCTTAAGTATGATGTTAATCCTAACTTAATTGTTAGAGCAGCATGGACAAACTCTTTAGCAAGACCGAACTACTTTGATCTTGTACCTTACCAGGACAACAGAGTTGAAGATGAAGAACTTTTTCTTGGTAATCCAGAGTTGAATCCAACTACTGCGATGAACCTAGACCTTTCAGTAGAAAACTACTTTAAGACAATTGGTTTAGTGTCAGTTGGATACTTCAATAAAAATGTTGATGATTTCATTTACGTTGCTGCTTCACAAAATGCTGCTGGATTTGACGTATTCCAACCTCAAAATGGTGGTGATGGAACAATCAATGGAATGGAAGTATCAATCCAAAGGCAACTTGATTTCCTGCCTGGAGCATTAAAAGGAATAGGAATTTACCTTAACTATACTTACACTGATTCTAAAGCTACTGGTGTAGCAACTGAGGATGGTGACTTAAGAGAAGAAATCGGATTACCTGGAACGGCTAAGAACCTTTTCAACGCTTCTCTTTCCTATGAGACTAAGAGGTTTATTATCAGAGGTTCATTGAATTACTCAGGAGATTATATCGATGAAGTAGGTGGAGAAGCTTTCACTGACAGATACTACGATGAGCAACTTTTCTTAGATGTAAACGCATCTTATGCATTCACAGCAAACTGGAGAGTTTTTGCAGAAGCGAATAACCTGACTAACCAGGCACTTAGATATTACCAGGGAGTTCAGGAAAGAACTATGCAAGCGGAATATTACAGTACCAGATTCAACGTTGGTGTTAAATTCGACATGTTTAAATAATCAAAATATCAAAAGGCAACCCATGAGTTCTATTTCATGGGCTGCCTCAATTTTATTCTATGAGACACTTTTTAGCTATAATTTCAATTTTATGTCTGTTTTACGCATGTACTCCAAGCAACGGAAGTTCAGAGCAAGCAGAAGAACAAAAATCAAAATTAGAAGTAATTGAAGATGCATACCACATGTATGTAATTGGAGATTGGGGACGAAATGGTCACGACAATCAACAAGAAGTTGCTGATCAAATGAATAAGACTGGTTATACTATGGAACCAGAAATTGTAATCAGCACTGGAGATAACTTCTATCCAAATGGTGTTGCAAGTACTTCTGATCCTTACCTTATTTCATCATACGAAAACATCTACTCAGGATTCATGCTTTTCTGCCCATGGTATGTGGCTCTTGGCAATCACGATTACAGAGGAAACGCACAGGCTCAGATTGATTATACCAATATCAGTCAAAGATGGAATATGCCGGATCGCTATTTCTATAAAGACATTGAATCCGATGATGGAGCAACAGCAAGAATCATATTCCTTGATACTAGTCCGCTGAACGATGAATATTACGAAGAAGACAAGTATAGTGATAAAATATCAACTCAAGACACAACCAAGCAATTAGCATGGATGGATGAAGTACTGGATATTGAAACTGATTATAAAATTGTAGTTGGCCACCACCCAATGTACACAGGAGGAAAAAGGGTTGACGACAAAAACTATGTGAGGCTTCATCTGGAGGAAAGGCTGAAGAAGCACAATGTTGTGGCCTATCTAGCTGGCCATGAGCATGATTTACAACATGTAAAACCAGAAGGTAGTATTCACCATTTCGTTTCTGGTGCCGGATCTGAAGTTAGGCCTACTGGAAAATTGGAGACTACTCTTTTTGCTGAATCAGTTCCCGGATTTATGACTATATCTGTCACAAAAGACAAGCTGTTGTGCCAGTTTGTAAATTCAGATGGAGAAGTGATTTATTCTTATAGTATTCCTAAAGTCAGTCAGGGGGTGTAACTCTTTACGAAATTATTGATAATAATCCCCTTGCAGGTCCCTCGACCCGCAAGGGGTATTATCTAATTCTCGAAGTATATTTTGAATGAAGAATAGTCCTCTGTACCAGGAATTTCTAAAGTTGTTTTATAAGCCTCCCCTTCAATCTCAATCAAACGGTATCTAAATGTATCTCCAGGATTACAAATGGCTTTTCTACTGGGGTTAGTGCTTTCAACAAATGATATTTCAAACTCGCACGCATCTATCCATTTAAAGTCCAGTTTTGAAGAAGTACCATCTGCAAACTTATCCACCCATGTTTTCTTACCAAGATCTATAAAAACCTTAGAACCATCCGTTGATTCCAAATACCATAATTTGCCGTATTTAGAAATGCGCTTACAACTTTTCTTATCTAATTTAGATTCAGGTAATTCATAGATCCTTTCCCAGTCACCGTATACCGGATATAACCTGTGTAATAAATCACTAAATTCAAGACATTTAGATTGAAGTCTCATATAAATTTCATATCCAACCTTCTCGGGATCACCATCTTGTAATCGATCAAGATATGGGTACAAATAGTTATTCATTACCATTTCTAATCTTTCAGCATCTTCCAAATGCGATGATCTTTCTAACGATTTACACATCTGTTCAACCAATTCCGCACGCCCAGACGGTGTTTGAGCGCTCAAGAATGTGAAAGAAATACTAAAGATTAATAAAAAGACAAATGACGATTTTTTCAATTTCATAATTTTATGATTTCTTGGCCCAGTTGTCCCTGAGTCCTACGGTCTTATTAAAGACAATATTTCCCTCAGAGCTATCTTTATCTACACAGAAGTAGCCCAATCTTTGGAACTGAAATCTTTCTCCTGGTTGAACTGTTTTCAAACTTGGTTCAGCATATCCTGTTACAACTTGTAAAGAATCCGGATTTAGGAATTCCATAAAATCTTTGTCTTTATGCCCATCCGGAGCTTCATCCATAAATAGACGATCGTATTGTCTTACCTCAACAGGAACTGCATGTTTGATAGAAACCCAGTGAAGTGTCCCTTTTACTTTTCTTAGACTTTCCTCAGTTCCGCTTCCACTCTTACTCTTTGGATCATAAGTACAGTGAATCTCAGTGATATTCCCCTGATCATCCTTTACCACACTTTCACCCTTAATGATATAAGCGTTTTTAAGCCTTACCTCTTTTCCCAGAGTTAGTCTGAAGAATTTCCTGTTGGCTTCTTCTTTGAAATCCTCTTGTTCAACATACAACTCTCTTGAAAAAGGAACCTCACGGTTGCCTGCGGCTTCATCTTCTGGGTTATTCTCTGCTGTAAGCCATTCTTCCTCCCCTTCTGGATAATTCGTGATGACCAATTTCACAGGGTTCAGAACAGTCATTACCCTTGGAGCTATTTTATTAAGGTCTTCCCTAACGCAGAACTCAAGTAATGATAAATCGATAATATTATCTCTTTTGGCAACTCCAACTTTATCAATAAAAGTACGGATAGCCGCAGGAGTGTATCCCCTTCTTCTCAACGCAGAAACAGTTGGCATTCTAGGATCATCCCAGCCAGAAACAACTCCATCTTCTACCAGTTTGAGCAGCTTTCTTTTACTCATCACTGTATAGTTGAGATTCAGTCTTGCAAATTCTCTTTGCTTTGGAACCAATTTATCCGTATCAGTTACCTGATTAAGAAACCATTCATATAGCTCTCTATGTGGTTTAAATTCCAATGAACATAATGAATGAGAAACTTGCTCTATGTAATCACTTTCACCGTGAGTCCAATCATACATTGGGTAGATGCACCAATCATCACCAGTTCTGTGATGACTTTTCTTCACAATTCTATACATCAGAGGATCTCTCATCAGCATATTGGTATGGGTCATGTCGATCTTGGCTCGTAGCACATGAGTTCCTTCATCAAACTCACCTTTTTTCATTCTGTCGAACAAGTCAAGGTTCTCCTCTACCGATCTATCTCTGTAAGGACTATTGGTTCCAGGAGTTGTTGGTGTCCCTTTTTGCTCCGCCATTGCTTCAGATGACTGAGAGTCAACATAAGCTTTATCTTGCTTAATAAGATGAACCGCCCAATCATACAATTGCTGAAAATAGTCAGATGAGTAACATTCCTTATCCCATTTGTAACCAAGCCATGCTACATCTTCTTTGATGGCATCCACATACTCTTGTTCTTCCTTTGTAGGGTTAGTGTCGTCAAACCTTAAGTTTACTGGGGCATTATACTTCTCGCCCAAACCAAAGCTGATTCCAATCGCCTTGGTATGACCAATATGTAAATAGCCATTTGGTTCAGGAGGAAACCTGAATCTTAGTTTATCAGCTCCTAATCCACCAGAGATATCCTCTTCTACAATTTGCTCTAAAAAATTGAGCGATTTTTCTTCTTCTGACATTTATGCAATTCTCAAAAATGAAGGGGCAAATTTATTAATTCGTATCTCAGAATGAAAATAGAAAACACGTGTTTATTTTCATTATCAACAAGTATTGCTACTCACTTGTCTGAAATACTTGAATCATAGCATTCATTTCCTTGGACATCTTAGACAATTGTTTGGAAGAAATCGAAAAGTTTTCCGCTGAGTTTGCTGATTCCTGTGTGAGATCAGTTAGGGATTGTACTGCCACATTCACCTGATCTGCACCTAATTTTTGCTCCTGACTGGCATTACTGATTTCAGCAATTAGAGCTGCAGTTTCATTCAATTTACTCAACGTCTGATCCAAAGCTGCCTCAGTTTCTGAAGTTAAATCAACATTTTTGGAAGAAACAGATGAAATTTCGTCAGCAGCCTTTTTAGTTGATTCCGCTAATTTTCGAATTTCAGAAGCGACCACTGCAAATCCTTTACCATGCTCTCCAGCCCTTGCGGCCTCCACAGCCGCATTCAATGCAAGAAGATTTGTTTGAGAAGCAATTTGATTGATAATGGTTATTTTTCCAGAAATGTCATTCATTGCGGCAACAGTCTTTCTTCCCCCATCAGCCATGTTTTGCATGCTTATAAGTGTATCGTCTGTTATAGATTTTGTCTTTATGGCGTTGAGCGAATTTTGTTCGATTGTACTGGCCATTTCTTCCATAGATGCTGAAACCTCCTCTGCACTTGTGGCCTGATTACTTGCCGCATCACTTAATACTGCAGATTGCCTGTCCAATTCCTCACTTGCTTCAGATATAAAATCAGCCTGCTTTCTAATCTGAAATACGATCTCATTCAACTTACTCCCCATCTGATTAAGGCCACCCATTACTAATCCCAATTCATCCGAATTATTAAAGCTCAATTGATGATTAAGTTTACCAGAGTTAATTTTTTGAATGAAGTCCTGAATTTTTTTCACAGGACTAATTACAGCCTTTCTGGTCATAAACATGCCTATAAGTATCAGCAAAAAATTACTAACACAGATTCCGATAAAGATAATATCAAGTCGTCTTTTCACCTGATTATTGTACCTCACCAAAGCCTGAACCAGATCGTTGTTCAATACCAACATGGTTTGTGCTCTACTCCTTAAGACTTTTGTATTTTCAGCCTTACCACTCCTGACAGCATTTACCGAAACCAAAAATTGTGACCATGAGTCATCAATCTTTGAAATCTCGGTTGCAAATTGATGACCAACTCCAGTTAATTTTAAATTGTCTGAAGTGACTCCACCGTTTTTAATCAGTTCCACACTGCTTTCATGAAGTCGAATCAAATCATTCATTACTTTATTCGCGGAACTATCTCCGGATGCTTCAAGCATGGCGTAAAAAGATATCTTTTGGGACAACATTCTGTTTCTTCCTGAGATATCAATCAGTTTCCCCATCTCATCTGTAGAGCTCAGGTTAAAAAAAACGAAAGTCAGAATTGACATAATGAGTAAAACACCAAACAGGATACCCATTTTAATGACTATTGACAGGGATAGCAGCCATACCCTTACATGATTGAGTGCGCGCATTAGTTTAATAGTTTAGTCCGAATTGCCGATTTATCGGATTTATGAAATCCTCCAATGGATTGGTTGGTAATTAAATTTAATTCTAAAACCCCAAAATTTCCAGAAATCTGTCAATTCGCATGTTTTGAGAAGCATGATCCTGAAAAATATTTGATAGCCTGTCCTTTTTAAGACATGAAGCTCGTCCTAGGTTCAAATTAAACCTAATACAAACATGAGAGATACTAGATTATTATTCATTTATCTATTCGCTTTGCTTCTCGCCAGCTCTTCATTCGCACAAACACCATTAACGAAAGAAGAGAAAAAGAAAGCCATTGATCATTACTCAGATTCTCAAAAAGAGTTGCTCAAAATAGTGAAAGGCCTCAGTGATGAACAGATGAAATACAAAAGCTCTGAAGATTCCTGGTCAATCGCTGAATGTCTGGAGCACATTGTTGCAACAGAATCCGGACTTTTTATGGCATTGGATATGTCATTACAAGCTGAACCAAACCCAGACGGCAGATCTGAAGTAAAGTTGTCGGATGAAGAAGTCTTGGGTATTATAGGCAGCAGAGAAAACAAAGTTAAAACAAGACCAGAGTTGGAACCTACCAATAGATTTGGAAGCCCTGAAGGGACTGTAGATGAGTTTAAAAAGCTTCGCAAAACAAAGATTGATTTTATAAAAACTACGGATCAGGATCTTAGAAACAGGTATTTTGATTTTCCATTTGGGAAAGTCGACACTTATCAACTGGTGCTATTTATTTCTGGTCATACAGTTAGACATATTGATCAGATCAAAGAAATTCTTGCAGACGATTCATTCCCTAATACATAAATAACAAGCAGGTGCTACTAAGTTGGTACCTGCTCATTTTTATTTAATGATCGCCATAGATAAAAGGATAAATAGCTCTTCCATCCCTCAAATGGCTCAAAAACCTTATCTATTTCCTCCCTTGATTTTTGATAACCATGTTGGATCATGGCAGCATTTAAACCTGAATCACCATAGGGAATGCTATTTGGGTCCTGGAAGCATTTCATTAAAACATAGTTGGCCGTCCATTGTCCTATTCCTCTAAAGCTAGTTAAGAATTTGATTCGATCATCATGCGATAGAGGTTCCACCAGCTCTTTTGATAGCTTCCCTTCAGCAAACTCTTTGGATATTCCAATTAAGTAATCCGCTTTGTTGTTAGAGAACTTCATGGCAAGAAGATCATTCTTATTGGCCTCAGCCATCACTTTATATTCAGGAAATGTATAATAGACATGACCCTTGTCTTCTAAATGTTGACCAAAAGATTCAACCATTCTTCGCTTCACCTGGTATGCAAAACTTAGATTGATTTGTTGACCAATAATACACCAGCAAATACATTCATACATATTTGGAACACCAATAACTCTTAATCCATTAAAAGCCTCCGGCATATAATTGAAAGCAGGATGAACGCTCAGTTTATCATAAAATTCAGAAATGTCATTATTGAGATCCAAGAGGTCAGAGTAATATTTGAGAATCTCATTGGTCTCTGTGTCTCCTTCAATATCAATTACTATTGAATTCCCGCTTTCATATACCCTTGTAAGGATTAGTTCTCCATTAATCAGAAAGACCTTGGAATAAACTCCATCATGAACACGATGCAACATCTCATTCTCATTACGATCTAGCATTCTCAGACATTCCTGGAAGCTGAATAATGGTGGTTTTGGTATTTCTATGGTTTTACTCAATTATCTCTTCGGTTTCTTGCAGTGATTCAAACCCCAGCATAGCTGTTTTTCTTTCACTTCCCCAATGATATTGTCCGATAGCGCCAGTTGATTGAATTACCCTATGACATGGTATAAGGTAAGCGATAGGATTTGCCCCAACCGCACTTCCAACTGCCCTCATGGCTTTTGGCTTATCAATATAACTTGCAATTGCGGAATATGTCGCAGCTTTACCAAATGGGATTTTCAATAAAGCTTCCCACACTTTCAGCTGAAATGGAGTTCCTTTTAGATGGAGTTTGATTTTTGACAGGTCTGACCAGTCTCCTGCTATTGGCTTCAAAGCTTCCTGATGCATTTCTTTGATCTGGTAAATTAAACTGGCTCCTGGGAAATGTGATTTCAAAACTTCAGTAGGAGTCTCGTTATCCAGGAATGAAATGTGACAAATTCCAATTCTGGTTGACGCGATCAATACATCTCCAAAAGCACTGGGATAAACGGCATATTCAATACTCAATCCTTCCCCGCCCGACTTAAAAGATCCTGGAGTCATTCCTTCAATATTCAAGAACAAATCATGTAATCTGGAGGTCCCAGACAAACCTGTTTCATATGAAGCTGACATTAGAGTTTTTTGACTAATTAATAATTTTTTAGCATTTCCTAAACTTACAAACTGCAAGAACTTTTTTGGACTGATTCCGGCCCATTCAGAGAATAAACGCTGAAAATGATACTGACTTAAATGAACATGATCAGCAATCTCATCAAGTGATGGTTGAGACTTGTAGTTCTCGTGTATATAGGTAATCGCATTCCTTATTCTATCAAAATCAACCATTGCTTTTTTTGATTCAAAGATCTAATCAATTTAACTGGTCAAAAACCCGATTATTGCTATTTTAAAATATCCGACACGATTTTCCCAGTTGCAGGGCCCATACTCATACCCAGCATACCGTGTCCTGTTGCGTAGGTTAAATTACTTATTTTTTTACTTGGACCGATAATTGGAACAGAATCTGGAGTTAAAGGTCTCCAACCAGTCCAAACTTCTTCTGGGTTTCCTTGAGAAGAAGTCTTTAGGTATTCGCTTGCTCCTCTCCTCAAAGCGTTTAAACGGTTTAAATTCAACGATGAATCGTATCCGGCCAACTCCATTGTACTTCCTAACCTATATCCATTACTCCATGGAGTGGCGACTACCATTCTTTCCATCATAATGATTGGACGTGTTGGTGCATTTTGCTGATTTCCCATTGTAATCGAATAGCCTTTTCCTGGAATAATTGGCAGGTTCAATCCCATCTTACTGGCTAAAAGTGGAGACCATGCTCCTGCAGCCAAAACAAATTGATTTGACTTAATTTCTACACCTTTTGATGTCCTGGCATTGATCAACCGATCTTTATACTTTTCAAATCCAACTACTTCAGCAGATTCAAGAAACTCTACTCCTCTTCCTACCAGTATCTTTTTCAGCCCGCTAACTAGTTCATTTGGCCGCAACCATGCATCATCACTATATATCCATGCACCTGCTATATCCTCCCTTAATGCCGGTTCTTTTTCAAGCAATTCTTGTTTAGGAATTCTAATGGCATTCTGACCAAAGCGGGAAGTCAATTCATTTTCCTTAGAGAAGTGATCAAATTCATTTTTATTTTTAAAAAGAAAGTAAATCCCATTCTGTCTCCAATTACATTCAATTTCTTCTTTTTCGAACAATTCGTCATAATAAGCTCTTGATGGAGTTAGTAATTCCTGAATTGATCGAGCGTTATTAATTACTCTATTGTGATTACAGTTCCTTAAAAATTGCATTCCCCAGTTCAAAAACTGTTTTGAGATTTGTGGTTTCATATGGAAAGGAGCATCACCTTTTCTCATAGATTTTAGAGCTGTGAAGACCAATGGCCAGGAATTCAATGGTAAAACATGACTTGGGGTAATCAAACCACAGTTACCATGAGAAGAGGCTTCATTTGCAGGCCCTTTGTCCAAAATAGTTATTCTGCTATTAGTCTCACTCAAATAATAAGCACAAAAAAGACCAATTACTCCACCCCCAATAATCAGAATATCAGTGCTTTGCTCAGATTTCATAAATCTTTCAACCGTTTTGTGTGAACGCAAAATAAACTAAATTGCATTTATATTTTTTTTAGTTTCACAACACCATACTTCCGGATAATGAACTATCGATTAACCATTTTAACGACAATACTATTGTTGCCATTTCTGGCATTCAGTCAAAAAGACTTTGAAAACTTCATAGAGGCCGGTGCAAATGATGCATCAATACTCTATAGCAATTATGCCAGTCCCCTACCAAGAGGAATAAATTTCGCTTTTACCAGGGGTTGGACTAATACGGCCAAGACACACGATTTTCTTGGGTTTGATGCATCCATTAATGTTTCAATAGCATTTATTCCTGAAACCGATTTATTTTACTCCGCTAGTGACGTTAATGCCCAATTGATGGCATCAGGAAGCCCAAACAGATTAACATCTTCAGGAAATCTACCAACAATACTCGGACCTCAAAGTCCAACTTCTACAATAAGTGTTGTAAACTCTGACAATGTTGTTGAAGAGTTTGAAACTCCAGTTGGTTTTGATCTAGCCAGCCAGGCAATAAATGAAGCTGTACCAATTTTGATCCCACAATTTGGAGTAGGGTTAATCAAAAATACTGATCTAAGATTTAGGTTTATACCTAACATTTCTATCGATGATGTGGAAGTCAATATGTTTGGGCTTGGATTGATGCACGACATCAAACAATGGATACCCGGTAATCAAATCATTCCGGTAGAGTTATCTGTTTTAGTAGGATTCACCAATTTCAACCTTAATGTAAATGATATTAAGAGTGGAAGTGGAAATGTTGAATTTGATGTAAACTCCATTGTTTACCAGTTAAATTTCTCACGTAGGTTTGGCCTTTTCACTGCCTATGGTTCCGCAGGATACGGTAGTAGTAACTCCAGCCTGGATGTTATTGGTGAGTTTGATATTGCCACAAGCAATACTCCACTTGTTGATCCATTAAGTCTTGAATTTGAAGACTCAAGTGCAAACTTCACTTTGGGAGGAAGGTTAAAATTAGCAGTATTTACTATACACCTTGATTACACCCTACAAGAATATAACGCTTTGAATTTCGGACTGGGAGTTGATTTGAGATGATCATACGAAGATTACTTCATTTAGCTTGATCCTATAACGTTTACTATCATTTTCGTCATCAGCACCAATAGCATCTATTTGTTCAAAATCAGGAAGCAAATAGATGCTTTCTTTATATAGCCTTATGGTGTCTATTATATGATTATAGGTATATGGGTTAATAGCGTAAAGGTGATCGTCGAATCTCCTCTTTATAATCACTGAGTCGGAGTTAATATTTTTTGCAAGAGCTGGCATAATGAGTATGGTTAAAGTCTAAAAAGTTACTATAATTTAGTCAAAACTATTTTCATTACAAACGTTTGCAAATGCATTTAAACATGATTTTAATTAGCTTTGCTTAATTAATTACATATAACTGTTTAATTCACTTGTGATCTGAAATATTTGATAACATCTGTAGTTGTTACTATTCCTACTATCTTCTGATCTTCCACCACAGGAATTGCGTGAAAATCATTCTCTGTAAAAATGTCTGCCACATCAAAAATTGATTCCTGGGTAGAAACAGTTTTAGGTCTTGCGCTCATAACCTGAGGTATAGTAAGCATTTTAAGAATTGCATCGTCCGTACTTTCTTCATTGAATAAAGCACCAAACGTTAATCTGTTAATATCAGTTCTACTGACTATCCCAACCACTTCATCCTGATTTACAATAGGTATGTGCCTGATGTGATGTTTTTTGAAAAGGTGAACAAGTCGATTTAATGTATCGTTTTCGTTGGCTGTAATCACTTCTTTAGTCATTACCTCACCAACCTGGGTTGTTGCTATTAATTGTGACATAACTTTAAATTATTTGTTACAACTAAGCTATGTAGATCAAGTGCCAATTAAATTGACAACAATCATTATGCGATATGACTTCTAATCACATTTACCATTAGGGCTGAAGTATCGACATATTCCAACCTTCAGAACTTTTAGTGAATAATCTCCTGAAGTGAAGTCGGCTTTCCTGAAACTCTAGTAATTCTATTCTAACCGGATCAATTACAAATCCGCCCCATGTTTCAGGTCGGCCTGGAGTGACATCACCATCAAAATCATTCAAAGTTTGAGTTAATCCTTCAATTGAATCAATGGGACTGCCCTGGTCGCTAATCATCGAAATAATCTTAGATGGCCGGTTTCTTTCTTCAAAATATTGATCTGCTAATTCTTCACTGAGTAAAACAACTGTACCTTGAACCCTTACCTGTTTTTCTATGTTGGGCCACCAAAAGGTAATTGCAGCCTTTGGGTTCTTTTGCAACTCCTGACCTTTTCTTGAACTAACTGGTCCGGTAAGTACAAACTTTTGATCAACAACATCCTTAAATGAAACAAACCTTGCATTAGGAAATCCATCAAGACCTATTGTCGAAAAGCAACAAGCAGTAGGAATTCTGTGACTTGATATTTCAGACTCTTCCTTTAACCAGGTTTGAAAAGTAGTAATTGGATTCATATGGGACAATTTAATTGCAATATCTCACGGATAGAATGAACTTATGTTTGAATTAATTAAATAATTGATAGTTTTAATCCACTAATCTTTAATTCAAATCGCTTGAAGAAAGTAAAGGCAGTTTTTAGATTTTTGCTCATCTCGATCATCTTCTTATGGATTATGTTTCAGCTTATCAATCAATCCTTGAATGATAATGTTGAGATATTCCAAACATCAACTTCAGACAATTGCCAGGAATACACCGAAATCGACTCTTCATCATTGGATCAGCATCACTTTAGAACATGGCAAATGCTGGCGAAATTCAAGAGCGTCTGTACAGATTACTACTCTTCTGAATCACAACGGAAAAATCAGGAAAGGTTAAGAAATGGGTTTACAGCTCGCGGAAGGGCTTATGAAGAATACTGGGGAAGCCTCTATGGCGAACTGGTTAAAAACGACTATCAGCTAGTACAATTTCTTGCTGATTCATTGAACCAAATTGCTCTAAATAAGAATTTGAATGAATTGGAGACTGCTGAGTTGGTGGTCGCTTTTGTCCAGGATATTCCATATAACTACATCAAAGTAGATGCTTGCGCAAACGAATCAAAACCCTGTTATGGCAATGCTAAATATGGAATTTTGAGTCCCTACGAATTTATCCACACTTTAAGCGGTGATTGCGACACAAGGGCAGTATTGTTATTCAGCATGTTGTCTTACCTGGGTTATGATTCGATGGTTGTTATCAGCGAAAATTATTTACATGCTATGTTAGCACTGAACTTACCAACTTCAGGAGATTACTTAACACATAAAGGTAAAAGGTATTATTTCTGGGAAACAACTGCCAGAGGGTGGAGCTTAGGGCTTTTGCCACCAAGTTATAAGAATGTCAATTATTGGAAAGTAGCTTTAGTACAATGAATTTAAATGTAGCAATATTAGGATTGGTTGAAATAGTTTCGGCCATTACAATTGGAGTATTCATACTCTCCCTTACCTATAAGATCCTGCAATTTGTCGGAAGAAAATATTATGATATTCAGGAAGAAAATCTCGCTTATAGCATATTCACTGCAGCCATAATTTTTTCTACAGGCTACATGGTTAGTGGCGTACTTCAGCCTCTCTCCTCTTCATTTCGACTTTTAGACCCTGAAACTTCAGGGACCTTTATGTTAACATTAAAGTTCATTTTACAAGGAGCGACATACATCGCAATCGCTTATGTAGCAGCAATGTCCATAGGTCTACTATCTGCAATTTTATATTCTAAGCTTACTCCAATAGATGAGTTTGAGGAGATGAAGAAGAATAATCTGGGAGTAGCAATAATTGTGAGCAGTATTGTGATCACCTTAACACTACTCACTAAAAGCGGGGTTGAGCTATTAATAGAGTCTATTATTCCTTACCCAACCCTGCCTCCAAAATAGTTATCCTTCAGAAGGACAAACAAATTCTGTAGTAGGAATACTTGTTTTCTTGATGGCGTTCCATCCTCCGGCAATGTCAATTACATCATGATATCCTCTGGATTTGAGAATTGATGCCGCAATTACCGATCTGTAGCCACCCAAGCAGTGAACATGATATTCCTTTCCGTGTTCCAATTGATGCATGTTGTCATTTATGAAGTCAAGTGGGAATGTGTCAGCGTCTTTTATATGTTCCGCCTCAAACTCTCCTGGCTTTCTCACATCAAGGATATTCAATTCCTTATTTTTCATTTCCTCTTCAAACTGATCTGCAGAAATTGAAACCATATCGGCAACATCCTTACCAGCAGATTTCCAGGCTTCAAACCCTCCTTCAAGGTATCCGAGAGTATTGTCATAGCCGACTCTTGACAGTCTTGTAACAACTTCCTCTTCCTTTCCTTCCGGCGCTATAAAAACTATTTCCTGCTGAAGGTCAGTCACCAATGCTCCAACCCAAGGCGCGAAATTCCCATTGATTCCAATAAAGATTGAATTAGGAATATGACCCTTTATGAAATCTGATTGCGGTCGTGTATCAAGTACTAATGCTCCTTCATGATTGGCGTAAGCTTCAAAAGTTGCAATATCCAAGGGAACATTACCTTTCTCCAGTATTTGATCCAATCCTGCAGTTTCGGATTTGTTCATTGCAACGTTTTGTGCAAAGTATTGTGGCGGAGGTAATAATCCATCAGTTACTTCTTTGACAAACTCTTCTTTGGTCATATCAGCTCTAAGGGCGTAGTTACTTTTCTTTTGATTGCCTAAAAGATCCGAAGTTTCTTTACTCATGTTCTTACCACATGCAGATCCTGCACCATGTGCTGGATATACAATAATATCATCTGACAGTGGCATAATCTGGTTTCTTAAACTATCATAAAGCATGGCAGCCAAATCATCCTGAGTCATATCACCTTTTTGGGCAAGATCTGGTCTTCCTACATCTCCGATAAACAAAGTGTCTCCACTGAAAATTGCATGTTCCTTTCCAGCTTCGTCCACCAATAAATAGGTTGTGCTTTCTAAAGTATGTCCGGGAGTATGAAGTGCTTTTATTTTAACTTCCCCAATTTCAAACCACTCGCCATCTTTCGCTTCATGAAACTCAAAATCCGCCTTAGCTCCCGGTCCGTAAACAATCTTGGCACCTGTTTTGGAGCTTAAATCAACATGTCCAGATACGAAATCCGCATGAAAGTGAGTCTCAAATATGTACTTAATCTTTGCGCCCTCTTTCTCCGCCTTGTTGATATAAGATTGAGATTCTCTTAACGGATCAATGATCGCTGCTTCACCTGCACTTTCGATGTAATATGCTCCCTGTGCCAGGCAGCCGGTATAGATCTGTTCTACCTTCATACTTTCAATATTGGATTTATGTTTGACAAGCAAATCTACAAATATTGCCAATAACTACTTCAAAGAATGATTAGAAGAATGCAATGACATATGTGGCAACATTAAGTCCGTTTTGAATCATTTACCAGTGAGCATTAATCTCAGTTTCATTATATTGAGCGCACAATTAAAAGAAAAGCTAGGGGTAGCATTACTTAAACAATCTTTAAATGTCAAAAAACGGATTTTTAATTTTAATCACGAGTGTGGCTGCACTTGGTGGTTTACTATTTGGTTATGATACTGGAGTAATTAATGGAGCACAATTTTATTTGAGCAAATCTTTTGAGTTAGATTCCTTTTGGAAGGGAGCCGTAGTAAGTAGTGCTCTTGCAGGCTGTTTTGCAGGTGCCTTATCCTCTGGGAAAATCACAAATTCTTATGGCCGAAAGAATAGTTTAATTATAGCTGCAATTTTATTTACGGTTTCAGCATGGGGTTCCGGACTACCAAGTATTCTGCCTTCTTCTATTCCTTGGTTAATTGTGTATAGAATTATTGGAGGAATCGGTATTGGACTTGCTTCAATGGCAGCTCCTATCTATATCGCGGAAATAGCTCCCGCGAAGAAAAGAGGAGTTTTAGTTTCTTTCTATCAACTTGCCATTGTAATTGGCTTCTTTGTGGTTTTCCTTGTGACTTACGCAATCCAAAATACTTACACCGAAGAAGAAAATGTTGCCTTTGGCTGGAGGTACATGTTTTGGTCCGAGTTGATTCCTTGTTTCTTATTCCTGGGCCTTGCTTTTATCATTCCAAAGAGCCCTAGATGGCTAATAATGAAAGGAAGAGAGGATGAGGCTCGTGAGGTTCTAAAGAAAATTCATGACCTGGACGAAGCGGAAAAGGAATTCACTGAAATTAAAGAATCACTGGAAAACGAATCTCACCAAGCAGTTACTAAAATCAACTACCTGCAGAAGGCTGTTTTACCGATTATCATAATTGGGACTGTTCTATCGATGATGCAACAGTTTACAGGTATAAATGCGGTGCTATATTACGGTGCAGATATTTTTGAAAAAGCGTTAGGCTACAACCAAGAGGATGTTTTAAAACAATCCGTGATGCTTGCGGCAGTGAATTTCGCATTCACATTCGTAGCAATGTGGGCAGTTGATAAATTGGGACGAAAGCCATTATTACTTATTGGAACAGCTGGCATGATCGCTGGTTTCTTATTGCTTTCAATAACCTTATATTTTGACTTTGTTGGGATACTCTCTCTAATTGGAATCCTTATCTTCATTGGGTCTTTCGCAATGTCTCTTGGACCGATCACCTGGGTTATGCTATCAGAAATGTTTCCGAACAAAATCCGAAATGTTGCAATGTCGGTTGCTGTTGCTGCTCAATGGGCTACAAATGGGCTGGTGACTTTTGCATTTCCCGTCATCGCTGAAAGTCAGACAAATAATGGGCCTGTATGGAACAAAACACTTCCTTATGTGATATTCATGTCTTTCATGGTGCTTTTATTGATTTTTGCCAAGAAGTACTTGTTTGAAACGAAAGGGAAGTCGTTGGAAGAAATTGATGGGTTGTGGGCAGAAAAGTACGGCAATATTGAATGACACCATTGAATATTAGAAATGCCAACATTGGAGATCTGGACTCAATCATCAGTATTGAGAACCAATGCTTCCTTCCATCCGAAGCAGCATCTCCTGAAAATATTAAAAAACGAATCAATGAATTTGCTGAGGGTTTCCTGGTAGCTGAAAGTGACCAGGGAATCCTTGGTATTCTCAATTGCGGTTGTGTAATTGAGGAGGATATCTCAGAAGAAGAGTTAAAATCACTTATTGGACATGATCCCGATGGTCACTATATGGTGGTGTTTGGGCTTGCAGTTTCACCAAATCATAGAAAGAAAGGAATTGCATTTGCTCTCCTGGATGAACTGAGGTCAAGGTTCAATCACAAAAAGGGAATATTACTTCTGTGTAAAGAAGAAATGACTCCATATTACGAAAAATACGGCTTCATCAATCAAGGTAAATCCAAATCTTCACATGGTGGATTTTCATGGTTTCAGATGAAATATTCATTGTGATTTATAGCTTTTCATTAAATTGTAAGAATTAGGATATCCTAATATCACCAAATTTAAGCATGCGGCATTACCTACCATACATATGGTTAGTTTGTATTCTATTCTCAAATTATAAAATACAAGCTCAAAATACGTTAATTGACAGTCTCAGAACTCAACTTGAACTTCGCCCAGAAGTAACCCAAGAGAGAATTGATATACTCAACGATCTGGCATTTGAATACATCAAAGCGGATCCTGAAAAAGGAATTGAACTAATTAGTACAATACTCTGGCAGTCTGACTCTATCGGGTACACAAAAGGTGTATTCCGTGCAACTATTCACAAGGGAAGCGGGTTTTGGACCAGTGGGTTGTATGATGATGCTCTCAAGTACTATCTCCAGGCACTCTCCTATAATGTGAATGATGAAGAAGGTTATGAGTTCCTATACAACAACATCGCAGAAACCTATAAAAAGAAACAGCAATACGACTCAGCAGTTTCGTACCTCAGAAAATCATGGGTCATAGCCGAAGAAAAGGTTTCTTCCAGGGTTCCTCCTCTTTTAGCATCCAATCTGGCTGAAGTTTATATGATTTTAAAGAATTACGATTCAGCAAAGCATTATTATGAAATGTCTCTGAACTTCTCAATCAGAGACCAATATGACAGAGGAAAATCTTATGCATTTTCAGGACTGGGAGAAATCGAATTTATAAACGGTAACAAACAGAAAGCATGGAAACTCCAAAAGTCAGCATTTAACATTCGAAAGGAGATTAATGATAAAAGAGGGTTGATTCAGTCCTATACCACTTTTGGTGATTATCATCTGGCTGAAAAAAAATATGCTCTGGCTTTGAATAAGTATGATAGCGCTTTGGATATTGCTACTTCCACAAATGCTCTTGATCAGATTTATGCGTTGTATTTTAAAAAATATGAGCTTTTCAAATCTCAGGGACGGTATGAGGAAGCCAACACCAATTTAGAACAGTATCATTTAGTTAAAGACAGTCTGGAAAGTCAGAATTTTGTCAGTAGAATAAGAACTATAAAAAACTCATTACAAAGAGATCTGCACGAAGCTGAAAACGGCCTCCTACGAGCTCAACAACTAGAAAACCAACGTTCAATCCGAATTCAGATTTTGGTGATTCTTGCGATTTCAGCAGTAATCATAGTTTTGATCTTCTACATATTCAGAAACTACCGCAAACTTCATGAGTCTAGAACAGACAGAGAAAAGCTGGAGCAGCTCAACAAACTGATCCTCAGAAAGAATGATGAGATTGAAAAAATTAATAAGAACCTTGACAACAGGCTAGGTAATACTAATAAGATGCTCGCAGAAAGTCAGCTTATTGCAAGCCTTGGTAGTTGGGAGTACGAATTGGCTACAGAAGAAATGCACTGGACTGCAGAAACCTACCATCAATTAGGACTTAAACCTGGAAGTGTTGTCCCCAGTATGGAAACATTTGAGAAGCACACCTCACCAGATACCATGGAAGATCTCAAATCGGCAATCCGGAGACTTTACGATACAAAAGAAAAGCAGGAAGCACAGATCGAAATCATTACCTCTCATGGAGAAAGACGTGTTGTAGCTTTGAAGTTCTTCCCCGAAATACAAAACGGAGAACTTGTCCGCCTATACGGAACCAACCTAGACATAACAGAACAAATTGAGCAAGAGGATCAGGAAAAAATGATCATTCAATCGTTGCTTAGCTTGTCTCATAAAGCAAACCTGAAAGAGTTCCGATTTGACAAATTCCTTGAAGAAGTGCTTCTAACGGCATCTAAAACATTGGAAGTTAGTAGGGCTAGCTTTTGGCAGTTTGATCCCAGTATGCAGGTTTTAGTCTGTACATTACTGTATGATGCGCGTGAAAATAATTTCACCTCAGGACAAACATTATCTGGAAGAGAATTCCCTGAATACTTTAAGACTTTATCCAATCAAAGAACGATCAATATTGATGATGTTATGAATCATGAAACTACTGAGGAGTTCAGGAATTACATGATTGATAAAAATATATTCTCACAGCTTGATGTTCAAATCAATAATGATGGTCAATTATTAGGTGTACTTAGTTTTGCCAGTACGGAGAAGCTCAGAACCTGGACATTTAGTGATCAAAGATATGCGGGCTCGATATCTGATATTATCAGTACAGCGTATAGCAATTACCAAAACAAAAGACTTGAGAGGGAAAAGAGTAAGTTGATTGAAAAACTTGTAAGAAAGAATCAAAACTTAAGTGAGTTCGCCTATGTAATTAGTCACAACCTAAGAGAACCAGTTGCGCAAATTCTTGGGCTAACACGTGTTTATAATCATCCCGATTCAGAGTCTATAAAAGGAGAAATCTTTGAAAGAATCGTAAAAGCATCTGCCAAATTAGATCATGTAATTAAGGATTTGAGTGCAATGTTAACTGAGGATGAGGATGACAACTTCACAATAGAAGAAATCCAGCTTGACGAAATGATTACACGGATTGAAAAAGAACTGGAAGAGGAAATAAAAACACATCAGCCAATCCTATCAAAACGATTCGCACTCAATTTCACTATTGTGTCGAATAAGTCTTTCATAGCGAATATTCTGTTTCATTTAATATCCAATAGTCTTAAATATAAGGACCCTGAACGTGAGTTATCAATTGGTATTGAGGCAGCAATAGTTGAAGATTTCTATGAAATATCAATTATAGACAATGGTTCTGGAATAGACCTGGAAAGGTTTGGTGATAAATTATTCAAGATGTATCAGCATTTCCATGGAGCTGACTCGGGCAGAGGATTAGGGCTTTATATCGTGAAGAACCAGGTTGAGTTGCTTGGAGGCAAAATATCAGTATCTAGTAAACCTGGTCGCGGGACTAAGTTCACTATCCAAATTCCTGTCAATCAAATCATTGAACAACAGAAGTCTGTTCTAAGTACTACGTAATATGAGTTTTAGAAGTGGCTACTGACTATTTCATCCAGCATCTCAACTGTTAATGGTTTAGACCTGAAACCAGTAATTTGACCAATCTTAGAGGCTCTCTCCTTATCATTTGGATTGATTGAAGATGTGAGCATAATGATTTTAGTGTTCGCGTCTGGAGCTATCTTGGCGTATTCATCCATAAAATCCCACCCATTCATGATAGGCATATTGATATCAAGAAAAACCAAGTCTGGTGAATCACCCTGTTTTTGCTGTTCAGTTATGTAATCTAACGCATCCTTTGCCTTTTCATAGGCTACTACCTCTCCCGCTACTTTTGATTGACGAATTACAATTTGATTGAGAAAATTGGACGCTTCTTCGTCATCTACCAACAATATTTTATTCAATTTCTTCAATTATATAGGTTAGACTTCACTTAAAAAATACTAACTCCATTCGCTGACTGAGTTTGCAAGTATACTATAACCCAGCTTAAAAAACCATTTTAATTATTCTGATGAAATCTGTCTATGACTATTTAAGCCATTTAACCACCGCCTCAACTAATTCAGGAATTAACACTTCCTTTTTCCTTTTAAAAGAATGATCAGCATCTTCAAGCACAACCATCTCAGCTGTGGGTAAATCTGCTACCACCTCCTCTATTAACTCAATAGTCGCAAGTTTGTCTTTGCTACCCTGCAAAAAGAGCATTGGATCCTTAATCTCATACAAATGCTCAGCCCTGTCTTTTGAGGGTTTTCCTATGGCATGAAGTGGAAATCCGAAGAAGATTAATCCTTTTACAAAATCAGGAGACTCCTTTGCTGTTCTTTGAGAAGACATTCTTCCACCAAAAGACTTTCCACTAAGAAATATGCTGTGGTTAGGGAAATTAGAATTTGCAAACTCTGATACCATCTCAATTGCTTTGTGAGCTACTGCTGGTACATCAGGTCTTTTCTTTCCATTCTCCATGTAAACCAAATTATACCTCATTGTAGCAATTCCGACTTCAAATAGCTGATTAGCAAGTTCTACCATAAAACTATGAGTCATACCAGCTCCAGCGCCATGAGCTAACACCAATAACTTATCAGAACCATCAGGTACTTGTGCAATAGCTGATACTTCACCAAGCTTCTCAGAGATGTGGATTTTAAATTCTTTAGTCATAAGGGTGGGTAAATTGTTGTTTCGACGTTTGTATTGGTAATATATTAAGCGTAAAACTAATCATGAACACCGAGATGAAATTGGCATTTTCGAAATTGTGTTAGTTTTACGATTTAATTCATTTTCATAAGCGGCATCAAATGAACCTGAAGAAGACATTTATTGTATTATCAACTTTACTAATTGCTTTTACCTCTTTCCCACTTCTGGCTCAAGAAACAGAAGGTGAAGATCCATTTTCGGATTATTCCTATTTATGGGAAGATTCCAAGGCAAAAGAGAAAGAAGCTAAACGAAAAGCCAAAGAAGAGGCTAAAAAGAAAAAGGCTGAGGATAAATTACGCAAACAAGGATCCTTTCCTGTTGCGACAGACACGGTAAAAACAGACTCTCTACAAACCTCAACCCCAGAGCTGGATAGTCTCAAATCAGATTCTCTGAATTCTACCAATAACATCGTTGCAGATACAATTCCGGAACCAATACCTGCTGACACTGTAAGAAATCAAGTCATTGACTCGGTTCAAACTCAGGACCCAACAGATGATATTATTGAAATTGACCAATCGACATCAGATTCTGACAACATTGATGACGCAATCAAGGAAAGATCGAAAAAAGAAAAGAAGAAAAGAGAAGCGGCAGAAATACCTCCTATTAATGATTTTAGATCAGGAATGTCCAGTGAGCCAGGAGGTGAGTTTAATGGCGGGTTTACTTTCACGCAAATAGGTGGTCAGAATTATGTTGGAATGGTACTTTCTCCAGAGTTTAAGATCTGGAAATTGGGATTAGGCTTGAATGTCCCAATTCTATACGGCCTGGAAGACCAGAAAATCAGAACAGAAATATTCAAGGATGGTGTTGGCGCAGCAAGATTGATCAGATATCTCCGATACGGTACACAGAAAGTAGATCCTGTATATGTAAAAGCAGGTGAACTTGATGGTACTATGATAGGCTTTGGTGGATTAATCAACAATTACACAAATTCAACTTCTTATGAAAAGCGTAAAGTTGGTTTACATTATGACATCAATGTGAAAGGTTTGGCTGGAATTGAAGGAATGTACAGTGATTTTGATCCTAATTCATTCAATCTATTTGCCATAAGACCTTATGTCAGACCATTAGCAACCACCGGTATTCCAATTATTAAAACTTTTGAAATTGGTTCTACAATCGTGCGAGACAAAGATCAAACTCAAAAACCTACCAGCGACAGCACATTTGTAACCAATACCTTCACCGCTGATGGTGTTGGCGCATTTGGAATAGATGCTGGTATGACACTGTTGAGAGTTCCATTTATTCAAATAGACTTCTTCCTAAACTGGTCGAAACTTAACATGGAATCAACTGTTCTAACAGATTCGCTAAGCAATATTTTCACAACAGATGGTGCTCCTGAGGAACTTGCCGACGGATATGCCGATGGAAGTGGTTTCAGCGCAGGACTAAATTTTAGAATGCACTTTATAGCAGATGTATTTAGTACAGATATCAGAATTGAAAGGTTGACATACAACGAGCATTACCTACCTCAGTTCTTCGACACCAACTACGAATTGCAGAAGGACGCCAAAATACTTTCTTTGGGAAGTGCTCAATCTATGAGCGGTATTTATGGAAGCATTACTGGGCATGTTCTAAACAAGGTTCAAATTGGTGGTAGTCTGATGATCCCGGATGAAATATCTGAGTCTTCCCCTGCCCTTGTCCGAATCAATGCTGATCTTGACCGTCTTGCTGACAAGATTTCACTTCATGGAAGCTATATAAAAGGAGATTTATCAGACCTAAAAGATGCTTTCACTTTTGACGAGAGCTCAGTAGCAAAACTTCGGTTCATCTATCACATGAATAAGTTCCTCGCTGCAGGATTAGATTATTATTGGGCTTTTGCTCAGGTTGAGGATGGTTCTTTTAAGGCTACTAAGTATGTTGCTCCATATTTTGGATTGAGTATTCAGTTTTAGCGGGTTGACCTCCTTCGCTAAAGCTTTCACCGGCGGCCATAGCCTCTGGCGAAGGACTCGGCGGGTGTACGGGTTGCGGGTTGCGAGGTAAAACGGGATTGTCTGTTGTCTGTTGTCTGTTGTCTGTTGTCTGTTGTCTGTTGTCTGTTGTCTGTTGTCTGTTGTCTGTTGTCTGGTAAACGAGTTTCATAAATGGGAGTCTCAATAAGTGGAGTTATTTTTTAAAATAGTGCCAGGTCCCCCTTGGAGAAGGGGGTTAGGGGGATTGAAAACCGCATTAAATCAATGAAACATTACCATTACCCCATCTTTTAACTTCAACTTCAGTCTCCGGTCAATGCATCTGCTGGTAATATGTGTTTCTGCAGTGGTTACATATGATTCTGCAGTGGTTATATGTGTTTCTGCAATGGTTATGTGTGTTTCTGCAGTGGTTATGTGTGTTTCTGCAATGGTTATATGTGTTTCTGCACTGAATACATCCATTCTAGTGAGTGCATGAAATAATGGGATTCCTGATCTCCGCTTTGCTCCGTCAGGAATGACGAATCAATCATTTACATTGATCTTCAAAATTCCATCGATATTCCAACTGAGGCCTTCGGTCTTCTAACTTCCAACCTCCATCTCCAACTTCTACCTTCCAACTTCTAACCTCCAACCTCCATCTTCTAACTTCCAACTTCCAACTTCAGTCACCGGTCTCCTCTACTCCTTCCTATTCATCATAGATATCTGCAGCTCAATCCGCTTTATCTCTCTGACAATACTATTTTTATTCATTTGCATCCAATGGAACAGTTTTATCATGGACACAGAAAGTGCAAGAAAGAGTCCACTCACACCCCATGTCACCATCTCTTTTACTGTTTCAACGGTGAAGAACTGGTAAGCACAATAACCCGCTAAACCTGTTAATGCAAGTTGCATTAATGTGGCGTAAAGTGTAATCCATTTGAGCTTTCCTTTATATAATCCAAGCAATTGCTCGGGGAGATTTTGCTCGTCTAAATCTTCGTAGAACTGAGCTTCTTCCTGGCTAAGGGCTTTTTTGATTATTTCATCAATTTCTTCGTTACTCTTGTTCATAACTTTTTGATTTTATTAATTTCTTTAAATGTTCTCTGGCGTAAAACAGTTTGCTTTTCACTGTTCCGGTTGGGATTCCCATGATTTCAGAAATCGCCCTCATATTCTGACCTTCCAGATAAAACAGCCTGATAATCATTCTTTCAGACTCTTTCATCTCTTTTAAACTTCTTTGAATTAATTGAATTTTCTCTTCTTCTTCGCCCTCCTGCTCTCCCAACAAACTATTCTCAATCTCCCAGGAATTACTCAACCCATCTCTATCTTTTTTCTTCTCACGAACCCAATCAACTGATTTCAAATAGACAATTCTATATAGCCATGATCGAAACTTCTTAGGCTCATTTAGTTTGTGGATGGATTTTATCACACTGGTCCAGACTTCTTGAACAACGTCTTTTGCACCATCATAATCCTTCATTTGATAGTAAGCCTGACTAAGCACTTTGGAATTCCACTTCTCGATTAAGAGGGAAAATGCTTTGTTATCACCGGATTGGCATTTTAGTACCAACCACTCATCGTATATGTCTGCAGGTTTTCTCATTGAATTCCGCACTAATAGTCGGAATAAATTGAGAAAGGTTCAATACGATCTGAGAAAAATTTAGAATTACCTGTTTTTCTTTTTTGGCTTGAAGTTTCTTCGTGGCTTCTTACCTCCTGATTTAAATGTTCTTGGAGCATAATCAGGTCCCTCGCCAAGCCTGGCTGGAAGACTTTTGGTTTTCATGATCTCTCTTTCAATCAACTTCTCGATTCTTGAAAATTTCTGTTGATCGTCCTTGTTAATAAAAGTGATCGCCTCGCCCGTAGTATCAGCTCTTGCCGTTCTTCCAATCCTATGAACGTAATCTTCCGGATCTGGTGGAACGTCATAATTAACTACAAGGTTAATTCCCTCCACATCAATTCCCCTCGAAAGAATATCTGTACCAATAATCACATCAACCCGCTTTGCCTTAAACGCTTGCATAATTGCCTCCCTCTCCTTCTGATCAAGACCGGAATGGAAAGCCTCCACATTAATCTCCAGACCTTTTAGGGATTTGAAGAGTTTTCTAACATTCTCTTTTGTTGATGCAAATATGATAGCGGTACCATATTTACCTGATTTAAGAAACCACTCCAACAATGGAAGTTTTTGTTCGTCATAAGTCAGGAAAGCTTTCTGAGATATGCCTTCTGCAGGTTTAGAAATTGCAATGGTGACTTCTTTTGGTTTGTGTAGAAGCTCACCTGCAAACTTGCGAATCTTAGGAGGCATAGTGGCAGAAAACAGGATATTCTGTCTTTTTTCAGGTAGCTGATTTACGATCCTCATGATATCATCAGCAAATCCCATATCCAACATCCTGTCGGCCTCATCCAGGATTAGGTATTTAAGTTTATCTAAATTGACAGATTCAGAATTCAATAAAGCAATTAATCTTCCCGGTGTAGCTACTACAATATCTACTCCTTGTTCAATCGCTTTCTTTTGCTGAGCCCAAACAACGCCATCACCTCCACCATATACTGCAACAGAACTTGCATTGGTAAAGTATGAAAAACCTTCAATCTGCTGATCTATTTGTAATACAAGCTCACGAGTCGGAGCAATGATTAATGCTCTTACCTTATCATCGTGATCCTTTGAAATTTGATTTAATACCGGCAATACGAAAGCAGCGGTTTTACCAGTACCAGTTTGAGCACAACCAATGAGGTCAGAGCCTTCCATGATTATAGGAATAGCCTGTTCCTGAATTGGAGTTGCTTCCTCGAAACCCATTGCCTGCAAACCTTCCTGCAGGTCGTTTTCAAAATTAAAAGAGTCGAAATTCAATTTTATTCAGACGTTGCGTTAACAATAACCCGTAATATTAACCTAAAAGAATTGATTGCAGGCTAGGAAAATGAATAAAAATTGACTCATATGCATATCACAATGGATTCCAATATGTAATTGTGGTAAGAGATTAACCCATCCACCCTGTTTGAATCAAAAACCATGCTTCGGCTCTGGGATTAATTCTTTATTTTGAACCAACTAATTGTATGAGTAGCAAAACCACGTATGTAGTAATGGGGGTTACCGGCTGTGGTAAATCCACTATCGGGAGATTACTAGGTAAGAAACTAGAAGTCCCATTTTTTGATGGCGATGATTACCATCCAGATGCAAATGTCCAAAAGATGAGTTCTGGAATACCATTAATTGATGAAGATCGGTTTCCATGGCTCAAAATACTGAACTCCGAAATTTCGAAGTGGAATTCCAATAATGGAGCCACACTAGCATGTTCAGCTCTTAAAGAGGATTACAGAAAAATCATATCAAACGATGAAAATGTTCAATTTATCTACCTTAATTCCAGTAAGGAACTGATAAAGAGACGACTTTCTTCCAGACAAAACCATTTCATGCCTTCCAGCTTGATTGATTCTCAATTTGACACTTTGGAGGAACCAGAAGATGCAATATGGGTAGATGCTTCCTTATCTGAACAAGAAATAGTAGATTTCATTTTTAATAAAATTGTAGCAAAATGAAGGGAGAAAACTCCAATCAAATAGGTCTCATCGGACTTGGGGTCATGGGAAAAAGTCTGGCCAGAAACTTTGAATCCAGAGGGTATAATGTCTCCGTTTACAATCTTCCTTTTCCTGGAGAAGAAGATCTTGTAAATAATTTTGTAAATGAGTTTAGTGATTCCAATTTCTACGGAGCTAAGGACCTTGAAGATTTCGTCAACTCGCTTGATTCTCCTAAAAAAATAGTTTTGATGATTACCGCAGGAGATCCAGTTGATCAAATGATTTCAAAGCTGGAACCACTATTAGCAGAAAATGACATCATCATTGACGCGGGAAATTCTCACTTCTCAGATTCCGAAAGAAGAAGCAAAGATCTGGATTCTAAAGGTTTAAAGTTTGTGGGTCTTGGTGTCTCTGGAGGTGAAGAGGGAGCTCTAAAAGGACCTTCATTAATGCCTGGTTGTACATCTTCTACTTATCAGGAATTAGAAGTGTATTTCAAATCCATCGCTGCAGTTGAAAGAGAAGGCAATGCCTGTGTCACACATATAGGTTCAGGGGGATCTGGTCACTTTGTTAAAATGGTACACAATGGACTTGAGTACGCTGATATGCAAATGATAGCGGAGGTCTATGGCTACTTCAAGAAGTCAGCAGGTTATTCCAACGAGGAAATTGCTTCAATATTTGAGGATTGGAATAAAGGAGAATTGGGTGGATATCTTCTGGAAATCACTATTGATATTCTACGACACAAAGAAAACGGCCAGGCTACTCTTGATGAAATTCTAGATGTAGCAGGTAATAAGGGTACAGGAAAATGGGTGGTACATGCTGCTTTGGATCTTGGAGTTCCTATCCCTACAATATCAGAGTCTGTATTTGCCAGGTACTTGAGTACAATGATTGAAACAAGAACTGGAGCATCCTCAAGTTACAATCAGTCAAGTGGCGTCAACAAGCTATCATCTGAAGGGATTAATACTATAAAGGATGCACTCTATGCATCCAAGCTTATTAATTATATTCAGGGTTTCGATTTGATTAAAGCAGCAAGTGAACAATATAATTGGGACATCAATTTCTCAAACCTGGCTAATATCTGGAAAGAGGGATGTATTATAAGGTCTGAGGTATTATATGTCTTAAGCGAAATCAATATCACCAATAATCTTATTCTTACAAATGAGATTAAACAACTTCTTCTCACAAGAATATCTGCATTTAATCAAACATTGGCTGTTTTTGGTTCTTCGGGTGTTCATGCTCCAGCTATGTCAGCCTCATTCAATTACTTCAACGGAATTATTCTAGAGAAAACAACCGCAAATATGATTCAAGCGCAAAGAGATTATTTCGGTGCTCATACTTATGAAAAGGTGGGTAAGCCAAGAAGCGAATTCTTTCACACAAATTGGACTAAATAGATTATGATTGATTTTCAACTAATTGCAGCTGTAGTAATTGGGATTGGCGTTCTTCTTGCACTTATCATAGCGCTTAAACTTAATGCCTTTATTAGTCTATTAATCTCCAGTATTGTAGTAGGTGTAATAGCAGGGATGGAATTCAATGCAATCACAGATGCCATATCCAAAGGTATGGGTGGTACTCTAGGATATGTAGCTGTTGTTGTAGGCCTGGGAGCTATTTTTGGAGCAATCCTTGAAAAATCTGGAGGAGCAAATGGGTTGGCACATTTTCTGATTAGCAGATTTGGAGATAATAATGCACGTGCTGCCGTTTTGATAGCCGGATTCATCATAGCCATTCCTGTGTTCTTTGATGTAGCATTCATTATTCTTATTCCGGTTCTACATGCTTTATCGATTAGAACAGGTAAATCTGTCATCTACTTCGCCTTGCCATTGTTGGCAGGTTTAGCAATTACACATAGTTTGATCCCCCCTACTCCTGGTCCGGTAGCAGTAGCTGATATTATTGATGTTGATTTGGGGTGGGTTATTTTATTTGGCGCCATTGTTGGGATCCCAGTTGCAGTAATAAGTGGTCTTTGGTTTAGTAAATGGGCAGCTTCAAAAGTTAAGTCTGGCGAATTTGTTGACACTGGAGAAAAGCAGGAATTTGACACTACGATTGTTCCGATAATTCTTGGAATAATAGCTGTACCACTGTTTCTGATTGTTAGGGGGACTATTGTGAAGATGCTTCATGAACCAGATACAGAATTCACCTTATGGGAAGAGATATGGATTTTTCTTGGTCATCCATTTGTTTCACTAATAATAGCTACTCTTCTGGCTTTATTTATTTTGGGAAGAATTAAGAAATACTCTCTCAAAGAGCTGTTTGATATTTCCAATAAGTCCCTGGCCCCAGCTGGTTCTATCATCTTAATAACCGGTGCAGGTGGCGTTTTTAAACAAATGCTAATTGAAACGGGAGCCGGAGACATGATCGCACAATTATTCGCCGATAGTGGTTCCGTCTATTTGATTCCTCTGGCTTTTGTAATAGCAGCGCTAGTAAGAATATTACAAGGTTCTGCAACAGTAGCAATGATCACAGCTGCAGGAGTAATTGCTCCTATCATGTCTGAGTTAAGTTTTCCAGATATACATAAAGCTTTGGTTGTTCTTTCGATCGCGGCAGGATCTGTTTTTCTATCTCATGTAAATGATAGTGGATTCTGGTTGGTGAATAGATATTTAGACCTATCTGTCCAGGATACGTTGAAAAGCTGGTCAGCCCTCACTATGGTGATTGGGCTTTCCAGCTTTATAATTATCTATTTGATCTCGCTATTTGTTTAGCTCGTGAAATCTTTGTGGCTCTGATTCTCAAACGAAACCAATCAGAAACTCTTGAAGGGTCAATAGTTTTGTTGACTACCATCACACCCAACAGGATAATAATACCACCAGCAATTGCTTCACCAGTGATGATTTCATTCAAAAACACAAAACCAAGAACTACACCATAAATAGGCATCAGATAAGTCACAAGAGAAACGAATGTCGGACCGGCTGACTCCAGAAGCTTATAATAAATTACGAATGCTACTGCAGTTCCCATAGAAGCTAGACCTAAAATGGACCAAATGACTTCCATTGATATATTGCTAATTGATGGTACACCATCAACCACTAAAGCTAGAGGTATCATATAAAGACTAGTAATTAATAATTGCCCCGAAGGAGCCTGAATTGATTTTACACTTGTTAAGTTTAACCTGGCATAAACAAGAGCTACACCGTATGCCGAAGCTCCAATAGATACTGCAAGTAGGCCAAGAAAGGAAGCTTCAAAACTCAATGAAAAATTGGGAGAAATTAGAATTAATAATCCTAATAGTCCAATCATTGATCCTGCCAGTTTGTTAAAAGTCATTTTATCTTCCTTCACAAAAATTGCTGCCAACCCAATCGTACTCAATGGTGTTATCGCATTTAATATTGATGCCAGGGCACTGTCAATGTACTGCTGACCCCAATTAATTAATATGAATGGAATAGTATGCGCAAATAACCCAACAAAAGCCACGTCTCTCCAAAACTTAAAGTTCCATGGCAATCTATTCCCCGTAATAAAAAGATAGATATTGATTAAAATGGCAGCCACTCCGATCCGGAGTGCTGCCAAGGTAATGGGTGGGATTTCAACCACCGCTATCTTAATAAACAAGAATGACGGCCCCCATAAGGTGGCCAGAAAAAGCAGGTTTAGTAGGTTTTTTAGTTTCATAGAATTACTTGTTAAAATGGCCCAGTGACACACTATGACCTAATTGTTTCCTGAGATACTGGGACCAGCTAAATTTTTCATTTGACTTGGAGCTCTTAGAGTCTTTTTTGCTTTGGTCATTTCCATTTGCCAGCAATTCATTTATTCCGAGTGTTGATAGTGAAATTCTCATTTGCTTCAAGATTTGGTACAATAAATGTAACGGTAGCTTATATTTACCGTTCTATTAATTGGATGAATAGATTTTGTAATATTCATGAATTAAACTAATACTTATGGAAATACGTCATCTCAGACTTGTAAAGGAAGTAGCCGAAAAAGGCAGCCTCACTAAGGCAATGGACACTTTGTATTTATCACAGTCGGCACTAAGCCATCAGTTGAAGGAAGTGGAAACACAACTTGGTGCACCTTTATTCCATAGGGTGAATAAGAAATTAGTGCTCACCGGGGCTGGAAAAATCGTTTTGGATTCAGCTGAGAGGATATTAAAGGATATTGCCCACACTGAGAGATCAGTTAAGAAATACATAAGTGGAGATAAAGGAACAGTTAGAATTGCAACGGAATGTTACACTTGCTATCATTGGTTACCTCAATTAATGATAGACTTCAATAATGAATTTCCAAATGTTGATATTGAAGTATTTCCTCAATCCTTAACAGAACCGGAACAACAAATTTTAAATGGGGAGCTAGATTTAGCTATTGCAAGTACCGTGGTAGATAACCCCAACTTAAAATACACAGAGTTGTTCACCGATGAGCTTATGACACTAATGCCCGCTGATCATGAACTCACCAGAAAGAAATACGTCTATGCAGAAGACTTCAAGGATGAGTCTGTGATCATTCACTCCTACCCGCTGGACTCAGTATATTTATTTAAAAATCTACTAATTCCAGAAGGCATCACACCAAAAAAGGTCATTCCAATTCAAATCACAGATGCCATGGTACAAATGGTGAAAGCTGGAATGGGGATTAAGGTAATTGCCAAATGGATTATCGAGCCATACCTACAGGATAAGGCGCTTGATATCCGTCCGGTGACAAGAAAAGGGCTGTTTAGAACCTGGTACGCAGTTACTTTAAACAAAGAAGAAACACCACAATACCTTGAGAATTTCATTGATCACTTAAGGTGTAATATCGCTGGAATATGTAAGTGCTAATAGCACCAATTGATGTTAAGAAGGAAAATCAGTGATGAAGTGATAATTCTGTGATGAAAAGGTTAGGATGAGAAGAAAACCTGAACGAAATTGCACACTGCATGCATGAAAAAGAGTTATAGGTCAGATGTATTTTAATTGGGTTTTAGTGCATCTGGCCTTAACTGACCTCCCCCAACAAGTACATTTGATCTAAAGTAGGAACAGGACTTCCTCCTTCATTTTCTAAAGTAACTGCGAAAGCCGAAGGATTCTTTACATTTCTGATTGATAGAAATTCATTCCCAATATCAAATACGCCTAAATCGGTTGGTTGTCCATCAACAATAGCCCACAGTTGATATTGTTTTCCTTCTGGAGGTTCTGGTAGGGAGTTTACTTTTAATAACACCTTTTGTTCTCCCGGATTCCAATATATGGTACCACTTGAGGTTGAAGAAATTGCCAAACCATTTATGGCAACAATCTGTGTGTTCGGCTGACTTATAAAGAATAGGTCATCTTCTACAGCAGAATATTCATTATTAACTTTTTGCAAATCCTGGGCAAGCACCTGGTTTTGGTCTCTAAGTGAGATTAGTTCTTTGTTTGAAGTTTGCCATTTATTCCAGTAATTATATGCTATAACACTACTGATCAAAAATAGGGTCACGCCTGCTGCCATTAGGAATTTAAAATAAGAGCCTGAAGGAGAACTCATTTGAATGGTCTCTTCCTTTTCAATCTCAGAAAATATAGAGTCCTTTAAATCTAGAGGAGGTTTCACGGAGGCCGATTCAGACATCTGATACAAAGTCTTTTCGATCTTCTCTAATTCCTGTCTCAGCTCAGGATCGAAACGCAATTGCCTTTCCACCTCCAAAGCCTCTCTGGGTGAAAGCTCCTCGAGAAGATAGGATTCCAGTATTCCTGACGATATGTATTCTTCCCTATTCAATCTACCTTCAATATTTTTCTTAAAGCGGACATGGCACTTCGCAATCTGGTTTTCACTGTTCCAAGTGGTATTCCATATTCTTTTGCCACTTCAGATTGTGTATAACCTCCAAAATAGATCCAATCTATCACATCCCTTTGATCAGAGGTAAGTCCTTTTAAGACATCCTTGATACCCAGAGCATCGATAGATTGCTCTGTAAATTTATCTTTGTTTATAGTAAATACGTAGTGTTCTATTGAATCGGATTTCTCGGACAGCTTAAAATCACGAGATCGCATTTTATCAATGGCAGTATTACGCAGTATATTGATCATCCAGGTAAATAATCTTGATTTTTCCGAACGATAAGAATTGATGTTTTTCCAAATCTTAACAAATGCATCCTGCACAACTTCCTGAGCTTGGCTTTCATCCTTCACCATTCTCAAAGCAGTACCATATAGCGCATCTATATAGTTGTCATACAGCTCACTCATAGCAGATTTATCACGATTCATTAATCGTTCCACTAGTCGTTTTTCAGAGATGTTGTCAGGTGAGCTCAGATTTGTTTATGTTTATACTACCTAATCCTGGCGATTCATTCGCAGGTTCTGATAAACTTATTTATTTTTTTCCATGATAAAGAATGATTCACAAGAAGCTTCACTAAAATGGCGGGAAGTTTACAGTTTGGCGGCATTAAATGCAGCAGTTGTCATCAGCTGGATAGCCTACCACGAATACCAACCAACATTAATTGAAAAATTCAATTTTGATTCATTAGCGGAATTCCTGGTTGTTGCAAAGGCCATTATCCTGGTCTTAATCCCGGCATTTGCAGGTTGGTTAGCTGACAAATTAATCAACAGAAGTGGCAAATATTTCATTGTTTTTTCAGTTGGAGTTGGTGCAACAGCAATGGTGTTCATGACGGTAGCAACAATCATTGCTGCAGGACCATTAAGTGCTATCAAGCCTTTTCTTCCAATAATGATTGTAGTCTGGTTGGTAGCAATGAACCTCTTCATAAGCCCCGCTAACTCAATGATTGAAGCCTTTGCTCCTGCCCAAAAGCTGCCAGTTGTAATGGGTGTATTATTCCTAACAACAGAACTACTGTACGCGCTGGAACCAGTAATTGTCAGTCTTGTGCACTTCTTTGGAGATACTTTAACATTTGTGGTTGGAGGAATATTAATTAGTGGAACAGGATATTTGTTTCACAGAGTTTCCTCAGATGAGGTTATCCAAAGAAAACGAGAACAAACCAATCAGAAACATGATACGCTCAAAATCACAGCGCTTATTGCAATCATACTAGTCGGGATAGAATTGGGAATAGGGAAAGCATTTTTAGTAGAGTTTTTACCCAATCACTTTGCTTCCAGTTTTAGTGAAATTGGTGAGTCTGCCGAAATTATCTCTTTTGGGCTCCTTGGGTTCTCTGCTATTCTTGGCTTTATAATTAGTAAATATGTAAATAAACTTGGTATCCAACGAGTTCTTGTAATATCATTTATTGCATTGATAATCGCGGTTGCCGGATTGATCTTTTCACCTAATTATATATTGGCTATTAGCTTTGCTGTGGTTATTGCAATCTGCTTCAGTTTTGTCAACATCTCCGGACTCCCATTTGTATTTCAAAACATACCTTCCAAATACATCACATATGGCGTTGGAGTGTTTTTGGGAGCTTCTGAAATTCTAACAGGTATTTTTGAATACTACTTTCACTAGAAATAAAAAACCACTGGCTTATAAGCCAGTGGTTTTTGCAGGTAATTGGTTGGACATTTGGAAATGATGTTTCTTAAAGGTCTAGATTGGATTGATGGTAAAATATCTTATTAGTAAATCAAAATTGTTTCCACTAAATTAGGCCATTGATCGCAGCAGTTCGTGGCGAATTGTACCAAGGTCTGAATCAAAAGTTGCAGATATTGCACATGCCCTATTATAAATTGCAATTCTTGCAAAGCAGGTATTTTTGATAATTAGGAAACAGTACAAGCGCCCCAGAACAATCCAAAAGTAGGCTAGTTAGGAATTGTTTTTTAAAAGTAAGGAACACACAATTTTTTTGAATGAGCGAAATCGAACTACAGCAGCGTTTTCTCAATGAAGTCAAGGATAAAATCCCTGATCACCAGTCGTTTGTGGACGAACTGGCACACACATTACAAATCAGCACTGATAGTGCTTACAGAAGAATCAGAGGCCAAACTACTCTTAGTTTTGGTGAAATTCAGCGTTTATGTAATGCTTTTGGAATTTCTCTGGATGCCTTATTTGCCAGCTCAGCGGAAACCGTATCTTTTAATTACAGATGTCTGGATGCGCAAAGTTTTTCCATTGAAAGTTATTTAATGTCCATCTGGGATAATTTAAAAACGATCAATAGGTTTTCAACAAAAGAGCTGATCTACTCAGCTAAAGACATTCCTATTTTCCATTTATTCCTGACGCCTGAAGTAGCAGCTTACAAATTATACTTCTGGTCAAGAAACATTCTTAGATTTCCTGAATACAAGGATCAAAGCTTCAGCATGGATCTTCTAAGTCCAAGGATAATGGAGCTGGCTTCAAATATTTACAACGAATATTCATTTACACCCTCTACAGAGATTTGGAGTGGAGAAACTGTTAACGTAACGCTCAAACAAATTGAATTTGGATGGCAAAGTGGCTTGATCACATCAAAAGACCATGTATTGATGCTCTATCAGAAAATGAAAGAGGTACTGGATTTCTTAAATAAATGTGCAAACGAAGGTGCTAAATTCGGTGCTTCGGAAAATTCCCAGAGTCGAGGGGTATTCAATATGTATCACAATGAAGTAACTATTGCAGACAACACCATTTTCTTTATCATGGAAAACACGAAAGTGGTTCATATCAATCATAGCGTTTTAAATATTCTCACAACTACAAACCCTACTTTCTGTGAGAAAACTCATGAAATGATTGATCACATTATCAGCAATTCAACTCCAATAAGTAAGGTTAATGAGAAAGGAAGAAATATCTTCTTTAGAGAGATGCATCAGAAAGTAGATGACTTAATAGCGAGGATATAGTCTTCAACAAGACTCAATTTATCAATTAAGACATTGATCAATTGTGATTCCGTGAATTGTGCCTTAATTTGTAGTCATGATTGGGGTAAATCGGTTACTGCTGGCAACCGGTTTGTTAATTCTTGGTCAATTTGGGTTTGCCCAGGAATTTGTAGAAGTGTCAGTAGATGAAGAAAAATTTAAGGTATCCAGTTCCAAGGGTATCTCCATTGCAGACTTTGACAATGATGGAGATGATGACTTCTATGTCACTGCTTCAAATGAAGACATTCCAAACAGGCTATTCAGAAATGACGGAAACTGGAATTTCACAGATGTTACAGAAGAATCAGGGTTAGGCTATATAGCCCGGTCTAAAACTGCGATTTGGTTTGATGCCAATGCGGATGGATTATTAGACATTTATGTATCCAATGTTCGATCCAGAGATCAACTCTTTAGGAATAATGGTGATGGCTCCTTTACGAATATCACCGAATCTACAGGCATTATCAATGTAAATACTCCATTTTCAGTTTTATGTGGCGACCTAAATGGTGATTTTTGGCCTGATATATACGTGACCAATTTCCTCGATCAAAACCAACTCTGGATTAACAAAGAGGATTTCTCCTTTCAAAATAAGATCATTGGCTCTGGAGCCGAAAGCAAAAGTAAAGACATGGGAGCTGTCATGTATGACTATGACATGGATGGCGACCAGGACATATATATCACTTATGATGGTGGTGACCCTAACAAACTGTTAGAAAATGATGGTACGGGTTCTTTCATTGATGTAGCTCCTGATTATAACATGGACTACCAGGGTTTTGGAATGGGGGTAGATTTTGCTGACTTCAATCATGATGGCACTTATGATATTTATGTCACCAACCTATATGATAACCTGCTTTATTTGAGTTCAAACAACAATTTCAGTGATGTTGCTGCTTTTAACGGACTCAATGATTATGGAATGACCTGGGGTGTAATCGCATTTGATTACAATAATGACACCCACTCTGACATCTACATTATCAATGAATATGGCTTCTCTCCGTATTCAAACATTCTTTACAGAAACAACGGAAATGGAAATTTTGTAAATGTTTCAAATGGCACCCCAATGGAAAGTAACCACAATGGATTTGGTGGAGCATATGGAGATTTTGATCAAGACGGAAAACTGGATATAGTAGTCGCCAATGTGACTGATCCAGGTGTTCAGGTGTTCAAGAACCAGGCATCTGCAGGAAACTATGTTAGTTTCACATTACTTGATAACTCGCCGAATCTATTTGCTATTGGTGCTAAAGTTCAGGTACTGGTTGATGGTGTTTGGTTATACGATGAAGTCACAGCAGGATCCGGCTATAATTCGCAGAATAGTTACAATCTTCATTTTGGAACAGGTGATATAGAAACGGTTGATGCTGTAAAAGTCATTTGGACAAATGGAGAATCACAGACTTTTGAAAATGTTTCAACAAACAAACGTTACTTGCTGGTAAACGGAAGTGAAATGCAAGAGTTTGATGCAATTGTATACAGTGAGATTCTGGCTGGAAACACTCCCCCACCATCAGATGAAGTGGTAATTACATCATCATTGAAGACAGAGAATATTCTGAGTACTTGGCCAAATCCTGTAAATGATGAATTTAATATTTCTCTTTCCGGTCAGTTAAAAAAGGTAACTGTCACCAATACAGCGGGACAAGAGATAAACATACCCGTTTCAAAGTTTAAGGAGAACCATTGGAAAATGAATACCAGTCTGCTCCCGGTTGGTATCTACCAAATTGCAATCACCTCAGAATCAGCGATTCATTACCAGAGGATAATCAAACAATAAGATTAATAATTAAGGATTTTTAGGTTGGCACAGTTTCCATGGTGGAACTATGAAAAGGTTGACCTTTGCGTATGCTGCATCATTTGGTCTAAGGCCGATTAAAGCATCTCGATTTCTTCCCCCTGGCTCAGCAAGATAGTATCTAATATTCTTATTGAAACCCGCTTCAAAACTGATCCACAACCAATCGTGTATTTCCCTTTCCAGAGTTAGAGTAGTTTGTAAATCGGCCTTTCTTAAAGTGAAATCATCTTGCCCACCATTGAATGAACCATCAAGATTGTATCGCCATCCACTAACTTGCGTCTTTGCAATTAAATATGATTTGTTATTGATTTTATATCTAACTGCAGCCGATTTTGGTAATGTTAAGTCTAGTGTGAACCTATTGCTCATCTTATGCTCATATTTAAGCAATGGCCATAATGAATAGACACCCAATTCATATCCCGCGATAGCACCATAACCTATCTGAGTTCTGGAATTCAAAACTTTCATGTAGATACCTCCGATAAAAAACTTACCTGAATTTGCATTGAGCTGCCATCTGTCTGATTTCATTTCAAAACCTGAGTACAAGGTCATGCTTCTTGTGGCAGAAAAATCCTGCTTATATAAAAACCTAACAGCAGCATTATAAAATGTCGTATTATTTAAATACCTGTAAAGGTCGTAATCTATAACCTGCTCATCTGTATCAAAATTGAATCTCTGTTCGGAATATCCCAATTGCATACCGAAGAGCTTGTTCCCTTTCATGTACAGAGGCACTCCTATTTTTGCCTTGAATAGGTTTTCTCTCTTAAGTTCATGATTAGCGTCTCCAAAAGATTCGGAACTGGAGGATGTTTGGTGTTCAAAAAGTGATTCGTAGCTGAATTGTGCCAGTTTTGGCCTATACATATTTTCAATGACGTTACTTTCGTCATCCTGCGCGAAGCAGTCTGCCAGGAATGCAGAGAGGAGTACAGTGAGCACAATTTTAGTCTTCATAAAAACCGTTTCGTAAACAACGACAATATGTTAATGTCGAATGTTTCCAAATATTTTATGTCTTTGAAACTTTTTTCCCGTGTGAACCGATGGGAATTAAAATGAATCCCCGTTTTTGCTGGACAATAATCAAAGATACATAAAAAAAGGCACCTTCGAAATAGAAAGTGCCTTAGGGTTGTTGTTTATACGAAAAAAGCCTAATTGGGTTTTAGGAAGTTCGTACTCTCAAAGATTTTATCAGCAGACTGTGCGACAAATCCCTGGTACAAATTTCCTGATAAATCAGGGTATCTAAATGCGAACTCGTAATAACAAGATGGTATGCTGTAAAGCCCCTCTGCAAACTCCACTGCTCTGTTGTCAGCAATTGTGCTGGACTGTGCTAGAAGCTTATCAGGACCTCCTTTTATCTCTCCTCCGGATTGATTCAAATCAAAATCGTTGGATTTAAGGAATGCGTTTAATTCTTCTAATGAATCAAATGTCTGCAGTTTATTGACGTCAACCGTAAAATGGTTTGCGCAGAAACCGTATACATATAGCCACGCTGCGTATTCTGATTCTTCTAATAATGCCTTGTAAGTCTCGTATGAAATAGTTCCCCAGGTTCTTCCAGAAAAGATGTACATACCAGTTTGGAGTAGACCTTGTGGAATCTTAGAGATGCAGTAAAGCACTTTCTTTCTAAGCTCCTGAGAAAACTCCTCTAATTTCAACTCCGAGATAAACACCTTAGGAGCCATTGGATCCGGGTGTTCATAGTGTCTTGCCACTAATTTCTTCTTCTCAAAGTCATAAGTATCTTTCTGAACGTATCCACACTTAAGAAACACCTTCTCAGTTTGGTCAATATTGATACTTGGGTGATTGAAAGTTCTGAACGCAATGTGATCATTCATCACCACCTCTCCCCTACTTTCCAACAACTGGTGTATCCTTCCTACCGATGGAGTGCTTTTCTGGTATTCACCCCAAAAGATCTTGATTAGTTCTTTATAATTCAATTCAATCATCGATACAAACAAAGTCAAATCAACCAAGTAAATCGATAACAGCCGGTCAAATATTTTAATAATTGATAATTTATAGATTAATTTTACTTTTGTAGACACAATTACTTTAAAATTAACTTCACAGCTAGATTTAAAATAGTCTCATGAGTCAATTTGACGCGATTGATAAAAATATACTGAAAGCACTCAGCCAAAATGCACGAATTGCATACTCAACGCTTGCTAAGGATTTAGGCATCTCCAATACAATGGTGCATCAAAGAGTAAATAAATTGAAATTGACAGGAGTGATTTCGCAACCTACCTATCAGTTTAACCCGGAAGTATTGGGATTTTCTACAGAAGCATTTACCTGGGTTGAAATTAGTAATCCCAAATACATTGATACAGTTGTAGGAAAACTAAAGAAGGTACCTGAAATAATAGAGTGCTCAAATGTTACCGGAAAGTATGCATTGATGCTAAAAATCATTGCTAAGGACAACAATCATTTAAGAGAGGTAATCTACAAGAAAATCCATCCTTTACCTGGTGTAAGTAATACTGATACAATTATCTCATTTGAAACTTCATTCCAAAAAAATATTGACATAGATGCTATCTAGATTGCAGAAATAAGCCATCAAAAATGTAGTAGTAAAAACTTTATTCAGAAATCTGTAGTTTATTAAAATAATACTCGGTATTAAACCGTATTATTGCATGTTATCTCAGTGTTATGAGATAATTAAACCTAGCTTAACATACCGTTGTTGAGATAGGATTTATTTAAGATTGTCCTAATAACAAATGGCTATCTCTATCAAGAGAATTATTTCTAAGATATGGAATTTGGATTTTTAGAAACCGTCAAACTACTCGGGTCGTTAGGTTTCTTCATCTACGGAATGAAAATCATGAGTGAGGCAATTCAAAAAGTTGCCGGCTCAAAACTCAGAGATTTCCTTAGCAATATGACATCAAATCGTGCTAAGGGAGTTACCACTGGATTTCTGATCACTAGTTTAGTTCAAAGTTCTTCAGCTACTACTGTACTTGTTGTAAGCTTTGTAAATGCTGGACTACTCTCCCTGATCGAAGCTATAGGGGTAATTATGGGCGCCAATATTGGGACCACAATGACTGCCTGGTTACTTTCATATGTTGGGTTTAAGGTAAGTGTCACGAAGTTTGCACTACCTATCATCGCTTTTGCTTTCCCAATGATCTTTTTCAGCAAGGACAAGATCAAATCTTGGGGAGAGGTTCTTATAGGATTTTCTCTTCTGTTAATGGGTCTGCAGTTCTTAAAAGAATCAGTTCCGGACCTGCAGAGTAATCCTGAAATCCTTTCATTTGTTTCAAATTACACAGATCTAGGAATATTAAGTACTTTGATATTTGTTTTGATTGGTACATTAATCACGGTTATTGTACAATCATCAAGCGCGGCAATGGCCCTTACTTTGGTAATGGCAAACCAGGGTTGGATTCCATTTGAAATAGCCGCTGCTTTAGTGCTTGGAGAAAATGTTGGAACTACTATTACTGCAAACATTGCTGCTCTGGTTGGGAATGTACATGCTAAACGAGCGGCGTTTGCTCATTTTATCTTTAATATCTTCGGAGTTCTATGGATTATAGTGTTACTGAAGCCATTCCTGCTTATGGTGGATTCAGCTACAGTGAGCATTTTTGGTATTACCTCAGCTTACACAGATTCTGAATCAATCAAATTTGCCTTATCAGCGTTCCATACTTCATTTAACATACTTAATTGTTTTATTCTTGTTTGGTTTGCTGATCACATTGCCAAACTGGTAACCAGAATAGTTAAGTCCAAGGGTGATGATGATGAATTCAGACTTGAATTTATTTCTACCGGATTAATGAGCACCTCAGAGCTATCTATTGAAGAAGCTCGCAAAGAAACAGCCAGATATGGAGATATCACTGCAAGAATGTCTGGTTTCGTCCATAAGTTATTACAAGCTTCCAAGACCAAAAAGCAAACGAAGCTTCTGGCAAAAGTTAGAAAATACGAAGAAATAACAGATCGTATTGAGGAAGAAATTTCAGACTATGTCCAAAAGGTAAGTTCAGCAGGAAATTTATCTGCAGCATCTGCCAAAAGAGTTGCCAGCATTTTCAGTATAATTAATGATTTGGAGAGAATTGGCGACTTATTCTTCCAACTCTCGAAAGATATTGACCGTAAAATTGTGTCTGGATTAAATTTCTCTGATGATCAAATCAGTAACATTGATAAAATGTTAGTACTTCTAGATGAGGCTCTTACCATCATGAATGAAAATCTTAACAGCAGATATGAAGATGTTTCAATTGATTCAGCTGTGCTAAAAGAGAATGAGATCAATGAGATGAGAAACAAACTTCGCAAGGAGCATCTGAAAAATATTGAGAATGGTGCTTATGATGTTAGAATCGGAACTTTATATAAGGATATATTCCATGCTTGCGAAAAAATTGGTGATCACATCATAAATGTTTCAGAAGCAATTACAGGAGAGAAAGAAAGAGAAGTAAAATCAGATATTATAGCTGATTAGCAATCATATAGGAATTAGATAAATGGAGGTTTCAGAGCAATTTGGAACCTCTTTTTTGTCTAATAGTTCTTTGTTTTAGTTCTTTGTTGTTGACTGTATTGACAGTTGACAAAATATATAGATTGGCCTTTAGTTTCTTGGTCAGGCAACCTCCTCCTGTTCAAGTTCCTTTACGATACCTTTCAATCTTTTGATCTTTCTGCCGTATATGAGGTTGATAAAGAAATTGAATATCAGGCCTACAATTCCTACCATTAGTAAGACCAATCCTCCTACAATTAGCCAAAACTCCCTACCTTGTTCCACAGCTTCAGGAGGCAGTTCATTTTCTCTTATTCCAATCACAATACTGTAAACTGAACCAAGTAAAAGCGAAAACCAGATCATCACCTTGTAGTGCAGGAAGAAAAAGTTCAGGTAACCATAGAGCTTCTTTAGGCCAGCTCTTACATTCTGAGTGTAATCAAACTGATTGATCTTTCTGATAAGGAATTGATAGTAAAATAAATATGGAGTGATCACAATTGGCATTATGACTCCATATAAAATTGGATCAATTGATCTGTAATAAATACAGATTGGAAGAGACACCACATTTATCCAAAATTCAATCCACAATACCACCTTGATCCAATACAAAGGTGTTTTAGATTTCTTTCTGGATATTTCTTCTATATACTCGTCAAAAGGCTCGGATGATTGTCCTTTGCCTTTATTCCATAAGTCTATGATATCAACTTCTGCCATCAATGATGTTTTTTAGTTGAGTTTTCAATCGATTTACTTTTACACCTACGTTAGTAACAGTCATACCTAGTATTTCTGCTATTTCTTTGTAGCTTTTATTTTCAAGATAAAGCAGTACGATTGCTCTATCCGCTTCCTTCAATGTTCTCACTGCATCATATAACAGTTCAATCTGCTCTTTTTCTACCTCATCTATCTCTTCACTTACCTGAACATTGTCTAATGAAACGGATTCCACGCTTCGTTTATTCTTTTTGGACATGGCCAAACAGACATTCAATGTCACCCGGTACACCCAGGTAGAGACCTTAGATCGGTTTTCGAATTTTTTGTGAGAGCGCCATAGCTGTATCGTGACTTCTTGAATAAAATCCTTCAGTTCCTCTTCATTACGCGCATAAACCCGACAGATATGACGTATCAGATCCATGTTTTGATGCACAAATGTCTTAAAAAAGGTACTGGACACAAGCAGTTCGGTTAATTAGTTGCCATTTTAGACAATTTATTTCAGAAAAGTACAATTATTTTTGTCTACCATCTGAATTCATTTCCATGTAGGCATCTAAACCACCTTTTAGACTGGAAAGTTTTGAAAAACCTAGTTCCCTAAGAACCTCAATGGCCTTTCTACTTCTGATTCCCGACTTGCAAACAACTACGTATTCTTTTGAGACACTTAGATCTTTAAAACCTGAACCTAGTGAACCAAGTGGAATATTGATTCCTCCGATATTAAACTCAGCAAATTCCAGAGGTTCTCTTACATCAACTATGTCTTGATGCATTTCAAAATCACGAATTGAAATTTCTGGGATTGGACTTCCACATTCGATTTCATATCGGGTTAGGTCCATAATCTGTTTATTCTCAGGGACTAATTTAATTCCTATAGTTAAGTGAGACATTTTCAACGCATCAAATAGCAACAGCTTTCCACTTAGAGTCTCTCCTATTCCGGTAAGAATCTTGATTGCTTCATTTGCCTGATAACTTCCAATAATGCCTGGTAAAACGCCTATTACTCCTACTTCTGCACAATTGGGTATTAAATCCCCCTTTGGAGGTTCATTAAACAGGCACCTATACGTTGGACCATCCTCATAGTTAAATACAGATACCTGTCCTTCAAACTTTAGAATTGCGCCATAAACAAATGGCTTATCAAGAATGACACAAGCATCATTCACCAAATAACGAGTCTCAAAATTGTCCGAACCATCAACAATGACATCATACTGATTTAATATATCTAAAGCATTGTTAATCGTCAAATACTCGGTATGAATATCAAAATTCACATTTGGGTTTTGTTGACTTAGTTTGAAGGCAGCTACTTCAGCCTTGTTTTGACCGATATCAGATTCTGAATATAAGATTTGCCTGTGCAAGTTGCTTAAGTTTACAACATCCCCATCCATGATACCAATGGTGCCAATACCGGCAGCCGACAAATACTGTAACGCTGGACAACCCAATCCTCCTGCTCCTATTACAAGGACACTGGAATTCTTCAATCTTCTTTGAGATTCCTCACCAAAGCCCTCCAATCGGAAATGCCTGCTATATCTTATTTCTTCGTCCTTGCTAAACATGATTCAAAGATAAGTCCCAATCTTTCCAAACGGGTTGATATCCATTGTTTTTAATCATTTCAGCAATTTGTTGTGGAGTTCTCTCGTCAGAAATTTCAAACTGTTCCAACGACTGAGGATCTACAGAATACCCTCCTGGGTTAGTTTTCGATCCAGCGCTCATAGATGTTACTCCCAGCTTCATTGCGTGATTTCTAAACATTTCAGATTCCCTTGTTGATAAGGATAACTCCACTTCCTGATTAAAAATTCGGTAAGCACAGATCAATTGAACCAATTCCCTATCACTCATAGCAACTTTGGGTTCAAGTCCGCCGGAAAACGGTCTTAGTCTAGGGAACGAAATGGTGTATTTCGTTTGCCAATAAGTCCTCTCTAAATATTGTAAATGAAGAGCTACGAAAAAGCTATCAATTCTCCAATCTTCCAATCCAATCAAAGCTCCAAGTCCCATTTTATGGATTCCAGCTCTACCTAGTCTATCCGGAGTATCAAGCCGGTAGTAGAAATTTGATTTTTTGCCTTTAGGATGGTGTTTCTTGTAGTCCTCCTGGTGATAAGTTTCTTGATATACCAAGACTGAATGCAAACCTAGCTCAATCAGTTCACGATATTCCTCCTCCTCTAACGGCTGAACCTCCATACTCACATTGTCAAATCTACCTTTCAGTAATTTGAGTGCTTCTTTGAAATAGTCTATCGCAACAGTATGATTTGCTTCCCCAGTGACTAACAAAACATGTCTAAACCCTAATCTGGTAATAGTCTCTGCTTCCTGCATAATTTCTGAAGGCAATAGCGTCTTCCTCTTGATCTTATTACCTAATGAGAAGCCACAATAAGTGCAGATGTTCTGACATTCATTGCTCAAATACATTGGAGCAAACATCTGGATAGAGTCTCCAAATCTTTGTCGTGTAAGCTTTTGACTTAGCTGAGCTATATCCTCAAGAAATGCAGATGCCGCTGGAGAAACCAAAGCTTTGAAATCGTCAAGTGATGGTTTACGATTATTTAGTGCGGCAATTACATCATTCTCAGATTTGCTGCAGATTTCTTCCTTTAACTCTTTCCAGGAATATTGATCAAACAGGTCTTTAAAACTACTCATCAAGAAATGCTGTTAACGGACTGCTAGCATGAGCCTTCAATTCATCGCTCTGATTGTTTCCAAGACCTGCTTCAAAAGCCATTCTTCCTGCTTTCACACTTAGATCAAATGCCCGAGCCATTTCCACGGGATTATTAGCAATTGCAATTGCAGTATTCACCAAAACCGCATCTGCACCTATTTCCATTGCTTTTGAAGCGTCTGATGGAGACCCAATACCAGCGTCTACTACGACAGGGACATTACTTTGATCAATTATGATTTCTAAAAAATCGATTGTCTTAAGTCCTTTATTAGAACCAATCGGGGAACCCAAAGGCATTACAACTGCGGAACCAACTTCTTCTAATCTTTTACACAATACGGGATCAGCATGGATATAAGGCATTACAACAAATCCCTTCTTTACCAGTTCTTCTGTGGCAATTAGTGTTTCTACTGGATCTGGCATCAAGTATTTTGGATCAGGATGAATTTCCAGTTTTATCCAATTTGTTTCCAAAGCTTCCCGGGCTAATTCTGCAGCGAATACCGCTTCTTTTGCATTTCTAACTCCAGATGTATTGGGAAGCAAGTTGATATGATCTGCATTCAGGAAATTGATTATTTGTTCATCTTGCTCCTTACTTTCGACCCTTTTCAAAGCTACTGTCACCAATTCAGACCCAGATACTTCCAATGCTTCCTGCATAATTCGATGGTCACCGAATTTACCGGTACCTGTAAACAACCGGGACTTAAAGCATTTGTCTGCAATTTTAAGCGTACTCATAATTCAATTCTTTATTCAGTTGTTCAACAGTCATTTCCTTATCAGGAGAATTATTAATTAATGATGCAACCGCAACACCATGAAGTCCCTGTTTAATTAGACCTCCAACATCTGAAGTATCAATTCCTCCAATTGCTATAATTGGCAGATTAATACCCTGTAGGCTTGCCAGCTCCAAAATCGACTTGTATCCTTCCAAACCTAGAACAGGATTTAAGGCCTTTTTGGTTGTTGTGAACCGATAAGGTCCCAGACCGATATAGTCAGCATGATCCTTCACATTTTCAATATCCTGGAAAGAATTTGCTGTACAACCCAGAATCATTTTTGATCCGATTATCTTTCTGGCTTCAGCCGGAAGCATGTCATTTTTTCCAATATGTAATCCAAAAGCGTTTAATTTCTTTGCAAGGTGTACATGATCATTTACGACAAACTTCACATCGTAAAAACTGCAAATCTTGCTGATCTCCTCTCCTGCGACTTTAACATCAGAGAGTTCCTTCGACTTCATTCTAAATTGTAACCAGTTGATACCGGCCATACAGGCTTCAAGAGCATTCTGTACTTGTTCTTCACCAGAATCCCCCTGAGTTATATAGTGTAGTTTTTCAATCATTTCCATTGTATTTCGTGGTGGGCACATTCTTTTCCTTGCCCTGTGTGTAATAGTTTGTTCACATACTCATTTGCTTGATTAAAAGCAGTAGGCAATTCATTGCCATTAGCCAATGAAGCAGCGATAGCGGAAGAGAATGCGCAACCAGTTCCATGCTTTGTAATCCCTGATAACTTCTTCCTGGAAATTTCAATTGGTTTCTTCTCTCCTTTGAAAAATAATTGATCAGTTGCTAATTCAGTATTTGAATGTCCTCCCTTTACTATCACATGAGTGTAATCAAATATTGAAGGAAGATAAGTTTCTAGCGAATTCAGTTCTTCCAGATTTGGAGTGATTATGAACAATTTCGATAATACTTGTTTTAGCACATCGGTCTCAATATCTATTAGGAATCTAAACCCCGTTGAAGATTGAATAACAGGATCCCAGATGATTGGAATATTCCTATTGGTCTGACCAATAACCTCAATCAAATCATTTAAGTATTGTAAGCTTGGAACAATCCCAATTTTGCAAACATCAACATTTGCTAAAACTGCCCTTACTTGAGAGTTTACTTTGGAGATATCTATCCACTCCAATTCAAAAAACTCATTTGAATTCTGAGATGTCAATGCTGTTGTTGCAGCATAACCTTGAAGTCCAAACTGATGAAATACCTTGAGATCAGCTATAACTCCTGCCCCTCCTGAAGGATCGAAACCTGCAATTGAAAGTGCTCTTTTCATTCCAAGATTCGTTTACATTCTTCAAAATAAGCCACTCTCTCAACTATATTTTCCACTAGCCAAAAACTTCCAAGCATTGCGGCTCCATCAAAACCCATGGATTTCAATTGAGAAAGATTATTCATCTCAACTCCTCCCAATGCGATGACAGGAACAGTTTTTTCCTCTAAGCACTGTTGAATTGAATCCAAGCTAAATTCTGGAGAATAATCAGTCTTACTAATACTCCTAAAAACCGGACTGAAGGTGATGTAATCAAAATCTTTAAATTCTTCTGAAGTGAACTCTTTCAGCCCATGCGAAGATTTGCTTCGCCTTTCAATACCTGTGACTACCTCAGTCTGATTACTTTTCAAATGAATACCACCAAGATTCCATTTTTCGGCAATATCAAGTCTTTCATGAACTGTAACCTTAGACTTATACCCATTAGGAATAGCATTAACCCAGCTATCAAATTGGTCATCAGTCCAACCTGGTTTTCTCAAATGAAAAATGTCGAGTCCTGCTTCAAATAAAGCATTTACAGTTTCAATTTCGTTCGGAACTTCTGTTTCAGGAGAGATCACTATCAATTGAAATCTATTGATCGACATAAATTTGTTTACCCAATTCTTCAAACTCCTTCGACTTCTCTTGCATTCCTTTCTCAAGAGCTTCCTGTTCAGTCAGGTTATTTTTATCTGCGAACTCCCTAACGTCTTGAGTGATTTTCATCGAACAGAAATTAGGTCCGCACATGCTGCAGAAATGAGCCACTTTCGCTCCTTCGGCAGGTAGTGTTTCGTCATGGAATTCTCTTGCTGTATCTGGATCAAGAGAGAGGTTGAACTGATCTTCCCATCTAAATTCAAACCTTGCCTTACTCAAAGCATTGTCTCTGATTTGAGCTCCAGGATGTCCTTTTGCCAGGTCTGCAGCGTGTGCCGCAATCTTATAAGTGATTACGCCATCTTTCACATCCTTCTTGTTTGGAAGTCCCAAATGTTCTTTCGGAGTTACATAACACAACATGGCGCAACCATACCATCCAATCATTGCTGCTCCGATACCAGAAGTTATATGATCATATCCCGGAGCGATATCTGTTGTAAGCGGACCCAATGTATAAAATGGTGCTTCATCACATTCCTTCAATTGCTTATCCATATTCTCTTTAATCATATGCATTGGGACATGTCCTGGACCTTCTATCATCACTTGCACATCGTGTTTCCACGCGATTTTAGTGAGTTCGCCCAATGTCTCAAGTTCTGCAAATTGCGCGGCATCATTAGCATCTGCCAAACTACCAGGTCGCAATCCATCTCCTAATGAAAAAGCAACATCGTACTGCTTCATGATTTTACAAATCTCTTCAAAGTGAGTGTACAAGAAACTCTCCTGATGATGAGCAAGGCACCATTTCGCCATAATTGAACCTCCACGGGAAACTATTCCTGTTACTCTTTTTGCTGTCAATGGAATATATTTCAATCTTACTCCAGCATGGATTGTAAAGTAGTCCACACCTTGTTCTGCTTGCTCAATTAATGTGTCTTTGAAAATCTCCCATGTTAAGTCTTCTGCCTTGCCATTCACTTTTTCTAAAGCCTGATAAATTGGAACCGTACCAATAGGGACCGGCGAATTTCTCAAAACCCACTCTCTTGTCTCATGGATATTTTTACCAGTTGATAAATCCATAATCGTATCTGCTCCCCATCTACATGCCCATACCGCTTTCTCAACTTCTGCCTCTATACTTGAAGTCACCGCAGAATTACCGATGTTGGCATTAATCTTCACCAAAAAATTCCTTCCGATGATCATCGGTTCAGATTCTGGATGATTGATGTTACTCGGGATAATGGCGCGCCCTGCTGCAACTTCTTGTCTTACAAATTCTGGAGTAATTTCACCAACAGGAGTATTGGCGCCAAAATTATTCCCAGGGTGCTGACCCATTTCATCTTTAGCCTCAAGTAGCCTTTGGTTTTCTCGGATAGCGATGTACTCCATTTCAGGGGTGACAATTCCTTTTCTTGCGTAGTGAAGCTGTGTTACATTTTCTCCTTTCTTTGCTCTTAACGGATTGGACAGCCTTGAAAACCTAAGATGATCCAGGCTTTGGTCAACTAGTCGCTCCTGTCCGTATGAGGAAGAGATTCCCGTAAGCCTCTCAATATTTTCTCGATTCTCAATCCAGGATTCTCTTAATTTCGGCAATCCTTTTCTCACATCAATTTCAACATCTGGATCAGTATAAGGGCCACTTGTGTCATATACTGTGACCGGGTCATTCTTCTCAACAGGTGCTGAAGGGTTGAATTTCAACTTAGTATCATTCAAGCTGATTTCTCTCATGGCTACCTTTACTCCATGATCTCTTCCTTGCACATAGATTTTTCTGGAGTTAGGAAACGAATCTCTGGTGATAATTTCCTGATTTGGAATTCTTTCGTGTTTCATAGTCTGAGTTGATTTATCCACCCTGGGTTGCTGTGATGATTAGTACACTATCATTCGACTGGATTTTCTGATTCTCCCAGTTTTGTTTTGGTATTACCTGAGAATTGATGGCAATTGCAACTCCGGTATTAGCATCAATCGACTGCTTTTGTAGCATTGAAGTAATCGTCATACCATTCTCCACCGGATGAAGCTCTCCATTAAGGACATAGCATTCCATGGCTATTTTTTAAAGTTTTAAAAATGAAAATGAATGAGACTTCAGGGAAGCAAATTGCTAAAAAGAATTGCCAACTTTTCCCTGCGCCCGCATTATCGGGATCAGGTTCTGAGGGTATTTCTCAGCCTCGTAACTAAACGAAGCACCCCTAAAGTTCATCGTAAATATAATGTTCAATTCTTTTTAAACAAGTCCTGTTTATTAATTTAGGAATTTGATAAATATTCAATTCATTTCAACATCCCTGATTATCAATTACATGGACACTGAAAAAATATTTCTTAAAAAATTGGGACTCGGACTAGCAGCAATAGGTAGACCCGGCTATATCAATTTGGGACATCATGACGATTTACCTGACAAATCAGTAGAAGGAATGGAACAACAAGCCCACCTCCTACTTGACAAAGCATGGAATTTAGGTGTGAGATACTTTGATATGGCCAGGTCATACGGAAATGCTGAAGCTTTTATGAGCAGCTGGCTTCAAAAGAACCCAGAAAAGGCGACAGAAATAAGAGTGGCTTCTAAGTGGGGTTATGTCTATACTGCAGATTGGCAAGTTGACGCTGAACATCATGAGATAAAGTACCATACGCTGAAGAATTATCGTAATCAAATTAAGGAATCAAAAAATCTACTGGGCAATAACTTAGACATTTATCAGATCCATTCCGCAACTCTAGAAAGTGGTGTATTGGAAAATGTTGAGGTCCTTAAATCAATGTCCAGTTTAAAACAGGAAGGAATTAATGTAGGTCTTAGTTTGAGTGGTGCCAATCAAACCCAGGTATTAGAAACTGCAATGAACGTGGAGATTGACAAAGTTCCATTGTTTGATGTGATTCAAGTCACTTACAACATACTGGAGCAATCTCTAACTCCTGGTTTAAAGAATCTCGGTGATGATGTTATTGTGGTTATTAAAGAAGCCATGTCAAATGGTAGACTCGCCTCCTATCAACATCAATATCTGGATCATGAAAGAGCGCGTGTTCTTAGCGAGTTAACTAAGAAACTGGAAGTAACTCCGGATCAATTGGCCCTTGCCTTCGTGCTGAATCAGCCATTTGTTGATATTGTTTTGAGTGGAGCCTCTAACGTTGCACATTTGCAGTCAAACATTGACGCATCAAAAATAAAACTTGATTCTTCTGTAATGACTGCTCTGGAATTACTGTCTGAATTACCAGAGGATTATTGGAAAACAAGAAGCTCCTTAGACTGGACCTAAAGTGTAACTTTTACATTTTTTGACATTTAATTGGTTACCTTTCTGAGAACGAGCCGTTTATCTTTAAGGAATCAACTAACCGATCTAAATGCTGACGCTACAGGACATTAAGAAATCTTACCACATTGGGAAGCAATCTCTCCAGGTACTGAAAGGCATCAATCTGCAGATTGACAAGGGAGAATTTGTTTCAATTATGGGTTCCTCTGGATCAGGGAAATCAACACTTCTAAATATTCTAGGGATTCTTGACAGCTATGATGAAGGTAGTTACATTCTTAATAATGTAGAAATCAAGAATCTCACAGAAGGAAAAGCTGCCACGCTCCGCAATCAACTAATTGGTTTTGTATTTCAATCATTCAACCTGCTAAATTTCAAAAATGCAACTGAGAATGTTGCTCTCCCTTTGTACTATCAAAAAATCAGCAGAAAAAAGCGAAACCAAATAGCAGAAAAGTATTTAGAAATGGTTGGGCTACTAGACTGGGCTCATCACCTTCCAAATGAGTTATCCGGAGGGCAAAGACAAAGAGTTGCGATTGCCAGGGCATTAATTACTGACCCAAGTATAATTCTTGCCGATGAGCCGACAGGTGCATTGGATAGCAATACTTCTGAGGAAGTTATGAAGATATTCAAGGAGGTCAACTCCACGGGTAAAACAATCCTGGTTGTGACTCATGAAAATGATATTGCTGCCCAGACGAACCGGATAATTCGTATCAAGGATGGATTGATTGTCAATGAAAATGAATTGAGCAATGTTTGATTTCGACAAGTGGCAGGAAATATTTCAAACAATTGCTAAGAATCCTCTTAGAACATTTGCAACTGCGTTTGGCGTATTTTGGGGAATTTTGATGCTTATTCTTCTTCTTGGAGCTGGTCAAGGGTTGCAGAATGGAGTACAGAAAAGCATGCTTCTTGATGCCATCAACAGTATTTGGATCATCCCTACCAGAACTTCGATCTCTTATCAGGGAATGCCAGCTGGAAGACAACACCCTTTTTCTGAAGAAGACCTGGAATCTGTTTCCAAAAATGTAGAAGGCATTGACCTAATGTCTCCTGAAAACTGGATGCAAGGTAACTATCAGGTTAAATGGAAAAACCGGGCTACTCCCTTTGGAGTATATGGAACAGATTCTGATTATTTCGGTATTAAGGTAACCCAGAAGGTAGTTAATGGAAGAGCGTTAAACCCATTGGATGATAAAGAAAAGCGTAAAGTCTGCTATATAGGTGATAAAGTCGCGGAATCCATCTTTCCTCCGGATGTTGATCCAATTGGAGAATACCTGGATATTAAAGATGTGAATTTTAAGGTTGTTGGGGTATTCAAATTTGAGTCATCAAACGGAATGGATCAGGCTCAAAGAATCTACATTCCTTTTACTACATTCCAAAGCATATTCAATCCTGGAAAGCAAGTAACACTATTTGCTGTAACAACCCAAACAGGAACATCCGGCGCGGATTTAGAGCATAATATCACCAAATACGTCAAACAACGACAAACCATTCACCCTGATGACAACAGAGCTTATTGGGTGCATAATCAGGAGGAAGAGCATCAGAAAGTAGCTCAGCTATTTTTGGGTATTAAGATATTTATATGGTTAGTTGGTTTGGGAACCCTTACGGCTGGAATTGTGGGCGTTTCCAATATCATGATCATTGTTGTAAAGGAACGCACTAAAGAGATTGGGATCAGAAAAGCAATTGGAGCCAAGCCTTCAAGCATTGTGGGAATGATTCTTCAGGAATCGGTTTTTATCACATCTGTGGCTGGTTACATCGGGCTGGTATTGGGTGTTGCACTGCTTGAAGGTGTGAACTCGATTATGGAATCCATGGGATTCGAAAATGAATTCTTCAGAAGACCTGAAATCAATTTTCAGGTGGCAATAGCAGCATTGGTTATTCTTGTGATTGCTGGTGCATTAGCTGGTTTTTTCCCTGCTATGAGAGCAGCAAAAGTGAAACCTATTGAAGCACTAAATGATGAGTAATGTTTGATCTGGATAAATGGACGGAAATATGGCAAACCATTTCGAAGCATAAACTTCGGACCGCACTTACTGCATTTGGGGTGTTTTGGGGGATTTTTATGCTTGTTATACTATTAGGTGCTGGAAATGGCTTAAAGAATGGTGCAATGCAGAATTTTGACATTGCTAAGAATGCTGTATTTGTATGGACTAATCAGACTTCAATTCCATATGCCGGATATCAGGCAGGTAGAAATATTAACCTTACTAATGCGGATTATGAAGCCCTGAAGGAGTTGTCTGAAATTAAACACATTGCTCCAAGAAATAGAATAACCTCTCGGTTTGGTGGTGGACAAATCAATATTGAAAGAGGAACTGAATCAGTAGCGTATACGATAATGGGAGATTATCCTGAGTTTATGAATGTTAAACCTTATGTGATAAATGAAGGTAGATTCATCAATCATAAAGACATCAGGGAGAATCGAAAAGTTACTTGCATTGGAAGAAGAGTACGTGATGATTTATTCAAACCAGACGAAGATCCAATTGGAGATTATGTAGAAATCAATGACGTCCCCTTTATGGTTGTGGGTGTATTTGACTCAAGACAAAGTGGAGATGGAGCGATCAATGATATTCAGACAGTCCACATTCCACACTCAACAGCGCAACAGACCTTCAATATGCCAAATGAAGTGCATTGGTTTGGATTTGTACCACATGAAGGTGTTCCGGCCTTACAAGCTGAAGAGAGTATTAAAGAACTCTTCCGAACCAGACACAAAATTGCGCCCAACGATAGGGCTGCATTGGGAAGCTTCAATGTTGAAGAAGAATTTAAAGAGATGCAAGGTATATTCTCCGGTATTGAGGGATTTAGTTGGTTGGTTGCTATTGGGACTATCATAGCAGGAATGGTTGGTGTAGGCAATATCATGCTGATTATTGTCAAAGAGAGAACGAAAGAAATTGGAATTCGAAAATCCATTGGTGCTCAACCTTATTCAATCATTAGTATGATTGTGTTGGAGGCTATGGTAATAACTGGATTTGCTGGATATTTTGGTTTGTTAGTTGGAGTTGGATTGATTGAAGGTATCTCCTATGCAATGGTAGAAATGAATGCTCAAAGTGACTTCTTTACCAATCCGGAAATCAATTTTAAAGTAGCAATTTCTGCAATAGTAGTACTTCTGTTCTCAGGAATTTTAGCAGGATTATATCCGGGCATTAAAGCCGCCAGAGTTGATCCGGTTATAGCTCTGAGAGATGATTAAAATGAAAAGTCAAAACTTAATATAAAATGAAAAAGGTATTTATAGGCTTAGTTGTTATCATAATGGTGGGACTGTTTGGGGGAACCATCTATTATCTCTACGACAAATCACAAGAACCACCTGTTTTATTTGAAACAGACCAACCTTACCGCACAGACATTGTTAAAAAAACAGTAGCTACGGGATCAATTGTTCCTAGAAAAGAGGTAGCGCTAAAGTCACAAGTATCCGGAGTTGTTGACAAACTATATGTTCAGGAAGGTGATATTGTTGAAATTGGTGATCTGATTGCTAAAATTAAAATCATTCCAAATGTAGTGGCATTAAACAATGCGGAAGCTCAACTAAATACAGCCAAAATCAACTATGATAACGCAGAGAAAGAACTAAGGAGACAAAAGCAATTATTTGATGAGAAAGTGATCTCTGAGTTTGATTACAATCAATTCCTATTAGATTTCAAATTGAGAGCTCAAGAAGTTGAAGCAGCACAGAATAATCTTGAACTAATTAAAGTGGGATCCAGTAGAAAAACCGGCAATGTTTCAAATCTTGTTAAATCTACAGTGAAAGGTATGATTCTGGATATTCCCGTAAAAGAAGGAACCTTTATTATTGAATCAAATACATTCAATGAGGGAACCACCATTTCTTCCATTGCAGACATGAAGGAAATGATATTTGAAGGAAAAGTAGATGAGTCTGAAGTCGGCAGAATTTCTGAGGGTATGGATCTGATTCTTTCTGTTGGAGCTATTGAAGCCGAAAAATTCAACGCCAAACTCGAGTTTATATCTCCAAAAGGAGAAAATGATGATGGCGCAATTAAATTCGATATCAAGGCTGCAATTGAACTGAAGGAATCGGTATTCCTGAGAGCAGGGTTTAGTGCTACTGCTGATATTGTATTGGACAAAAGAGATAATGTACTGGCTGTTAAAGAAAGTAATCTCATTTTTGACGGTGATAAGGTATTTGTAGAGATCGAAAAAGCGGAACAGCAATTTGAAAAGACCGAGGTTACTACTGGTTTGTCCGATGGTATAAACATAGAAGTAGTTGGTGGATTGAAAGAAGGAGATAAGATCAAGAAGATATAATAGAGTATTGAAAATATATTAAGGAGGCATGTAGTTTAAGCATGCCTTTTTTTATGTTATGTAAAAAAATAAACCCCTCATTAAGGTGAGGGGTTTAGTCAACCAGCTATGGAAAAATATTGGACAGGACGTCCAATTCCTTTAATATTTTTAGTAATAAGTGTCTAAGTTATTCTTGTCCTCTATTTGTTTGAGATAATATTTAAATATGCTCAATTTGGCTGTTAATCAAGAATTTTTAAGAAATAACTTTGTTCAAATGGTGCGGACAAATTGCAGACATACCCAAATAATTCAATGGACTCTTTTATGACTACAATTTTCACATAGATGTGAGGTACTTTTCTAAAGAAGTTTCTTTTGAAAGGTCCATCTTCTTTCTTAGTCTATGCCGAGCTTTTCTTACCCCATCATAACTAATACCTAATATGGAAGCGACCTCTTTAGAAGTAAAGTTCATACGAAGAAGTGTACAAACCTTGATGTCTTGTTGTGATATGTTGGGATGTTTTCCGTGAAGTTTGTTGTAGAACTCTTCATTATCCTCCTCAAAATTGAATTTAAAATTCTCCCAAAGTTGCTCTTTGCCTTGAGGGATATTGGTTAAAGTTCCTGCTATTTTCTCAATGCGATCAATGGAAATCTGTTGTGACTTCAACTGTCTTAGCTTATAACCTACATGCTCAATATCCATATTTTGCTTCAAAAGTTTTAAAGAAGCACCGGTAAGTTCCTTATTTTTCTTTTTCAACTTTCTCAACAATTTTTTGCTTCTCTCCCTTTGTTTTTTATATGCTAAAAACGTGACAATGTTCAATGCGATGAAACCAATGATTACTAAAACAAATATCAGCAATGGTGTATATGATATATCTGCTGTACCAGCAAGAGAAGTTGACGTCTTGGAGTAAGAAGGCCCTATTCCGCCATTGTAAATTTGGTTTAGTTGGCTGGTTAGTTCTTGAAGTGTTTCTTTATCATTTAACAACAAGGCTGCTATTCTTGCTTTCTCTAAATAAAACACTACACTATCAGTATTTCCTGTTCGTGAAAAGCTCCTGGCCCTACTAATATATTCTTCAACCTTTGTTTCACTATCTAATTCCCGGACAAACTGATTCCATGAAGGTCCATTATCAACCTTATTTTGTGAATTGGAGTGAATAGTAATAGCCAGTATGGTTACCACTGTAAGAGTAAAACCCAAGAATCTCATGCAGGAAAAAATGAGTAGTCTTAGGAATTTAATCAATAGGCTCTAAAAATGAAAGTATTGATTCCAAATCCTAATTGAATTCGTGAATTACGTCCAGAAATGAACTATTTGTCTTTTAAATACACAGTTTTACCTGTCTTAGCACTTTCCACAGCCGCGCTTAAAATCTTGACTACAAGCAAGTTGTTTTCTAAAGAAGACAAATCATAAGGCCCCAAAACTGTTTCACCAAGAATAACAGACCTTAACAATGCAAATGGATCATCCAACGGATCTTCTCTCTCTTCCAGCATAATGGATTCCAATTCAGACTCCTCATTCAGTTGATATCTCATGTTGTTTCTGTTATCAGCCATGATCAAACCGGTAAGACCATAGACCTCCATGTCTTTTCTCGCAATTGGCCAATTCCAGGATGCTTGAATAATACCTTGTGCAGATGGATATGTCAATATAATAGTCGCTTCGTCATCTACTTTGGGATAATCTTCTGGTTGAAAATTCTGAGTAACACAGGTAACCGAAATAGGCTCCTCTCCTTTCATCAACCATGTAATTAGGTTTGCTCCATAGCAACCAAAATCGGTGACCGCTCCACCCCCATTTTGAACTGGGTCCGTTAACCAATCAAGAAATTCATCATTAATACCAAGCTTCCTAGGTCCTTTATGGCCATCGTGCACCACTACTTTTCTGATTGGACCTATCTCATTGTTCATCACCATTTCATAGGCTTTGTGATTTGTTGGGTACCACGTAGTTTCGTAATTGGTTAATAATTGAATGTTGTGTTTCTTGGCAAGAGCAGCCATCTCAATTGCGTGTTCATTGCTTACTGCTAGAGGTTTTTCAACCATTACGTGCACACCACGAGGGGCACAAATTTGAACTACTTCTAAGTGCTCATAGATTGTCCCAAAGGCAGTAACTGCAGTAGGCTTAGTTTCATCCAGCATTTCTTCGATTGAATCGAATACTATATCCATACTTAAACCATGCTGTTTCGTATATCGCTGAGCCAGATCCTTATTTGGTTCAACTATACCTACAATCTCAATATCTCCTCTGTCAGGTCGCCCGAGAATCCAATGAACATGTGTGTGCGTGAGACCTACAACACCAATTTTCATTTTCTGATCATTCTTTTGTGCCATGACATTTTGAAAAACACCTAAAGTAAATAGTGTAATCAGTGCAACTAATAACCTCATTTCTTCTACATTTTAAAATTCCAGGTTAATGATAGCTTTCAGAAAAGAAATGAAAAAATTTATACCCGAAGAATAAGTGTCAAAGTATCAACTGCTACAAACTATTTCTCTTTCACTGCCTTAAAATAGTCTCTGGGAGTCATTCCTTTAAATTTTTTGAAGGCTCTGTTAAAGGAAGATTTTGAATTGAACCCGACCTTCTCGGCCAGATATTGGTAGGTATAATTATGGTAATTATCAGTCAAAACGAAATTGACGAATTCCTCTATTCTGGCTTTATTGACAAAATCGAAGAAATTCATCCCATACCCTTCGTTGATCACTTTCGATAAAGTATTTCTATTGACATCCATTTGCTCAGCCAGTAAATCCAAATCCAGGTTCGGGTTACGGTAGGCGTTTTGGTTTTGCATGACGTCTTCAAGTCTTTTCTTTAAGCTTCCCAGTTCGCCTAAAGGTTTTCTTTTTGTGGCTTTTCTTAACCTAATATTTGGTGTAAAAACATATACAACCGAAACCAATAACATCAATCCCCAAAGTACAATTGCAACATGTACGTAATTTTCAATAGAGATCAGGAAATCTGATTGGTTCCAATATTTCCAGACAAGTAAACCATTCCAAGCAGAGAGTAAGATTAAAACAGTTCCAATCACATATAAAAGCCCGGAGTAACCTTTGAATAAAAACCGTTTCTGGAAGAATGATCCCAAAATCATCAATAAAATGATGGTAGTAACTAAGCTTCTATAAATAGGGATTTGGAATGATCCTGCATGCATGGATAACCAATACTTTGGAACCATGTCCATTATATTAAGAATAATTATGGGCAAGCTTAATAGACCAAAAGCATAAAAAACATAAGCCTGAACCCTGAAGTAATTCCGTTTTCCTATCCAATAGACAATAAGAAGTGAGGACAGAGCGGAAACCAGCACAACCCAGTGTGAAACATTCTCCAATATTGGTTGCCAGTTATATGCATCAACTGTAGAAAAAATTCTTCCGGCAAACACCATCAATATTACTGGCAGAAAAGCAAGAAAGACAGTGTAGATATCATTTGGTCTCCTAACAACATACTGAATTCCAACTACAAAGAAGAGGCAATAAAGCAAACAAACGATTAAAGTATAGGTATAAAGGTTTATTCCAACTCCCCTATCCAGTTCCTGCCAATTGGCAATTTCTATATTGATGGATCTGTTATTTTCAGCAACAACGTATCTTCTATTGGGTCTTGGCAGGTAATTGATATCACTTTCTACCGATAACCAGCTACCTCGTGTAAATTTGTATTCAAAGTCAGCAGAATCATTTGGCAGTGAAATGCTGTATACACCATTATTCAGTGTAAGCCGATATTCATCTTGAGCTGGCTGCCAATCGTTAAAGCTCCCGGTAATATAAATCTGAGCAGAATCTGGTGTATTGGCTGGTACAGAGGAAATAATAAAGTCAATTTGTCCGTATGATACAGTATGCAAACAAATTATTAGAAGAAATAGACCAATCCTCATTATACAATTAGACGAGTGAAAGAAAGTATTGTTACTTGGATACCTCCGTAATAATATCTAAAAATTGAGAATCAAATTATGTTCTACAAAAATTTGGGCATAAAAAAAGGGATGCCTAAAAGACGCCCCGTTTTGCTAACCTAAACCTATTGTATAAATTCTTAATTTCTTATGCTAGACACACAAATTCGTAGCACTTGCGCTTGGTATTCATGTAGTAAACCTCACCACCTTTTAATACTGCCCAAGTTTTGTCGGCATCTCTGAAAACTACTTTGTAGCCATATACCGTTGATTTCATTGCGTAAAGAACTGTGTACTTAATTGCTCTAATAATACTTTTCATAGCTGATTTGTGGATTTAATTAATTATTACATTTCGAAAGTAGTGGGGAATTCTCAGACGATGATCATAATGGTCAGTGAACCGGAATTTTTAACGATTGATTTAGCAAATATTGGGTTAACTATTTTTTACATTCATAAAACATTGAGAAATGGTCCTTATTCCAAATAAAATGGTCCAAAAACACAATTAGGTTTGCAAACATTTTAACAACTTTGAATAATTCCTGATCCTTTCAATCAAGAAGGACGTATTATCTAAACACTGAATAATTAACCTATCATAATGGCAGCAAAAATTGAGAAATCCACTCTTAAGTTTTTAAAAGACTTAAAAAGCAACAATAACAGAGATTGGTTTAATGAAAACAAGAAGCTATACCAACAGGCCCATCAAAATGTAATCGAATTTGCTGATGATCTGCTGGACCAACTAAATGAATCAGATCACATAGAAACCGTATCTGGCAAGAAAAGTCTTTTTAGGATTTATAGAGATGTTCGGTTTTCAAAAGATAAAGCTCCATACAAAACTAATTTCAGTGGCGGTTTTAAAAGAGCAACAGCTGAATTACGTGGTGGTTACTACTTTAGTATAGAACCCGGAAACGCAATGGTAGGTGGAGGATTCTGGGGCCCCAACCCTGAAGATCTTAAGCTAATAAGAAGTCACCTTGCTGAAGAGCCAGAAAGATTGAGGGAGATTATTGAATCAAAAGAGTTTGTTGAGGCCTTTGGCCAACTGGATGGCGAGCAAGTAAAAACCGCACCAAAAGGATACTCCAAAGATCATCCAGCAATTGATCTGTTGAGATATAAGCAATTTTTAATTGGACACACCTTCAACGATAAGGAGATTACCTCAGACAATTTCTCTTCACTCATGGCTGACCGCTTTAAAAGAATGAGGCCATTTTTCGATTACATGAGCGAAATTCTAACAACCGATTTAAATGGCATTTCACTTATAGCATAATCACTTGGAATGGGAGCCGTCGCAGAACGGTGAATTGCCAGTGGTTTTGCAAGTACACAGATACTTAGTCCCACTTTCTTCAGCTTTGAATACTACAGGTGTAAAATCAGTGGTTTTGTGAGATCCATCACAATAAGGTTGATTACTTGAAAGTCCGCATGAACACCATGCATAGTTCTTACCTGCTTCTAATTCCACTGCCAATGGTTGATCCCCTGCTCTTTTTGCTGTTGACATAATATTAGTATTTAAAATTTATAGTTTACAACAATATATGTACAAACACATAAATATCAAAACTATTTACATCTTCAGTTTGTCTTCTATCCAACGTTTGAAATCGATATAGTCCAGTACTTGCTCAGAAAGCAACCAATCACCAGATTCTGGGAACAAATTATCATGCAAGTTTCGATACAATACAGCATGTTCAAGGATTGGAGCTTTACCTATCTTAGAGAAAAACTGTAGAATCAACTTCTCGTATGTCTCAATGCCTTTTTGTTTTCTTAAAAACCTTCTTGTACTGTCAACGAAATATCTCATGACGAAAAGGTTTTGTCGTTCTAAATGGATCATTAGGTTTAAGATCCTGGCAAAACCCTGGATATCTCTTCTGGTATCTTTGAATCTGGAAGAATTGAGTATTTCGTTGATCCAGAATAACGACCTCTTAAAGTCTTTCCTCATAAAATGAATGTTAGCAAACTGAAACCAAAATGAAATCACATATTCCTTCGGCATTTTGAATTCATACTTCTTAATATATTCCTCCATCGTTTCAAATTCCTCAGGACTGTAAGATTCAATTTGAACTCTCATAATTTCAAGTTCGATATTCAAAGTTCTCAGTAGCTGCCTTAGTACATTCCTGTTTTCCGAAGTGATTTTGTTGCTGGTCGCAAAGAGCTTCACTTTTTGAATGTATTTGAGGCTTTCATCAAAACTTCTGTTATAGGTGGTATAGCTAATCAAATTATTAAGGCTGGCCATATATAAAGCTGGATCCTCCGACAATAGCAATGGAGCCTCTTCCATTTTGCCAATCAGTTCCTGTAAATAACCTTTAGCTGTTTCACTCTCTCCAGATTGAATAAATCTGAAATAACCAGCATTATAATGCATCACCATTGCTTCCATGGTTTGAGCATTTCCAGGATCCTTTAGAAGTTCTTCATTTAAGACTTTATCCTGGCTCCCATTAGACAGAGCTTTTGTTACATCTAGTATCAATTGGTTATACACATACTTATTTCTGATTTTCTCTAAAGACTTGCCCTGTTTGCTCAGAATCTTTTCTAAACCAACATAGTCAGTTGGAAATTCATTTTGATGTAGTCTCCTTTTCCAGTTTTCAATTTCATGAAGATCTATGATCAACTCATATTGCAAAGCAATTCTCTCCGCACGCTGAACTTCTTTCTTGCAATGAACATAGAGTTCTTTATTGTAAAGAATCTCCACGTTCCTCAGAATATCCTTCACTTCAGCCTTCTTAGATGATTTATGGTAATTCCTTAAATCCCTATAGATCAAATGGATTAATTGATTCTTAATTACCGGCAGCTGCTTATCAAGTGAACGTTGACTTGCCCATTCATTTAGTTGCTTATTATTTAAAGAATGCTGAACATCAATGAATTCAAACAGATCCAAATAGTGCTGTTTTTCACCTGTTTTAGCAGATAACATTTTAAAATGCCTTTTTTCACTTTTACTAAGCGACTTAATTAAATCAAGTAATAAATCCACTTAAATATTAATAATTTGATTAATTATAATTCTGTAAATCAATTAATTAAATATAACATTAACTATTTAGAATATTAACAATAACATTATTATTAAAGAAAAGTACCCCTCAATCACCTTACCTTGAACATCATTAATGAAAACCAAAATTTTTTAGACTATGTCAAACGTAATCAGCTGGTTTGAAATACCGGCAAAAGACTTCAATCGCGCTTGTAACTTCTACAGCGAGTTATTAGACGGAACAGTTCAACAAATGAACAATGAAGGCGGACTTCAAATGGGATTCCTTCCTGGTCACGCTCAAGGAGGTGTTGGTGGAGCTGTCGTGAAGGGTGAAGGCTATGAACCAACAAATGCTGGCTCTGTGGTTTACCTAAATGGAGGTGACGATTTGGATGTGCCGCTAGCAAGAGTTGAAAAGGCAGGAGGAAAAGTATTATTCCCAAAAACCTCAATCGGAGAAAATGGCTTTATCGCTCAGTTTATGGATACAGAAGGCAATCGGGTAGCGCTTCACTCAATGGCATAAACAGATAAATCAAAATGCTCTAGTTAGGATGAATAATTTTCATCAATTGGATGAAAGTTATTCATCTTTTTGTTTCAGTTCAAAATTTGAATTTCAGTATATTCACCATTCATTTATTAAGGTGTAAACATTGAGAATCAACAACTTATTTCTATTCATCCTGCCAGCATTAATTTGGGGATCTACATGGTTCGTAATTAAGTTTCAACTAGGGTCTGTTCCTCCAATCTATTCTGTTAGTTACAGATTCTTTCTTGCTAGTCTTATTCTACTAACATATTCAAAAATTGCAGGATTAAATCTGAGGTTTAATCAGAAGCAACATGCTCGAATAGCGTTGCAAGGCCTACTTCTCTTCGGAATAAATTATTGGTTAGTTTACTGGTCTGAGCAATATCTGAGCAGTGGATTGGTGGCTATATTTTTCAGCACACTTGTTTTCATGAACATATTCTTTAGCGCTTTAATCTTAAAGACTAAGATCGAACCTAAGGTAATACTTGGTGCGGTGCTGGGCTTTGGAGGAACAATCCTCATATTCTATCCAGAATTGGCTAGAATGAGTTTTGAAGGTAAAGTAATAGAGGGACTTGCAGTTTGTACATTAAGTGTAATTTCAGCATCACTCGGGAACATAACATCAGCTAGCAATCAGAAATTTGGTTTGCCTGTTATTCAAACAAATGCATTTGGAATGCTATACGGAAGCCTTATGATGTTGACAATTGCATTAATCACTGGTGCAAACATAACATTTGACACATCCGCTTCATACCTCATATCATTGTCCTACTTAGTTATATTTGGTTCTGTAATCGCTTTTGGGGCCTACCTCACATTAATTGGTAAAGTTGGAGCAAGTGTGGCCGGTTACGTAATTGTTGCAGTACCAGTAATTGCACTTACCATCTCCTACTTTTTTGAAGATTATCAATTGACTTATTTTACTGTCATAGGGATTATCCTTATTATTAGTGGTAATTTCATTGTACTCAAAAAATAAGCTTAAGATGATTTCAAAACCTCTTATTTTGATCACTTGCCTCTTAGTATTCTTTGCTTGTCAACCAGGAGAACCAGTTGCAGAAAAAATCAGCAATCAAAAGCTCGGGGAATTACAGAGCAATCCAGAATTACAGTTAATCGATGTAAGGACTCCTGAAGAAACCTCGTTTGGCACCATTCCTGGAGCTATTAAGATTGACTTCTACGATAAAGCATTCAAGGAGAAAATCAACGAGTTAGACAAATCAAAACCAACCGTGGTGTACTGTGCAGCAGGAGGAAGAAGCGCAAGTGCAATGGACATATTCGTAAGCCAGGGCTTTACGGAAGTCTATGATCTAACTGATGGATATCGAGGCTGGGCTGCTGAAAACAAAAATTAGCGATATCCACTAGCCTGAAGATTAAACAAGTTTGCGTAGATACCATTTTTCTCTAGCAGCTCGCTGTGAGATCCAATTTCCGCAATCCCTCCGTTTTCAAGGACCAGTATCTTGGTCGCCATTCTTACGGTTGAGAATCTGTGTGAGATAAGGATTGCAGTTTTATCTTTTGTCAATTCAGCAAATCGCTTAAAGACTTCATGCTCAGCACGCGCATCTAGTGCGGCAGTAGGTTCATCCAGAATAAGCATTTGTGCTGATCTCATGTAAGCTCTACCAAGCGCTATCTTTTGCCATTGTCCTCCGGAAAGGTCTACCCCACCTTCAAATCGCTTCCCTATCATTTGATCATATCGGTCCGGAAGTGATTCAATCACCTGATCCGCCAAACTTTTGACAGATGCCTGTTCAATCAACTCTTGCTGTTCCTTATCTTCAATCTGACCAATTGCAACATTCAATCCCGCTGTAAAATTAAACCTCACAAAATCCTGGAATATTACGCCCACATTCTTATTAAAGTCTTCCGGGTCATAATCCCTTAGATCAACTCCATCTAATAAAATTCGCCCTTCCGTTGGATCGTAAAGTCTGGCAAGTAGTTTAACCAATGTAGTTTTACCTGCACCATTCTCCCCAACCAATGCCATCTTCTCACCAGGCTCCAGCTTAAAGCTTAGATTTCTAACGGCATAAGTTTCAGTATTCTCGTACTTGAAACTAACATTCTCAAACTCAAACCCCTGTTTGATTGGTCTGGGAATTGGTAAACTGCTTTGGTTAGTTGCAATCTTTGGTTGGATCTCGAAGAATTCAAAAAAGTCTTTGAGGTACATCGCACCTTCAGTTATCTTGGAAAATCTATTTAGAGCACCTTCTAACAATGTTTTGAACCTAAGGAAGGAACCTGAAAGAAATGTCAGGTCACCAAGTGTAAGTTGTCCATTTACCGTCTCGTATATAATAAAACCGTAAGTTCCATAGTACGCCGCTGTTCCTAACCCGGAAAACACTACGCCCCAAAATGCTCTTTTTTGCGAAATTCCTTTATTCAAATCGTAGTATTCGTCTGATAGCCGTTTGAATCTGCCGGTTAAGAAATCAGACAAGCCAAATACCTTCAACTCCTTTGCAGTAACATCACTTGCTCCTGTATATCTCAGATAATCAAGTTCACGCCTCATTGGAGTCCAGCCGTGAACTAGTGAATAAGTACGCTCGTTAAAATGGTTCTCTCCTAAAAATGCAGGTATCACTGCAATAATCAATAGCACAATCAACAGCGGGTTAAATATCACCAATCCCACACCAAGTGAAAGCATAGTAACCAAATCCTGAAATTGACTCAGCACCTGAGACATCAATACTGTACGACCCAAAGTTTGTCTTCTAGCTCGCTCCAGCTTATCATAGAACTCAGAATTCTCAAATTGATCAAGATCCAGTTTAGATGCATGCTTCATTAGACGTACTGAGGTCTCATTAGCAAACAGATCTCCCAAAAGACTATCAATCAATGCTATCACACGATTGAATATATCCGACATAATGGCTAACCCAAATTCAATTGCAACATACCAGATAAGCATCTCCAGATCTGGATCACTTTGCCGACTCAATACAACAATTTCATCAATTATCAACTTACCCACATACAGCATGGTAATGGGTAAGACAGATTTCAATACCCTAAGAACCACATTGATTGAAGCCATTGTTGGATTGCTCTTCCACATTAGTTTGAGAAAAGCTGGTATATGCTTAAGAGCCTTAAACTGCTCCTTTAAAGAAAGTTTCTTTGCCATAGTATCACTTGAATCTACATAAACCTCTTGAGGTCAAAATAGTTCTTTTTTCCATTAGGAATTAATCACCTTACCCCATAATTAGCAATAACCAAATCATATTCATACCACATATATGCTCTTTCATCGATTAAAAATTTAAGTACATCTACTTAATATGCTGTTTTTAAGCAAGTTATGAAAAATTGCTATCTTTGTAATGTAGGCAAGAGGATGATGACTATGAAAAATATGAAGATTCTACTAACTGCTATCATAGTAATTGTATCACAATCGGTTGCAATTTCAAATGATACATTAAGCAGTAACAGCAAGCTTTCATATGAAATGTTGGAAGCTGCTAAAGTGATTAATTCGGCTCTTGAAGTGAGAGATTTTCAAGGAGCACGAGAAGGCACAATTTCTCTGTTATCGCTTATCAAGAAGGATTTAAAGAAGTCCAGGAAGCGTATGGCAGACCTCAAAAAACAAGATGACATGGATAATCTCAAGGCTGAAAAAGCGGTTTACAATCGTAAACAAGAGATATTCGAGTCACTAACACACTTGATTGAGGTGTCCCCCGCTGCATTGAGGGTAAAATCCAATGAATTAGCAGCAATGGTACTGGAATACCGCCAAATTATAGAGTAATAATTGTATTATATTAATAGCTGATTGTATTAAAGGGTTATTTCGATTGAAATAACCTTTTTTTTTACAATTTAAACGAAAATAAATGCAATTTTTTCAGCCAAATCCTTGAACAAGAAATAATTTAATTATATCTTTGAATAATCAAATTTAGAAAAAGGCACAGTTTAACCGTTTAACTCATTGCTACGATGGAACTTATAAGAAAACTTTTATTCAGCAGCGCTACCGACGACAAGCTAAAATTGAAGTACGACAAGAACGAGAAAACCTGGATTGTCAGAAAAGGTGGTAGTATCCTTTATTTAGGAACCGAAGAACAATGCAGAAAATACATTGAGCACCACACTCACTAGTATTATCAGCTGCATTTGACAAAGACATTTACGCTGGAAGAACACGAATTATCCTATGACTAACCAAACTATACTTGTCAGCTAAATGATTTTGGACGGCACTTTCCGTCCTTTTTTTATGCCTCTAAAGGCAACCAATCTGTTAAACATTTCACCTTACTTCATTATTTCAGCAAATTGATAGGGAGTTACCCAATTAAAGGATGCTATTAGAACAAGCGTTCATATTTATGGGAAAACAAGACCTTCTATCATCTATAATCTTTGGCATGGCTACCCTCCAGGGATTTATTCTTATCTCCAGCCTTATTATTGGAGGAAAGTATCGAAAACTACAACACTGGTTTTTGATCGGTTTAATTCTCTGTATAACACTCATCCTATTTCAAAACTTCATTGTATTAAGTGGGTACTACCTAAAAATGCCAGCTCTGATCCTCCCCTTTTTTCCTCTTAATGGGCTCGTAGCTCCACTATTCTTTTTCTATGTCTTACTTACTTTATATCCCAAAAGAGGTCTGAAAATTTACGATGCTATTCATCTGGTGACATTTTTCTATTTGCAATACAATCACATTGGGTTCTTAACGTTAGCGGATGAATATAAAATAGGAGCCGCAGAGTACTGGTATTTCTCTGATGTACATTATGGGACTCTTGTTACGCCAGGCATGATCTTGAGAAAAGTAATGGTCTTTGGATATGGAATTTGTGCATTGTTATACTTACAGAGGAAAATGGTGACGCTCCAGCATCATGCAGCAAATACTGACCTTACATTTCTAAGGAAGTTCCGTTGGGTTGTATACGCTTTTATTCTATACGCAATCTCCTCAACAATGCTCAAAATCTATTCATACGTAAATGATATTTATGTCGGAAACTACGAAATCTATCATCACATCATAAATTCATTGGTGATTCTGGCATTAACATTACTCGCAATGAATCAACCTAAAATACTTACCAGTCTTCTGAAAGAATCCTCTGGTAAGCCCAATAACAAAAGAGAGGGTGTCTCCGAAAATGTCTTGATTCACCTCGAACAATTCATGCAGAAAAACAAACCATACCTTAACCCGGACCTGAAACTCATTGATCTTGCAAGACTCGCACAGTTATCACCAAGTTCTATTTCCAGTGCAATCAACAATGAACTGGAGGTCAATTTCTTTGAATATGTAAACCAATATCGAGTAAAGGAATTTAAGGAAAGAATTGATTCTGAAAAATATGCACATTACACTTTGCTGGGCATAGGGCTTGATGTGGGGTTCAACAGTAAGGCCTCAATGAATCGAATATTCAAGAAACATACTGGTGTCACCCCAAGCCAATATTCTAAGAAAAACAACGTCTCAACTTACGAACTTGAGACGCAGCTCCGGTAATTGCAGGTTTCATTTGCTAACAAAAACGATGATGAAAAAGAACCTCTATTTGTTAGCCTTACTACTAATAAACATTACTATTCTCTCATGCAATAGTGAGGATGAACCAAGCACAGACCCAATAGATGACCCCATCCAAGATAATCTGAGCGAACCCGGAACATTCAGGCTTGGATCTTTTACTGTAACCGATATTGATAATTTTGGAGACGCCTCGGATATTTCAATATCATTTGAAGTTATTAGTCTGGTTTCTGAATTGGATGAATTAACACTTCTGGTGTCTCCAAATTCATTATCGCTAGAAGATGCACAGGCAGTAGCTGCTGACAACACATTAATACTAGATCCAACTGAATCGTACAGCGCTAGCTTACCAACCACAATAGTTGATACAGATGGAAATAGCATCACTGAAGACCAAGCATATAATATATATTTACTTGCGACATTTAATAACGATCAATTTACTCCTACCCTAAGTGATCCAGCTAGTGTTACAATTACAAATGAAACAATTATCATTACACCAGAACTTACAGGCACCTTCAGCGCAACAGAGGATATTGCCATAGACTCAGAAGGAAACCTCTACATCAATGGAGGTAGTGCATCACCATCCAGCGTATTCAAAGTTACGCCGGAAGGAGAAAGCACAATACTTAGCTCAGCATTTGACAATCCTGTTGGGATCGATGTTGATAGTGAAGGGAACGTGTATGTTTCAAATTTTGGCAATACCAATATCAACCGAATTGATTCCGATGGAAATAGTTCAGTCCTGGTTTCAGATAGCAGACTGGCAGGTGGCGGTGGAATTGCAGTCGCTAATGATGGTGCTATATATAATACTTATTGGGCAACCACAAACCTCTTCAGGGTGCTCAACAACGAATTAACTGTAGTTTGTCAACATTCTCAATTTAACGGTCCGGTTGGCGTAACCTATGATAAAGAGAATTCCATATTGTATGTAGCTAGTTTTAATACAGGAAAAATATTTAGAGTTGAAGATGACTTTACAATCACCGAAGTAGCAGATTCTCCTCTGACCATAGGTCATGTGGCTTACGCTGATGGGTTCTTCTATGCTACAGGATGGAATGAGCACCAGGTTCAAAAAATCGCAATTGATGGCACAATAACAGAAACTTATGGAACAGGAATAAGCGGAACTACTAATGGTGGGATCAGTGATGCTCAATTCTCAAGACCAAATGGCGTGGCAGTAACTCCGGATGGAAAATACATTTATGTGACTCAGGGAGATGGTAAATTGAGAAAGATCATTAATGCAAGAGTTAATTAAACTCCGATAGTTGTAATATGAAGTGAAGGTTAGGGTTTAGGTCCTGGCCTTTTTTTTGTCTTGGATCTTCATATTTTACACAAATCATACAGCTAATTTTATTAGTATTTACTAATTTTGTTAGTAAATGAGAACATTCGGGAGTTTACTAAAAGCGGGATTTGAACCAAGGAATGGAACGTTTCTTTGGCGTAAGAATGAGGAACAACCTCATGTGGAATGGTGTAGATGGAAAGACTATGCTTCCAACAAAAAGAATCATCACCGGGAAGCAATCATAAAACCTTATCAAAAGAAATATGATCCATTCGAACTATATATTCATCAATTTCTGCCTGACAGACCTATCAAGTGTGTGAAGATTGTTAAGCCATTCCCATTCGCAAAATTTGGTTATACATTAGCCTTGAATGAAGGCTTTTTATGGCTAAACGACAATATCAAATTCTCCGAAGAAGACATCTACCTCTTCCCTACTTATTTCAAGCCTATTTATAGAATATAGACTGAACTATAATATTGGATTGATGTTATATTACAGAATACACAGAGGAATCGCATGTTATACTTCTATAAAAACCCCAGTGATCAGCTAGCAATTGAAATCGAAGATGCTTTGAATGAAATGTCTGCCGCTCATAGAATCATTCCAACCGCAGAAGAATCATTTTTGGCTGAGAACGAGAAAGAAATAAGAGGTCAGGAAGCGGTTAAGCATTTTTTGGAAAATTATTTTAAGTTGGTAACCATGCCACACTCTATCTCCGCTGATTCCTGCAGAATAGATCCCGAAACTGGAGAAACCTGTTAATTCTGGTTATTAAGTTGTGGGCTTGCCGTATTAGATTTATCTTTAGTTACCAACTGGAACTAAACCATGAAACACGTCTGTTCACTGCTATTGATTAGCTTACTTATTAATACTGCTAACGCTCAAGATTTTGGAGGAGGTTTTGAAAATGAAAATTCTCAATGCATTTCTGATTTTCACAGAGCCGGGATTAAGCAGAAACTCAAACAAAATAGAAACCTACTGATTCAGGAAGGAAAATTGAATCCTGGGCGATCCTCAGTTGCAGTCGCTCTGTCGCTTCCTCTTAAATCTTCTTCAGACTTCATTGATTATAACTTCTTTGCGATTTCCAATTATGTAGATCACAATTCCAATATTGGCGAGCTTACAGATTACAATTGTGGAACCAGGTCTTACGATACAGAGTCTGGTTATCATCATAGGGGTATAGATTATTTCTCCTGGCCATTTTCATGGGAATTAATGGATGATGATATGATCGAGATTATTGCTGCTGCACCAGGAACCATTATAGGTAAAGATGACGGCAATGATGACAAAAGTTGCTCCTTTAATTCAAGCAGCTGGAATGCGATATACATTGAACATACCGACGGTTCAATCGCGTGGTATGGTCACTTAAAGAATGGCTCCATTACATCCAAAGCAGTGGGTGAAACAGTCGCTGTGGGTGAATATCTTGGAATCATGGGTAGTAGCGGAAACTCCACAGGTCCACATTTACATCTGGAATTATATGATTCTAATGACAATCTCATTGATCCTTATGAAGGTTCTTGCAATCCCACGACTTCATCAACATGGTGGGATAATCAGGAAGAATATTACAGTCCAACGGTTAATGCATTAAAAACACATGATGCCGCTCCAGAATTTGGGTGCTATGGCGAGGAAGACTCACACATCGAAGATGAGTTTGTTGTAGGTGATTTGGTTTATTTCGCAACTTACTTCAGAGACCAACAAATCCAACATGTCAGTGAACACAGGATATACAGGCCAGATGGGTCCCTATTTCAAGAGTGGCAAACTCAAAGCAATGCTGATCATTACTCAGCATCCTATTGGTACAGGAGTTTCAGAATTCCTGCAGGTGACCAAGCTGGTGTATGGTCATTTACAGTTGAATATCTCGGGAATCAATATGAGCAATACTTCTGTGTCTCACCTTCGAAACCTAATATCACTTTTCAAGATGGACAACTAGTATCTTCTAGTGAAGTGGGTAATCAATGGTTTTTTGAAGGTGAAGAAATTGAAGGTGCAGATTCTCAAACCTACACTCCCATTGAGGATGGAGAATATTCTGTTAATGTTACTGTTGGAGATTGTCCTCCAAGTGAACTTGCAAATGTTTATGAGATTGAAACCAAAGTGACCTCTATTAGCGGGACATCTAAAAGCATACAACTGTTACCAAACCCAGCAACAACTACAATAGCTATCACCAACGTACCTCGATCCATAAATACCATTAACGTAATCGATCTAAGCGGCAACAAAGTGATGCATTTATCAAGTAATAACTTAAATCAAATAGATATATCGAACCTTTCAAAAGGTGTATATATAATTCAAGTAACAACTGACAGCCAAATACTCCAACAAACCTTAATTAAGCAGTAATGAACATTTCAGAACAGCAAAAGCAGGAAATTTATGACATGATCAAGTCTGGCAGGAAGCTAGCTGCAATCAAGCACATCCGACAGACCTTTGGAGTCACACTTAGAGAGGCAAAAAGACTTGCAGACGAACTTGATGACACTGTAAATGAATATGAAGACGAAGCAATTACCCGAGCCAAGAAGACTGGAAAAACGATTGGTTGCATTGGTGGTGGATGTTTCGGAGGTATTTTCGCCTTGATTGGATTAGGAATGATTATAGGTGCGATCAGTGTTACTGTATATAATCAACAATTGGTGAGTAATGGTGAATTAATAGAAGCTACCGTCATAGAAGATCCATATATGCCCGTTTTTGAATATGAATATAATGGCCAGAAATACATTTATGAATCAAATGCATCATCAGATCCTCCCAGCTACCAACTAGGTGAAAAAGTGGAAATGTATATTAACCCAACAAATCCTTCTGATGTATTAGTAAATACCTTTATGGAAAGGTGGTTTGTAACTACGTTATTGGGTGTTATGGGTACCATCTTTTTTGCAGTTGGAGCCGGAGTAGGTTGGGCAATGAGAAGAGCTTCCTTGTTTAAAAAGTAATTTTCACAAGGCTCTCAGACGCAACAGGTTTTATTCCGTGTTCTTTGGCAGGAATCCATTTCGGACCATTCCTCAAGATCACTTTGGCAATTACATTAAGTGAATCAGCATCACCTGACATTACTCTAATGTCAAATATTTCGCCTGATTCAGAGATATTGAAGACTAATTCAGTTTCATAACCAATTGGAGTATCTCCAAGGATGTCCGCCTTTTCACTTGAGACATAGTCCCAGAAGTTATCCATTCCATTTTCTGGGTAGGTTAATTGGGTGGATTCATCATATTGGTATTTATTTCCATTGATATCATAAGATATGCCCTGTAACAATCTTCCATCATCAAAAAACTCTTTGAAGTGAACATCACCATTATCGTAGAATCCATAACTAATGCTATCTTTTCGACCTTCCTTATAATGCTCGTAATTGGCAATAAGTCCATTTAAATGATAATCAATAATATCTCCTTCACCACCATCAACCTGTAATTCCAGAGAATCTGACCAATGATTGATCAGGTACGATTTATTCCGATATCTAATTTCATCCTGGAGCTTTCCACTTTTACCATAATGCTCCCACTTCCCTATTTTCCACTCCTCCCGATACCTCCCAGCTGATTCATACAGACTATCCCGGGAGTAATAAAGAAATACCCCGTTTCTCAAATCCTTCGTATACTCCCCCTTCATTTGTATTCCTCCATCCAGATAATAATCCCTAACCGGACCATCCCATCGTCCTAAGCTATCCTTGAACCCTCTTCTATAATAATGCGCATGAGCAATATCGCATTCACGCCAGTCCTGATCGTAAAACTGTTCTACAACTACCAGATTCTGTTCTTCCCGGGGCTTTTCTTCTTCCTCATTTGGTTCTTGATCAAGTCTGAGGTTGTATCTTAACGGATTGGTTTGCCTAAATTCTTCCAGTGCCCATTCTATACTATCATGATATATGTAGGATTCCTTTTCGATAAGATTAATGTAGAACCGTGTTTGTTCACTCACTCCTTTTGTAATCTTTTTCAGATCATTTATTTCAAGCTGAAGTTCCAATGGAATGTCAGTTTCAAATGAGTCCAGGGTATTATAGACGTTTTGAATTCTTGGCTGAATGTCCCTTAATCTTTCGAGAGCGGCACTATCGGATTCAGCTTTAAATACATTATTAAAACCATCCTCGGTTGCAATAAACTCCTGGAACACATTAAAGTATTTGCTTTGATATCTGGGAAGAGAGAAATAGGTAATGGTTAATAAAACAAATGCTATTGTAAACTTAATAGTTTGTGGCCGACGTTGCTCTGGCAATACTAGATATGCCATTCCCAAAATGACACCAGCGACAAGCCCTCCCATATGGCCAGCGTTATCAAACGGTAAAAATTGACCAGCAATAAATATGATTGATACAAAAAGAAAGAAATTGAATAGAGCTATCCATATCCCCATGGAAT
>JANSWY010000108.1 GCA_024743255.1 bacterium | reverse complement strand
CAAGATAACTTTGATTTGCAGATTGCTTCCCATAACAAGCTAAAATAGGAGCTACAGTATTGATCAGTATGTTTTCAGCACTCGTCTTTCCAAGTCCTTTACTTACACCGGAAAAAGGTTTCCCAAAATCAAAATGGGTCAACCAATATTCTGAATGCATTGTTGTCAATCGCTTAATCAAATCTTTGATGGAACAATCCTCGACCAGGAGATTAAGGATGTGCGTATTTTTATAGATGAAATTTGCAAATTGAGCAATCCTTAAAGTAGGGAAATTTGCAGGTCTTAGTCTTAAAAACTTCCATTGAAAACGATTCATCCTTGAATCGTGAATCCGATATTTATGTGCCAGAAACTCATATTCTGATTTCAGTTTCAGATAATACTCATCAGTTCCATCTTCTTCCAAAAAACCAGCCTGACCAAACAAAAATGCTTCCAATTGAAACAGCTGGTCGGAATGCTTCTTCAAAAACTTTAAAGGTGTGACAAATGCCAGTTGTAAAAACGAGTCTGAGTTTACTTTGAAGCCAAAATTCCTGGCGATTGTGAGATACGCTGTTTCTTCCCAACTTTCAGTTTTTTGATATAACTCCTTCACTATAGCGGCCTTTTGTGATAACCTCTCACTCACTGATTTATCAATCATTTCATAAAGCTTCAGATCTGAAATTTCGGATCGATGCGATGAGCAAGCTAACAATGAGTCGCTGCTGATAAACTTCTTATATTTTGAAATTAGATCGGTATCAATTCTGTTGCGCAATTCCAGGGTGGGAACTTCTTCTCCGTTTCTATTGAATGTGTTTCTATCATTGGTCCAAACAACATGCAAGATTACATTATTGTAGCCCTCATCCTTATCATGCTTGTGCAAGTACCAATCGGATGATCTTACATGGATTTCTATACTTCCATTCCATTCAATCCCATCAATTCTAACCTTGCAGTTTTCAAAATCCGGGCCGGAATCATGCTGATAATTTCCTTGTTTCTGAACTAATAGAGTTCGGCCATCAGATGTGAATAATTCCGAATAATTAAAATATTGAAATTTCCAGATGTAGTGAAGAAAGTCTTCTTGCATTTAGTAAAACAGATATCCGGAAATATAATGAATATAATTCTAGTAATTCTGGATTTAAATGTGACTGTGTTTTGCGAGAAGTTCTGTCATCTGCGTTTGTAATTTCTTTGCTTCCTCCCCAGCTTTTTCAGCAAAATCCTCTCCCTTTCCAGCATAAATGATCGATCTGGAAGAGTTGATAAGTAGTCCGCAACTTTTATTCATTCCAAACTTACAAACAGCAGCCAGATCACCACCTTGAGCACCAACCCCTGGAATGAGTAAAAAGTGATTCGGAATTTTAGAACGGATATGCACTAAGATCTCTGGTCTTGTTGCACCAACTACGTACATCATATTCTCTTCAGTACCCCAGGTGGAGCTTAGCTTGATCACATGTTCGTATAAATGCTCCATAGAGTTTTCAAGAATCAAATCTTGAAAATCCATGGCTCCTGGATTTGATGTCGCTCCCAGTAGAATGACCCACTTGTTTTTAAATTCAAAATATGGAGTAATCGAGTCCTCTCCCATGTAAGGAGCTACAGTAAGGCTATCAAAGTTTAGTTCTTCAAAAAATGCTTTACCATACATCTTGCTTGTATTCCCAATATCACCCCTCTTAGCATCAGCTATTGTGAATATATTACTCGGTATGTAGTCCAACGTCTTCTGTAGAGACTGCCACCCTGAAATTCCTTGAGCTTCATAGAATGCAAGGTTTGGTTTGTAAGCAACACAATAATCCTTTGTTGCATCTATGATTTGCTTGTTGAATTCAAAAATTGGATCTTCTGTAGATTTAAGGTGTGCTGGAATCTTGTCGGGATCTGTGTCTAATCCAACACAAAGAAAGGATTGTTTTTCCCTGATCTGTGAAATAAGATCTTCTCTGGTCATACTGAAAAAATTTGAGCCAAGATATCAAAACTGCAGTAGATTTTTGTCATGTTGATCCAACAATCCTACAGTCATATCAGAAAAGTTCAAATAGTCAGCTGCTTAGTACTATTAATGAATTTTGAGTTTGGAGTTCTTTGCAACACAATGAGGAACAAAAAAGGTGACTCAAAAGGCCACCTTCAATTTCTTTAAGTATCAAATGATTTTTAATCTCTTACATCTACAGAATCAACTACTTCTAGATTTGCCTTGAAGAAGTCAAAAAAGCTTGCTTTTAACCCGGGTTTTTCTTCCTGATTTGTAATTTCTGTGGTTACGAGATTTCCGTTTTTCTCATAATAAGTGAATGACTTGACATTATTTTTCGCATCAACTTTCATCAATATTTTGAAAAATGATTTGTCATTTGCTTCCGGTTGCAATTCAATTTCATAGCCGTTGGAAGATTGAGATCTCACCATATATTTGAAACCGTCCTTATAAAGATCCAGCATACTGGATAAGTTAAGCTCTTCGTGTTCAGACTCATAATCTCGAACCGTGTATTCCTGAAAATCCACATCGTACTCTCTTATGAAGTTTCCATCGAAGAAAATAATTCTATTTAACATTTCAAGTTTAAACTTATCATCCATGATATGAATGCTCCCGTCCATTTCCTCGTTTATATCGGCCTCTTCGTTTACAAGTCTATATTGAAAATCTGCTTTGAAAGCAGTCATATTCTTGTATTTACTACTCACAGCATCCAACACTGCTTTCGCCTCTGGCTCGTATTGAGCAAATGCTCCAAATCCTACGAACATTAAAACGAGAATTGCTTGTAATTTCTTCATCGCTTATAAATCTAATTAATCTCTTTTTATTTATTTGTTATTAAGCTCATTCAATAATTGTTCCAAACTGTATTCATCTGGAATTAAAACTTCCCTGGCCTTGCTTCCCTCGAACGGTCCAACTATACCTGCAGCCTCCAATTGATCAATTAAACGACCTGCTCTATTGTATCCCAGTTTAAGTTTTCTTTGTATCAAAGATGTACTACCCTGCTGATGTAAAACTATCAATTTAGCTGCATCGTCAAACAGCGCATCTCTTTCAGAAAGGTCCACTTCTCCAACACTACTATCACCATCTTCTCCTACATACTCAGGAAGGTGATAAGCATTGTCATATCCTCGTTGCTCTCCCACAAAATCACAAATTCTTTCTACCTCTGGCGTATCTACAAACCCACATTGCAAACGAATCATCTCTGATCCAGTACTTAAGAGCATATCTCCCATACCAATTAGCTGGTCGGCACCTCCTGCATCCAAAATAGTCCTTGAATCAATCTTGGATGTAACTCTAAAAGATAACCTTGCTGGAAAGTTGGCTTTAATAACACCTGTAATTACGTTTACCGAAGGTCTTTGAGTAGCCACTACCAAATGGATTCCAATCGCCCTTGCTAACTGCGCAAGTCTTGCTATGGGAGCTTCAATTTCCTTTCCGGCAGTCATCATTAAATCGGCAAGCTCGTCAATTACTAATACTATGTAAGGAAGGTATTTATGTCCTTTCTGAGGGTTCAACCTTCTATTGACGAATTTGTTATTGTATTCTTTAATATTTCTGCACTGAGCATCCTTTAAAAGGTCATATCTGGTATCCATCTCTATACAAAGAGAATTCAAAGTATTGATTACCTTTTTCGTGTCAGTAATTATCGCCTCTTCTGAATCTGGTAGTTTGGCTAAGAAATGTCTTTCTATTTTATTGAAGAGTGTCAATTCCACCTTCTTCGGGTCCACCAAAACAAACTTCAACTGAGAAGGGTGTTTTCTATAGATTAATGAAGTCAGGATGATATTAAGCCCAACAGACTTACCCTGACCGGTGGCACCTGCCATCAATAAGTGAGGCATCTTGGCTAAGTCTGTCACAAAAACTTCGTTGCTAATCGTTTTACCAAAAACTACAGGAAGCTCTGCCTTGCTGGCCATAAACTTTTCGGTAGTCAAAACAGATTTGATATCTACCATTTCCCTGTTCTTGTTTGGCACTTCAATACCAATAGTTCCTTTACCAGGAATTGGGGCAATAATTCTGATCCCCAACGCAGCAAGGCTCAATGCTATATCGTCCTCCAGGTTCTTAATTTTGGAGATCTTTACCCCAGCCTCAGGTACAATTTCGTAAAGCGTTACAGTAGGACCTATTGTAGCCTTGATACTTGAAATTCCAATCTTAAAATTGATTAGCGTTTCAACGATCTTATCTTTATTCGCTTCAAGTTCTTCTTTAGTTACCCGGATTCCAGGATCTGGATAATCAATCAATAGATCAGGACTTGGATAAATGTATTGCGGTAAATCCAGGGTAGGATCGTAATTTTCAAGATCTCCCGTGTGTACAGCCTCCTCTACGGGTTTCTCTATTTCAAACTCTGGTTCCGCAGCTTTTTCAGTTTCCTTCTTTACTGGTTTAGGCTTATTTTCAACTACTGGAAGAGTGGATTCAATGTCCAGTACTAATTCATCCGACTTAGACTTCTCTTCAGCTTTATCTTCTTCAATAACCTCCTCTTTTGTGGATACGGTCCATGACTCACCATCATCAATAACGCCATCTTCCTGCTCTACTTCTTTCTTTACTGTTTCTAAAATGGCTGTAATATCATCCATTTCATTGAGGCTCTCCTCTAACGAATCTTCTTTCTTTCCAAACAGGTGACCAAGACCTATCATCTCAGTGATATTGAAGAAATAAATAAAGAACACAGCTAATGAGAAGATTAACAAAAGAATGGTCCCCCATCCCATGAGACTCTCAAATAAAATCGCCAATTCAAACCCAACGCCTCCACTTAAGAAGCCCATTTCTGAGACTTTTTCAGAGTTGAGTAGGAAATAACCTGTCAACAGACTTGTCCAAAACAGAAAGAAAAATGAAAAATAGAAAGCTCTGATAATTGGATAAATTTCTTTTTCTGTTACAATTTTTAACCCAACCAAAAGCAAAAATGGAGGTATAAGAAGGCTTGCAATGCCAAACCACTTATATATAAAAAAATACGAAGCGTAAGCGCCAAATAATCCCAGCCAATTCTGGGCTTCCAATCCAGATTCTTTAAGTGGGGCATTAGAAAGTGCTTCAATCACGCTTTGATCTGCTTTTCCTGTGAAGAGATAAGATATAAAGCTGATTAAAAGAAAAATTCCTGTGCTAAGAAAGAAGAATCCTAATGCAAGCTGGAACCTTCTATCCTTGAGAAATGAGAAGTCCAGTTCAATTCTTTTCTTGGCTTTCTTTTTTGATTTAGTCTTATAGGTGTTTTTCGCCATCCTGTATTATAAGGGGTAAAATTAGGATTTAGTATGAAGAAATGTAATCCGTGTTGATAAAATATTGGGAATTAACGTGAAAGCTTAAAACTAATTGGAACAACCATCCTCGTTTTAACAATTTTCTCTTCATGCTTTCCTGGGACCCACATCTTGTCAGTTAATTCAATCACACGTATAGCTTCTTCATCACATCCTTCTCCTATACCTCTGATTACTTCAATATCAGACAATGTCCCATCATGGTTAACGATAAATTGGACAAACACTTTTCCTTCGATCTTTTTTGAAGCAGCACGGTACGGATATTTCACATTTAAACCCAGAAACTTATACAATTCTTCCTTACCACCAAAGAAATAAGGCCATTCCTCAACCTCACTATAGATCTCATCATCAAAATATGGTTTACTGGACTCAACTATACCTGCATGATTCAATTTTGTTATCATAAGTTGTCCTTCATCATTGGATGAAATTTCACTGGCTAATTGCCCATTATAATGATATGTCTTAAAACCAACTTGTTTATTTCCTCTTTGATACGCTCCTTCAGTTCTTACTTGGCCTGTGATATAAAATTCCTTGTACTCCCCAACCATGACTGATGGGTCCACGGTTAGGTGAGATGCCACCTTTTTAAGTTGATCGTTGAAGACAAAATTTTCTGTAATTGTAGTCACAGACTTCTTCGGCTTAACCTTAGCAAACTTTGTAGTTGAATAGTAAAATGCTCTATCAGCGTTTATCACCTTATTATCTTCCATGTCATAGAAGACCTTGTTCTGAGCCAGTGCCCAGATGGGAGAAATCACTAATATTATTACAAATAACCTCATTTTTTCAAACTCAGTATCTTCTTATTAATTCTTTTAATCAATGCAGGACCTTCATAAATAAATCCAGTGTATAACTGAACTAATTTCGCCCCGGCTTCTAACTTTTCAATAGCATCCTTCGCAGAATGGATACCTCCCACTCCGATAATTGGTATAGAACCACCAGACTTTTCAGTTATATACCTGATCACTTCCGTAGAGCGTTTGGTAACAGGCTTCCCACTTAGACCACCGGCTCCAATCTCTTCGATTCTTTTTTCTGATGTATTCAAATCTGCTCTTGATATTGTAGTATTCGCTGCGATTATACCATCTAATTTAACCTCCTCCACGATTTCTACAATATCATCTAATTGATCGTTTGTAAGATCCGGTGCTATTTTTAGCAATATCGGTTTTGGATCATCAAATTCCTTATTTTTCTCCTTCAATGTGGATAATAATGCCTTCAAAGGTTCTTTTTCCTGCAACTCTCTTAAGTTTGGAGTATTAGGTGAACTAACATTTACAACGAAATAATCCACGTAATCATGTAATACCAGAAAGGAAGCTAAATAATCCTGAGTAGCCAGCTCGTTTGCTGTTACTTTATTTTTACCAATGTTTCCACCAACCAAAATATTGGATTCTCGAGCCTTGAGTCTTTTTATGGCAGCATCAACTCCTTCGTTATTGAATCCCATACGATTGATTAAACCTTTATCAGCAGGAAGTCTGAATAATCTCGGCTGTGGGTTTCCGGGCTGTCCTTTTGGCGTAACAGTCCCTATCTCTATAAAACCAAAGCCCAGTGACGCAAACTCATCAATAACTTTAGCATCCTTATCAAAACCTGCGGCAAGACCAACCGGATTCTTAAATTTCAAACCAAACACTTCAGTTTCCAGCTTAGGGTTCGAAACATCGTAAAGCATTTTAAGCACACCACGCATTCCTGGTAGCTTGTAGACAAATTTAAAAATATTGATTGTAAAATGATGGGCTCTTTCTGGTGCAATTAGAAAAAGAAGCGGTCTTAGCAGAATTTTATACATCGCCGCAAAATTAATAGCCTTCTATTAAAAATCTAGCTTCGGGGATGAAACTCTTTGATCACTTGCTTTAAATAATCCCGATCGAGGTGAGTGTATATTTCTGTAGTAGTAATTGATTGATGTCCAAGCATCTCCTGAACCACTCTTAAATCTGCTCCTCCCTCTATTAAATGAGTCGCAAAAGAGTGCCTGAATGTATGGGGACTTATACTTTTATTGAGACCAATCGATTCTGCAAGATTCTTGATTATGGTGAATATCATCACTCTTGTCAGCTTAGCACCCCTCCTGTTCAAAAATACATAATCTTCATTCCCAGGTTTTATTGGCACATGAACTCTGATATGTTCCTTGTATAATTTAATGTGCTTTAAAGCTTCTCTACCAATTGGCACCAATCTCTCTTTACTTCCTTTACCAACAACTCTAACAAACCCAATATCTTCATGAACATTACTCAACCGAAGTTCCACTAATTCCGACACCCGTAATCCTGAGCTATACAATGTTTCCAGGATTGCTCTGTTTCTTTGACCTTCAGGAAGGGATAGATCAATTGCATCTAGTAGCTGATCTATTTCATTTACATTCAAAGTATCAGGAAGCTTACGACCCAACTTTGGCCCTTCAATTAATGCCATTGGGTCATTTTCTGTGTCGCCCTCAAAGACTAAATACTTATAAAATGCTTTTAACCCACTAATGATTCTTGCCTGAGAATGGGCACTCATTCCTAATTCTGAAATAAACTCCAACATATCGTGGATATGATGCGGCTCCACCTGCACCGGAGTGATATCAATCTTCCTGATTTCCAGAAATTGCCTCAACTTCCCAACATCCCGCAGATAAGCCTCTATGGAATTATCAGATAGCGACCTTTCTAGTTTTAGGTAAGTCTGAAATTGTCTGATGTAAAAATCCCACGCCATAAAACAATATTGTGCTCACAAATGTATTATTTTTATCGACTTTAAGACTGAATAGCGATTTTACATGCAATTAATTATTATCAACGGGCCAAACCTTAATCTCCTTGGGAAACGTGAACCCGAGATTTATGGTAACAGTTCTTTTGAAGATTACTACAAAACCTTAAAGGAAGATTTTACTAATATCGATCTTCATTACTTTCAGTCTAATCACGAAGGAGAAATTGTAGATAAGATTCATGAGATAGGATTCTCATTTGACGGAATCATTATCAATGGTGCGGGTTATTCTCACACTTCGGTTGCCATTGCAGATGCCCTAGCGGCAGTGAATACCCCGGCCGTTGAAATACATATCTCAAATGTCTATCAACGTGAAGAATTCAGACATCACAGTCATTTAACCAAAAATTGTATTGGAATTATCAGTGGCCTGGGATTGGAAGGTTATAGATACGGAATCGATTTTTTCACTAAAAATAAAAAATGAAGATAGTCTCATTTTATCCTGGTCCCTCAAGAGTATACTCCAAAGTAACTGAGTTTCTCTATGAGGCATATATGGATGGAGTGCTGTCCTGGAATCATAGAAGTAAGGAGTTCTCTGAGATGCTGGAGAAAACACTTTCATTGATGAAAGAGAAACTTTTAATCCCGGAAGACTATGAGATTGTATTTACTTCGTCTGCTACGGAGTGTTGGGAAATAATAGCTCAATCGCTTACCCGTGAAAAAAGCTTTCATCTTTACAATGGCGCATTTGGTGAAAAATGGATGAATTACGCTAAGAAATTGAAGCCAAAAACTACCGGACAACAATTTGGGTTGGAGGAGAAGCTAAATACGGAAATTGCAATTGATGATGAGTCTGAGATCGTTTGCATCACCCAAAATGAAACCTCCAACGGCACTCATGTTAGTTGTGACATAATTGACCAGATTAAAAAGAATAATCCGAATAAACTGGTTGCTGTAGATGCCACTTCCTCAATGGGCGGAATTGTGTTAGATTTTAAATCAGCCGATATCTGGTTTGCATCTGTGCAAAAATGTTTTGGGCTCCCAGCAGGAATGGGTATTATGATCCTATCCCCACAAGCAGTGCAAGTTTCAGAATCCATTGGTGAAAATGCTCATTATAACAGTCTCAATTTTGTATTAGAAAACTTTAGAAAGTTTCAGACACCTTACACTCCAAATGTAATGGACATTTACCTGCTCATGAGGACATTGGAAGTCTCAAAAGGTATCGAGCGAATGCAAGAGAAATTATTGGGAAGGATTGCCGACTATGAGAAGTTTTTTGAAGAATTTGATTCACTGAATTTCCTTGTGAAAAATAAAGAAGTTAGAAGTCAGACAGTTCTTGCTATTGAAAATGAGGATGTTGAAAAACTGAAAAAAGAGGCACTGAGAGCAGGTATTTTGGTTGGTAATGGATATGGGGAGTGGAAAAATTCTACATTCAGAATTGCCAATTTCCCAGCTATTAAGAAGAGAGCTGTCAAAAAGCTAAAAAACTTTTGTTGGTCCAATTATAAGTGATCACAAATCAAGAAATAAACCCTACTTTTGCCCAAATTTTTTAGACCATGTTCAATTTCAAAGAGATTCTTTCAGTATCCCTGATCTTGTTTTCAGTGATTGATATTATTGGCAATGTACCAATCATCCTTGAGCTAAGAAAAAAAGCTGGCCATGTGCAATCTGAAAAAGCCACTTTGGTTTCAGGTATTATAATGGTCATGTTTCTTTTGCTCGGTGAGAGTATTCTAAATTTATTCGGCTTAGATATTGGGTCATTCGCTATTGCGGGTGCGATCGTTATGTTCCTATTGGGAATGGAAATGATTCTTGGCATCACGCTTTTCAAAGAAGATCCCAATGCCGTGAATACCGCGTCCATTGTACCATTAGCATTTCCTTTAATCGCTGGAGCTGGAACAATGACTACTTTGATTTCATTGAAGGCAGAGTATCAGACTCCAAATATATTGGTTGGCATATTCGTAAATTTAGCCCTGGTCTACCTTGTATTAAAAACCAGTGGATGGCTGGAAAGAAAAATTGGAAATGGTGGATTTATGATACTTAGAAAAGTATTTGGAATCATACTTTTAGCTATTTCCATTAAACTATTCAAAACCAACTTTGTACTCTGATGATCATTATATACACAGACGGAGCGGCTAAAGGCAACCCAGGTCCTGGTGGATATGGGACAGTAATGATCGCAACTGTAAAAGGACAACCTTATAGAAAAGAACTTGCAGAAGGTTATCGCAAAACTACCAATAACCGGATGGAACTTTTGGCTGTAATTAAAGGTCTACAAGCTCTGAAGCAGCCAGGTACAGAAGTTAAAGTCTATTCCGACAGTAAATATGTAGTTGAAGCAGTGGAGAAAGGCTGGATTTGGAACTGGCAGAAACAAGGGTTCAAGAAGAAGGCTAATGTTGATCTATGGCAGACTTTTATCCCTCTTTATAAAAAGCATAAAGTGAAATTTCAATGGGTTAAAGGTCATGCGGGTATTCCTGAAAATGAAAGATGTGACCAACTAGCTGTTGCAGCTGCAGAGAGTGGTGATTTAAAAGTCGATGTAGGTTACGAGAACCAGACTCCAATTTCTTAACCAATGCCCAATAGCTACTTTCAATTCAAGCAATTCCGTATTGAGCAGGGAGGTAGTGGAATGAAGGTGACTACTGAAGGTTGTATCCTGGGAAGTTGGGTAAATGCTGAAAATGCATCAAATATTCTTGATATAGGTGCCGGAACAGGGTTATTAAGCTTGATGATAGCTCAACGGTCCAATGCAACTATAGATGCGGTGGAAATTGATGAGAACGCTGCAGAACAAACCAAACTGAACTTCGAAAAAAGCCCTTGGCCCAACAGACTTCAGTTATTTCATAATTCGATTCAGGATTTCAAGAGTGAAAAGAAATATGATTTGATTGTTTCCAATCCTCCTTTCTTTTCAAATCATTTAAAAAATCAAAACCAGCAAAAAAATAAGGCGCTCCATGATGATTTACTTAATCAGGAAGATCTTTTGAATTCTATTTCCAATCTACTTGATGACAATGGAAATGCTTACATACTTTTACCTGAACATGAAAGTCGACAGCTGGAAACAAATGCCAGCAAACTAGGGTTTTATGTAATTGAAAAACTGGAGGTATATAACCAACCAAATGGCCGAGTATTTCGGGTTATTTCGAAACTTAGTAATAAGCATTTAGAACAGACCATAAAAAAGCTGGTCATTCGCGAAGGGAATGAATATTCAGGTGTGTTTAAAAAACTACTAAAAGAGTACTACCTGGCTCTTTAGCCGTGATACGAAGAGAGTGTAACAATAACGTAAACAACCAGCATAAGCACAATTGCTGATACCATATAAGTTGCTCGTTTCAATCTCCTTGATTTTTCTGCCGACTCGAACGCAATATCTTCCTCTAGGCCGATGTAATCTTCTTCCATTTTTAGCTGAATGATTAAATAGGTGGTTAAATATCTAAATTTACTGAAATAGGTTCTTAGTTCCTAGTTGTTTTTAGTTCTTAGTTCACAGTTTTTTGTTTCTCTAGTTAATTAAGAACAATGAACTAAGAACTAAGAACAATGAACTATTAAACTTCAACTTCTCTTTCATGGAATTCAAAACCTAGGCTTCCGAGCTCGTCAAGAATTGGGTCATATACCGCCTTTTCCGTTGGGATATGGATTCCTTTCAAGTCGATTTTACCGTTCAGGACCATCTTTGCTCCAATTGCTAATGGTAATCCAACAGTTTTTGACATTGCCGTATGAATACTATCTTCCCCTGTTGCTACCATGTCAGATTGGATTTGTCGGTGTTTGCCGTTATCCATAAAATCAAATTTGTGCCACATCACAATTTGATCTTTGTCATCCTCCTGGATTGTCCATTTCTTTTTTAAGATGTGCTCTAAAACCTGGGCAGGCGTACCTTCCGTTAAACCAACTGGCTCATCATCAAAAACACCTATCCATTTCAGCTTGTACATTTCTTCAGATTCCAAATCCAAATTAAGATAGTGTGCGAGCTTCAACTCTACAGAATCATTTGGATTGTAGGATAAGAATGAATTGATAAAGTCACGGTGAGTCATTCCTTCGACACCTTCCAATTTATAAGTATCGTCCGTAGCTCCTAATTGAATGAATATATCCCAAGCCTTGCAGAAACCAGGTCTTCTCAAAGTCCCCCTGTAAAGTGTTTTAATGCCATGAAGATTATAAGAATCCAAATACTTTAAAGAATCGCGATTAGCGTATCCCTCGAAGAAACCATGTCCCGGAATATGAATTACTTCAGTTCTTCTAAATAATCTATGGTAAGGAATGAATTTATATCTTCCTTCCTGAATGAATTTTACGTTTCCTTGTCCGGCTAGTACAACATTTCTTGGATTCCAGGTAAACTTATATTCCCAAGGGTTATCGTCTTTCGTTGGTGCTAATAGGCCTCCAGTGAAGGTCTCAAAACCTATCAACTCATGTCCTTGCTCCTTGATTTCATCCAACACTTTCATAGCAGACATATGATCAATTCCCGGATCAAGTCCCAATTCCATTAGAAGCACAGCTCCATTCTTCTCAAACTCGGGCTCTAAAGCCTTAATCTCATCAGAAACATATGAAGCTGTGAGCATATTGATACCATTTGCTGCACAGATTTTTGCAACATGGATATGGAAAGATGCAGGAAGCATTGATATCACCAAATCTGCTTTTGTGATTTCTTCCTTGCTTTGTTGTTCGTTGAAAATATCAAATTCAATAGCTGAAGCAGCATCTCCCCAATCTGCTTTCTCTTGAGCAAGAGAAAGATCCTTATCTGCAATTACTACCTGCCAGTTGTTCGCACTGGCATTTTTGATCAAATAGTCTATCAATGAAGAGCAAGATCTGCCCGCTCCCAAAATCAGTATCTGCTTCATGAAAAAATGTGTCTGTTGTTTATTTTGTCGGCAATGATAAGAAACCTAACATCAACTACAAATCCTTTTTTATAATTGTTGCATTCGCTTGCGCTGTTGGCAAAATGATCACATCGCTCAACAACACATGCTTTGGTGCTTCCACTATATATCTAATCAAATCTGCGATATCTTCAGCTTGCAGTGCATCATAGCCTTTATATACTGTATCGGCCCTTTGATTATCTCCTTTAAATCTCACCTGGGAGAATTCAGTTTCCACCAATCCTGGATTCACGGAAGTCACTTTGATTCCATACGAATTCAAATCCATTCGCATTCCATTATTGATCGCATCCACGGCATGTTTACTGGCGCAGTAGACATTCCCATTTGGATAAACCTCTTTCCCTGCTATAGACCCAATATTTACTATATGACCAGATTCTCTTTCAACCATGCCAGGAATAATTGCCTTACTCACATATAATAGTCCTTTCACATTAATATCAATCATAGCATCCCAGTCTTCAACGCTTCCACTTTGTATCGGATCAAGCCCGTGAGCGTTTCCCGCATTGTTCACTAAAAGATCAATCTTTTTCCAATCACTTGAAAGTGATTCAATACTCTTGTCAACAGCAGCTTTATCTCGCACATCAAACTCCAGGGTTTCAACGTTTGTAGAAGCTTTTAATTCCGATTTCAACTTTTCTAATCGATCAGCTCTACGGCCACAAATGATGAGGTTGAAGTTAGGAGCTAGAATTTTGGAAGTAGCCTCTCCTATTCCTGAAGTGGCACCTGTGATGAAGGCAATTGGTTTATCCATTATTGATACTTTTATTGGAGTCCCAAACCTAAAAAATGATGGTTATAATAAATACTAATCAATCCCATTTATTGCTATAACTTTGGATTCTGAAAATTGAGAAGGAATGAATGTACTTTCCATAGATGGGATCAGTAAATCTTTTAATGAAAGGATCCTATTTGAAAATGTGAGTTTTGGAATTGATCAGGGACAAAAAATTGCTCTTCTGGGCGTAAATGGATGTGGAAAATCTACATTACTTAAAATCGCTGGAGGATTAGAATCAACTGATTCTGGAGATGTTTCTGTGAATAAAAATATCAGAGTAAGTTTTCTCACTCAAATGCCCAATCTGGATGAAAATGCAAACATCATCACTGAAGTATTCAATAGCGAGCATCCTCAGGCTTCTGCTGTAAAAGCTTATCAGACCTTTTTGGTAAAAGCTGAGAAAGATCCATCTGTACAGGAAGATTTACAGGCTGCAATGGAGCAAGTAGATAATCTGGGTGCCTGGGACTTTGAAGACAAAGCCAGACAAGTTCTTGGGAAACTGAACATTCATGACTCTACTCAACTAATCAAAAACCTTTCCGGAGGTCAAAAGAAAAGAGTGGCGTTGGCTAAGGTTTTATTGGAGGAACCAGACTTGCTTATTCTTGACGAGCCTACCAACCACCTTGATTTGGACGCAATTGAATGGTTAGAAAATTACCTGGCAGCTCAGAACCTGACTATTCTTATGGTTACGCACGATAGGTATTTCCTTGATCGGGTGACAAATCATATCATGGAAATAGATCGCGGACAGGTTTACAGATATTATGGCAATTATGCCTACTTCCTGGAGAAGAAGGCGGATAGAGAAGAAAGAGAAATGATTGAGGTTGAAAAAGCCAAAAACCTCATGAAGAAGGAACTGGATTGGATCAGAAGGCAGCCAAAAGCAAGAGGAACGAAAGCTAAATACAGAATTGATGCCTTCCATGATCTTAAAGCAAAAGCCTCTACTAATCTCAAGAAAGACGAACTGGAAATAAAAACAGGTACAGCCCGAATGGGTAAGAAGATTATAGAAATTGAAAATCTAAAATTCAGTTTTGGTGAACAAAGCATGGTCAATGATTTCAGCTATGTCTTCAAGAAGAAAGACAGAATTGGGATTGTTGGCAAGAATGGAGCTGGGAAATCTACTTTTCTTAATCTTCTAACGGGTGGTTTAGATGGCTATCAGGGAAAGATCACACTAGGTCAAAATACCAGATTTGGTTATTATTCTCAATCCGAGTTGGAACATACTAATGATCAAAAGGTAATTGACGTTATAAAAGAAATTGCTGAAGTAATCACATTGGATGATGGAAGCACCATTTCAGCAGCTCAGTTACTTAACCTGTTCTTATTTGATCCAAAAGCTCAATACAACTACGTCTATAAACTAAGTGGTGGGGAAAAAAGAAGGCTTCAATTACTTAAAGTATTGATGTATAATCCAAACTTCCTTATCCTGGATGAGCCAACAAACGATCTGGATATCATGACACTCAACATTCTTGAGGATTATCTGGAAAAATTTGGAGGATGCCTGATTATCGTATCTCACGACAGGTACTTTATGGACCGATTAGTAGATCAGCTATTTGTATTCAGAGGGGAAGGAGAAATCAATATCTTCAATGGTAACTACACCGACTTTAGAGAAGAAGAAAAGAATGTAGTTCCTGTTTCAGCTCCTACCAAAACTGAAAAAGACAAAACCGAAAAGCAGAAATCTCCAAAAGAAGCCAAACTCACTTTCAATGAGAAAAGAGAATTTGAAACATTGGAAAAAGAGATAGAAAAGCTCGAAAATCAAAAAGCGGAATTCATTGAGAAACTAAATGCAGGTACTGGTAATCACGAGGAGCTGACTGAGTGGTCTCAGGAGATTGAAAAATTGACGGAAAGTATTGAGGAGAAAGAGATGAGGTGGTTGGAGCTGAGCGAGAGGGCTTAGATATGAGTTATTCCAGAAGATTGCTTGCTTTCAATTTAGTTGTAACTTCTATTGGGTTTCTTGCTTTCGGGTATCTCCTTTTGACTATCACCACTGGAACAACGCCAAAACCGCAACCCAATGAAATTGCTGAGCTAAAACTAAATCTATTCAAGACTTTGGCTATTTACTACTTGATCCTAACAATATTATTGGGTACCGTCAACAAGGTTTTCTATAAAATTGGAATCAAATTAAATATTACGGTCTTACTATTGTTTTCTTTGATGTATTTTGTTTTAGTTATTTTTGCTTTGTTTTAAAGTGTTCCGTCACTACACCAATGTTATTTCAACCATTTGATTTCTATCCCTATAATGGAAACAATAGTACATCAACTTGATAATTTGTACCCGATCGCACCCTATCAAAGTCTCTTGAAAAGGACTCTGATTAACCCGAAACGCATTATATTTACTATATGTCAACTCATCAATTACATCTATCAAAATCAGAGACCTACTTTGTCACCTTCACATGTCATAATTGGTTCCATTTATTTGAGACTACAAATTGCTACAATTACTTCGATAAATGGTTTAATTATCTGATCAAAAACAAAGTCTCGCTATTAGCTTATGTGATAATGCCTAATCATTTCCATGGTTTGCTGCATCTGCATGAGGGTTGTCCTAAAAACCTTAATCAGCTAGTTGGAAACGGAAAGAGATTCCTTGCATATGAAATAATTAAGAGACTCAAATCAAGCAAACAAACTGCAATTCTTGAAACTCTTGAGAACGATGTTGATAGAAATGAAAGAAAAAAAGGTAAGCTTCATCAAGTATTTCAATTATCATTTGATGCAAAACAATGCTATTCAAGGAATATGGTAGAAACCAAATTGGATTACATTCATAGGAACCCAACAAGTGGAAACTGGAAACTAGCTGATGATTGGTCTCAATATACTCATTCCAGTGCTGGATTTTATGAATTTGATGTACCCATTCTATACATAACTCATTACAAAGAAATTTGGGATTAATATCAGAATCCCGTTTGATTTTACGTTTGTGATCAGAGTCCTCTTCGAGAGACTCTGATCGAGGCGGTTACCTTGAAAAATGAAGATCTGTTACAAATAATAATGACCCAATTTTAATCGCAGGGCAATAATGAAACGAATTGTAGTCTTTCTCCTAATCATTCTAGTAGCCTCAATCATTGGTGGACTCTACGGAATAATCCACGACCAGGTCACCTATACCATTTCAAATGAGTATTACACCAATTTCAAATTTATTCAATTTGGATTCATTGAGTCCTGGCCTGAGGCAATAGAATTATCTCCACAAAGATATTATGTTGCTTTAGTTGGATGGAAAGCTACCTGGTGGATGGGATTGCCAATTGGAGTAATCCTTGGCTTATTTGGCTTTATTCATAAATCACCAATTAAGATGTTTAAGGCGGTAGTAAAATCATTCATCACGACGGTAAGCATTGCTTTCCTAACTGGATTAGTTGGCCTTGCCTATTGCTACCTCTTCGTTATCCCTGGATTGGACAACATTCAAGACTATCCTTATCTATGGTCGGGTGTAGTTGACCCAGTTAGTTTTATATGTGTTGGGTGGATGCATAATTTCAGTTACCTGGGTGGTTTAACTGGGCTGATAGGTGGTGTTATGCATATTTTTATGTTAAAGAAAAATGGTTAACTTTTTTATGGCAAGGAATTTGTAATGTTCTAAACAACTCACAAAAGGTCAACACAATGAAAAAACTTTTAATACTTGCTATAACCGGACTAGTCCTATTCTCCAGTTGTTCTGATGAAGAAATTGTAGAGCGAAGAGAGGACAAAATTGAAGGAACCTGGGAATTTGAAAAGGCATTTTACAAGAGAGACAATGCGCTCTTCCGAGATAATGTACTGGAAGATTTCGAGGGTGATTTAATTCACTTCCACGCAGATCAAACAGCTATTTATGTAGATAACTCTTTGGACGAATCATTTGATGGAGATTGGTTTGTTGTCTTAGAAAGATATTATGATCAAGATGATGTTGATCGGGAGTTTTTCCTTGATATGGAGTTCTACGATTCTGTGAATGATGAGTCGTTCTTTTATTATGGAAATATCCAATGGTTAACTAAAAAGAGATTGAACTTTACTGCCTGGGACGATAACGGAGAATACACTTTCAAGCTGAGAAAGGTAGATTAAGCCCCGTTAAATCTCTTGCTGCCGCGTCTATAATTGATTAACCTTGTTGTAGCAAGAGATTTCTCAT
>JANSWY010000103.1 GCA_024743255.1 bacterium | reverse complement strand
GTCAAAATACTGCAATGAAACATATAGAGAGGCTGAGGAAAATGATTAATCTGGCTATTAAAATAGAATGGTTGGACAAAGATCCGTTTGCTAAATTCTCACCTAAATTCAATAGAACCAAAAGGGGCTACTTGAATGAGGAGGAACTCAACAACATTATAAACAAAGAGTTCAAAATAGAGAGACTGCAGCAGGTGAGAGATCTTTTCGTTTTTAGCTGTTTTACAGGTCTCTCATATTCGGAGGTATATGATTTGGAGCCCACACATATAGTAAAAGGTATTGATGGGGATACTTGGATTGAAGGGCAGAGAAAAAAAACTGGAGAGTTCTATGCAGTCCCTCTCCTACCTCATGCTCATCAAATCATTGAAAAGTATAAAGATGATGTCAAATCTCAGGCTAAAGGCAAACTACTTCCTGTTCTGTCAAATCAAAAATTAAACAGCTACTTAAAAGAGATCGCTGACTTGTGTGGTATTGAAAAGAACCTTACTTTTCATCTGGCTCGTCATACTTTTGCTACAACAGTTACACTTTCTAATGGTGTACCGATTGAAAGTGTATCGAAAATGTTAGGTCATTCCAGTCTTAGAACAACACAAATCTATGCTAAGGTTATAAACAGTAAAATTAGTCAAGACATGAAGGTCCTTGTCAACAAATATGACATCCCTAAAAGCAAACAATTACAAGGAAATTAATACCCAGAAATGGGTATTTTTCTAACAGATCGTAATTTTTAGTTTCATTGAGAACCGAGAAACATTGCAAATTAGTTACCTTAAATAAATAAGGTTAATTATAACAGAAATGACAGCACTAGTTTTAGACCATATATTATTTTTGATTTCGTTAAATCTATCTACATGTCAAGATTCAAAAGGAATTGGTATAGGAATAATCATTTCCCTTTTCGGTATTTTGTCAACTCTAATCTATCGGCTTGTTCAATCATATTTTGAATATAGGTGGAGAAAAGCCGAATTCACATATCACTTGTTGGGTGATTGGCATGACAAGTACGCCCATGAAAAATCTACGATTGAAAATTATGATGGGATTTATGGCAATGAAATCACACCAATAGATCTCTCGAATGAGAAGGCGATATCTTCAAAAGAATCGAAAGAAATAAAAATGGCAACTAAAAGAATCATGAACTATTTTGAAGATGTCTCTACTTACTACTTAATGAATATGGTAAATAAGAAAATCATACATGATAATATGCGTTACATTATGACCAGGTATTACACTAAGTTGAAAGGAGTAATTGATATTATGGACACTGAGAGTGGGTTCCCAAGTTGGCGAAAAACTAAAAAGGTTTACGAAAAATGGATAGTAAATATTTAGTAATAACTCAAAACAATATTAGATTTTCTGCCTACTATTCTAAGAGTGCAAAAGAATTAACTGAAGAACACTTTCTGTTAGAGTACAATAGCTTTAAATATATCTCAAACCTGTGCCCACAAACCATAAATGAATTCCTGGACTATTACGATGGCAAACATTTAAATGTTTTTGATTTAAAAAAGGAAGATCGGTTAATTGGATACCGAATTTGCGAATCAATATCAAGCAATCATGTACATAATTCAATCATAGTGATTGACAACCAATACCGGAATAAAAACTTGGGAACATTTCTGACCTTACACTCTAATTATTTCTTAAAGAATATAGGGATAAATATAATCACCGAATTTTCAATAGAGCCTCAGATCTCAATAAAACTAAACAAACCATTTTCACCAATAGGAATTTCGGAAAAGCTCACTGAAATTGAAAAAAATATACTTACAGACTTATCGGAAAACAGGAAGATTTCATATGGAGATGGAAATTCCAGATTGATTAAGAACTACTATAAGACAGGAGGAAATAACAAACATGCTACATTTTTGGTCTTTGATACCCATGTCACATGAATTCTTCTATTTCTTTTAAGTCAATTCCTGTGAAGGATGAAAAATCTCTAAATGTAACAAATTGGTGATCCGACTTACCTGAATGTTTCCTAATCCTTTCCAACAGTAGTCTTCCATATCGTTCACTTTTGCCTGTAATTCTCTGAATATCCTTTGGATAAATAACAATTCTTTTTGTTCTCATTTGGTTGATCTAATACATTATCTATACTTGATGTATGTGGCATGTTCGGCAATAAGTTGCAAATAGTACTAAAGCCGGATTTTATCTTTTGCTATACTCTCTTAAATATGCGTTTTTTCAGCCATAATCAAAACTTTTTACGAATTATGGCAAGACAAAAAGGAATTATCAAATTGGAAGGAACCATAGGAGATGTGTCCTTCTACAAGAGTAAAGACGGCTATCTGGCACGTGAAAAAGGCGGTGTTGATGCGGACAGAATTAAGAACGATCCCGCCTTTCAGAGAACCCGGGAAAACGGATCCGAATTTGGAAGAGCTGGCCGTGCAGGTAGAATACTGAGAAATGCTTTTAGGTTACTGCTACAGAATGCCTCTGACTCGAAAGTCACTAGTAGATTGACCAAGGAAATACTTAAAGTGATTAAAAGTGACCAGGAAAATGTAAGAGGGGAAAGACAAGTATCTTCTGGAGACTTATTTATATTGTTGGGTTTTGACTTTAATGCTAATGCAAAGTTAACCGCTACAATGTACACTGAGTATGTACCTTCAATTGATAGGGTGTCTGGGGTGTTATCGGTATCAATTCCGGAGTTTATTCCTGGCAATACTATAGCGTTTCCATCTGGTGCGTCACATGTTAAGTTTTCTGTTGGTGCTGCAGAAGTTGATTTTGAGAACGAAAGTTTTCAATTTGGACAAGCCGAGAGCTCTGAAGTGGAACTTGGTCAGCAATCTGAAGCTCAAATTGACCTTTCTGTTTCTTTAACCGCAAACAGTACTCAGGAGCTATTCTTGGTACTTGGAATGGAGTTTTTGCAAGAGGTAAATGGTGTGATGTATCCACTCAAGAATGGCTCCTATAATTCGCTAAGTATTGTTCAAATAGATGCTATCAAGGAAAACGAGGATTCTTCTGATAGTAGTGATATCTAATGAACATGTTACAATCAGATAAAGGTACAATTATTGGAACAGTGGGTGGAACAGTTCTATCCACTGTTCACAGTCTGAGCTTTAATGATATTGGAAAATCGGTAATACTTGGAGCAATTGGGGCTTGCGTGAGTTTCATCGTATCCATGTTTCTCAGATGGGTGGTTGGATTTGCCAGGTCGAAACTAAAGAGGTAAATCATTTAAAAGAAAAAAGAGAAAAAAAGAAAGTGCTCCCAGAAGTGGCGGGGGTAAAAAGCAAGGCCAGGTTGAAGAGTTGTTATATGCAGTTCGTCAGTTCTGGCCTTGCTTTTTATTGGTGCGGCTGGAATTGGGGAGTCACTTATCTTTGATGGATTTTTTAGTTACTTTGTCAGTAATTCCGACTCGATTACTATATGTCTTTGATTCTAATCTTATTTTTTTTATCACCCGCCTTGTATTGCATTGTAACATACAGCATCAGTATTATTATAAACCCTGATAAAAAGCCAACTACTGGACTATTCAAGTACCTGATGCATGAAATAGCATTTCAGTATTGTATAATCACTTTATTTCCAATAGATCTGATGAGACCTAGGTGGATTCATCACTTAAGTGGGTCAAACAAACATGTGATCCTGTTACCTGGATATTCTGAGACGCAATTCATTTTTTCACGGATTGGGAAGCAATTAAAAATGCATAATATTTCTTTTCAGTGTATCAAATACAATTCATTTTTAGGTGATTTAGAAGTGACATCTGATGAAATAGGCAAGTATTTATTGGATTTTCATAAATCAAATCCCAATAAAGAAATATATCTTATTGGACATTCTATGGGTGGTCTTATTGGTAAATTTATTTGCTTACATAATCAGATTCCTATAAAAAAGTTAATTATGGTAGCTACACCACACAATGGAACAAAGTTTGGCTTCATTGGAATAGGAAAGGCAGCAGCTCAACTCACTCCATATTCAAGTTTTCTCAAAAAAACGGAATCAATACCAAGTACCGAAATAGTGAATTATTATTCAGAAATGGATAATTTAATTATTCCAAATAATAGTTGTCTTTTACAAAATAATGATAATCTAACTATTAAAGGAATGCATAATTCAACCGTCCTATTAAGTGATAATTGTAGGGATATCTTAATGCATGTGTATGAATAAAATTGAAATTAAGAATTGGATAGTTACAAGCAAGTACTTTCAGTCTTTTTACCTATTAACATTGTTATCAGTAGGTATTCTATACATTGTATGGCAAAATATTAAAACACAAAATATTAAAGATAGTCTATTCATAGGTCTATTATTTGGAGGAACATTGGTCTTGATCCTTGGTATTAACTGGATCTATCTTTATTTCAAATCAAAGTTGAATAGTCTGTATGAATCCCTAGCATCTAAAAAAATGGATTATGAGTCTTTCTTTGACTTGAGTAACAGGATTTTCACTAATCATAGCAATATAATTGCTGGTATTATTTATGGGTTCTTGATTGGCCTAAGTCCTTTTTACTTGAATACTTGGGAAGAACATCTGCAACTTAGAATTATTTTATCTGTTTTTCTGTTTATAGTGAATTTTCTCACTGGATGTGCATTCATTAGCTTGATAAACCTATTTATCTTTAGCTACAAAATTGGCAACTTCATAAAAGTTGAGTTGTACGATCGATCCGATCTATCCGCCCAGTTTGTACTTAATATTTCCAAATGGTCTAGTTTAATTGCAGCCATTTATATCTCCTTTTGCATTTGCAGTATATATTTCTCCGTCTTACCTATTGGAGGATACACTATAGGATATTCAATTTTTTCTGGTATTATAATCGTAGTGGCGTATATTTTTCCTATGGTACCAATTAGAAATGCAATCGCAGATAAAAAAAAAGAAGCTATTCAGAATTTTTCAAAGAAATTGCAGCATGAATATGATCAAATTATGTTGTGTGAAAGCAATGAAATTGATAATGCTCATTTGTCTAAAGTTGAATACTACATTAAAGTCCTAGAGCAAACCTCCAAAATCCAAACATTGCCCATAGGTTTTAAGACCATCTGGAATATTACGTACATAATTTTGATAACCTTAGTTCCTGTGGTTATCCAGGAAATTTTAAAGCATATTCTAAAATAACTAATACCGCAGCACTAATTGCAACTTGCAATAAACTAAATGTTACAGTAAAACAGCCTTGAGCGTGCGGTGGGATTGTGGGGCGAGCCGTCCGCGAGTCCGAAGGAAGCCTATCCAGGAAAAGGGTGATAACCCGACTGGTAGCGGGAGGAACGACTTTACTGACTGAGGCCGCAGGCGAGCATAAACATGGGCAGTGGCTGGGCGAGTGGTGGCCGAATGGAATGAAGTGACCGAAGGAACGAAATGGAATGAGGTGGCCAGGAGAACAGGGGGAACTGCCGTGAGGATGAAGGAGGAGAAGCAAAAGGCATGACAGGATGGCCTTTGGCCACTTTATGTGATCCATATGCTGAGGCACGAAGCTTGTGGTGAATCCTGGCGTGATCTTTTGCTCGACGACTGAAGACGAACTCCGCTTTACCTAGTTGGTACCGTTAAGTAAGAAGCAGCAATAAAGATTTTTCTTCTCCATGCAAATACCAATTAGTAGGTATTGTATATTTAAGAATAATTGAATTTTATTACGTACCAGAATTAAAACATTTTTATGAACTCATCAATTATTTCATTCAGGACTGAAGAGAATGAGGAGATATTTGTCGAATCAACTATTTCAGACAGTGAACCCGTATTAGCTGGTAAATCAGCAAATGAAAAAGAAAATGGGAAATTTGAACAAATCATTGAGAAAATAAAGCCAATAGTTGAAGGCATATTCAAAAAAATTGCCCAATTACCATCAAAACCCGCTGAAACAAAAGTTGAATTTGGGATCAAACTTTCTGCAAAAGCCGGAATTGTTATAAGCTCGGTAGACTCGCAGGCCAATTTTAAGGTATCCTTAACCTGGAAAAAAGATGCATGAAAAATGCTTTTCGCGAAGTAACGGTAAAAATACTGGACAATATCGGGAATATTGCTGGCACAGGATTTCTATATGAGAAATACATAATCACTTGTGCTCATGTAATTAACAATATTTCTGATACTTCTTCATTTTTTAAAAACAACACAACTGTTAATGTAGAATTTTTTAATCATAAATTATTACAAGCAACAGTAGTTGGGTGGCCATCCTACAATGATTATCACAAATTTGGATTAGATGTAGCTGTTCTGGAATTACAAGATTCTGATAACATTTTTAAAAAAAAACGCGCCAGTGTAGGATTCGTTTGTTTGGAGGAATTTGAAGAAAGAAAATTTATAACATATGGCTTTGGAAACAAAAATGGAATTATAGCCAAGGGAATCATGTATGGAGAAGGGCAGAATGGCATTGTACAGGTTGAGACTTTGAATATCTACATAATACCGGGTTTTAGCGGTGCTCCTGTCTTTGACTCAAAAACAAAGTCTATAGTTGGAATGATAGTTTCGTTTCAACCTAGCCAAATGAACACTTCATATTTCATAAAATCTGATAGAATTCTAGAAGTATTATCAAAGACACAAAACAACCCTTCTATGTTCAAAAGGGTCACAAGAATCCCATCTGAATTCTATAAGAAGTGCAATAGAGATCTACAATATGTAGCACTTCAAAATCTGGTCACAGCTGATGATTCTAATTTTAAACTTGCCATTATGAAAGGGTGCAATTCAGATAAACCACATCACTTAGTTGACAGGTTATTAAATGATTTAGCATTGTCTGGAAAAAGTATTTTTGGTTCGACCACAGATTATATTAAGATTTTTGATGGTACGAGTTGGGGAACACATATGAGAAATCTCAGCACATACTATTCTGGGGTGCATGACAATACCAATATTTCAAAAGAGATAGTCACAGATATAAATGCAGACATAATATATGAGTATATAGAAATTGATTATACAAATAATTTGGTTGGTATTTCAACAAATGCTGTGAAAATTTTAAAACGACATATAAAGGACTTTTGGAGTTCTGGAGAATCCGTTTCACCGAGCAAATCGGTTTTTTTATTTATTACATTCCTAATTCCTGAGAAAAATAGTCTTTCAAAAAAGTTTATAGAATTTAAAATTTCGTTAATCGAACGTATGATTTCGAAACTAACAAGACATGTTATGTGTGTGCCAAGATTTGAAAATATAAGTATTGCTGAAATTAACCGGTTATTGGAACAAATGGGAATTGAGAATCAACTATCAATTCAAGGAAATCTTAACTATTCTGATGTTGAAGTCAAACTTAAGCAAATAATAAAGTAATGAATATAAGTTACTATCAAAATACTGGCAAGAAAGGTGATTCAGGAACTGTAATCAGCACTTCCAATCTTGCTACAAAAGAGCAAGACCCCAGTCTTTATTATGCTCCCAAAGACCTTATAAATGTTGTTAACGCAGCAATATTTCTCAATAAGCCGATATTATTAACAGGCGAACCTGGGACAGGGAAAACGCAATTCGCTCATAGTTTATCTTTTGAACTATTTGGCGAGCCTCCATTGGTGTTCAATACAAAATCAAATTCCGAAGCAAAAGACTTATTCTACACATATGATTCTCTTACTCATTTTAGAGATGCAAATCTTAAAAGTACTGAGGTTAGCACTATGTCTTATATCAGTTTTCAGGCCCTAGGATTAGCAATTAAAAATGGAATCTCGAAAAATAAGAAAAGTGTTGTCCTGATTGATGAGATTGATAAAGCTCCAAGAGAATTTGTTAATGATTTGTTACATGAAATTGAGTCATATTCGTTTAGTGTTAGAGAAGCTAAAAATGTTAGATACGAATGTAAGCCAGAGAATATGCCAATAATTGTGATTACTAGTAACTCAGAGAAAGCATTACCTGATCCATTTTTAAGAAGAGTACTTTATTTCAATATTGATTTTCCAGATAACACACAGCTGCAAAGAATAATTGAAAAAAGATTTGGGCCATCACTAAGTTATGATTCTGAATCCATAAACAAACTCCTAAGGCATTTTGAGAAGATCAGAGATCGTGTTACAAGGAAAAAGCCGGCTACAAGTGAACTAATTTCATGGATACAATTTCTAGATTCTAATAAATTTTTAGCAGATAATATAGATTTCATTGGAAATGCGACTTCTGAAGACCCTGAGTTAAGAGAAATTCTACTATTCAGTTACTCAATTCTTCTTAAGGACCAAGAGGATCTGCATCTAATTTCTAGTGATTTGTGAGAAATTTTGTTCCATATCAATATTTTCAGTATTTACGAAGCTGCGGAGTCAAAGTATCCGCAGATCAGGTTCAAGATATTATTGAATATACAAAATCAGTAAATCCAGCCAACCTTTCTTTGGCAAATATTATTAATGTCTATTCGAGTATCATTTGCAAAAATGATACCCAAGTTGAAAATTTTGTTCGTATCAGCTTAAGCTATTTTAATCAGTATAAATTTGAAACATTAGACACAAATGATACTGAATCAAGTAAAAAAGACCCAAAGGGGACAAGTTTTATTAAAGTTGGCTCGTTACTTTTCGCCTTATCCATCATAGCATACTTTACTTTTTCAGATCAACAAGATATAATTCTTAAAATATCAACAGCGTTGTTGATTCCTTTAACTATCCTGTATTTATTTCCAAAAATAAGAAATCTGTTTAGGGAAAAATCATTGACACCCCCGTTTGACTATGAGTTAGAAATCGTAGCCCCTATTCCTGGAAATATTCATTCGGAACTTTTAAGTGCCCCACAGATTAGCAAATTTTTTATCTCTTCAAACCAACTTGATATCCAATCAACAGTCCAATCAATCAGTAATGACCCTCTAAATTTCCAGCCATTTTTCAAAAAAATTGCAAGGCCCAGACGTACTAAGATTTACATAAATTCAAACTTGGGGTTTTACAATTTCTTCATTAAAAGGTTGGAGCCCTATTTCAATTCACATATTGATGTTATTTCCTACATGAGCGATATAAGGGTAAGCGATGAGGAAAATTTGATGATCACAGAAAATCACTGGGACACAATCATAATAATTGACAAAAACATCTCATATTTTGACAAAATAAATGGTGGCATTTATCTATGGTTCGAACAAATTTTAACCACTTGCGACAACCTTATCCTATATACCCAAAATACATTAGAATATAAGTCTATCAACATACCTAAAAAGTTAAATATTGCACCACTTGAACTGTACGAAGTGCTAAAAGCAGTATTAAACAGAAATTACGACCACAACAAATTCGCTCAGAATTTGTATCTAGATCATTTCAGTGATCATGATTTGCAACTCCTTAAACGTGAATCCATCGAAGCATTCAACTGGATTTGTTGTTTAGCTATCCCTCAAAAATTATCTTGGAATTTAATTTTTGCTATTGGCATAGAATTGGAAAAGGAGTTTGGTAGATTTATCGATCTCAAAACCATGCATCTAATCACAAAAATCAATTGGATTGAATCCAGCTACTTAAAATCTAATAGGACCTATCTCTTAAATTTAATTTCAAACAGCGTCATAACTAAAGTATCATTAATGTTAGTCCAAACCTATCAAAAGCAAGATTTGATCAAGCCTGGCAGCTTTGGAAGTAAACTTTTCAGTTCTGATTTTAATATAACAAGACAGATTTACTACTCCCACAAAAAGTTAGAACTGGATGGGAGTCAGCGATCAACTTTTCCAATAGAAAAGCGTATTTTTGATATAGCATTCTCATCACTCACCATCATCTTTCTATCCCCAATATTTTTATTAATAGCGCTCTTGATAAAGCTAGAATCCAAAGGACCAATACTTTATGTATCAAAAAGAGCGGGTCAGAACTATAAAGTATTTGATTTTTACAAATTTAGAACTATGGCTCAAGATGCCGATTCAATGATTAAAGAGCTCAAACTTTCCCACAGTCAATATAATGATGGACAACAATTCTTTAAAATCAAAAATGACCCAAGAATTACTAAACTTGGAAATTTTTTAAGAATGACAAGTTTAGACGAGTTACCCCAATTTTTTAATGTCTGGAAAGGAGATATGTCAATTGTTGGTAATAGACCCCTTCCATTATATGAAGCAGAATTATTACAGGAAGACGAAAGGTTTTTAGCTCCAGGTGGTATAACGGGACTATGGCAAGTTATGAAACGAGGAAGATTTGATATGTCACTTGAAGAAAGGATTAAATTGGATAGAATTTATTCAAGAAAATATTCATTTTGGTATGATCTAAAGATAATCGCTATGACAATTCCTGCAATGTTCCAAGAAGAAAATATTTAAGCTCTATGACTTCCAACAATACTCAACTCCAATTTTATTTGAATCTTGAGTTAACCATTGTCCTTTTAAAAAACTAGGGGTAATCAAATAATATGAGACTAAGCCCTTATAAATATCTGAGTTTGTTAGGGAACCACTAAATAACATAGAAATTGTTTGCCCGTTCACGATTCCTCTTCCGTCAAAGCATTGTGAATTGTTTCCTATTTCCCAATTGGCTTCAATTATATTTTCATTCTGTTTTATGTTCAATAAACCCAAGTAAGGATCCCCATTTATAGTTCTACCTACCAACTTATAAGAACCCCCAACAATAAAGATTTCAAGCTCATTTGCAAGTTCTTTTCTATCAGCTTTCAAAGACGTTATTTTAAGAACTTCCTGTCTGACCCATTCCATTAAGTATTTATCATTAGTCTCTTTAGCAATGATTCCTAAATCATTCAATACACCAAAAGTCTCACTAATAAAATGTTCTAAAAGTTTTGAATCTGTCATAAAACCTAATTGCTTACCCCTGACTTCAAATTGATTATTGTAACAATAGAATTTTGATCTAATTGCCCCAATAAATCACTGAATATTGGATGTATATCAATCCACTTTGATATATAAATAAAACGAAATGTTCTTAGGTCGTGTTTCTAACCCTCCTGTACTTTGGGTACTACCTCCTCTTGTTAGTGTTCCACCATTAGTATGAGCATCAAATCCGCCACTTCCAGCTCCAAGAACAGTTTGACTATTTTGAGAATGTACATGGCTCATAAATGAGTCTGATTGATAACTTCCTAGTTTTCTTGACATGCCTTCCGGATCCCCTTTTACTGCATTTTTCCCTAGATTCAATGCTCTGAGAAACGTTCCTCGAGCATCTGGAAACGAATCCAGAGCACATATTTGATAAAGAGCTGTTTCACGCCAAGACTTGTCATATGTTCTATTGAGGTCTTCACCCCCATCGAGAAGAACCCAACCTTCACCGTTATATACTCTAAACTCAGAAGGTTCAAGAATAGAATATTTTAAATCTCCAATCACACCCTCAGATGGTTGGGCTGACAATATACTAGCACTTAATATGAAACAAATTAGTACACACAAATATTTCATAATTCTAGTCATTAACTTTTATATATATGTATAGTGATAAATTGTATGTCCCCTTAGCACCGGTAACCGCTGTTACCTTATCTCTATTTATAGCGGTAGAGTAATCGATATACCTGTCTACATAATTGTGGTTATGTGTTTGAATAGGATCTTGTTGAATAGACAGTAATTTTCGTTGTCCGTCAAAATCTGCCAAGGAATCTGTGCGTTGATGATTAAGACCTTTGAGAAACATCCCTCTCGCATCAGGGATTTTGTTCAACGTACTGTATGAAGCAAGTCTAGTGTCTTCCCAAGACTGATTAAATGTATTCTTCAAATCTATTCCTCCATCCATTAACACCCACCCTGAACCATTAATTTCGCGAAATTGCTTAGGCTCTAACACTGAGTACTTTACATCTCCTAGCCCCCCGTTTGAAGTTTGTCCTGCAACAGTGAAAGAGACCGAAAACATGATAACTATCCAAGTTCTTAGTTTTACCATTAGTCGTCTACTTTTATATAAATAAAAAGAGTAATATTTCTGGGCCTTGTCTCTAATCCTCCAGATGAGGCAGTTTCTCTCGATACGGAGCCATGTTTTATAACAGCTTCATGCGAGAATGACTCTGCGGTGAAATCGTTGTATTTATAATAATTAATGTACTTGTGATTATGAGTTTTGAACTGGTCGGATTGATAAGATCCTATTTTGCGATTTTTCTGTGTATCTCCAATTGTACTGTCTTGCCCCACATTCATCCCTCTTAAAAATACTCCTCTGGCGTCCGGAAGTTTTTGTAAACCTGAAATGGCAGCAAGTTTTGTATCTCCCCATTGTTTAGCGTAAGTATTGTAAAGATCTAACCCCCCATCCATTAAGACCCAGCCATGGCCATTTATCGCACGAAACTGTGAAGGTTCTAATATGGAATAAACAACTGTACCTAGGCCATTCTGTGTGTACGCTATGATTGATAGGAATAATGAGATAATAAATAATCCAATTGTTTTCATCGAACACTTAATTTATGTAAAATACCAGTTGATGTTTTTGACAATGACGAAAACTCATACTCAACTAACCTTTCATATGCTATATCTCTTAATTTTTTTAGTGTAAGTAGTTCTGGACGAACTACCAGTTTCGAAGACAGAGCGTTTTCAGGAAAGTCAAAATCAAATTGGATCTCATCCAAAGCATTTTGGCTCTTAACTACAAATTTCAATTTATAAACTCCATCAACATCTTTTTTAGAATATAATTTAAACCAAGTACCAACATCAAATGTGGCATCCATTTGCTTAGAACGATCAAGGAACTGTAAATAGTTTGAAGTAGTATTATCATTCTCGAGATAGGTACTAACGTGATATATAGCCAAGTTTTGTTTTAAAAATTCATTGTTCCTAACAGCATCAAAAGCTAACTTTAAATGGTCATTTGATGTTCCATCTTTAAATGTGCTCCGCAAAAACCTTAGTGTATGGTAACCTGAGAGAATGGCTTGTTGTGCTAAACTAATGTCTATATACTGTAGTAAAATTTGAAGCCGCTTTTTGTTAATAACATCCAACTTTGGCGGATTGTCCAAAATATCCTGAAAACTTCTAACTCCCTTTTGATATTCCCCAAAATTCAAATAAACATCATACTTCAAATATGTCTCCGCTAATTGCGAAACTAATATTGGGTTTAAATATTCCGTTGTAACATTTTGGTGAAGTTTGTTAATGTCAAATTCAGTATTTCTATCCAATATTGATTTCCAATCCATATAAGATTCAAAATCATTGTTCGCAATATTATCATTCTGTAATAAGTTGTAAAATGCAGATGGGTCATTTTTGAACCTAACATTATAATAGTCTAGTGATGGCTTATATAAATCTGTTACTAGCCGTTTTTTACTAATTTTCAATTGCGACGGAAAAGTACTATTAAGATTATCCCATTTTTCTATTAGTAAATTATTCAAACCTAATAAGCATGGACCGATGGACCATGAATTTGATTGATAATGATTTATAATCTCATCATAGGACTCTAATTTGTAATTAAAATCCAAATCCAAGCACGTCATACAATGATTCAAATCTTGTCCTAGTATTTCATCGAGTTTATTATTTACCCCATCAAATAATGAATCTATCTTTATAGAAAGTTCATTTAACTTCTTCATTTCAACATAGTGCAATGAGTCCATCTTATATTCAATTCTAACTAGCTTTCGATTTATTTTATTTAGCTTCTCATCAATTACCTCAAGTCTCTTCAATACCTCTTTTAGCATCTTTGATTCGGCGCTTTGTTGTGGTTTAGAAAACATCCCCATGGCAGAAGTAATCGCTACATCATACCTACCAGAAACAATTCCACCATAGATGGTAAGGCCAGCTATGGCAATATCTGTTGCTTCATATACTTCTGGGCTACCTAAATCAAAAGTTTGCAAAAAGCTTTTCGTGACAGCTGCATATTGCGAAATTGTATTTATTGTGTTAAGAGTTTCAATCTTATCCTTTATTCTTTCACTCTCTGCGATCAATTTTTCCACTTCATCTTTCCCAAATTTTGTTTTAAAACTTGGTATATTTTTGAGTGAATTCAATTGTTTTTCAAGAGCTTCTGGGTTCTTGAAATTTTCAAGAATGGTCATCTTCAAGAAGCCCAAATCACCATCAGAAAATGAAATGTCATTTTCAAACTTTTGTATTAAGTCCAATGTCTCGATAGACTCATCCATTAATTTTGTTTGAAAAGCCTCAAACTTTTCAGATATGGGTTCTGTTATGCTTTCTAAGTTTCCGGTTAATAATTTATAAGCGGAAGTTGCTTGTTCCTTGGATATTTCCATATCCAATAACTTTCCAAATTCCGGTATTACATATCTTGCAATCAGCTTTTCCTCCAACATTCTCTCTCCTAAACTATAACCCAGTTCCGCAAGTTCTGAAGCTAATTGTTCAGCGCTTAAATCATTTATCCGATCAAGATCACCATGATAGTTATAATTGATTATTTCCAAATATCTTGAGCTTATTTCAGCACTGTGCTTAGTAGCATTTTCAATAATGTAATGATCTGTTACCAATTCGAATAGCTTGTCTTCAATTTGAGTGTCCTTCGAAATATTGCTTAATGAGCCTTGAAATTCAATTGCAACTTTTTCACTAAACTTTGAAATATCTTTGATAGTAAGATCTAACCCAGCATTTATTTGATAGTTAACATTTTGAACTGATTTTTCCAGAATTCGATTAGATAAGTCGATGCCACTTGATACATTGTCATCAAGATACTTTTTATAGGAACCAAAGGCCCCTGGGAATTTCGTTTTCACTTCATTTAATACTACATCGTAATTGCCAGATGACATATTTCCATATACCTCCGGAAGATTTTGAGAGAAATTTGAGTTAGTTGGATTTCTGATTTCAAGGTAGAGTTCATCTTTTGCTCTACTATAATTCTCCTGCCCATATACGGACTCCAAATGTTTTTCAATAATGTATTTAGAATTATATCCACAGTTATCAGTGAGGTAATTATTAATGTATGACATGTAGTTATTTACCTCTTCAAACGCTTGGCCAGAAATTTGAAGACTTTCATTATGGGAATATATTAAACTATCTATTTTATCCACTATTCCCTTAACCTCAATTTGGAGCTGCCTGTGATCTTCAAAGTTTTTAACATTTTCAATGAGATCAGCAATGGTTTTTGAGATAGGTTCCACTTGTTTTACAAAAAGTAATAAACGCTCTATGAGCTCTTGATTGATGAGTTTATTTGAAGTATTATCTAATTTACTAATCGATCCTTCCTGTAGAATTTCTTTTATTGAATTCTCAGAAACTTTCAATAAAACCCCTTTTGGGTGAGTTGCGGATAATATACCATTTAACCAATCTGCTGTTAACTTCAAAGTCATAGGTATCATTTGGAAATCTGAAGTTGCATAATTCATTTCAGATAAAAGTTCTTTCTTATATGTCTTGTAAGTATTTACAGCATCTTTTTTGATTTCAAAATCAGTTTTACGAGAATTCCATGTACTTTCAATTTTTAGTCTATAAGAAATTAGATCATCGCAATTTACCTGTGCTAAGGATGGACAAAAGAATGTAAAGGATAATATGATAAGTAATAAATTTCTCAAAGTGATAGCATTAGGTAAAACAGTGTATTGAGATTTCAACACGGCAATCAATTTATATTAAATAAGACGTAAAGTACATACCTATTAATGGGTATTTTTGAGCTTCCTAGTGAGTTTAAATCCAGGAATATGAAGGTTGTATACAAATTTCATGAAATATGAAGTAACGTAAGACGTACTAAAAGTAATTAAAGAAACTAGAATACATGTCAAAGAGAACCTTAACAGATTTTTAGTTTTAAAAAAGTTCAGAAATATTAGAATTTGGAAAAGGATCTGTTCTGATAATGGAAACAAGAACTATTTAGCTTACATTCAACCTTTATTTAAATACTTAAGTAAATCATGTGGTTGATTGAGTAAAAAGCCATTCTTTTCTATGTTCTGGCGTTGCTCATCTGTTAGGTCGAAAATCAATGTTTGTTCCTGCCCATTTGTCACTGCTTTAATCAAGACAATGGAACCAAGTTTCAATGCCACATTGGTAGTGCCTTTAACGCTTGCTAAAAGCTGTGCAGCTGCACCTACTTTTAGACCATCAATTTCTGCTTGTACTTTTTCAATGTGAGCTAATTCCAGACTTCTTTTCCCTTTTGAGTAAACATCCTTGACCTCATCACTCTTGAAGAAATCCTGAACTGCTTTTATTCCTTTCTTAATCCATGAACCTTGCTCGAAAACACCCTCATCTACAATCTTGAAACCTAATGCCTCTATGAAAACCTGATATGAATGGTAAACTTCCTCAGCCATCAAAAAATCATCTGTGTCCAGGTAGATATGACCGTCCGCATGTTCTGTGATTGGCTGCAGCTCTTGAGCTGGATTGAGTGATCGTTCAAAGTCATCACATAATTGATTTAGATTATCCTTGGTTTCTCGTAGAAAGAAGTCGCCTAAGTCTTTGTTCCTAATGGTGTATTTCCTGTAAAGTCTGGAAAAATCTGAGTAAATCTCTTCTTGTGAAAAGGCTGAACCATCATCATTGATTTTAGCGGTTAATCGCTGACCCGTTTCATCTGCTTTGATGAACTCAAATAACCCACTGATTTTACTTTCGAAATCCGCAATCAATTCAGCAATGGCCTCTTCTTCCTGATTCCGTTTTTCAATGACTTTTAGAATGTTGTATTTGTACTTATTCGGTTGGTCTGAACTTGTTGGGCTTGGGTTCTTCGGTTTATTTTGTTTGTCTTTCGGCTCTGCTGGGACTACTATTCCAATCCTGTTGTCATAGTATATCTCTACATCATCAATAATTTCGTCCTGCTTATTGATCTGATTGTAAAGCATGTTGTATTTACGCCAAAACTCTAAGCGTAAGCTCTCACTGTATTTCGGGTCTAAATCAATGACAAACTCTATCAGGTTAAGGATTTTGAAGTATTTCAAAACCTTCTCTTTCAGCTTTTTCGCCTCCTCTTTTGAATTTCTGATGTAGTTGTCTAATCCATCTTCGATTGCTCGAATCAAAGCAATATCAGGATTGCCCGTCTGGTACTCTTTGAACTGAGGGAAATGCTTTGTGAAGATGGAGTGAGCGTTCATCTCAGCATACAACTCTGCTAACTTATCTTCATCACCTAACGGGTCAAAACCCGACACTACTACATTACTGAAATGCTCGAAGGCAGACTTGATATTCTTTACATTGACATTCTTGTAGGAGAAGTCAACAATCTTACAATCATTCTTGTACTTGGTAGTCCTGTTTACTCTTGAAATGGTCTGAATGGCATTGATGCCTCTGATCTCCTTGTCTAAGAATAAGGTATGCAGCTTGGGTTCATCAAAACCTGTCTGTAGCTTATCTACGACTATGATTAGTCCATTTTTCTTGATCGCAAAGTTCTGTAATACCTTCTCTTCGCTTAGTCCACCATTAAGGCTATTTGTGCTGCCATGTTCCTGACTGTCCGAGAATACAATGTATATCGGAGCATCAGCGAAACGCTCATACTTCTTTTGTTGGGTGAGTTCAGCATAGTATTTCTTGATAAATCCAACATACTTTTTGGCAGCAGGGATAGAAGACACTGCCAACATACCCTTGGCTGAACCTCTGATGTTGTGATATACGGATGAAAGGAGTCTTTCAACAACGAATTTCGAAATGGCTTCAATACGCTGAGTATTGAGGTATATTTTCTTCTTTCTTATGGCATATTTCCTTCCATACTCATCTATACCTGTATCAGTGTTGTCTGGTATCTCTTCAAAACCATAACCAAGGTCACGTTCAAATCCTTCCAGCTCATTGTCTGGAATTTCAAAGTACATCTTTGCAGAAACAGGAACAATCCCTCGAATTGGGTTCAGAATGTAGCCATCTTGTATGGCTTCACGCATGGTATAGCTATCGAAGGGTATCCAGATTTTTTCTGACTCTGCGTATTTGTTGAACTCTCCGAATCGGGCTAACGTATGATCGCTTGGTGTGGCGGTAAAACCGACTATGAGGTTCTTCTTTGATTGTTGACTTTTATATGCTTCACTTTGATCAAAGCTGCTTTGCAGCTCATCAAAGACACTGATCATTTCCTCATGCTGTACACCGCTATTACTTCTGTGGATCTCATCAATCAGGAAGGCTATTCGCAGCTTGGAGAGCTTCTTTACTACTGATTCATCCAAGATATTATCTACAGAGGCGAACTTTTGCAGGTTAACGACTACCAGGCGTTTGTCGCTGCTCAAAGCGGATATGAAAGTCTTTTTGTCGGTTGCCTCAATGAACATTCCCTTCTGAATATTCATGTTATGCAGTTTAGAATCCAATTGATCTCTAAGCTGCAAGCGGTCAACTACCAGCATCACCTTGTCATACACATAGAGTCCCTCTCTTCGAAGGTCTTTGAGCTGCAAGGCTGTCCAGCCGATAATATTACTCTTACCAAACCCTGCTGCATATTGTAGCAGGAGGGAATAAACTGTTTTATTGTTTTGGTACTTCTGACGTTTGGCAATGAGTTCTTTGGTTTGGTTCTCACCAATACGCTTTGCTTTTAACTCAGCCTCTAATTTCTTGATGAAGTACTCTGGTTCATCTTCATGCTCCAGAAACTCATTTATCTTAGAAAGTACTTTGTCTGTTCCAAACTTTTGCTTGGGTCGTGGTGCTATTAGCCTACCATCATTGTGCTTGTATTCTTTGGTTTTGCTGCCTTCCTTTTTGATGAGTTCACGTTCTATGAAATTGTAGTAGAGAATTTCTTTCTCTATCATCTTCTTGTCGTAGAGTGCCTTGAACACCTCCTCAAATCGCTCGGTCTTTGTGGCTTCCCTGTTACGAAGTGGGTAG
>JANSWY010000046.1 GCA_024743255.1 bacterium | reverse complement strand
GGGCTTCCCCGGTTTCTGCGTCTGTCACAACTCCGGAGACAGATCGCTCCTGGGCGAGTAGGATGCCACAGGACAATAACAACGATAAACTTAAAAGTAGATACTTCTTCATATTATTACATTTTGAAATATTTTACGATTTTAACCAACTCATCAGGAGGGTAATCACACTAAACTCTCAAGAGAATTTTGCACAATTTTCTCCTATTCTGATGTGAATCGAACTGTTAATAAAATCAAAATCGCAGAATTTTAAAAATGATTTAAGACAAAAAGGGTCGGTTTTTTGGCATTATTGAAATGAAAACGTTTTCAACTCATTTTTTTTTCTTAATTTTTCAAAGTATAATTTTTCTAAGATTAAAAAAGGGAAAAATCAAATCCTAAGTAAGGTGGGTTTGTGACTGCAAATACCGGTCAAATTCGTACTAAAAATTCGGTGTTTGTGATATTTTTAAGGCAAACAAAAATTTATGAAGAGCGGGCAAGTAACAATCAAGGATATTGCTAAGGAATTAAACATCTCTGTATCTACAGTTTCGAGGGCACTTGCGGGAAATCCGCTGGTCAAACCTTCAACAAAAGCTGCAGTAATTGAGTTGGCAGAAAAGCTGAATTATCAGCCAAACTACACAGCATTAAGTCTTAGAAATAACACAACAAAAACTCTTGGTGTAATCATTCCTCAATTGGTACATGATTTCTTCTCAATGGTTGTTAGAGGGATTGAAGATGTAGCTTACGCATCCGGATACAGTGTGATTATTTGCAACTCTCATGAATCTTACGAAAGGGAGGTAATCGATACCAAAACCTTGATGAATGGAAGAGTAGATGGTGTATTAGCCTGCATTACAAAACACACTAAAGATGTCACTCATTTCAAGGAATTTGTAAACCGAAGCATTCCACTTGTATTCTTTGATTGCGTAGTTGATGATATAGATACCGATAAAGTAATCATCGATGATTACGAGGCGAGCTATAATGCTGTAAACCACCTAATTGAGACTGGAAGGAAACACATCGCTTATATTGGTGGTCCAATATCACTTTTGATCAATCAAAATAGATATAAAGGCTACAAAGACGCGTTGGAAAAACATGGCATGTCTGTTAACGACAACATTGTTGCACATTGCGAAACCGGAGATTTTGCTGACGGTACTTCTTCTGCAAAAAAGTTCATGGATAACAATCAGCAATTTGATGCAATCTTTGGTGCGACTGATATGCTAGCTATAGGTGCAATTAAGCATTTGAAAAAGGCTGGCAAAGTTGTTCCTCACGATATTTCTGTATTTGGCTTTAGTAATTGGAAAATCTCTGAACTATACGAACCATCATTATCTACCGTAGACCAACCTGGTTATGAGATGGGTAGAATTTCGGCAGAATTACTTTTAAACCAAATAAGAAACGAGGACGATACATTTAGTCCGAAAACAGAAATACTTAAAACGGATCTCATTGTAAGAGAGAGTTCCACAATTTAATTCAGTTAGGCGCTAATCAACTGATCATCAGATGGTTATATGGTTCATTCCTTAATACGCTCAAATATTTCATTTCTATATAGCCAAGATCTTTGTATGATCCCACTGGAGTTTGATTCGGAGTGACGGCCCAACAGGCTGCTCTATGATCATAACTTTTACTGTTCTTTGTGGGTCCTGCTGGATTCGATCGGAGTGCCGGTCCACCCAGTGAATCACTGATTGTATTTTTAATATATCCGATTTAAAAACTGAATGATTGCTCAAATAGCAGGAAAGAACTGAGGAGATAAAGGAAGTCGAAAATTGATCACAAAAAAAGGACAGCCATTTTTGACTGTCCTGTGTGGGCCCTACTGGATTCGATCGGAGTGGCGGTCCACCCAGTGAATCATTGATTGTATCTTTAATATATCCGATTTAAAAACTGAATGATTGCTCAAATAGCAGGAAAGAACTGAGGACATAGATGAAGTCGAAAATTGAGCACAAAAAAAGGCCAGCCATTTTTGACTGTCCTATGTGGGCCGTACTGGATTCGATCGGAGTGGCGGCCACCCAGTGAATCACTGATTGTATCTTTAATATATCCGATTTAAAAACTGAATGATTGCTCAAATAGCAGAAAAGAACTGAAGAGACAAATGATGCCGAAAATTGAACACAAAAAAAGGACAGCCATTTGTGACTGTCCTTTGTGGGCCCTACTGGATTCGAACCAGTGACCCCCTGCTTGTAAGGCAGGTGCTCTGAACCAACTGAGCTAAGAGCCCGTATATTATTCCGTTTTAGCTGCTCTATCCGTTATAGTGCCCTCAAAAACGGATTGCAAATCTAGCATTTGTTATTACTATTGCAAAAATCTTTTACTCTTTTTTGTAAAAAATTTTAAGTTATTTTCGTTGATCAAATAAAAGCTATTCGATTACCTTGAAAATCAGTCGATTAAAGAAATTCTTTTTTACAATAATTCTGCTATCAATCATAGTCATTGGTGGTGGAGTAACATTCGTATATCTGAATAAAGATGAAATTCTTCAATCTGCTCTTGAAAAAATAAATGAACATTTAACAGCAAAAGTTGATGTTAACTCCATTAACCTTTCTGCTTTTGAAGAGTGGCCCAGAGTTGCTATTATTTTGGAAGGTGTTTCGATTAAAAATAATCGAGAGTTCAAACATCAATTAATTCAAAGCGACAAGGTTATTGTCGGATTTGATATGCTGGCTTTGCTAAGAGGTGAATACACCATTGAGCAAGTCTCACTCAAGAATGCCGATATCAATATTGAGTTTAACAAAACTGGTAAAGCAAATTATTGGATCTTTCATCCTCGAGACACGACCGCTGAGAAAAAATCAATTGGCCTTAAACTTTTGTCTATCGATAACTCCAACATTAGTTATTACGACTACAGAGGGTCAAAACCAAAAGAAGTGCATCTATCCACAGGATCCTCTACTGCCAATGTGGAGTTTTCAGGAGATTACTTGTTTCTCGATATAAATAGTGATAATAATCTTCATCATATAAAGTGGTCCGATATACAATTTGTTAAGGGTTTGAGTAACCATACTGAAATAGCCTTAAACTACGATTTAGTCACAAAAGATTTACAATTCAGACAGGGGATCCTGAGGTCTCAAATATTAAATTTGTCTGCCATCAATGGCGAGATTGGATTGGGAGAAAGCTCTAACCTTAATATCAATTGTAGCAGCAAGTTTTTTAACATCTTAGAATTATCTGATCAACTACCCAACACCATTAAGAAGAGCTTGCTAAAATTTGGCATAACCGGAGATCTAAAACTTGATCTAGAACTATCAGGAGACTATGCTGAAAGCCGTAAAATGAAAACGGCTCTAAATTTTGAGCTAAAAGGATTAAATGCAATTGATCCCAAAAGAAAACTACAATTCACTTCTTTAAACGGAACCGGGACATACCAAAACAATAAAGGTTTCGAGTTTAATAAAGGGCAGATCACAAACCTTAAACTTGAAGGTCAACTTGAAGAAGCTGAATTTAAAACTCAATTTTCAACATTAGAACTAAATTTAAGAAGCTACTCAGGCAAAGCAGAAGGCACTTTGAATGAAAAATCTTTCACATCGCTATATCCTGGTGAAGAGATCAAAACTTTTAATGGGTTAATAGATTATGAAATTGAAATTCAGAAAAAGGATGAAGAACTACTTTGGGATGGCGAGATGGATTTGAAGTCAGTTAGTTTCCAAAATAGTTTTATTTCACATGAAATTAAGAATCTCAATGGAGTTCTGTTGTTTAATAATGACGAATTAGCGCTGCAATCAGTGACAGGGTTAATTGGCAATAGTGATTTTGATATTTCTGGCCTTATCATTAATCCATTAAATATTATCAACACAGACAAAGGACCTTTTTACCTTTCCGGGGAATACGAAGGCAAAACTTTGGATCTGGACAACCTTCTACTCAAAACCACAAGTAGCGAGACCAATCAGGAAACTCAAATCATCAGGAATTATACTATCCCTGAGAATGTAAACATTGGATTAGATCTCACGGTAGACCATTTAAAGTATAAAAAATTCAAAGCAAACTCGGCCCATGCTAACGTCAGTATTAAAAATCAGACTCTGGAAGCTACGGAAGTAAAATTCAATTTAATTGATGGAGAAGTGGCAGGAGAGCTAGTTATCAATACCGCTGGCGAACTAATTCATTGCATGTCTAGCTCGACCATCAGGTCTTTGGCTATAGACAGTATCTTCTACATATTTGACAACTTCGATCAGGACTTTATTGAGGATCGGCATCTTAGCGGAAAGATTACCGCAGACATTAAATCAGATTTTTATCTATCTAAAAACCTGACACCAATCTATCAGACGATTAATGGACAAATTAACACTTCTGTGGTAGATGGGGAGCTAATAGAATTTGAACCAATGTATAGATTATCAAGGTTTGTTGATGAAAATGAATTGGCGCATTTGAGATTTGAAGAACTGAATAATTCAATCACAATTTCCGATTCTAAAATCTTAATCCCTGATATGAGGATTAGATCCAACGTTTCGAATATATCCTTAAGCGGATGGCATACTTTCGATCAGCGAATAGAATACCATCTTAAGGTGCCTCTAAAAAAGGCATACAAAAAAGATAAAGACGAAAGATTTGGTGCAATTGAGAACAACGAAGATAACCTGACCAACATCTTCCTGAAAATCACAGGAACAACAGATGACTACAAAATAGCTTATGATCAAAAAAGTGCGTTGATTAACGTAAAACAGCAGATAGTAAATGAAGGTAAAGAACTGATTGAATCAATCAAGACTAAAGGTAAGAGTGCAGCACCAACTACCACAGTTCAACTAGATACCACAGAGTACTTTGATTTTGATGATGATATTTTTGAAACTGACAGTTTGAAAAACCAAAATTAATCCAGAGAAGCATTCATAAATTGAATGAAAGGAAATAGAAGTTCAAATTTTTGAGCTATTGTATTAGATAATCCAGCCTTCTTTAAGTCAGCATCTGAAATTTGATGAAGAAAGAAAAAACTCTTTCTCTTTAGCAAATCGATGTGAGGATGGTCTTTTGGATATCCTTTTGGAGCTGTCTTTAAAGCATCACCCTGTATGCTACCAAATACCTTTTTGAAATTCTGATCATCAATTATTTTAAGCAAATCCTCTGTGTTGTAATCAATTTCCTGTCTAACCTTTTTGAGAGTCGCTGCTTCTGGCATGTACATACCTCCACCTATAAAATTATTTCCAGGCATTATATGCACATAGTAGCCCGCATCTGGACTTTTCTTACCGCCTGCTGATATTGATGCACCAAAATTCGTTTTATATGGACTTTTGTCTTTTGAGAACCTAATATCCCTATTCAATCTAAAAACACAATTCTTGGCTTCAGTACCCACTATTGATGGATCGAATTGGGAGATACCATCAATGACTTCTGTAACTAATGATAAAAATGATTCCCTGGAAGCTTTATATCTTGGCTTGTTAGCATCCATCCAGTCTTTGTGATTATTCCCCTTTAGATCCTCTAAAAATGATAGTACTTCCTTCATGTATTCTTAATTTTTAAAAATGGTCATACAGCTTCTCGAATTGCAAACCTCTTGATGCTTTTACCAGGATAGAGGAATTCTCAAATTTATGATTACTCAAATGATCAATTAAAGCACTTGTGTTTCCAAAATACAAACTTCCCGGAAGAACTTTGCTTGCGGCCTCAATCTGTTTGCCACAAAATATCACCTGATCAAAATTGAGTGAACCTACCAACTCGCCAAGAGCCTTGTGTTCCTCCTCTGGATCTTCCAATTCATTCATATCGCCAAGAATGGCAACTTTCTTACCATCCAGGTTAGAAAGATTAACCACAGCAGCTTTCATGGAATCTGGATTAGCATTATAAGCGTCCTGTATAATTTGATTGCTTCCCTCCTTTACTACCTGAGATCTGTTGTTTGTAGGAGTGTATTGAGAGATTGCCTGATGTATATCATTTTCGGGCACAGAATAGTATCGCCCAATTGCAACCGCAGCTCCTATGTTATCAAAATTATAGTCTCCGATAAGATTGGTTACTACCTCTTTATCACCCACAGAATAAACTAAAAACGGATTTGCAGAAACCAGCATCAGGTCAACCGGAGGGTATGAAATTCCAGTTGGAAATCGCTTAGCCATATTGGATAAGACCTTATCATTCTGATTAATAAAAACCTGGGCATCCTTCTTGCGAAGATGATCAAACAACTCACTCTTACCTCTTATGACTCCTTCTATTCCTCCAAACGTCTCTGTATGCGCTTTTCCAATGTTGGTGATCAGTCCTGCATCCGGATCACAAATGCTGGACAACAATGCAATTTCTCCTACAGCACTTGCTCCCATCTCAACTATTGCAATTTCCGTTTGAGGGAGTATATCAAGGACAGTAAGAGGCACCCCAATATGATTGTTTAAATTACCAGCTGTAGCACTGGTAATATATTTCTTAGACAGCACTTCATTGATTAATTCCTTAGTGGTAGTTTTTCCGTTCGATCCAGTTAAGCCAAATACTGGATTTTTAAACCTGGAGCGGTAAAATCTTGCTAAATCCTGCAATGCGGTTAAAACGTCTTCTACAAGGATGTATTCCTCTCCAAGATCATATTCCTTCTCATCCACAACAGCAAACTTTGCTCCGGCCTCAATTGCTGCCTCAGCATATTTATTACCATTGAAATTTGGACCCTTCAATGCAAAAAACATGTTCCCTTTAGAAATCTTTCTGGTATCCGTACATACTCCGTCGCTTTGAAGGAATTTAGAGTAAAGAAACTCTATATAATTGTCCATTGAATTACGTTAGTTAATTAGGTAAAATTAAATCAATATTGTATTCATAAAACCCTAAGGTCATAAAGTATTTTAATTTGTATATCAACAAGTCAATATCAACATTGGTTTTTCTTTTGTTATTCTCCCTCTCCCGGGAAGGTAAAGGCCAACTGTTTCAGTATGATCAATCTATATCGGTTATTAAAAATGGGGAAACATTAAGCAATCCTTTTGCTGGAGGACTAAATGGAGTGCACCTGAATTGGATCGACTTAAATGGAGATAGAGTAAGAGAATTAGTCATTTTCGATCGATCAAATGATTTGGCATATGCATTTGAACTTGAAGCAGGAGAATATATCTGGAGGCCCCACTTAACAGACAATCTACCTGATGATATTCAGAATTGGCTAATCACAGCTGATTTCAATAATGATGGCTTAAACGATATTTTTACGCATACCAGCTTTGGTGTTCGTGTCTATTTAAATACTTCAACAGAAGAATCTAATTCCTGGGAAGTAGCAGCTGACAATTTAAAGTCACTCAGTAACGGATCAGAGGTAAATTTGGTAGTTACCAGCTCTGATTACCCCGCTGTTGGGGACTTTGACAAAGATGGCGACATTGATATTCTTGTTTTTGATTTCGCCACAGGAAATTACATGACTTTTTACAAGAATATTAGTATCGAGGATAGTGGAGAACCAGGTTTAAGCTATGATAAGGTTGATTCATTCTGGGGATCAATTGAAGAATGTAACTGTAACGATTTTGTTTTCAATGGAGCTCCTTGTGAAGAAGGAACCGCTGGTCGACAGGAGCATGCAGCCTCCAAATCAATAACCATTTATCAGGATGATGTTTATGTAGGAATCGATGGATGTACTGAGCTGGCATTTCTTCCAAATGCTGGGGAATTTGCAAGTCCCGACTTTAGTTCATTTAGGACGGATAATTTCTCAATTACGGAGTTTAAGAGTTATCCAATTATTTTCTTCGCAGATTATGATAATGATGGAATTGATGATGCTATTGTAGGGAATAATCTTCGAAACGATGGATATTTCATGGATTACAATCAATCCGTTAGATTTTTCAAAGGTCCTGGTTTTAATCTTGAGACAGATGCATTCCTTCAATCAACAATGATTGACGTTGGTGAGCAATCTTATCCCGCTCTTTACGACTGGGATGATGATGGAGATTTGGATTTATTTATAGGGAACAAAGGCGAATTACATGACGGGACCTATTATGGAACCATATCATATTATCAAAATACTGGTACATTTAGAGCTCCCTCATTCGAATTGATTACAAATGATTTTGCTGGACTCAGCCAATTTGAATGGATTAAATTAATCCCAACATTTGGTGATTTTAATGAAGATGGCAATACGGATCTTCTAGTCTCAGCCGGAGAGTCCGACAGATTATTTTCCCATATCCAATACCTGGAAGGAAATGCAGTTGGAGATTTTGCAACACCGATTGAGTGGGATTTTGATTTCAGTAGAAATGATACACCTACCTTGATAGACTGGAACTCAGATGGAGTGATGGACTTATTCATGGGTAAAAGTTTTGGGAATATTGAGTATTATCAAAATAATGGCACCAATGAAATCCCGGACCTGGAGCTAACCAATAATCAGTTTCTTGGAACAATTCCCGATGGTGTTAATCTATTTCCGACCATAGCATTCTACAACCTTGATGATGACAGTGAATTGGAGATCATTAAATCTGATGCCAGAGGATATCTTGAAATCTTTCAAAACGAGGAAGATGAGACTGGAGACTCGTTGAATAGATTTAATCCAGATACTGATGAACTATCATTCTTTAGACTTGGCACAACAAACCCAATGGTGTTTGGTGATCTATATGGTACCGGAGAAACCTATGGAATCATCGGTAACCTCAATGGCGGTGTACATGCTCTTAAACTTGTACAGGATACAAGGCCGGAAGATGAATCAATCATTGCGTATCCAAATCCAGTTCAGGCTTCTGCCGGAATATTAAAAATATACTCCCCGACTACTGAAGTAGTTTTTATTTCTGATATGTCTGGAAAAATCATTCTGGATAAAACTGAAATTCAGGCTGGTCAGGAGTTGGATATCAATACTTATTCTCTGGAACCTGGGCTCTACGTTGTAAGAGGTCGGAATTCTCAATTTAAATTTTACGTGCGATAGTGTCTGCTACTTTTATCCATTTCAGAAATCAATCATGGCAAGACCTTGATTATAACAACTCGCTTAAAATTAAAATTGAGGCTAAGTTCCCCAATTGGCAATTCATTGATTTTGATAATGACAGTGGAAAGGACTTGTTAACTAACCTTAAGAAACTCATCGATGAGTCGGACAGCAATATTTTGTTCCTGGAACTTAACAACAAACCATCAGCTACTATTACCAGCTTCCTAAACCATTTCTCAAGAAAACGCAATCCTTCTGATAAGCTCTACTTTTCTGGTAGGTTAGAGGTTATTGAAAATATGCTAGAATTTGTAAAAGGAGAAGCAGTCAAAGATGAGGAAGAGCTGCTAGAAAAACTGATGTCTATTCAATAGTAAAGTCATCTGCTTCCTTCTGAAAGTCAAAGCGTTTTCTGAATGTTTCCAGTGGTCTTTTCTCTAACTCCACTGTTACAAGACCTTCCTGATCAATCATTGGCTCAACTACGGAATTCCCTTTAAAATCATATATCGCTGAATTACCAGAATAATTAGCTTTATATCCATCTACTCCGATTCGGTTAACTCCAGCAGTATAAGCGATATTTTCAATTGCTCTTGCCTGCAAAAGTGTGTCCCAGGCATTCACTCTTGGACTAGGCCAATTGGCAACATAAATCAGCAGATCATATTCATAATTTTTGGATCTGGACCAAACAGGAAATCTAAGATCATAACAGATGAGAGGGCAGATATTCCATTGGCGCCAATTCACAATAAGCTTTTCAGTACCTGCTGTGTAGTTTTCATTTTCACCAGCCAACGAAAAGAGATGTCTCTTGTCGTATTCTTTAAATGAACTATCAGGAAAGACACAAAACAATCGATTATAGTAGTTACCCGAAGATTGAATAATATAGCTCCCAATAAGTAAGGCGTCAGTTTGAGCTGACATTTGCTTCATCCACCTAAAGGTTTTGCTATTATGGGGCTCTGCCAGATTGTTGGCATCCATACTGAATCCAGTAGTAAACATCTCTGGAAGAATGATCAAATCAGTCTTCTCAAGCTGCCAGATTTTTTCTTCAAACATGGCAAGGTTAGCATCAATATTCTGCCAATGAATATCAGATTGAATGAAGCTAACCTTAAGATTACTCATTATCGTTTTGCTGGTAATTTGGTTCTGTAGTCAGCATCAAATTTTCCTTTGCTGATATTGGCTAGTTTGCCTTTTAGAAGCCTTTTTTTGAGGTTATTGATATGATCCGTAAACAAAATTCCTTCAATATGATCATATTCATGCTGAATGATTCTTGCCTTCATACCATCAAATGTATCCTCGTGTTTCTCCCAGTTTTCATCATAATAACTGATACGAATAACAGGGTTACGGCTAACATCCTCTCTGATACCAGGGATACTTAAACAACCCTCCTCAAATTTCCAGGGGTCACCAGTTTCTTCCAAAATTTGTGGATTGATAAATACTTTGTGAAAGTCTTCCATCCCATCTTCTTCCAGAGGTCTGCCATCCACTATAAACATTCTGATTGGTTTCCCTATTTGAGGTGCTGCCAGGCCAATACCATGAGCTCCCTGCATGGTCTCAAACATATCTGTAGCCAATTCCTTCACATCAATAGATCCCTCTTCAATATCAACTGCTTTCTTTCTCAAAACAGGATCTCCATAAATCACGATAGGGTAAATCATTTCGTTTGTTCTAAATATGATTGTAATATAATTGAGGCACTTACTTTATCAATATTGCCTTTTTCTCGTCTTTGTTTCTTTGAAGAACCAGCAGCGATCATAGCGTCTAAAGCCATTTTACTGGTAAATCTTTCATCCTGAAGAATAATCTTTAAACCCTGAAAATTCTTCTTCAACAGATTGATAAAAGCCTTTACTAATGGTGTCGCATTAGTATCTTCATTATTAAGGTTTTTGGGCATTCCCACCACAATCTCCTCCACCTCTTCGGTTTTCATGTAGTTCTTCAAAAACTCAATGACATCTTTGGAATGTACCGTATCAAGGGGTGATGCAATAATTTTTAATGGATCTGTGACCGCTAAACCTACTCTTTTGGAACCATAATCTATTCCAATAACTCTTCCCATCTAATTCTGTTGGCTTATTAGCTTTGATATTCTTTGCAACTCATTCTCAAGTTGACATGCCCTTGGAAATAAGATTTCATTTTCCACCTTGGCGTGATTTAACATTTCAAGATCAAAGTTTTGCAATTCTGCCACCACTAATTTGACTGTCAAATCATCATTGTCAATATTCTTAAGAGAATTCACCATTTCTCTCAATCCTTCCATCTCATCCTCCTCATCATGATGTTGAGCTACATCTTTAAGAGAAATGACTTTATTAGTGTAGATGAATTTTCCAATGGTAGTATAATCGGATTGAATAACCTGATTCAATTTAAGGATATACTCAAACACCGTATCTTCTTCCTCATAAATGTGTTTGATAAAATCTTCCACAAAAACGGGAAAGATCAATTGCAGATCAGAAAGAACCGCTTTGTTGGAAACCTGATTAGTATCAATTTGATTAATCAGATTCAAAACATATGGAAGTCTTTCCTTGATAAAAATGTGGTGAGCATGTTTTAGATACCCAATCACTAAATCCAGCGGATAAGCTTCAAGGTTTTTCTTATAAGTTGTTCTGGAATTATGAAAGCTATCTAATGTCTGAAGAACGTTTTTCAAAGGAAGTTTACGTTCCTTACAAATCTGGATTATAGTTTTGTCAGCATGAAATAAGAAATCAACTCCAAGGTAGTGTAGCGCCCTTGCGATCACGAAATCTTCTTCAATGAGAGTCCCTATTTTCTTATTTAGCAATAACATCCAGATGCAAAGATAATCAAACAGACATTCCGTCAGAATAAACGACACCTTTTATCGAATTATTCAACCGAATTTAATAATCTAACGTAGATATGACTACTAAATTCACTATTTTTAATTTCATTCAACGGTGAAAAAACTAAAATAAAGAGGTAAGTGAGCGAGATCAATAACCACAAAAGCATTGTTAGACTTCCAGTATTATTAACCATCGCTATTGCAGCTGGAATCCTGATTGGAGCCAATATTAAAGGCGATTCAACAAACGAAAACGACATTTTCAAGAGTCTTTACAAATTCAGACAGGTTCTTACTTATATCAATAATGATTATGTAGACAATGTGGATACTGATAAGATTGTGGAAAAAGCAATCGACAACATGCTTGAAGATCTTGATCCCCACACAGTGTATATATCAGGTGAAGAATTAAAACTTACCAAACCGCAGTTGCAAGGTAATTACAGTGGAATTGGAATTGAATTCAATATTTTCAAAGATACCATTTATGTTGTAGCTCCACTTTCCGGAGGACCTAGTGAAGCAGTTGGATTACAAGCTGGTGATAAAATCGTTGAAGTAGATGCTGAAACTGTTGCTGGAATTGGCATTAACAATAAAGGGGTTTTTGATAGACTTAGAGGCCCGAAAGGAACAGATGTAAAAGTTTCCATTAAAAGAGACGGAGTTGCTGAACTTCTTGAATACACTATAACCAGGGATAAAATACCACAGTATTCGGTAGATGTTAGTTATATGGTTGATGACGAGATAGGATATATTAAAGTAAATCGTTTCTCTGCTACTACTTATGATGAATTCCAGAGCCATCTGAATGGATTAGTTGACAAAGGAATGAAAAAACTCATCTTGGATTTAACTGGAAACCCAGGAGGCTACCTTGACAGAGCCGTTAAAATGGCAGATGAATTACTCGCTGGAAACCCAATGATTGTTTACACAAAAGGGAAGGAAACAAGATATGATTCCGAATACAGAGCTGAAAGAGACGGATCCTTTGAGAAAAGTCCGGTTATTGTTCTTATAGACGAGGGTAGCGCCTCTGCGTCAGAAATTGTTGCTGGAGCTATCCAGGATAATGACAGAGGTTTAATCGTTGGTAGAAGGTCTTTTGGTAAAGGGCTAGTTCAAATGCCTTTCGAGCTAAATGATGGAAGTGAGTTACGATTAACAATAAGTAGATACTACACACCAAGTGGCAGAAGTATCCAGAAACCGTATGATGGAAAATCTGAAGAGTACAGAAGAGATATTCTGGAGCGTTACACTAATGGTGAAATGTATCAGGAAGACAGTATTAAGGTAGCTGATAGCTTAAAATTCTTTACAACTAAAGGAAGAGAAGTTTACGGAGGTGGTGGAATTTCTCCGGATTACTTTGTTGCAATAGATACCACGATGAGCAGTAGTTATCTTAATGGCTTATTTACTAGCAATACATTACGAGAATTCACATTAAAATATTCAAATGATAACAAGAGTTATCTCGAGAATATGGGATATGAAAAATTCTTTGATAGCTTTGAGGTTACCGATGCTTCACTAGACGAAATGGTCAAACTTGGTGAGGAGAATGGATTACCTTTTAATCAAGAACAATTTGATAGATCCAAACCTCTCATCGTAAATTATTTGAAAGCCCACATCGCAAGAAGTGTTTGGAAGAATGACGGATTTTATCCAATTTTCAACCAAACCAATGAGATATTTTTGGAAGCGATAGACCTTTTCGATCAAGCGGAAGAGTTGGCTAACAAATAAACAACAATGACATATTATCAACGCCTGGGTGAAATTCCTCGGAAGAGGCACATCCAATTCAGACAGCCCGACGGTTCTTTGTACAGTGAAGAACTTGTGAGCTCAAGAGGATTCTCTGGTATCTACTCCAATTTATACCATATCAATCCTCCTACCAGGGTCTTAAATGTATTAGACCCAGAGCCTTTCGATGCTAAAATCGCATACGACTACCCCCTTAAACAAACTCATTTGAAGACAAATGATATTGGAATCACGGGAGAAGACTTTTTAGATGCCCGACTTACTCTTTTGAAAAACAAAGATGTTTCCATGGCACTTTGTAATCCGGCTTCACGCAAAATGGATTACTACTACAAAAACGGAGAAGCGGACGAGGTGATTTTTATTCATGACGGAGGTGGCTGGTTGTTTTCTCAATTCGGAAAACTCAGGGTTGAGCAAGGTGATTATGTGGTAATCCCAAGAACTACTATTTATAGATTCGAATGGGATGAAGGTCCATTAAGACTTTTAGTAATTGAATCGGCTCATCCTGTAGAGACTGTTTCCAGATATAGAAATGATATGGGACAGTTACTGGAGCATTCACCATATTGTGAAAGAGATATCAGACCACCAAGCGAATTGGTTACTGAAACTAAGGAAGCAGAATACATGGTGAAAATAAAAAAAGGAGGATTCCTACATCCTTATGTTTATGACTACAGTCCGCTGGATGTTGTTGGATGGGATGGATGTCTGTATCCTTATGCGTTATCAATTCATGATTTTGAGCCTATTACGGGAAGAATTCATCAGCCACCACCGGTACACCAAACATTTCAGGCTTATGGATATGTAATATGTTCATTCGTGCCCCGTCTGTTCGACTATCATCCTCAGGCTATTCCTGCACCATACAATCACTCCAACATCGACTCAGATGAGGTATTGTATTATGTTGAAGGGAATTTTATGAGTAGAAAAGGAATTGACAGAGGTTCTTTCACTCTTCATCCTGGTGGACTACCTCATGGGCCTCATCCAGGAACTGTTGAAAAAAGTATTGGCGCCAAAGAGACTGAAGAGTTAGCAGTGATGCTAGATACTTTTGGTCCTATTTATTTGACTAGTGATGCCATTCAATATGTGGATACTAAATATCCAATGAGCTGGACTGAATAAAAATAAAAAAGCAACTCCCTAAAAGGAGTTGCTTTCATTCCACTAATGGGATTAAATCTTAATTTCTAGCTAAAGTAGAGACATCTCTATCTCCCTGAGCATTGTATTGTTTATCGAACCAGACCGAAATCATTTCATCGCCAGTCTTACAGACCAACTCAAAATAAACTTCCTTTTCCTGATTACCAACATGAGAGAATTTCGTGATTTTCCTTAGAGAAATAGCCTTTGTTTTTCCATATTTCGCCTGAGTATATGCACTCATTGATTCTGGCAGACTTGGTTTCTCTTCTAACGAGCTCTCTTCTTGAATTTCGCCGTTATCGTTGTATATACTGATAACAAGATTTCCGTTATCCTTAAAAGAAGCTTGAAGATGCTCCTTACCGTTACGATCTACCTTACTCCACTCGACGTTGGTCGGGTTTTCATAGTGTTGGTAGAACCAAGATAGTACATTCAAAGGAATGTCATCTTCTGTGAGTTCCTGCTGTGCCGTCGCAGAAAAGCTCAAAATACCTGCTATCGCGAATAGCAAGATTGGTTTGAATTTATGTTCCATTGCTCCACAAATATAGTTTCGATTCTAATAAAATTTCAGATGTTTTATTAACCACAATTTAATAAAACATCTGAATTAGTGCAATTATCGTAAAGAAAGAATCAAAATTTTAAATCACTCGTAAATTCCAACTATTTCAATTCAATAATTTCAATATTACTTCAACGCGAGGTTGCTTGTATCAAAATTTGATAATCTACTAAGTCCTTCACCGAACCACACTGTTGCTAAGTCTCCGTTAACTTTAACTACCATTTCATAGTTAGTCTCTTGATTGATACGGGTCCCGTAGGCATAATTTGTATGACGATAGAGGGAAACTATTTTAAATTTCTCATAGTTCGTTGCAGCATAGTCTACTAAAGGTTCTGGCATGCTGTTCTTTTTGTAGATTACATTCTCGTATGCTCTCTTTCCTTTGTTAGTGTAAACGGCTGAAACTTTTTGCCCTTTAAAATTGAAAGTTACTTTGAATAGTTCCTCGTTACTTTCAGATTTGATTTTCTCCCACTGTGGATATTCCGGACTATCGTAGTGGTTGTAGAACCATTTTAATACAGTTACAGACATTTCATCCTCAGTGATTTGTTGAGCTCGCGCTCCGCTTAACCAAGCCACTCCCAAGGCCATCGTAAGAATTGCAATTTTTATAATTTTAGATCCCATAGTGTTAAAAGTTTTAAAAGATTCATATCTAAGCTACTCAACACCAATGAGTTTTGAAAAAAATGTCGATGAACCGGGAGAATTTGTCGTTGAACAAGAAAAATATCGCAATTAGGCGAATTAAGGCATTGAAATAGCCTTTTTATAGGCCTCCTCGTAGGGTTTTGTAAGGTATTTCCAATCAAACTGCACCGAAGAGGTCTCCACTCTGTTTCTTTGATCAATTCTATTTCTTCTTGTCAGCTGCAAAAACCTGTAGAGTTTTATCATCAATTGGTTAGCTGCGTCATCAAATGACCTATTATGCCTCTTCACAACATAAATACCACTTTTGTTTATGTCCTTTACATTCTGAAGTGCATAGTCTCCGAATCCCGCCTGGTCGCTGGTAACAGTTGGTACACCTCGAGCTATGCATTCCAATGGAGTATAGCCCCAAGGCTCGTAATAACTAGGGAATACCCCAAGATGGCAACCTCTCACAAATTGGTCATACTCCATTCCAAATAATGGATTAGTATAATTGATAAAATCAGGGTGATATACAATTTTTACTCTGTCATCTTTTTTATTAACTAAATCGGATGTTCTTAAGAAGTTTAATATTTCATCTTTACCATCATCCATCAGATTATGAGTTATGACAGATGGGAGATTTGAAGTTCTCCAGGATTGAAGTGTTCTCCTGTATCTTAACTTCCAATAATCTTCTACAAACTGATTCAGATTGGGAAGTTTGCTATCGTCTGAAGATGCCGCTTCAAAAAACAGTTTTTCAGCAACCTGCTTCTTTATTCCATTGATTGCAGTTTTTAATTCCTCCATGGCAGCTCTTGACTGCAAAACTGAAGGGTTAATAGAGTGATATGGTTTTTTGGTAATGAAAAACATAACTACCGTCAAGTCAGAGTTTTCCTGCTTCAAGCGGTGATTAAGTCTGGCTAATGCCTCAAGTGTCAAATCAAAACCTTTGTTTTTATACTCATATCTACCTGAAGTGAAGAAATACAGTGTCTTGTCAAGATCAAAAGTATACGTTTGGAAAAAATGACCAATTGTGAATTGATGTATCTTGTTTTTGTACTCCAAATGAAGATTCTGCATTTCGTGTAAAACTTCAAATCGTTCATTATTTATACCATTCGGCAGAATTACATCGGGTTCTCGACCTAAAAGATACCTGCATTCCTTGGCTGTTACTTCACTAACAGTTGTAAATACATGAGAGCCATGGGCAGCAGCTCTTTCAATGTAGACACCTGGCTCTATATTAAAATGTTTCGCTTCTTTTTGCCAATCGTGAAAAGGTAAATGTTCATAAAACGCGTTATCGTTCATTGCTAAATACCTACCAAGTAATGTAGCATGAGTAGTGAAAATCGTTTTTATATCTATCTGATCTCTTCTAAGCTCCGGCAAGCAAGATGCTGCCATCCATTCATGAAAATGTGAAATAACTTTCTTGTCCCCTGATACTGCAGCTAGTTCAACTAAGAATATCCGAACCATTTCACCAAATGCAATTACATTATTAAGTAGCTCATCATGTTCCGGTGTAGAGATGCCGTGATGGTCCCAAAGGCTATATTTGATATCTCCAAGTCGGTTCATTACGCTACCAATATTGAACAAGACAGTTCGTGGACGTCCGGTTACCAACCAATGTCCGTAATGAACATCATAACCCATTCCCCTCATTTTTTCAACAACCTGATAAAACGGGTCAGCACTATTCTCGATAGGATCAAATTCCGCAGACACATTTTGATGGACATAAGGACCAAGCAGACAATAATTCTTACCCCATCGTTTGCTAACAGTTGGCGCTTTTGATCTTATTACTGTATAAATGCCACCTACCTGGTTCATCACCTCCCAGGCTATTTCAACCAAAAGGGTGTCATTAATTTCTTTTTTATTCATCCGAGTACTGCTATCAGATTTTTTAGCTGTCATGTGTGCGTAAGGTTATTGGGGAAAATATTATTGAAAATATATCCAAAAAATGAGGTTTTAAGCCACATTTCGAAAAAAATGAAAGGAATGATGTAATATTTTTGATATCGATGCAACTAAATAAGGGAAAATGCATCTATCAAGTACAAAGGTCAAAAACTCAAACAAAATATCCAGCTTGCTAAAAGCTGGGTATTTATTTTAAGATGAAATATAGAAAACTCATAATGTCTTTACTATTGGCTTTGTTAGTCTCATACGTTCTGGAAATTGAACGTAGAGTCATCCAAAGTTATCCTGACGTGGTACAGAAAATAAAAACTAAAGTGAACCCTGACTTTGTCACACTGAAATAAGCTTATTCCCACCAGTAATTTCCATCCATTTATTACGTTTTTATTATTTAGAGAGAAGTATTAATTTACGAGGAATTTGAACAATTTCTTTGTCATGAAGTAATAGAGTTACTATTCTGAATTGTTAAATAGGCGTATTAATAAAATTTAGTTATGAGTGAAACTTATAAGGAATTTCTGGACATATGGCATATGATCGCATTTTATGGGTCATTTGGCTTACTTGGAGTTTCTATTCTTATGTATATTATCTACAAGGTTAGATATGTAGCAGCCGGCAGTCTAAAAGCAAAGTATGATTTTGTGAGCACCAACGAAGTGAAGTGGTATCAGTGGTCCCACTTTATTTTTGCAATTGCTGTATTTCTATTTTTGAACCAGATTCGACAGGAGACTATGGCTCTAAGCTCTGTTTGGTTCTTCATCCGATTGTTTACTGCGTTTTGTCTTGGTATACTTTATGGATATGTGGCATTCCTGGTATTTAAATACTATTATCCAAAACCACTTAATAAGAAATTAAAGCATTTGAGATATACTCCAAGAGTAAATCCTAACAATGGTAATCAGATGAAACTTCTAAGTGAAGAAGAGGAAGATGCTTACCTGGATGAGGGTATGCAAGCAGAGGAAGATGCTTTTTCAGTAGATTATGATGTTTGGATAGACTCAGATACTGAGTATGTACAGATCGAAAAATATAAAGGTCACTTAACGGCACTTGAATGTGATAGATGTGGTTTCCAAACGTTGAAGCTATCAAAGGAAGAAATTTTGAAGCACCCGTCTGAATATGCTGATGGTGAAATCAAAAAGGAATATGAGTGTACTTATTGTGGTCGAATTAAGAGACAAACTGTGAGACTGAGCAGGACATCAACACCTGAACTTGATAAAATGGGGGATAACATGCTGATTGATGATCCATTGAAAACTACAACAGTTCCAGTTTCTGTAAAAGTTGAAGTTTTAAGCAACCGAGGACAAATCAAGAACTACGAGTTTCAAAACACCAAAGAGGCGAGTAAATTCCTTGAAGAATTTGATTTCGCGAAACTGGACGAAGAATAATATAAAATATGTCATTAAGGCAGAAAGCCGGGCTGATCATCGGTCCGGTTATTTTTTTTATTTTCAACTATTACATTTCATTTGAAAATCTTTCTACGGAGGGATCTGCCGTACTTGCTGTTACGATTTGGACTGCTATATGGTGGGTAACCGAACCTATTCCAATACCGGCAACCTCTCTACTCCCAATTATACTGTTACCAATAACCAATGGTGCTCCTATCCAACAAACCACAGCAGCATATGGAGATAAGATGCTATTTTTATTTGTAGGTGGATTTATAATTGCTATAGCAATAGAAAAGTGGAACCTGCACAAAAGGATTGCTCTGACAATAGTCAACGCTATTGGCAGCAGCACCAAAATGATCATTCTTGGATTTATGATAGCCACTGGTTTTCTATCAATGTGGATATCTAATACAGCAACCACACTTATGATGGTGACTATTGCAGCGGCAATTACCAAAGAAGTCCCAAACACCAAGGGATTTAATGATTTTAGTAAGGCACTACTTTTAAGCATTGCTTATAGCGCATCCATTGGTGGCATGGCTACTCTTGTTGGAACACCAACCAATCCAATATTCGTTGCTCAGGCCGAAAAACTTTATGGGATTGAAGTTAGTTTCTCTTCATGGATTGTATTTGGTTTACCAATAGTAATATTCTTAATATTATTTGCGTGGTATAGTCTCACAAATATTACGTTCTCCCTCAAGGACACAACTCTTCCTGAAGCAAACTTAATTGACAAGCAATTGAAAGCAATGGGAAGGATTTCCAAAGAGGAGCGCACGGTATTAATGGTCTTCGCATTAACAGCAATAGCATGGATTTCCAGACCATTCCTATTAGGTAAGTTTATTCCTGGCATTAATGATACGATTATAGCACTTACGGGAGCCACAAGCTTATTCCTTTTGCCATCATCAATTAAGAATGAAAGAATTATCGATTGGGAATCTGCAAAGGAACTACCATGGGGGGTGATTTTGCTATTCGGTGGTGGACTATCCCTTGCTGCAGCCTTTAAGAGCTCGGGGTTAGCCGTTTGGTTGGGGGATCAGTTTGCTTATTTAGGAGATTTGAACCTACTCCTGTTGGTTTTGATCATCGTGATTCTCATCAACTTCATGACGGAAATCACATCTAATGTAGCAACAGCTTCCATCATGCTTCCTGTACTGGCTTCAATGGCAAACACATTAGAGATCAATCCATTTTCATTGATGGTAGGCTGTACACTTGCAGCATCATGCGCATTTATGCTTCCCGTAGCAACTGCACCAAATGCAATTGTTTTCGGCACTAAGAAGCTTCAAATCACAGATATGGTCAGAGCTGGTCTTATGTTGAACCTGATTAGTAGCATAATTATTGGGTTAGTGGCCTACTTCATTGTCCCATTCCTTATTGGGAAGTAGCAAGACGGTTTTTACGTTTAGTGTTGGAATGCCAAACACCTAAAAGGATCATGAATATTCCTATGTAATGCATTAGAAAGAGTTTTTCTCCATCCAATAAACCCCATATAATGGCAACAATTGGGATGATGTAAGTAACAGAACTTGTAAAAACCGGATCAGTAATTTTCACCAGATGATTGAAGATAATTAACGCTACTGCTGTTCCTACTACACCAAGGATAAGAATATATCCAATCGCCCCAAAATTTTGAGAGTCCTGAATTTTCATAGTGAATTCTGTAAATCCAAAAAGAAGCACAAAAGCGAGTGGCATAACCATCACAAGACTAATACTGGTAATCGATAGTGAATCAATATCTTTCAGGTAGTACTTAATGACATTTAGATTAACACCATACATCATTGTTGCCAACACCACATATAAGGCATAGCCATTTATGGCACCAATATTTAAATCCTTTCCGGAAACAATCAATACCGTTGTTCCAATAAATCCAAGAACTAGTCCAATAATGATACGAGATGTAAACTTTTGAGAAAAAAAGAAGAATCCCATTAAGATGACAAAAAGTGGAGTCAGAGCATTAATTACTCCAGTGATTGAACTCTCCAAATTTGTCTGAGCAACAGCAAACAAAAAGGCTGGCACAAAACTTCCTACCAGCCCTATTATGAATAGCAATGTTATTTTCCTTGTTCCAAGACCCCACATTCTTTTAATAGCAATGGGGAGCAAAAATAGAGCTGCAGCGATAATTCTAATCGCCCCAACTTCTGTCGCTGATAAATTTAAGAGTCCCTTTTTTATTAATATGAATGAACTTCCCCAGATTAAAGAAAGCAAAATCAGAAGTGCCCAGGCCTTGGCAGGTCGAGTTGCGCTCATTTAAGCCATTGTTAGAACTGGGGTTGGAAATTGTTCAGACACCTCATCAAGAATTGCCATTAGTTCATCATAACTTTCAGATTCCACCAATCTGGTTCTGTAAGGTTTGAAATTCGGGATTCCTCTGAAGTAGTTCGTATAGTGCCTTCTCATTTCATAGATACCAGTTCTATCTCCTTTCCATTCTACGGAAAAAGTGAGGTGTTTTTTAGCTACAGCCACTCTTTCATTCATATCCGGAGGAGTTAATTTATTGCCAGTTTCAAGAAAATGCTTGATCTCGTTGAAGATCCACGGATAACCAATTGCAGCTCTTCCGATCATAATGCCATCTACACCAAACTTTTCTTTATATTCCTTAGCTTTTTCAGGAGAATCGATATCCCCATTCCCAAAAATCGGTATGTGAATGTCCGGATGGTTTTTAACTTCTGCTATTTTGGTCCAATCAGCAACTCCTTTATACATCTGTTGCCTGGTTCTACCATGGATGGTCAATGCTTGTATCCCTACATCCTGAAGCCTTTTCGCAACCTCCACAATTTTAATTGTGCTGTCATCCCACCCAAGTCTGGTTTTAACAGTCACAGGCTTTTCAACCTGTTTGACTATTTCTTCGGTCATTTTCTGCATCTTAGGAATGTCTAGTAAGATCCCAGCACCAGCTCCTTTACATGCAACCTTCTTTACAGGACAACCATAATTGATATCCACCAATTCTGGGCCAGCTTCCTCTGCAATGGCAGCTGCTTGCCTCATTGAATCAATCTTATCACCAAAAATCTGGATTCCAATTGGTCTTTCGTAATCGTAAATATCAAGTTTCTGCACACTCTTTGCTGCATCTCGAATTAATCCTTCAGATGAAATAAATTCGGTGTACATCATGTCAGCTCCATTTTCCTTACATACTGCTCTAAATGGTGGATCGCTTACATCCTCCATAGGAGCCAATAACAAAGGAAATTCACCAATCTCTAAGTTTCCTATCTTGACCAAAGCTTTATTTTATATTTTTGCACCTGCAAATTTAGGCTAAATATGGATAATTCACGAAATCTGTTAATTAATGATGACAGAAACCCTTGGGCAGCTCTGGTAATGTTGCTGTCATTTGTATGTGTTGGTTTTCTTGCAGCTATAATGGTAACAGGTGCATTAAGTGCTGTACTTGACGTCAGTCTCACTACAGATATGAGCAATGCAGATACAAGTGACTGGTGGGGATTGATGACCATTCAGGGAGTTACATCATTGATGATTTTCCTCCTTAGTCCTCTATTATTCATTTATTTTCATTTAAAGAGCAAACCCAACGTTCTTTTTAGCAATTCTATTGAGGTGCCGAAAGCTTTGCTGTTTACCGGAGTTGCTACATTTTCATTCATGATTGTGAATAGTGTATTTATTGAGTGGAATCAAAATGTAGAGTTCCCTGAGTTCCTGAGTTCATTTGAGCAATTTGCAATTGAGAATGAAGAGAGGCTTGCTGAAGCAACAAAATTCTTAACAACATTCGAAAGCCCTATACAATTAATAATGGCCCTGGTTGTAATAGCAGGTTTTGCTGCAGCTGGAGAGGAGTTATTATTTAGAGGCGTATTGCAGCCGATACTTCAAAAAATCTTTGGCAATCACCATGTAGCAATTTGGCTTACAGGATTTATCTTTGCCGCTATCCACATCCAATTTTTTGGACTTGTACCAAGAATGCTCCTTGGGGTTCTTTTTGGCTACTTGTTTTACTACTCTGGTAATCTTTCATATGCCATAGTTGCGCATTTTATCAATAATGGGTTTTCAATTGTAATGGTTTATCTCTACAACAATTCCAAAATTGATTACGATATTGAAAACACTGAAAGTATTCCACTTTATACTGTAGCAATCTTTGCATTGGTATGTGGTTATTCCTTATTTTCTTTTTTCAAGTTGTATCAGAAAAAAGCTTTTGATGAGTAGCTGGCAAAAAGTTTACAGTGATCAGCTAATGTATAGAGCTGAAATTGTGAAGTCTGTTTTGCTTGAAAACGATATTAAATCCGTAATATTGAGCAAGAAAGATTCAGCCTATCAGTTTGGGCACTATGATGTCATGGTGACGCCCGACAATGTGCTACAGGCAATTAGAATTATTAAGGAGGACATTAACTTTGAGTAAGAAAAACGAATTAGTTCAGCGAATAATAGCTGCATTTTTTGGAGCCCTAATCATCATATCTTCAATTCTTATTGGCAAATGGACCTTTTTCGCAGTATTTCTTTTCATCGCTTTAATTACTCAATGGGAGTTTTACAGACTTGTCAGATCTCAAAGCTTTATCCCGATGCGTGTACTAGGCGTATCAGTAGGAGCAGTTTTATTCGCAATGACTTTTCTGATAGAAGCGGAAATTCTTCCTTTCAAGTACTACTTTGTGCTCTTGCCTTTCAGTGCATTGATCTATTTCTTCAAGCTCTATAAAAAGAATGAGGAAAGTCCATTTATCAACATTGCATTCTTCTTTCTTGGTATTATCTATTGTGCCTTACCATTTTCACTTCTCAACGTAGCTGCGTTTGCTTCCAAAAGTGGAGAATATAGTTACCAGATAATAATTGGAATCCTAATGATCTTATGGTGCAGCGATACTGGAGCGTATTTCGCAGGGGTTCGTTTCGGTAAAACCAAATTATTCGAAAGAGTATCACCTAAGAAGTCTTGGGAAGGTAGCATTGGAGGGTCCGTGTTTGCCTTAACAGCAGCAAGCATCTTTGCATACTACTTTGAAGACCTTGAAGTTTGGCAATGGATCACGGTTGCAATCATCATAATTGTGGCTGGAACATACGGAGATTTAGTCGAATCTATGTTCAAAAGAAGCATTCATATCAAAGATTCCGGGCACTCAATTCCGGGACATGGGGGCTTTTTGGATCGATTTGATGGCCTTTTACTGTCAATGCCATTTATTGTGGTTTTTCTTGAGCTGTTTTAGTCCAGAAGCTTGTATTCCAACAATCATTAGGGTATTTTTCAAACGATTGAAATATTTTTTCAAGTCGCTGTAAAAAGAATTATTAAGCATTTGAAATATTGCCGCTTTCTTTAGTTTTGCAGCCTACAAACAATATTTACCTATAAATAAACGGTATGGCTTACATTGAACCGGCTCCAATAAAGGATAAAGAGAATCCATTCGAGTCAATGATGTCGAGGTTTCACATCGCAGCGCAACATTTAGGGTTAGATGACCAGGTGTACAACGTATTGAAATCACCAGAAAAACAGGTGATCGTGTCTCTTCCAGTGACAATGGACGATGGTTCCATTAAAACATTTGAAGGATATCGTGTGATTCATTCAAACATATTAGGTCCATCGAAAGGTGGAATCAGATATGATATGGATGTTAACATTGATGAGGTGAAAGCCTTAGCAGCATGGATGACATGGAAATGTGCAGTAGTGGATATTCCTTATGGTGGTGCAAAAGGTGGAATTAAGTGTAATCCAAGAGAGATGTCTCGAGGAGAAGTAGAAAGACTTACAAGGGCGTATACTTCTGCGATGCACGAGGTTTTCGGTCCTGATAAAGATATTCCAGCTCCAGACATGGGAACAGGTCCTGCTGAAATGGCATGGCTAATGGACCAGTACTCAAGAGCTCAGGGTATGACGGTAAATGCTGTTGTGACTGGTAAACCACTTGTACTTGGCGGATCATTGGGTAGAACAGAAGCTACTGGTCGTGGAGTAATGATCTCTGCACTAGCTGCAATGGAAAAACTTAAAATCAACCCTTTCAAAGCAAAATGCTCAATTCAGGGATTCGGTAACGTTGGAAGCTGGGCAGCTTATCTTCTTGAAGAAAGAGGAGCTCAAATCTGTGGAATTAGTGATCTTTCTGGGGCGTATCATAATGACAATGGTATCGATATCCAGAAAGCTATTGATTACAGAAACAACAACAATGGTAGCCTGGAAGGATTTGATGGAGCTGAGAAAATCGATCCGGATGAGTTGCTACTTTTAGATGTTGATGTGCTTGTGCCTGCAGCTGTTGAAGACGTAATTACCGTTGATAATGCTCACAAGATTAAGGCTAAGTTAATTGTAGAAGGTGCTAATGGCCCTACATCTGCAAAAGCTGATTCTATGATCAATGAGCAAGGAATTATGGCTGTTCCGGATATTCTAGCGAATGCTGGTGGAGTAACGGTTTCTTACTTTGAGTGGGTTCAAAACAGATTAGGATATAAGTGGACTGCAGAAAGAGTTAACAGAAGATCTGACAGGATTATGAAAACTTCTTTCCAGAAAGTATATGAAACCTCTAAGAAATATGATGTTTCTTTGCGTATTGCAGCTTATATTGTTGCCATTGATAAAGTGTCTAAGACTTACACTTATCGTGGTGGTTTCTAGAGAGAATTAGAATACTAATGATACATAAAGAAGGAAGATTACTACTTGTAGTTTTATTAATTGTTTTTGCTGGCGCTAATTATGCCGCTATCAATTACATTGAAAATGGTTTAATCACAAACCTGATCATTTTAACAACAGTGGTCCTCTTCCTTCTTGTTTTACAGTTTTTCAGGAACCCTCCAATTACCGTAAAGACCAACGATAAAGCTATATATGCGCCTGCAGATGGAAAGGTAGTTGTTATTGAAGAAGCGGAAGAAACTGAATTTCTTAATGAAAAAAGGAAGCAAGTATCTATTTTCATGTCTCCTATTAACGTTCATGTGAATAGAAATCCTGTATCTGGATTAGTAAAATATTTTAAATATCACCCAGGAAAATATCTGGTAGCCTGGCATCCAAAGTCGAGTACAGAAAACGAACGTACTACAATTGTTTACGAGACAGAGAAAGGCACTCAAATACTAATCAGACAAATTGCTGGAGCTTTAGCCAGAAGAATCAAATGGTATTTGGAAGAAGGCCAAAAGGTAGATCAGGGATCTGAGTTTGGCTTCATCAAATTTGGTTCAAGAGTTGATCTGTATCTCCCATTAGATGCAGAAATCAAGGTTGAAATTGACCAGAAGACTAAAGGCGGCAGAACTGTTATAGCTGAACTGGCCTAACTCTGAAGCTGCTTACCTCGTTGCGCATACAGCACCAACATTGCGCTTACTAAAATTATATTCTTGATAATGTACTGACCTACTATAGACAATGTAAAAGGTGCGTCCTGGAATGAATAGCTTGGCAACAGTATTAATGGTAAGAATGTACACAGCATATGAGATATTGCCACTACCAAAACCAATTTAACAGCTCTATTAGTAATCAGTAAGAACCCAATAGCAGATTCAATAATTGCCAGTAAAACCAAACCAATCGCGGGTGAAATTAATCCGAAGGTCATCAGATTAATCGTTTCTCCAGCCAGTTCTTCAGCTGGACTGAGACTTGGGAAAAACTTAAGAACCCCAAAAACGAAATAAACTAAACCAATACTGATTCTAAGAAAGGATAGACTATACCTGTTAGCCAGCTGCAATAGTTTTCCTTCCAGGAATTCTATCCAGCTTAATACTTTTTCTGCCATTTACTACATCAATTAAAAAATACCCTCTTACAAGGTGATGAAGCTACACCATTCCTTCAATTAGCTTCATGATTCGACTTAAAAAGTGTTTGTCTGTCTCATCAAAGTCAGCTATTTGTGTGCTGTCAACATCCAATAATAGGAAAACTTCATTGTTTTTAAAAGCAGGAAGCACTATTTCTGATTTTGAATCACTGCTGCAAGCAATATGGCCAGGAAATTGATCAACGTCTTCTACAATGATTGTCTCGGCTTTCTCCCATGTTGTACCGCATACGCCTTTTCCTTTTCTTATTCTGGTACAAGCTATTGGACCCTGAAATGGTCCTAGAACTAATTCATCGTCTTTCACCAAATAAAACCCTACCCAGAAGAAATCCATTCCATACTTCAACGCGCTGGCAATATTGGCCAAATTTGCTACCAAATCCGTTTCTCCATATATCAGCCCCTCTATCTGTGGAATAAGAGATTCGTATTTTTCAGTTTTACTTGCAGATTGTGAAATAATCAATTCTTCAGCCATGATTCAAATATATTTCTAGTTGGTCATTTACTAACTTCTCAGACTCCTTAAGAGTTCCTTTCACTTCCGGAGCGCTAATTCCAGATTCAAAATTAGTGGGACTTTTGAAAACTCTCATTTCATCCCATAAATCTTTCTCAATAAATGAATGAAGTACTTTGCTACCACCTTCAATTATAATTGAGCTTATATTTCTCTTTAAAAGGTCTGTTAACATTTCATCTTCCAGAGCATCAAAATTTATTTTCCGATATGTGGTATTGTCCTTAATATCGTCCTTCTGCTCATTATAGCAAACAGTAGCCTGGCCTCCCCTGAAAAGATTGAGATCACTAGAAAGCCTTAAACTTCTATCAATTACTACCCTTAATGGGTCTCTACCATCCCAATCTCTGACATTCAAAGTTGGATTATCATATTGAGCAGTATTGGTGCCTACTAATATTGCGTCTTCTTCAGCTCTCCATTTGTGAACCAATTTGCGACTATACTTGTCGCTAATCCATTTGGAATCAAAGTTTTCACGAGCAATAAAGCCGTCTGCCGTTTCAGCCCATTTTAAAATTACATACGGACGTTTTTTTCTCATTACCGTGAAAAATCGCCTATTTATCAGCTCTCCTTTTGACTCCATCAGTCCAGTTTCAACTTCAATGCCTGCAGCATTTAATTTCTCAATTCCCCTCCCTGCTACAAGAGGATTTGGGTCCAGATTTGAAACCATTACCCGTTTTACCCGATGACTAATAAGCAAGTCAGAACAAGGAGGTGTTTTCCCAAAATGAGAGCATGGCTCAAGCGTCACATAAACTTCAGAGTCTTTCAATAAGCTTTTATCTTCTACCGAATTCACAGCATTCACTTCTGCGTGAGCTTGTCCATATTTCATATGGTATCCTTCCCCAATTATTTTCTCATCATGTACTATTACACAACCAACAAGAGGATTTGGGCTTACGTTGCCAGCTCCTAATTGTGCTAAATCAAATGCACGATTCATGAAGGTCTCCTTTGTGCTCATTATTTTTGTATCGATGAGGAAGTTAAAACCAAGAGATTATTTTATTGAAGTTGAACAAGAGCTATCCAGATTTTATGACCTGTCTGAAGCTAGCTCTTTAACCAGAATTATACTCGAAGAGTTCCTACTGATTGACAGAACAAAACTAGTTATAAACGATGAAGTAACATTAACTAAGGAGAACTTAGATAAAATATCTCAGGTATTAGAAAAGCTTCAATCATTCATACCAATTCAATATATCATTGGACATGCTCCATTTTTTGGAAGAGATTTTATTGTTACCAATTCAGTTTTGATTCCCAGACCTGAAACTGAAGAGCTGGTTGATTGGATTATTAAGGATATAAAGGATCATGTGAAACTATTGGATATTGGTACCGGAACAGGTTGTATTCCAATTACCATTGCAAAGGAAACAGGGCTAAAAACTTATGGAATTGATGTTAGTGATAAGGCATTGGAAGTAGCTTCCAAAAATCAAGAAAAGCATGAAGCCAATACTGAATTTAGTCATTTAGATATTTTGCTAGATCCATTACCTTTTTCTGATTTAGATATAATCGTAAGTAATCCGCCTTACATTCAGGAAAAAGAAAAAATTGCAATGCATCAAAATGTACTGGATCATGAACCTGGACTGGCTTTGTTTGTACCCGATGATAGACCATTACTATTTTATGAGGAAATTGCCGATGTAGCTCAGCACAAGCTTAATCCATCAGGAATGCTATTTTTTGAGATTAATGAAGCTTTTGGAAAGGAGGTAGTGAAAATGATGCAACAAAAAGGATTCACTGAAATCGAACTTCGGCAGGATCTTAATGGAAAAGACAGAATGATAAAAGGGATTAAGAAATAGTAGGCAGAGACCACTTTTTTACAACTGCTAATATCCTAATCACAATGATCAGCAAGATTGCAATGCTTAGATTCCAATAATTTGTACCAATTGAATATTGTAACAACCAAAATACGGTTCCTCCCAGTATACACGCGGTAGCATATATCTCTTTTCGAAAAATCAATGGAACTTCGTTTGTGATAATATCCCTTGTAACTCCTCCAAAAACTGCAGACACAGTACCCATTATAATTGCTACAACTGGAGATAGTCCTAATGCTAGGGTTTTTTGAAGTCCAAGTACAGTAAATAGACCTAATCCAATCGCGTCAAATAGAAATAGCGTCCTTCGTAATTTGAGTATCTTTTTACGAAAGAAAGAAGTCAATAAAACCGCCACAGCTATGACTATTAGATAGTTAATATCCTTCATCCAACCAACAGGTGTTGATCCAATCATCATATCTCTTAAAGTACCACCCCCTACAGCAGTAACAAAAGCAATAACTGTTGCTCCAAAAAGATCGAATTTCTTTTCAGCAGCGGTGGAAGCTCCACTTATGGCAAAAACTAAAGTACCCGCAAGGTCCAATATGTAGATTAAATCATTCACTTTTTTCCTCTAAGGAAGCATCTAACTCTTGTACAGTTAATACCAGCATATCAATCACATCCAAAAAGAACTCCTCATTGATATTTTCATAAACATCAGTTGGTCTATGATAATCTTTATGATCCTCTACACCAAAATAAATAAATGGAATACCTTTTTTATGAAATGGTCCATGATCAGATGAAAATGTCCAGTCATTATACCCTTCTGAAGGCTTATCATGACCAAGTTTTACATCCACCTTAGTTTGCTCATTGATTTTTTCCAACAGTGGAACAAGAAACTTATTATGATAACTCCCTGAGGCATAAATCTCATTTTCGTTGTTGTGCGAAATCATGTCCATATTAAGCGTAAAGACAATATCTTTCAGAGGTACGGGAGGGTTTGAAACAAAAGCTTTAGCTCCTTGCAGACCAAGCTCCTCAGCATCAAAAGCGCAGAATATGAATGAATAATTAAAATCTACCCGACTTACCATTTCAGCTATTGCTAAAAGTCCAGCGACACCTGATGCATTATCATCGGCTCCATTATAAATCTGTTCATTCTTAACGCCTTCATGATCATAATGAGCGGAGATAACGATGTACTTTTCTTGTTCACCTGGTAAAAATCCAAACAAATTACTTCCGGTGTAATCAACTCCGCGTCTACTTTTAAAATCGAATTCCTGATTGTAAGAATCTCCAAATGGTTGAACCCCTAATTCCTGGAATCTTTGAGTAAGGTATCTTCTTGCAATTGCGGCTCCTTCCTCTCCTGTTCTTCTACCCTGCATGGAATCTTGGGAAAGTATATAGATATCAAGAAGACTCTGAGATTTTGGAATTTCCTGACCAAACACTGAAAGGTTAGTCAGTAGAAGCAAGGAAATGCACAATATTCTGTAAAAAGACATAATTGGGTTTATTTAAAGGCGCAATATAATTGGTTCTCAAACAAGCAAAAAATACCTGAAAATGGGTATTGGTGTAGAATTAAATTATCACTTATTTTAAGCTATTCGAAAGAATCATTTTTTTGCCATTAAATGGTCGAGAGAGTACCTGTCCCACTCTTTTGGAACCATCAGTAAAAATACCAAAATTAGTGAACGATACATGACATGTGAGAGGTCCCAGATAGGATCTGCTAATCCATGTCCAAAACTAACAATGATCAAAACCGAAGCAAGCCCATATAATGAGTAGTCACGAAATAAACCCAAAATCAAAAATAAACCAGCTAGAAGTTCTACATAAGAAGTGTAATAGGCCGTTGAGACCAGAAGAAACTCAGGCAATAAATCCTGGTATTTACTGAGAAAAAAATTCTCATACACATTACTAACTCCAATTGTAAATACTTTTCCAAAACCTTGCATCAAGAAAATGACACCAAGTAAAAGTCTTGAAAACAAAACTGCTATTTCCTTATTCCTATTCATTGTAGTCATATTTAGAGAAGCAACAATAAAGGAAGATTCAATGCTCAAAAAGAAAATTGCTCTTTTTCAAAACTATTTGTCACCAACTATCGTTTGCTTGTACATACAATAATGAAAGAAGATAAATCATATTTCTGTAATTGCTTATTCTTTTCATCCGGTGCGTTTGCCAGGGGGATGAATCGATTAGCTGAAGAAGCCTTTGCTCCAACAGGATTATCATCGTCCTACGCTTTTGTAATGCTTATAGTAAATCAATATCCGGAAGGCGTAAGCCCAACAAAAATCGCAAAGGAATTGCAATTAACTCCTTCAACAGTAACAAGACTACTGGACAAACTAGAAGTAAAGCAGTTTATTACAAGAAGCTACGAGGGGAAAAACACGGTAGTAAAAGTAACCGAAATGGGAGGAGCAAAACGCGATGAGCTTTTGGAGGCCTGGAGCAAAGTAAATGATAAATACACCGCAATCCTGGGTAAGGATTTAGCCAAAGAGCTTACAGAATTGATATATGACGCATCAGTGAAACTTTAAAAAAAATTTATAATTAATATTTGCTTGTACATACAATGAAAAAAATAGGCGTACTAGGCTCAGGAGTTGTAGGAACAACATTAGCCGCAGGTTTTATTAAACATGGATACGAGGTGAAAATTGGAACTCGGAACCCTAAAAAGTTGGAAGAATGGCTATCTAATAACCCGAAGGCTACAATTGGTTCATTTGAGGAAACAGCCCAGTTTGGAGAGCAAATTGTATTGGCAGTCAGAGGTTCTGTGGCTAAAGAAGTATTAGCATCCGCTGGTAGCAATAATTTAAGCGGCAAGATTATTCTCGATGCTTCAAATCCAATTGCTGATTCAGCACCCGAGGATGGAGTTCTGAGCTTCTTTACTTCACTTGAAAAGTCATTGCTTGAGGATCTGCAGGAGTCCCAACCAGAGGCAAAATTTGTAAAAGCCTTTAGTAGTGTTGGAGCTCACTTAATGGTAAATCCTAATTTAGAAACAACACCAAGTATGTTCATTGCTGGTGATGATGAAGATGCTAAAAAACAAGTTTCGGTAATTCTGGATCAATTCGGTTGGGAAATTGAGGATATGGGAACAGCAAAAGGAGCACGAGCTATAGAACCATTGTGTATATTGTGGTGTATCCCTGGAATGAGAGATGGAAAGTGGAACCACGCATTTAAATTATTGAAAGCATAAAGCTAATAGGCAGCTACATCCCCGATGTAGCTGCAATAAATCCATTCGACAATTCGTCACTCATTCATAGAAAACCTAAAATATGAGTAACACTATTGTTATTACTGGAGGCACTTCCGGTATCGGTCTGGAAACTGTAAAAACGCTTATCGGACTAAATTGGGAAATAGTTATGTTGGCCAGAGACATGAATAAAGCCAATTCTATCATCTCAGAGTTCCCAAATGCCAAAATCGAAATCATCCAAACAGACCTATCAGACTTAGCTTCTGTAAAAAGTGCGTCAGATTATATTAAATCCAGGTATGAAAAAATAGATGTGCTTTTAAATAATGCTGGTGGAATTTTTCAATTTAGGCAAGAGACAAAGGATGGTTTTGAGATGACTTTTGGAGTAAATCATTTGAGTCACTTCTTGCTCACCACAGAATTACTCCCAATTTTAATGGAAAGTGATTCAAGAATCATTAATGTAAGTTCCGCAGCACACAGAAGTGCTGATTTCGAAATTGAAAATTATAATTGGGCTGGTGAATACTCTGCCTTCAAAACATACTGCAATAGTAAACTTGCCAATATTTATTTTACCAAAGAACTTCACAAAAGATATTCAGACCAGGGAATTACATCGTATGCTGTTCATCCAGGAGTAGTGAAAACTAATTTTGGAGCAGAGGTATCCGGCTTTCTTAGAATATTATTAACACTTGCAAAACCATTCATGATTTCTTCCAAGCAAGGTGCAGCTACTCAAACTTATTTGACAATTCAGGATATCGAGAATGTGAAAAGATACTCTGGTGAATACCTGGAAAAAATGAGAACTGGAAAAATGGCTTCTTTTGGAAATGATGCGACAAAAGCGGAAGCACTTTGGGACAAATCAGAAGAACTTGTAAAGAAATTTAGATCATGAAAACAATAGTAGTAACAGGGGGTAACAGAGGAATTGGGAAAGAAATTGCCAAACAACTTTCTTCCAAGGGGCATCAGGTCATACTTACCGCTCGTGATAAGCAAAAGGGATTGGAAGCTCAGAAAGAGTTTGCTGAGCAAGGGTTAGAGGTCAGCTTTGAACAACTGGATGTATCCTCATATGACAGTATTGATAAATTCGTTTCAAGCATTTCAAGTCAGTATGAAAAAATTGATGTCCTAATTAATAACGCAGGACTATTTATAGATGGGAATAAAAACACTTACAATATTGATTTGGACAGTCTGGAGCAAACTATGAGGACCAACGTTTATGGACCAATAGCCTTAACAAAAGGATTAATCAGGCTTTTGGAAAAAAGTAGTGATCCAAGAATAATCAATATCAGCAGTGGAATGGGGGCAATAGATGATATTGCTGGAGGTTATCCCTCCTATCGAATATCAAAAACAGCCTTAAATTCATTCACAATTAACTTATCCAAAGAACTTACCAATTTCAAAATAAATGCAGTATGCCCGGGATGGGTGAGAACAGACATGGGAGGTTCTTCCGCCTCTAGACCAGTTGAAAAAGGGGCAGAAACTCCTGTTTGGCTAGCATTAGATAATTCTGTCACAACCGGAAAATTCTGGAGAGATAAGCAAGTCATCCCATGGTGATTCGATGGTTCATTTTGCAGAATCATTGATTTTTATTTCCTTTATTCATCAAACAATCTGACATGGGTGATATTCTCAATATAACTGCCGCATTTATTCTGGTATTTCTTAATGGTTTCTTTGTTGCCGCTGAATTTGCACTTGTAAAGCTCACTGAAAGTAAAGTGCGCATCATGGTGCAGGAAAAGAGAAAATTTGCAAATAAGGCTGCATGGCTATTTGATAGACAAAACTTTGCGCTTTCAACCTGCCAACTAGGCATAACAGTTGCTTCACTAGCGCTTGGTGCTATCGGTGAACCAGCAATTCACCATATGCTAATACCAGTTTTTGAAAGTATGTCATTCATATCGGAGAGTTTGCGAGGTGGTATTTCTTTCTTTATTGCTATTTCTATTATAACTGTTTTTCACATTGTTATTGGAGAGCAAGTACCTAAAATATATGCTATCAGAAAGGCTTCTTTTGTTTTTCAATGGTCCGCTCCACTTCTGAAGGTATTCTACATAGTACTGTATCCCTTCATGTATATTTTGCAGGTAACAAGTGACAAAGTCCTTAGTTGGATGGGAGTAAACTCGCATGGCGGTCATGATAGCCCACTAAGCGAAGAAGAAATCAGAGCATCACTCAGCATAGCTCACAGACAAGGTGAGCTTACTAAAAATGAGCACTCACTGTTAAATGCAGTATTCAAATTTGACGATCAGGTGGCTCGACAAATCATGCTCCCTCGTGGTGATGTGGAGTATTTGGATGCTAATAGTTCCTTTAAAGAGAATCTTGAATTTGCAATGAGCGCAAGACATACCAGATTCCCGTTGTGTGATGGATCCTTAGATGATGTACTTGGAGTGATTCATATTAAAGATTTGCTAGGTGCCAGTAATCAAGACAATATTGATTTAAATACATTAGCCAGGAAACAAATGATTGTACCTGAAAATATTCTGATTGGAGACCTCCTTCAGGAATTTAAGCAGGCTCGCCAGCATTTTGCTCTTGTACAAGATGAACATGGAACCAACCTTGGAATAGTTACTCTGGAAGATGTACTCGAAGAGTTAGTTGGCCCTTTGCAAGATGAGTTCGATAATGAAGAGCCAGACATTACACCTCAGAAAGAAAACATCTTTGTAGTAGATGGAGAGACTTCCATAGACGAAATCAATGAAACACTTTTATTAAATCTTGAAGCCCAGGATTCTGATACTATTTCAGGCTTGATTGTAGAAAAAGCAGGCCACAAATTAGAAGGCATTAGCGAAATTATGATCGACAAAAATGTGAAAGCTGAGCTATTGGAAATTGACGGAATAAGAGTAACTAAAGCGAAGTTGATTATCCTAAAGAAGTAAGCATCTAGGGCTCAACTCTCACAAATTGATAATCACTTAGTTTCCAGTCGATCACCAATCCTCCGGCTATACCTTTGGCAGCTTTTTCGCCATACAAAATATGAGTTAGATAAATCGCTACATCATAGGATTTAGCTCCACCTGCTGAAGTCAATAGTTTGCCATCATGCACGAAGCTCACATTTTCATGAACTATCAATTCAGGAAACATTTCCCTATATCTTGGAATATCCGAAGGAAAAGTAGTTGATTCCAGGCCATCAGCTAATCCCGCCTTTGCTAACACAAAGGCACCATCACACAAGGACATGACAT
>JANSWY010000179.1 GCA_024743255.1 bacterium | reverse complement strand
GTGGATTAGCGAAGAATCCTATTTAAACCTCGATTTTTTAATTATATTTGAATTACATACTAAATAGTACGTGACATGGGAAAAGCTGCAATAACGAGAAAAACTATTCTCAATAAAGCATTTGATCTAATTTATCAAAAAGGTTATCAAGCCACAAGTGTTGATAATATTTTGGATCAGACTCATGTGACCAAGGGTGCATTCTACTACCATTTCGAAAATAAGGAAGATATGGGTGTCAGAATGGTGGAAGAGGTGATTTACCCAAAACTTTACGATGCGTTGATTATGCCGTTGGAAGATTCAGAAGATCCTATCAATGATATATTCAAGGTTATTATGAACTTCTTCAAGTTAGCTGATTATCAGACTATAATGTATGGTTGCCCTACCAGTAACATGATTCAGGAAATGGCTCCATTAAGTGATCGTTTTCATGAAGCATTGAAAAATATAACTGATACCTGGCAAGGTACTATTGAGGCAGCTTTGAAAAGAGGGCAAGAAAATGGTACCGTGAACAGAACTGTTGATACTGAAAGTGTAGCACAGTTTATTGTGGTTAGTTATGAAGGACTGAGATCATTGGGTAAAGTGTATCAATCTAAATTGTACTATAAGAATTATCTAAAGCAACTCAGAGCATATTTAGCAACGCTTCAATAGGAGTGTGAGCAATTCGGTTATATTTACGCCCACTAAATTGACCTGAACTTATATGTTGCTCAACAATACAGACTGGATTATAGTATTCGCCTACTTCGCTGTTTCACTTGGAATAGGAATCTGGGTAGCTAGATCCACCAAAAACACATCAGACTACTTTACTGGAGGAGGAAAAATGCCATGGTGGCTCTTGGGAGTATCCATGGTGGCAACTACATTCTCTACCGATACGCCAAACCTTGTAACTGACATTGTTAGACAAAATGGAGTTTCCGGGAACTGGGTCTGGTGGGCTTTCTTGCTTACTGGGTTGCTAACTGTGTTTGTTTATGCTCGGTTGTGGAAGAAGTCGGGAGTACTTACGGATGTTGAGTTTTATGAAATAAGATATAGTGGAAAGATGGCGACTTTCCTAAGAGGCTTTAGAGCTATTTACCTTGGCTTTTTCTTCAATGTGGTAATAATGGCATCTGTTTCTCTTGCTGCTATAAAAATTGGGGGCATACTACTTGGTTTGTCTCCTGTTGAAACTATACTTATTGCTAGTGCTGTAACTGTTATCTATAGTGCGATAGGAGGTTTAAAAGGTGTATTATTCACAGATTTCATTCAGTTCTTTTTAAGTATAGGTGGTGCCATCACGGCTGCAATTATTTCTTTAAATCACCCAAAGGTTGGTGGTTTATCAAATTTACTGAGTCATGAAAATGTTGTAGACAAACTATCGTTCTTCCCGGATACTGGGAATGTTGAGCAGTTCATTACCATATTACTGATTCCATTATTTGTTCAGTGGTGGAGTGTTTGGTATCCGGGTTCAGAGCCGGGGGGTGGAGGATATGTGGCTCAAAGAATGTTTGCTGCTAAGAATGAAAGCAATGCAATCAAAGCTGTTTTCCTTTTCAACATTGCACATTATGCCTTGCGACCATGGCCCTGGATCATTGTGGCATTGTGTTCAATTATCGTATTTCCTAATCTTCAAAGTTTTCAGGAAGCATTTCCTGGTTCAGAGGCAGCCTTGGGACATGATCTTGGATATCCTGCAATGTTGACTTTCCTGCCACATGGTATATTAGGTCTGGTTGTGACATCATTGATAGCAGCTTATATGTCTACAATTAGTACACACCTGAATTGGGGCTCATCGTATATCGTTCATGATTTTTATAAACGATTTGTAAAACCAGAAAGCACAGAGAAGGAACTTCTTTGGGTGGGAAGACTAAGCACAGTGGTCTTAATGGCTGTGGCGATTGTAATTTCATTGCTCCTGGAAAATGCCCTGGATAGTTTTCAGATTCTATTGCAAATTGGTGCTGGCACTGGTTTAATATTCATTTTAAGATGGTTTTGGTGGAGAGTTAATGCTTTAAGTGAAATCACAGCAATGGCTGTTAGTTTTGTCGTAGCTGTGGCATTTAAAGTGATGGAATACTACGGTCTTGATTGGTTTAACGGATGGCAACAATTAGTAGTAGGAGTAGGAATTACCACCATTTCCTGGGTTCTCGTAGCTTATTTATCAGAACCTACTGAACGGTCTGTTTTGGCTTCCTTCCTTGAGATGGTAAAACCAGGAGGCCCTGGATGGAGACATATCATTGATATCTCACCCGAGCCAATTAAAGGAATTGAACTGGAAGATAAAACCTGGAAAGTGCCTTATGGGATACTTTGTATGATTAGTGGAACTGTGGGAATCTATAGTTTGCTTCTTGGGACAGGGCATTTTATATATGGAAATCTTATACCAGCAATATTGGTATCTGGTTTAGCAGTTGTGGCGTTTTATTTTGTCAGTCGGTTTTGGCAGAAGATAGTAGAATAATCAAAGTGCCAATTTGTCACTTTGATATTTGTAAATAATGAATTGTTCTATTTTCCCTCTTCTCAAGGAGAGGGTGCCCAAAGGCGGGTGAGGTGTCATTCACTCTTCACATCCTCTGTTTCAAATACAGGCAACTTCACAATAAAGCTAGTACCAACACCTTCTTCACTTTCTACTTCAATGGCGCCTTTGTTCATCTCAGCAAATTCATAAGCAAGTTGAAGGCCCAAGCCAAGTCCCTTTTCACCAGCAGTTCCCCAAGTACTCTTCTTTTCATTAAGGGTGAACAGTTTCTTTAGTTTATCAGCCGGAATTCCAACACCAGTATCGGTTACTTTAAGAATTGCAGTTTCTTTATCCAGCTCTCCGTGAAATGTGACAGAACCACCTTCTTCGGTAAACTTCAAGGCATTATTAAGAAGATTCCTGAATATTGTCATGGTGCTATTCTTATCAACAAATAGCTCTACTTTATCAGGTAAATCGTTGATCAATTCAATGTTCTTTGATTTCGCCATGGTATCAAATACCTGGATGAGATCATTTGTCATCTCATTGAAATTAACTTTTTCAGGCACGTTTGGAAACTGCCCTTGCTGCTGAACTGCCCAGTCCAAAAGGTTATCCAGCAAACCACTAAGCTTGCTAACGGACTCATCAATATCTTCAGCTATCTCAGTAATCTCATTCACCTTTCCTTTTGAAACGTACATTTTGATCAGCTTAGAAACGCCAAAAAACGCATTTACAGGACCTCTAAGGTCATGAGAGATGATTGAGAAAAACCTGTCTTTTGTGCTGTTTAAAGCTTCAAGTTGTGTCTTTTGTGTTTCAAGCTCACCTTTCTGATGTCTCAGAATTTGGTTTGTAGCTTTTTTCTGCTGGTTGTTTCTGTATTGTATAAATGCGATTATACCTATAAGGAATAAAACAACGCTAAGTCCACCACCAACAATAAGTGCCTGCTTCGCCTGAGCTTCTTTTTCAGCATTGGCCAAATCTACTTCTGCTTGTTTTTGGCCTACCTCGTACTCTGTTCTTAAATCCGCCATTTTACGGATAGTTTCTTCGTTGTTGATGGTGTCTCGATAAGCGATGTATTGGGATTG
>JANSWY010000006.1 GCA_024743255.1 bacterium | reverse complement strand
GTCAATATATGGGTTATTGATAGGGTTAATATCTATTGCAGTTCCATATGCATGTAAGGATAACCTTTTGCCACCTGTGACTTGTCTGAGGTTGTGTGAAGAAGTGTTATTTTCAGCCATTGATAAGCTGTCGCTTCCATTGTACTCAGTAATGAGTCTTACCTGAGTCATTGGAAATTTGGCTTCATATAATTCAATAAACAACTGCTTGACCTGTTCAGCACATGCATCCAAAACTATAATTTCACCAGATTGCTCATATCCATTGAAGTCAATGTGCTTAATGTAAACCAATTTTAGTCTCTCTAATGGAATTGGAGAGTGTTCACCAAATACATTTTTGGCTCTCATTTCGTCCTCAAGCTTTTGGTCAATATCAACCACCATAAAACCTGATTCGGTTTGGGCCAATAAATCATCAGGTATAATGGATGATAGAATCATGGCTATAGCGAAGAGTAATTTGAATTTGTAGAGCATCGTTTTAAATCTGATTTTACTGTTGGTTGGTAAATATATAATAAAGACAAATTGTAAGAGATGATCCTATTACTGCAATAAAGAACGAATTTCCCTATTTGTGGTATATTGCCGCTATCTTACTATCTCTTCATGGGACTGCTATCTGTCCTATGTCTAAATGTCTACGGACAATCCACTATCACAATAACAATTACAGAAGTCTCAACTACAATTCCAGATTGTGATCTGGCGTTTGATGGGAACAGCGATCCAGCATGGTATTGGACTGGTGATATCGATGATTTGTGCCATGAAACTGTTTGCAATGGTTGCACGGAGGTAGTTAGTTATGAGATTTTCAACGAGACTTATGTGTGTGCAAATGATGTTCCACCTTCTATCTCCATCACATTTGGGGGGTGTGAAAATGATGGGACTATATGTGGGGGAGGTACGTTTGAGGGAATATGTGAAGGCACACCCGCATCCCGAACTGATGTGATCAATCTCCCTACTACCGCAGGGAATAGCATTAGAACTTTCCAGGCTAATAGTACAGGGTGTGCTGGTACATGGAGGTATACTTTGAATATAAACGTTAGCAATACATTATTCAATGTAAATACTAATGTGACAGAAACTGATCCAACTCTTACTGCTAGTAGCTCGGCAAGCAGTTGGCAGTGGCTCGATTGTAACGACGGCTATAGTGCAATTACGGGAGAAACCGGGCAGGCCTTTACTGCCACAGATAATGGAAGTTATGCGGTAGAAGTTACGGGTAGTGGTTGTATAGATACTTCCAACTGTGTGTTAATCACCACGCTTCCGATTGACTTATTGAGCTTTAAAGCAAAGCGCAATAACAGCCAGGTTGACTTTGAATGGATAACAGTAACAGAGACCAACAATGATTACTTTACTATAGAAAGAAGCGCAGACCTGAATAGATGGGAGGTGATAAAGGTGATAGATGGTGCTGGTAACAGTAATGAGCTCCGCGAATACAAAGCCACTGATGATGCCCCATTATCTGGCATATCTTACTACAGACTGAAACAAACTGATTATGATGGCGAGTTCTCTTACTCAGAGGTTGAGGTAATTGATCAGTTTTCCTCACAACAAGATATTGGTATCTACCCTAATCCAACCAATGATCACATAACCATTGAAGGCTCAAATATCAATATTAAAGACATCAATGTTCTTGATCTAAATGGGCAAAACCTGACTAGCCAACTGGCAATATTCCAAAGGAGCCAATCAACTCTAGAGCTTGATTTGATAAACCTTGAACCTGGAATCTACTTTGTAATGGTGGGGAGTGGAGTTTATAAGGTTTATAGGGAGTAGGTTTACTTTAACCCGAAATTGTAACTATAACCCATTTGCGCAGTGAACTCACTGAATTTTCTTTGTTCTTCGTTTTGCGAGCTGAATCGATTTACTTCTGTAAGGTTTAATGTGAATTTGAGTTCATTCTGTAAAGAGCGATTGTAAGCCAGTTTGGGCAAAAAGGAAAATTTTTAAAACTTTCTAGTAGGTTAAAATGAAGACTGCAAAGACGATCTGCTTAAAATAATCCAATCTATTGTCAATAGACTGCAATTTTCTATATTTGCCATGTAGCAACAACCAATAATCTACACATACTTATGAAACTCATTCATCAATTGTCCAGCAGGGTCGCTGTGTTTTCAAAGCTTTCACTAATCCTCGGACTACTTTTCTTCATTAATTCAGCAAATGCTGCAGACTATTATTGGGTCGGTGGTACAGGAAACTGGAATGAATTGACGCATTGGGCCACCACATCAGGAGGTTCTACTCTTCATTCAGAATTACCAGGATTGGACGATAATGTGTACTTTGATGTAAACTCTTTTAGTGCTGACAGTGAGGAGGTTACAATATCGCAGTTAGTAGAAGTAAATGACTTTTTCGTTGAAGGGGTGACCTTTGACGTTACTATTACGAGTACTGCAAATTTTGAGGTTTACGGTAGTTTTAAAATACAGGATGGGGTCACCTTTGATTGGTCAGGTAGTTCTTTTACACTTAAAGCTGAGGATGCCGGCAATGAAATCTTATTTTCCAGTGGGGCTTTGAATGATGGAAACTCTGGCTATTTGTACTTTGATGGAACAGGAGAGTGGACCGTTCAGTCAGATTTACATCTTACTTCTATTACCCAATATGAAGGAACTGTTACTTATGAAGGAGATACAATAGAGAGCACCTACTTCTCTACAAGCTCAAGTGTTGCTAAGACCGTCAATCTTCTGGATGCCATTTTCATAATACAGGAATGGAATATACAAGATGACGCTTCTGTCACATTAAATTCTTCAAACTCTACCGTATCAGCATCGGACGAATTTGAAGGTGGGGGACATTCATACAACAAAGTTAGTTTACGCGAACCTTCATCAGTTTTTGATGACGGGACCGCTTTTATTGATGCAAATACAATTGACAGTCTGGAATTGCAGGCAGGTGCTTTCTTACTAGGGACTGCTGGAGTAACGCAAACAATCACATCAGATATTCAATTTCTAGGGACCAATGATGACCATACAGGTATTCTTTCCGAAACTGAAGATAGTCAGACTACTATCGCTGGCTCTGGCATAACAATTACTGGTGATTATGTTGAGTTTACAGATGCGGTTTATTCTGGTACAGCTACGTTTAATATTAATAATGCTAAGGCAGATAACTCACCTGGTTGGGAATACAGTGCGATTGAGCCTAGCGATGTTGGAATCGTTTACTTTGATAAAGTATGGGCAGATAGTGCTTATTTATATCTGCAGCCCGGAGATGGCGTGGAAAGAATAGTATTCATGAGAAAAGATGATAGTTTTCCTGATGTTACTGTTGCAGATAATACAGCCTACACGGCAAGTACAACTTTTGGTGATGGTGATTTGGTGGGAACTGATACTTATGTGGTTTATCAGGGTTCCGAAGATCTGGTTAAAATAGAAGGACTATCTGCTGATACAGTATTTTCTATTGCTTTATTAGAGGTAAATACAAACCACGATGGGTCAGAGATCAGGTATAACAATACCACAACAAATTTTAGTAGGAGTGTAACTACTCCTGGCCCCAACGATATAATCATGCAAACAGCAACAACATCTGTTGCGGATACTGTCAATTTCTTTGATGATGGTGGGAAAGGTAAATACAGAGCAGATACGTCTTACCAATTGGTATTAGATGCCGATGAAGATAACAAGCCAGTTTTTATTTCATTTAGTGATGTGGAAATTTCATCCCAAGAGAGCATTAAACTGTATGATGGAGCCGATTCAACTGGCACATTGTTGCAATCAATTTCTGGTAGCTCTCATACTTATCCAATTGAAACACTAGCACCTTCAGGAGTCATGACAGTTACTTTTTCTTCTTCAGATTTTAATACAAGTGTATTCAATAATGACGGTTGGACTGCAGAAGTATATAGTTATCTACCAGCTCCGGAAACAATTGCAAGCGATGACGAAGTAATTTCAGAGGCTTCAGATCAAATTGACTTTACTTTTACCCCGGGAGACGGAGATGGTAGGGTGATTGTGGCTAAGGAAGGAACTGAGGCCATAGTTTTTGAACCAACTGATAACATCGTATATACGGCGGATTCAGAATTTGGTAACGGTCAGAATCTTAGTAATGAAGAGTACGTTATTGCATTTGGAGATGTGGACACTGTAAATCTTACTGGTTTAAGCGCCAAGACAGATTATACAATCAAGATATTTGAATACAATCAATCTGGTTTGGAATATAGCTATGAAACTGGTGGGTTTACCTTCACTATTGACAACAGATTGGATGCTCCAACGACTGCTTCTTCCGGAGGTTCTCTTTTAAGCTTCTCTCCAGATAGTATCCAATTTTCTATCAATTCCGGAAATGGAGATGCGAGACTAATTATTGTCAAAGAAGGTGGAAGCAGCGTCTCTTTTGAACCATCCGCTGATGTGACATATTCTGCTGATGCGGAATTTGGAGCAGGGCAGGACCTGGGAAATGGAGAATTTGTGCTGGCTTTTGGCAATGTTGAAGACATAACCCTTACGGGAACTACGGCCAGAACAGATTACACAATTAAGTCGTTTGAGTTCAATTTATCTGGTGATGAAGTGAGCTACATGAGTACGGGTTACCAATTTTCCATCAGTAATGAATTGAATGCGCCTGATGAAAATGTCACAGATCTCATTGTTGAAGAAGTTTCAAATGACAGCATCCAATTTAGTTTTACTCCAGGTGATGGTGATGGAAGACTTATTGTGGCCAAAAACTCTCAGGAGGATGTGGTTTTTGGACCTGAAATTGATACTTTTTACACCGCTAGTGATACCTTAGGACAAGGGCAGGATGTTGGAAATGGAGAGTACATAGTTGGTTTTGGAGACCTAACGGGAATCAATCTAAAGGGACTTTCAGAAGGGCAGGATTACAGTATTGCTATTTATGAGTATGCGGAAAAGGAAAATGAGATTACTTATGTATCAAGTCCATTTGAGTATGTCTTAAGTAATAAAAACAGACCTTCAATTGAAGCATCAAATGGCCAACTAGTTAGTAAAACGGACAACTCATTCACGTTCAACATAGAACCTGGGGATGGAGAGGGTAGACTAATCATAGTTGAAAATGGTAACACCACAATTTCATTTGAACCTTCAGACAATACAACATACACGGCAAATACTAATTTTGGAAGTGGTGAAGAAGTAGTTAGCGGAGAGTTTATTGTACTAAGTGGTAATGATTCTACTATCGAAATCACGGGCATAACGGCAGGAGATACTTATACACTCAAAGTTTACGAGTTTAATGGAAGTGGTTCTTCTACAGTTTATGCTTTAGACAGTTATTCATTTACAATTGATCACTCCTTGGAGGAGCCTGAAGACTTATTGGATGAATATGAATTAAGTATGGTGTCCAACGCTCTAGCAAAAGAGGAAATGAGTATAAGGGTATCCACAAATACTAATCCATTTGAAAATACTGATGTTATTTTGTTTGCCAGTGAGGAATTAATTGATAGTGAATTATTAAAAGAGGCATTGGTAGATAATTTAAGAGTTAATGCAAATCAAGAATTTGGTCAAGGGGATGAGTTGTTGGCAGATGTTTTTGCTGTAGGAAAAGCTTATTTAACTGGGAGTTATGTACGTAATACTATTAATGTCACGGGGTTAGAGCCGGAAACTGAGTATTATTTTTATGCAGTTCTAATGTCAGAAAATGAAGCTGGAGTAAGGTATGGTGTTAATGGATCAGGGAGTTATTCAGATATGACTTTGGAGACAAACTCCATTCTTTTAGGAGCGCAGGATACTATAATATCCAGTAACACAATAATTTATAATCAATACGGGTATTCAAACGTTGATCTTGGCTACAAATTTGAAACTTTCTACCCGAGTAAAACAGGTGACAAACTTGTGTTTCTTCTTGGAGAAAATAATTTCTACCGTGACTTAAACGTATACGATGGACCCATGGATTCCTCCAATTTGGTTAGGAGTTATACGTCAACTGTAACTAGTCCTACACCAGTTATTGCAACTAACGATGAAGGTATAATTACCATTGAATATGGAGAAATAGGAAGAGGTAACACGAGCAATTTAAATATTGGTTGGAAAGGTCTGATTTATCCAATAGCAGGTACTTTGGCAGATGAACCTCAGTTACAATCTTCAGGGATTACAATAGACTCAGTTTCATTTACCTCTGCGCACGTTGCTCTGACCAGAGGAGATGGAGAAGGAATTATTGCAATACTAATAAATGATGACGATGTGCCACCTGTAACTGATGGTCTGGAGTTTGAATTGGGAGATGAAGTACAATCCAGGGGGATCATTAGAACAGGATATATTGCCTATAAAGGAACGGGATCTGAATTTAATTTGGACGATCTCATTGCTAGCAAAACTTATACACTTGCAATCTATGAATATAACGGATCCGGTAAAGAGATCAATTACAGTTACCCAACCATAGCTGTTTTTGAAACAGAATCTAATGCCCCAACAGAATACTTCTACAATTTGGATTTTGTTCCTTATGAATCAGATAGTGTAAAGATAGTTTGGGAAGGTGGTAATGGAGAACGTACAATGGTTATCATAGAAGAAGGTTACATAGAGGATATTGGGGAGCTTCTAAATGGATACGAATTTGAGGCTGATTCTAATATTCTTACATCTCCAATATATCCAATGGGTGGCAGTAACAGAATAAAAGTAGTTTATGACGGAACCGATAACGAATGTGTTGTTTATGGTTTTGGGGATTCTAGAATCGAGGATGCGTACATTCTGGATTATAATGGAGAAGGTAGTTTGAGATCATACAAGGCATCTGGACAGATTAGGGTTAATCCTATACCAGAAGCACCAACGGTTGGTCCTGATACTGTGATTGTGAGTAACATCACCAGTACATCCGTTCGATTAGATTGGACCGATATTGAATGGTGGATCGTGGACAGATTCATTGTATATGTACATGAAGCGGACAGTATGGTTTTGCCGTTAGAGGATGGTCGACAACCAAATTTCCCATACGATTTTGAGATAGAAAACTTCCCGTTATCAGAAGGGTTTATTGGAGCATATACTCGTGATTCTACTGCCATTATCAATAATTTGGTGCCTGGTAGAAACTATAATTTTTCAGTTTATGCTTTGGAAAACAGGAATGGTGCAATTGCTATTAATAGATCAATGTATGCAACCGCAAATGCATCAACTCTGGGAAGTTTGGAATTCTATTGGGTTGGCGGAGAAGGAAGTTGGGAAGATCCAAGTCATTGGGCCACTACTTCAGGAGGGTCTACATCACATGATACTATTCCTCACAAAGGTGCCACAGTAATTATAGATGAAAACTCCTTTAGCGATAATGATATCCCTTCTATTTATGCCTTTAGAAACAACCCATATAGCTTTTTTACTTTAGATGCTCGCAACCTTAATAGGAAGGTAACAATTCAATCGGACAGCATTGGAGTCAATAATTATAATAAAACATTTAAAATTTACAATAACCTGTATGCAGGGGATAGCTTATATATGGGTGATCGTAACTTTGAGTTTTATGGTATTGATAGTGTCAATTATATCAATCTGACTGAAAATAACTCGAATAGTAATGTTGATATTAGAACATATGCTACTGGAAAAATTGTGATGGAACAACTGCCATCCAGAATTGATTATGTTGGATTTGAAGGGCAACATTTAGTAATGCCTGAATCAATTGATACAATTGGAATTGATTATTGGTGGGATAATACAGATTACATAGAAAATATTCCACCAATTACTGGTATTTACAACTTAAATTCAAAACATGAATTTCCTTACATTCAATCTAGTTATTACAGACTAGTAGCTTACCGTCATCCTAAAATCGAGGTTTTGGATTTTAGAGGAACCAGATTGGAAATAGGAGAAACGGATACAATTCGTATTGGAGAATTGATTTCGAACCCGGAATATAATTTATTCATAGAGTCAACCAGACCAGGGTTTGAAGGATACATCGAAACTCTTGAAGATTCATTAATTGTAGAAAGAGCTGAGTTAATAGATAATCATACTGTAGGGTCTGCTGTATATCTTGCAAGAAATAGTAACCTTATGGATAATACGGAAGGATGGATTCAGGATGGTGAAACTACACCTTCTGAACCCAATGATGTTCCATTTCCTTATCTTTCCTATGGTGATTCAACATCGATTGAAGTTGAGTGGGATTCATATAGATCAACCAATACCTTGGTTGCCTTAAGTAGAGTCGATGCACCCAATGAAATACCATTTAATAACGAGTTTTACAGTTCCGAGCTTGATTCATCACTACCAGATTCTATAGGATTGACTGTGGTGAGAGATGTTGGTCGCGCTTTACATTATTCATTTGATAACCTCGAACCAAACACAGCTTATGTTGTAAAATTATATTCCTACAATCGCTCAAGTACGGAAGTAACATATACTTCTTTCAGCAGAGATTTTGAGTTTGTAACTCCTGATATTCATGATGTATTTCTATTTGAGAATGGGGGAGCTGTTGAAGTTAATGAAACAACACTTTACTCACAATATGGGATAGGTTTTCCTGCCTATGTATCAGATTTTGGCCAAATTACACTTTTACCAAATGACTCCTCCAAAAAGGTAATGTTCAAGATCCAATCTCTTGCTCCAAGATCTGGAAGTTTAATGTTATATGATGCCACCTCTGTGATAGATAGTTTATTGATTGGTGAAATTGATCTGAGAACTCTGTATTATGAACAAGATCCAGATTATGATTCACTTTATATTCCTACAAATGATGAAGGTGCATTAACTATTGTTTACACTCAAAGCTATGGCAGCAATGAGGTTAGAAAAGGAGCTAAATTCTTTGCAACAACAATAAGTGATCAACTCTCAGCAGAACCTGATACCGTAGACTTTTTGAATACTGTTAATATTACAGATCAGTCAGTGGATTTAATTTGGGATATGGAGGAAGGTGCTTCTATATTGATATTAGCTAGTGAATCCGAAACAATTAACGAATCACCAATTGATAGGGTGTCTTACAGTGCAAATAGCCATTTTGGATCTGGTGACGTAATTGACGGAGATCACTTTGTGGTATATTCTGGTACTGGAAATGAAGTTACCATTACAGGTCTATTCGAAAGGGAGAATTATTATTTCCATGCATTTACTTATAAAATTTCAGATGAGGAGGATCTTAATTACAATGATACTTCAGTTTCCGCAATGGCCAGAACTTCAATTTCAAGACCAGATGTCTTACCAAATTTCTATTCAGTTCAAGTCACAGAAACCACATCATCGCTTAATTATTGGAATAGCCGTTTCGATGGGTCGATTGTTCTATTGAAGGAAGGAAATGAACCAATAGCAGTAGGGCCAGAAGATAATGTTTATTACAATGCTGATGCAAATTGGAATGCAGATGATACTGAGTTGACGGAAGGAGTAAAGGTTGTTTATAATGGAAGCGAATTGTCTCCCTCTATCACATTATACAATTTGGACCCAAACACCACTTACCAGTATGCTATTTATAATTACAACACGGAGGATGCATTGTATAAATACAATAATGAAGCGCTGACAGGAGAGTTCACCACAATGAATACTAGTTATGAAATAGATAACAGTGATCTGGTATTGTCAGGTTGTCTGGGTACGTCCTATACATTTGGATACTCAAGAAGAGGGCCAGAAGTAGAACAAGAAAGACAAGTTATAATATACCAGGGAGATACAGTATCACACGATATAAAGCTCTCGATTTTAGAAGATACAGGCTCTGAAATTACCGTGATGATACATTCAAATATTGCCGAAGGAACTTATTATATAGCGGTAGTTCCAACAGAAGGTTCATTTGTCTACTACCCAAGTGAGATTACTTTTGGCAGTGCCCCAATTCCAACAATTGTGAGAAATGGATATCAATTAATCGCAGAGGAAGCCGAAGATGGAATGTGGTTCCTAAATGGTGAATCCTTAAATGCAAGTGGAAATACATTGGACATTACTACAAGTGGAGTGTATCGTGTTGAAAATGAGTTCAGCAGCTGCTACTTCGTATCAGAAGACTTTTTGGTTCTTCCAGAAATGTCCTTCGAAAATACTACCCTTACTGCATGTACACAACCTGTGATTGAATACTCGGTGTTTGGTGATGCCATAATAGACGGGGATTATACACTCTCACTAGCAGGAATGGATAGTATTTATGATGAAACAATAGAAATAGATGAGTTTCAAACGGGACCGGCCCAAATAGTCATTATGTTTCCAGAGAGTTTAGACCTTGGGACTTACTATGCCTATTTAGGAAGTTCTCCGGTTGATTTAGCAACTGAGGTTTTTACTATCACGATAGAATCGGTAATTGATCCGGAAATTGCAGTATCGGGTCTTATTTTGCAGTCCAATTATGAAACGGGCAACCAATGGTATAAAGATAGAACTGCAATATTAGGAGCCACAGATAATACATATGAAGTCACTGCAGATGGAGATTATCATTTGGAGGTAACAGTTGATGATTGTGTGTTGGAAACGGAATCCGTGTCATTTGACATCACAAGTGCTCTTGAGTCATATGATCAGCATTTTAGTCTGCACCCGAACCCAACAAGAGATGTTGTTCATATAAAGTATGAAGGACACTTAAACGAAAAAGTCAACATCCAATTAATGACCTTAGAAGGGAAAATACTTGATACTTCAGAGGTTGTTTTAGGTGATGATATGGATTATTCAATTTCGTTGATTGATCGGCCATCTGGTATGTATTTTATATTAATAACTGGTGATGGGTGGAATGTTCGTGAGAGGTTGCTCAAAGAGTGATTCAGGTTTTAGTACTGACTAGGGTTGATTCAATGGTTATCTGTTTGAAGTTATTTTGATGAACATTTGCTCTATTACTTGTATCGTGCGAAAGCCTATATCTGTGCTCTTATTTCCCACTGAATGTACTAATTGAAATAGTTCAGGAGAGCTCGTCAGGATTAACTTGATTAAAACTAGATCAATTAATTGGAATTATTCATGCCTTACTACAAGTATTTGGTAATACTGTCTTAAATATTTGTATTAATCCAATAATGGTGGATTGGTGAGGGAATTGGTATTATCATGTTGGTTTGAAGCGAGACGCTTCTTTTTGGAATGGTTTCTTCACTAACACATTTCGGGTGTGGATCTTAGCGGGACGCTGAGAGAAGGTTTGAGTCTTTCAATCCCCCTAACCCCTTCTCCAAGGGGGAGATAGGTGATGATATTCGTAACTGCTACACATTTCCGGAATGACGGCATGGTTTTGAAAATCCTAAGTTATAATATCTAAATCCTAAAATACACATTCTCTAATCAACCCGCAGGCCGCCGAGTCCTTCGCCAGAGGCTATGGCCGCCGGTGAAAGCTATCGCGTAGGAGGGCAACCCGTAACCCGTAACCCGTAACTCGTTCAACAGACAACAGACAACAGACAACAGACAACAGACAACCACAACCACCACTCCCAAATCCCCGTTCATACCGGAAATGCAATTATTTGGTTGATTATTCGTATATTTGGTTAGAGGGCGTATTTAAAATATCATTTATCGGGAAAATTTAAGGAATCATGAATGAGGAGGCCTACAGTGTATTTAAAGCGATAGCAGATCCCACCAGGAGAGAGATTATTGGGATATTGTTGAATAATGGTGCCGGCATGCCAATCAATAAAGTGGTAGAGGAGTTTAAGATGACGCGTCAGGCAGTTACCAAACATCTGAAGATATTAAAGAGCTCCGGGCTTATAGAAATTACCAAAGTTGGAAGAGAGAAATTTTGCATGGCTAACCCTTTCCCTATTAAGGAAATGCACGAATGGACCAAGCAATACGAGAAGTTCTGGAGCTTCGATTGATTGTAAGATATCTTACAAATTCATAGGATTACAAAACCTCAATCCCTGTTAATTAGTTACTTCTTCTAAAATAATTAACACCATGAATTTGTTTATAAAATCACTTTTTGCTTTTCTTATCATTACAAGCACTGCGTGTGCGCAATCCAATAACAATGGGCCGGACAATTTTCGGCAAGTTGATTTAGAGGACGGACTGGAACTGGCAACTTTCGCTGGAGGCTGTTTCTGGTGTGTTGAAGCCGTGTTTGAGAGAGTAAATGGGGTAGAGGATGTAGTTTCTGGTTACTCAGGTGGTAAGGAGAAAAATCCAACTTATAAACAAGTAAGCTATGGCAGGACCACCCATGCTGAAGCGGTGCAAATTACATTTGACCCCCAGGTAGTTTCTTATCAGGAGCTTTTAGAAATATTCTTTGCAACACACGATCCTACACAATTGAATCGTCAGGGACCGGATGTAGGTGAGCAGTATCGTTCTGCTGTTTATTATCATGATGCAATTCAGGAAGAGACCGTTAGAAGCTATGTGGAAGAATTGGGTGCTTCAGGGAAATTTAATAAGTCTATTGTCACTGAATTGGCGGCTTATGAAAAGTTCTATTTGGCAGAAGGGTACCATCAGAATTTTTATGAGTTAAATCCTAATCAGGGATATGTGGTGAATGTGACCAGACCAAAGGTTAAAAAGTTTCTTAAGGAGTTTAAGGACAAATTGAAGCCACAGTATCAATAAACTGAAATTTCCTTCACAACCATCTGTGTAAAACTTTCTTCTATAAAAAGTGCAATTTTGTGTCTTTGAGAAGGAATTCGTCCGAAAGGCATAATAAAATTTGGCGATGATTCATTTATTGGATAAATTATAATACATAACCAATGAATCAAAAATGAAGAAGTTTTCCATAGTTCTGTTAGTAGCTGTAATCGCTTATTCCTGCACTAATAATCCTCCCAAAAAAGAGACAGTCCAGACTGATCAGGGTTCAATTGAAGGAACCTGGGTCCTAAAATATTATAAAGATGTGGATAGTAACACTCCAGATGAATGGACTCAATACGGGGCAGAGATCATCTATGAGAAATTTATAACTGATACGCACTTCATATGGGTAAAATACAATAAAACCACAAGCAAAATGGAAGGTGCCGGTGGTGGTACTTATCGTTTTGAAGGTGGTAAGTATGTGGAGGATATTGAGTTCTTCTTCCCTCCGGGATCTAATGAGCTGGGGCAGGCAATCCCTTTTGAACATGAGAGAAAAGATGGAGAATGGTATCATAAAGGTTATGCGAAAATAATGGACATGGATGTGGAGACTGGGGATATGATAATGACAGACAGCATGAAGATTGAGGAAAGGTGGGTCAGAAGCACAGAAATGTCAAACACGGAAAACACTTCATTAGTAGGATCATGGAGCCTCGAGTCTTACAGAGGTAAAGCTGACAGCACAAGACAGGAATATCCTGAGTTTATCAGATACATGAAACTCATCACTCCATCACATTTTGCCTGGGTTCAGTTTGATGCAGAGGGAGATATGGTTTACGGACTTGGTACAGGAACTTATTATTTTGAAGATGGCAAATATGTAGAGGCTATAAGAACAATGTATCCTAACGGACCGCAACAGCAGGGAACGGTAGTGCCGTTTGAAATGGAGATTGCTGAGGAAGGATGGAAGCATGTAGGAAATGTGATCTTAAAGAACAAACAAGAGAACGGTGAGATTATTACCGAACCGATGTACATTGACGAAATGTGGAAGAAGTACGAGGCTAATATGTAGTTTCGTGTAAGAAATTTGACAATCCGGTCACATCAAAAAACAGTTTTATTAAACCGGACGTTACTGCGAGTAAAACAATTCTAAATTGCAGTATGAGAAATAGTATTCTAATTTTTGCGGCTTTATTCTTTTCGGCTTGTGCCTACAGTCAGGAAGAAAAGAGTGATGATGGTGTGACCATAGTTACAGAGGAATTCACTGATTTTGAAATGGCTCTTTCTGAGTCAGAGTGGAAATCCAGACTGACAGCCTTTCAATATGAAGTATTAAGAGAACAAGGTACTGAAAGGGCCTTCACGGGTAAACTCAATAAGAACTATAAGAAAGGTACTTACTATTCAGCAGCTTCTTTGCAACCGGTATTTAGCTCAGACACTAAGTTTGATTCCGGATCAGGATGGCCAAGTTTTTATGAGCCATTTGATAATGATGCAGTATACCTAAGACTTGACACCAAGTATGGATGGAGAAGATGGGAAGTGATAGACAGCAAAAGCGGATCCCACCTTGGTCACGTGTTTGATGATGGTCCAAAACCTACAGGTAAGCGTTATTGCATTAATTCTGAAGCACTAATATTTGTACCAGAAGGAGGGGAGCCCCCAAAACTTGAGAACAATTAAGCAAGCTTTTTCATCTTTTATGATTACTTTCGGAGGCTCGATTTTAAAATACGCAGCACTGAGGATCAATCATGAAGAAAATAGACATCTCAACTCAAGTCACTCAAGTAGATTTTGATACTGAATTAACAGAGCAGGAAAAGCAGGTCATGATAGCAGCAAGAAAAGCTGTAGATACTGCATATGCACCTTATTCAAATTATAATGTTGGAGCAGCTGTGTTATTAGAAAATGGGGAAATCGTTCCTGGAAACAATCAGGAGAATGCGGTTTTCCCTTTAGGTCTTTGTGCTGAGAGAGTAGCTCTGTTCAGTGCAGGGACGAGTTTCCCAAATTCCAAGCCTATCGTATTAGCAGTCACAATTGCATCTGACAACAAGCCAGGTTTCCCATGTGGCAGTTGCCGACAAGCAATGGTGGAATTCGAGAATAGATTTGACCATAAAATGAAATTATTGATTGATTCAAAAGATGGTCAGGTGATTACAATAGACACAGTGAGGGATATCCTACCTTTTTCCTTCGATCAGAGCAATCTGAAATAGAATCCTTATAAAAAAGAGAAAGCCACCCGTTCTAAACGTGATGGCCTTTTCGAATCTACCAGCTATGGAAAAAAGGATCTTTAATGTCTTATATCTTTGTTTTAGATTATTTCTTTGTTGTTATCTGATTCAAATATGCAACGGTAATTCCGGCTGCTGAAATAAAATGTGTGAACGACAGAATCAGGTTGACGAATGACAATATCCGGGTGATGAAGGTTTTTTTGTTGTCTGTTATCAGTCATCAGTTGACTGTTGTCTGTTTAACGAGTTACGTGTTTCGGGTCGCCCTCCTTCGATGTTGCTGCAACAATAACTAAAGCCTTGATCCTGGTATATGCTCTTAGGTTTCTAATCGTGACTAACTCGGATGGCTTTCGAGTTTCGGTTTTTTTATTAGTAACTTTATAAATCCAAGTATTTCCCCTTGGAGAAGGGGGCTGAGGGGATTGATGCCCTGGCATAACTACTTACAAAACTGACAACAGATAACCGACAACAGCTTCTAATAGCACTTCATCTTCAGATCCTTCTTAAGCCGGAAACAAGCTACACTGCTGCAACTAGTTCCTCCAACGCCTTAATAGACTGATCTACATGCTTCAAAGGGTTAATAGCGGAACTGATGTGTTTGATAAGCGCTCCGTTTTTGTCGAATACAAATGTTTCTCTACCTGGCAGGGCGCCAAATAGGTTTCTTTTTACTCCGAACAGTTTTTCAGCCTTTTTGCTGGAGTCTGATAGTAATATGTATTCCAGATTGTACTTCTTTGCAAACCTGGTATGGCTTTCCGGGGAATCTGAACTAATGCCAATTACCTCAGCATTTTTCTCTTTTATTCTATTGTAGTTATCACGAAAGCTGCATGCTTCCATGGTGCAGCCTGGAGTAAAGTCCTTTGGATAAAAGTAGACTACAAGAGGATTTCCTATTTTCTCTCTTAGTGAGACTACTTGATTGTTTTGATCTAATAAAGCAATTTCCGGGATTTGTTCTCCTAGTTTGACTGACATCTATTCTTCTGTGTATTTGTTGTAGTACTGTGAAACTACCTTCTCTGCCGGTTTGTTTTGTGGAGTGAATCTTTTATTGGTTTTTCCTCCTGCATTTGGATGATTTGGGTACCATTTCCACAGAAATCCACCCGCGAACCAGTTCTCATCCCAGAAGGTTTTGTAAATCGCTTCATAAGCATTTCGTTGAGCAACCATATTCAAATCAGATCCTGAGGATATGTTCCAATGCTCACTGGCACTGAAGTCTATACTCTGGTAGCCATACTCAGTAAACAGGATGGGTTTATTGTACTTATCGGCATAGCCTTTTAATTTCTTCTTTACAGGATCCCACAAACCAATCAGGTTATTTACTTCAGGAGTTTTTTGATCACAAATAGGGAAGTAGGCATCCACTCCAATGTAATCCAGTTGATCCCAGAATTGTACATTCTCATAATTGTCCCAGTTGGCGGCATAGGTCAATTTACCTTTGTAGACTTCTCTGACCTTTGATATTAGTTTAGGAAAGTACTCGGGATGTTCTCTTATTACCATCCTGAATTCTGTGGCAAAACAGAAGATTTCTATATCCAATGAATCCGCGATTTCCGCATAGGTGAGGATGTATTTGTCAAATGCCTTCTCCCACTTTTGCCATTCTTCTTCAGTCTCCAATTTAAACTCTCCTGCCCATCCATCACCACGAACCCAGACATGGGGTTTTAACATAATTTTCAGACCCTTTTTGCGAGACTCTTCTATCATCTGAAGTGTTCCCTCAATTCTTTCGCCATACCATTGTTGAGGTACGTCAAAGTATACTTCAGGCTGATGCCCGGGGATAAATGCGTATGGAATAATGGAGATGTAATTGCTGCCTAGTGTTACAACAGATTCTGCGTCTGCAGGTTGCATTGGAGTTCGGCTGGAAACATAGTTGACACCATTGATTTTTGAAATTTCAGGCCAGATGATATCCTCACTATTGCTCATTAGCACCAGGATCGGTAGAGCAACTAGTGCAATGATCAAAAAGGCTTTGAGGGATTTCATACCCATTACTTACGGTATTTTTTAGTATTTGGATAAAAGATATGCAACAAAACTGGAAGTAGTAGCAAATCTATAAACAATGCAAACACTAGAGTTGCACAAATAAATATACCCAGGAAGTAGGTAGCTCCAAAGTTTGAGAAACAAAACAATGCAAACCCAGCACATAGAATCATGGTAGTCACAATCATCGCTTTACCAGTAGTGAGGAATGTGTTTTTCAATGCTCTTAGGACGGTAAGCCCTTTGTTGATCTCAATTTTGAACTTCGATATAAAGTGAATGGTATCATCAACAGCAATACCAAAGGAGATTGTAAATATGATACTGGTAGTCAATTTAATTGGGAGCCCCAAAAACCCAATTAATGCAGCTATTCCTAATACAGGGAGCACATTTGGAATGAGTGTCACAAATATTAATGTCCATGATCTGAATAATATCAAAACCAGAATACCCACAACAGCAAACGCAATACCAATTCCCCAAAACAAATTCACACTTAAGAATTGATGACTTTTGTCTATTAGGTAGGTTGTTCCAGTTAATCTTGCATTTAACACATTGGGGTCAATTTCAGCTTCTATGAACTTCATCAAAGCAATATCTTTTTGTTGAGTTGCTTTGGAACCGATTTCTGTGATATATCCTGCAATTCTGGAATATTCGTCTACATCAATCAGCGGTTTGAATGGAGCATTAATTCGCCTTTCAAATCTTAATACTTGCTTCAGTTGCTCATCGGATTCTGGAAGAACATAGTTGTTCATACTACCACCCAGATAAGCCATGTTGAGAAATTTTACTTTCTGAACTGGTGAAATCAAATTCTTAACCGGGTATTCATTTTCCAGATGTTCTTCAATTTTTTCAATCTCCTTAAGCGCCTTGATGGTATAAATAGATTTACCAGAATCTGCTGTTAGCAATGCTAGCTGCCACGGTTTTGTACCTGAGAATTGATCATCAAAATACTCAAAATTGTTACGGGCCCTGTGTCCTTCGGGAAGATCGTCAAGGAGTTCTGCATTGATTTGCAACTGGGCTATTCCGAATACACATATCAGAATGAAAAACAGCGCAACAGTAATGATCATTCTCTGATTTCTGATTCCAAAAATCAGAAAGCCCATAGTCAGTTTATCCCATGACTGATCTTTATTGCTCTTTTTGATTACTACCCCTTTTGAGAATTGAATTCTGGCGGGAATTAGAATCATAGTAATCACGTAAGAAAGCATCACACCAATTGCAGTGAAAATACCAAGCGCCTGGATCGGCATTACCTGAATTGAGATCAGAGAAATAAACCCTAAAGCAGTTGTGAATGAGGTCAGAAATGTGGCAATTCCAATTTCCTTAATGGTTATTAATAGAGCCTCTTGCTTTTCAATATTCTGGGCGATTAATGACTCATATTTTGTTAGGAAGTGAATTACATCTGAAAGGGAGACAAATGCAATAATAGTAGGAATCAATACACTGAGGATATTCAATTGCTCCCCAACAAAAATGATAATACCAAGTGTCACCACAGTACTCCAAACTATAATTATTAGAGGAAGCACCACACCACTAATAGATCGAAACTGCCAAAACAGGAAGAGGATCACGATCACAAGGCCAACCACAATAAACATGGCAAAGTCAGACTGGATCAGGGCTACAAAGTCTTTTTGCACTGGTATTCTTCCGGCAATATGAACCTGGTCCTCAGGGAAACTGGAGGTAATTTGATATACCTTGTCGATGTAGCGTTCTGCTTCCTGTATATCTACAAAATGTTTGTGCTGAATTTGAATTCCAATAGCCTTCATATCCTTGCCAAACAAACTTTGCTCAACAGGTGATGATTTGTAAACTCTTGCACTATCCTTTTTTAACCGACTATTGTCTTCCTGATGTAAAGTCTTGATTCTGGCTAATCCACCTGGAGTTTTTACAGGAACTGCAAAGTTAAGTGGAGAAAGAAGACTCTCAGTACCCTCTAAAGTCTCGAGCTCATCATGAACCTTTTGAAAATCAGCAAGAAAAGCTGAATCAAACACCGAAGGAGAATTCTCAATTGCGATAAACAGGAAGTCATTATCATAGGCGTATGATTCTTTGAAGTCATTGAAAAAAGTAAGGTCTGGATGGTCGTTTGGGAAGAAGCTTTCAAAATCAAAATCGAAGGTTAGTTTTTGAAGCTGCCAACCAAAGAATAGAAACACAACAAATGCCCCTACAAGAGATATGGTCAATGCTTTTTTAGAGCAGTAGAAATCAACAATACGCTTGGGCAATCCTGTGTTTTGAGTCATTGGGGTTAAATATAAGTAGAGTTTCGAGATTTGAGTTGTGAAGCTGTGGTTTAGTTGCTTGAAAGGGATGATAGCTGTATATAGAAGATGTTATCAGTTGTCAGTTTTCGGTTTTTTTGTTGCAGAGAGATTGTTTCTTAGTCAGAAATTCTGGAGAACGTGTGGGATCAGGAATCCCGATTAATGTATACTCATTAAATCTGCCATCCCAAGCCAAATCACCGGTATTGTACGTGTTGGAACAGGAGGATTCCGGATAGTTCTTTCGATTCACTACAGAAATTCTGGAAACATGTATTTTTATTGATTGGGTATCCTTGTAATTTAATAATTCGTTTCACTGACAACTGACAACTGACAACTGACAACTGACAACTGACAACTGACAACTGACAACTGACAACTGACAACTGACAACTGACAACTGACAAAAACTCAATTCCCTTTTCCTTCCTAAAAAATTCAACTAATTTTAAAAATTCATAATAATAAACCCCGAATTTATGCAGCAGTACCATGATTTGATGAGGCACATTTTGGCCAATGGAGCGAAGAAGGAAGATAGAACAGGAACTGGAACCATTAGTGTTTTTGGCTATCAAATGAGATTCAATTTACAAGATGGATTTCCGTTGGTTACTACTAAAAAACTTCATTTAAGATCAATTATTCATGAATTGTTGTGGTTTTTGAAGGGTGATAGCAACATCAAATACCTAAAGGAAAACGGTGTTTCAATTTGGGATGAATGGGCAGACGAAAATGGGGAATTGGGTCCTGTTTATGGAGTACAATGGAGAAGCTGGCCTACCGCTGATGGAAGAACTATAGATCAGATCACTCAGTTGATCGATATGATCAAAAATAACCCTGATTCAAGAAGGCTTTTGGTGAATGCATGGAATGTTGCAGAAGTAGGTAATATGGCTTTACCTCCTTGTCACACTATGTTCCAATTTTATGTGGCAGATGGGAAATTGAGCTGTCAATTATACCAAAGAAGTGCAGATGTATTTTTAGGAGTACCTTTTAATATCGCTTCCTATGCATTGTTAACGATGATGGTAGCACAGGTATGCGGTTTGGAGTATGGTGATTTCGTACACACTTTTGGAGATGCCCATTTGTACAGCAATCATTTGGAACAAACTGAGCTTCAGTTATCACGAGATTTCAGACCACTTCCAAAGATGAAAATCAACCCGGATGTGAAGAGTATTTTTGATTTTAAGTTTGAGGATTTCACACTTGAAAATTACGATCCTCATCCACATATCAAGGCAGCTGTAGCCGTTTAAATAACTATTTTACTGTTCTCACGTATTTAAATTGGTTTTAATGCCAATTAATCCTAAATAACCCAAGAAATGGCAGAAAAGAGCTCTGTATTCGATATGATTGGACCTGTAATGATCGGACCAAGCAGCTCACATACGGCAGGGGTAGTAAGAATTGGAAGAGTAGGCAATCGAATTTTGGGAAGAATCCCGGAAGAGGCCAAAATTACATTTTACAATTCCTTTGCCAGAACTTATGAGGGACACGGAAGTGATCGTGCTATAATAGCGGGATTACTCGATTTTAAGACCGATGACAAACGGATCAAAACCTCCTTTGATGAAGCTGAAAAACAATCCCTGAATTACCAGTTCAAATCTGTGGGAAATGCGAATACCTTGCATCCAAATACCGTCAAACTAGAGTTAACCAATGGTGATCGATCTACTACAGTTGTAGGAGAGAGTAGAGGAGGAGGAGTTATCAAAATAGTGGAGGTAAATGGATTTGCGGCAGGTTTTACGGCAAGTTTGCATACTTTGATCATAGAAGCGGAAGATCAACCAGGAAGTATCGCCTTTATCACAGATATCATATCACATGATGATTGTAACATCGCTACCATGACTGTTTCCAGAAAGGGTAAAAATGATCTGGCTTGTCAGATTTTGGAAATGGATTCTGGTTTGAGACCAATCACATTAGAGTATCTCAAAAGCCTCAGTTGGATAAAGAAAGTAATTTATATACCAGATATAGATCAATAATTTAAAATCAAAGGTCAAAATGAAACTCAAACTACTACTCTTAATCACTCTGCTTCCATGGTTGGGTTACGCCCAAACCGGGAAAGTGTGGACATTGGAACAATGCATTAATCATGCGTACAATAATAGTATTCAGGTTCAAAGAAGCTACCTGAGTTCGCAACAGAACCAAGCTTCATTGAATCAAAGTAAGGCAGCTTTAGCACCTTCAGTGAATGCTAGTGCAAACCATATTTATAACTTCGGTAGAAACGTAAACCCGGTAACAAACGCTATTTCAGATTTCCAATCTCAGACCAACACGTTTGGATTGAATGCTGGTGTTACATTATTTAATGGTCTGGCGAATTATAAAAGTATTCGACAGAATTCTTTGTTGTTAGACGCTTCTTTGAAAAATATTGAAGATGCTAAAAACATGGTAGGTCTGAATGTAGCTTCCGCTTATTTGGCGGTTTTGTTAAATAAGGAGCTTCTTGAGAATGCGAAATATCAGTTGGCGAATAGCGAGGAGCAATTGAGTAGAACCTCTAAGTTAGTGCAGTATGGTTCGTTGGCAGTAACTGAGGAATTGCAACTACAAGCACAGGTAGCCTCTGACGAGACCAGAGTTGTTACTGCTGAGAATAATTTGAACTTATCAAGACTTCAATTAATGCAACTTTTACAGATTCCTTATGATCCGGAATTTGATGTTGTAACTCCAGAGATTGAAGTAAATGAAAATAGCCAGGAAGAGCTGGTATTGAATCCCCAAAAAATATATGAAGAAGCGCTTGCTTCACAACCAGATGTGCTTGCTGCAGAAATGAATGAGGAAGCGCAGGCAATTGGAGTTGAAGTTGCAAGAGGAGGGTTTTTTCCAACAATCAGTGCTTTCTACAGTATTGATACCAGATATTTTGATCAGGACCCAACTTTTAACTTTTCTGAGCAATTGGATAATAACCTTGGACAAAATGTTGGTTTCAGTATGTCTGTTCCAATTTTTAACAATCTTAGAGTTAATCAAAGCATTCAAAACAGCAAGATTAGTTATGAAACTGCCAAGTTGAATACTATTGAAACGAAGAATGGATTAAGGCAGGAAATTGAGAGTGCATACTTGGACGCAAGAGCCGCCTACAATACTTACATATCAAGCAGAAACCAGGTTGAATCTCTCAAAATCTCATACGAAAACACAGAGAAAATGAGAGCTGCAGGTTCTGCTAATTTCACTGATTACACATTGGCATTGAATAATTTAAATGCCGCTGAATCGGATCTGATCAGAGCGAAATACGACTTTATTTTTAAACTTAAAATCTTAGAATTCTACCAAGGTAAAACCTTATCACTTGACTAATCATGGCGAAGAAAAGAAAATCAAATAATAAAATAATATACATCCTGGCCGCAGTTCTAGTGGTATTACTCATTGTTGCACTTGTGCTTAAGAAGCAGGGTGTAGTAGGAGGTCAAAGACAGACCGAAGTAGAGTTGTCAGAAGCCACTAAGCTTACAATTACTGAGAAAGTAAGCGCTTCAGGAGCTGTTCAACCAGAAGTAGAAGTTAAAATTAGCCCGGAGGTACCTGGTGAGATTATTGAACTTAATGTAGAGGAAGGTGATTCTGTAGAAATCGGAGATCTTCTTGTGAAGATCAGACCTGATAACTTCCAAAATGCGCTGGAAAGAACTTATGCTACATTAAATCAACAAAAGGCAAATTTGGCAGATGCCAGAGCAAGGGAGTCCAGAGCAAAAGCAACTTATGTAAGAGCAGAGTTAGACTTTACCAGACAGCAGAAATTATATGCTGAAAAAGTAATTTCTGATGCAGACTTTCAAACGGCAGAAGCCAACTTCAAAATCGCTCAGGAAGATCTGAATTCAGCAAAACAAAGTGCAGTAGCTGCTGAATACCTCGTGAAGAGTGCCCAGGCAAATGTGGCAGATGCAAGAGAAAATCTTGATTTAACAACTATCAGAGCGGCTATGACGGGTATCGTTTCAAAGCTGAACGTGGAGAAAGGTGAGAGAGTAGTAGGAACTTCTCAGATGCAGGGAACTGAGCTGTTAAGAATTGCAGATCTTGGTAGAATGGAAGTTAGGGTAAATGTTAATGAAAATGACATTATTAAGATTTCCGTTGGTGATACTGCCATTATTGATGTTGATTCTTACAGTTACATGGATGAAACATTCAAAGGAGTGGTGACTCAGATTGCAAATACTGCCAACGACAAAGTTTCAGCTGATGCTGTAACGGAATTTGAAGTAAGAGTAAGAATACTGAATAGTTCTTATGAAGATCTTATTAATAAGAAAGGAATGCAATATCCTTTCAAGCCGGGAATGACGGCAAGTGTTGACATCATTACTGAGGTGAAAAAAGGTGTACTAACTGTTCCGTTATCCGCTGTAACTACGAGAAAGCCTGAAGACGAGAGAAAAGAAGGAGATGATTCTGAAAGCAAAAAGAAATCAAACAAGGAAAACAAAGAGGAAGAAGAGGAGATCAAAGAAATAGTTTTCGTAAATGTTGATGGAATCGCTAAGATGCAGGAAGTAGAAACTGGTATCTCAGATTTTGAGAATATCGAGATTATCACCGGAATTAGTGAGGGTGATCAGGTTGTTTCAGGGCCATTCCTGGTGGTTTCTAAAAGATTAGAACAAGATGATGCTATAAAAGGCACAGATCAGGACGAAGAAGAAAATGAAGACTCAGATGAATAGACATTGAGTTATTTATTAAGATTATAAATCAAGGCCTGCAATTATGTGGGCCTATTTTTTTGCTCTTTGAAACCAATATCAAGACAATCAGTTTAATAACTCATGCGTCTCCCGTTATTTATATGCCTGCTTTTACTTTTTAGCAGTTCCTCGTTTGCCCAAAATCAGGATGGACATATTATTAGGAGTATCTACTTTGGGGGAGGAAGCTATTATATTGATGGCTATCAGGCTGGCAGATTGTATGAGTTTCTTGATTCTATTCCTAATATTCAGGGTTATTCAATCACAATACATAGTCACACGGATAATATTGGTGGAGTTGAGTACAATGAATGGCTTTCTGAGATGAGAAGTGAGTCTGTTATTCAAATACTAAAAAATCGAAATATCCTGGAGGAAATGATTGAGCGGAAAGATTTTGGCCAATTAAATCCTGTCTTTGATAACAGGACTCAGCTTGGGAGAATGAAAAACAGGAGAGTGGATATTATCTTCTGGCCAATGGCTCTATGAAGATTGGAATTTGATTAATTGCTGATAAACCTTGTCAATAGGAAGCCCAACTACATTATAGAAAGATCCCTCTAATTTGGTAACACCTATCATACCAATCCATTCCTGAATTCCATAAGCACCCGCTTTATCCAGAGGCTTGTATTGAGTAACATAGAATTCGATTTCTTCATCTACCAATTCCTTGAAATCAACAAAAGTGGTGTCACTAAAGCTTACTAATTGGTCGTTTAACGATATTGCCACACCTGTAATAACTTCATGTCTCGTTCCAGAAAGATCCTTGAGCATCTTGATGGCATCTTGATCGTCTTCTGGTTTGTTAAGGATTGTTTTACCTAGAACTACAGTGGTATCCGCAGTAAGGATAATCTTATTATTAATTTCACCTAAGTAGGCCTTATTTTTCTTTGTGGCTAAGTATTCCGCAACTTTTCTGACGTCCATATCAGGACTGAATTCCTCATCTACATTTTTTGTGAATACCTCGAATACAAATCCGGCATCTTTAAGGATTTGTTGCCTTCTGGGGGAATTAGAAGCTAAGATCAGCGGGTGTGTTAAATTCATTTTCTTGAATTGAGCCAAAAACATAACCACAAATCACTTTTGGGTAGAAGTATGTCGATTTCTGCGGCATGGTGTAACCTGTATAACACACTTCTTTCACAGTTTCGATCGGAACGTCTTTAGTAATAATGGCAAATTGTGCTATGCCTTTTATTACTTCATAGAGGCATTCCGTAAAGTTTCTTTCGAAATAGAAAAACTCTGAGTCTCTCTGATTCTTACCTGGAATGCCCAATATTTTCTCAAAAATGAAGAAGTGCATGACGGTAAGATCTGCTTCCTTTATTTTCTGTGGGAAATTCCAATAGATTTCATCAATCTTCTCAGGTTTCAATCTGATTTTGTAAGCATTATCGCCAACCAATAGTCCAAAGGCCCATTTCTTCCCAAGAATGATTTCATTTACATCAGGAGCATTTTCCACAGTCTTAATAATAAAATACTCCTCTAGTTGTTTAAGTAACCACTCTTCTGAAAAGTCCTTTACATTTCTCACCAATCGATGAGTTGGCAAGATTCTAAGGTCATCTGATTCGGTATTGGTGAGATACATCATATGAAAGTTGTATCCCTCATTTCCTGTATGGTTCGGATTGCTTTCTCGCTGAGATTTCATGTAAGCCAATGATCCTTCATATCGATGGTGTCCATCTGCGAGAATAATCTTTTTGTCACGAATGATGTTAATGACCTTCTTTATCGTTTCTGGGTCATCAATCACACTCAATACATCCTTTACTCCCTGGTAGTCTTCAGTTTCATAGACAGGATTGGACATGCTGGCATCCAGGTAATCTTCTATGGTATGGTTCTCATCTGTATATAAGCCATGGGTAGGGCTTACGTTAAGTTGAGTTTTTTCTATTAATTCCAGTCGATCATTTACAGAGTGAGGAATGGTGTTCTCGTGTCTCAAAATGATCTCTTCATCCCAATCGTAAACCCTAATATTACAGATAAAGCCTTTTCGAACATATTCTTTTGTGCTTCCAGGAAGCGAGAAGTGTTGGTAGTATCCATAAATAGCAGGTTTGTCTTCCTGAATGATGGTTCTTTCAGATTTCCATTGTTCAAGAAGCTTTTGTGCATCATTTGACGCATTTTCACCTTTTGGAACTGACAGATGGATACTGTTTAAAGGATTTTTGTATAATGCATTTCTTTGCTTCTCGGAGACTACATCAAATAACGGGGAAACGAGATCTCCTATTTGATCATTTAATTCTTCTTTGTATCGAAAAGCTCTTAAAGGACGTATTTCAGCCATTACTTATAGCCTGTTTTTCCAGTTGGATTCTGAGTTTTGAATATCTAAAACTTGCCCTTTATTTTGACTGAAATCATATCCAGCAAATAAAGCAGCAATCTCCTGCTCATCTTCATTAGCGGCCTTCAAAAGCTCAGGAGAGAAGTATTTTTCAACAAACTTGGTCGTGAATGATCCATCCCTAAAATCTGAATGATTCAAAGCAAATCGACAGAATTCTAAGGTTGTTGCGATTCCACCGATTTTGTAATCATCAATGGCCTTGTTCATTTTTTCAATAGCTTCCGCTCTATCTTTTCCATGTGTGATCAACTTAGCGATCATAGGATCATAGAAAACAGTTACTTCCATTCCTTCCTCAAAACCATCGTCAAGTCTTACTCCATCACCAGTTGGACGAGTATACTGATTAAGTTTACCTGAATCTGGAAGGAAGTTATTTAAAGGGTCTTCAGCATATACTCTAATTTCAATGCTGTGACCATTTATTTTTAGGTCTTCCTGTTTGAAAGGAATTGCATTTCCTTCAGCGATATTGATCTGCTCAGCAACAAGGTCAACACCGGTGATTTCTTCAGTAACGGGGTGTTCAACCTGAAGTCTTGTATTCATTTCCAGGAAGTAGAACTCACCATTTTCATCATATATGAACTCAACAGTTCCAGCGCCATAGTAACCACAAGCCTTAGCAACGTTCACTGCGGCTTCTCCAATTGCAGCTCTTTTCACTTCATCAACAACCGGCGAAGGAGCTTCTTCTACTACCTTCTGGTGTCTTCTTTGAATACTACATTCTCTTTCAAATAAGTAAATAATATTTCCATGCTCATCACCGAGAATTTGGATCTCGATATGCTTAGGGTTCATAATGAATTTTTCAACAAATACAGCTCCATCTCCAAATGCAGAAGTTGCTTCACTGATGGCACGATCCATTTGCTCCTCAAATTCTTCTTCGTTTTCTACAACACGCATTCCCTTTCCACCACCGCCGGCACTTGCTTTGATAAGAACTGGAAATCCAATTTCTTTAGCCGTTCGCTTTGCTTCTTGAATATCATCAATCGCTCCTTCCATGCCTGGAACCATTGGAACTCCTCCAAAATCACTAACTGCTTCTTTAGCAGCAAGTTTACTACCCATTGTCTCGATAGCCTCTGCTGAAGGTCCAATGAAAATAATACCAGCTTCTCGTACTTTGTTAGCAAAGTCTGCATTTTCCGATAAGAACCCATATCCAGGGTGAATGGCATCAACGTTTAGTGCTTTACAAGCTTCAAGGATTTTTGGAACATCCAGGTAAGTCTCAGCTGAAGTGGACCCAGGTAGGTGCCAGGCTTCATCTGCTAATTTTACATGTAACCCTTCACGATCCGGATCACTGTATAAAGCAACAGTTTTGATTCCAAGTTTTTTGGCAGTCTTAATGATTCTAACTGCAATTTCACCTCTGTTACTGATCAGTATTTTCTTGATCTTGCCCATTTCAGCACTGTTTTAATGTTGTTTTACGATAAATCAAACCCCTTTGGAACTTGATACGCAATGCTAATTAAATAATCTCAAAATGCCTTATATACTAAGGAGTCAAATTTGATAACTATTTTGGAAAAAACATGGTTTATAGTTTGTCGTCAGTCGGCATTTGTTGCCATTGAGTTGGTGGTATTAGGGTAATTTGATAACTTGGAAAGAAGTGTCACTGACGAAATAGTAAGTGTATAGATACACATGGGAATTATTAACCGAACTCCTTTAACCCTTTATTCATTTTAATGAAAGCTTCCGATCTTTTTGTAAAAGCCCTGGAAAATGAAGATGTAGAGTACATTTTTGGAATACCAGGAGAAGAAAACTTAGATTTTCTACAATCTCTAATCAATTCACGAATTAAGTTAATCCTTACCAGACACGAACAAGGTGCAGCGTTTATGGCTGCTACTTATGGTAGGTTGACTGGAAAACCTGGAGTATGCCTAAGTACACTTGGGCCAGGAGCTACCAACTTTGTAACAGCTGCAGCTTACGCACAGTTAGGAGGTATGCCATTATTGATGATTACCGGTCAGAAACCAATAAAAACCAGTAAACAAGGCAGGTTTCAAATTATTGATGTGGTGGGAATGATGAAGCCACTCACTAAGTATACTCACCAAATAGTCAATGGGAATACTATTGCTAACAATGTTCGTGAAGCATTTAGAAAGGCAACAGAAGAGCGTCCTGGAGCTGTACATCTGGAATTGCCAGAGGATGTTGCAGCTGAAGAAAGTCCGGATAGAGTGTTTCAGAAGAGCTATGTCAGGAGACCAAATGCTGATAAGAAATGCCTTGATGCTGCTATTGAAATGATTCATTTAGCCAGAAGGCCCTTATTATTAATAGGTGCCAGTGCCAATAGAAATACGACAAGTCAGGCACTCACTGATTTTGTAGATAAATCAGGAATTCCATTTTTCAATACCCAAATGGGAAAGGGAGTAATCGATGAGAGACATGAACTGTTTCTGGGAACTGCAGCATTATCAGATCACGATTATTTACATAATGCGATTGATGCTGCAGATTTGATTATCAATGTTGGTCATGATGTAATTGAAAAGCCTCCATTTTTTATGGAAGAAGATGGTTGTAATGTGATCCATGTCAATCATTTCAGTGCCGAAGTAGATCCTGTTTATTTTCCTCAGGTTGAAGTGGTTGGAGATATTGCCAATAGCGTTCAATACCTGGCAGATAATGTGGCAAAACAATCTCACTGGGAGATTGACAAGTTTTTAGGATTCAAAGAAGATATTGAAAGTCATATCACGAAATATTTTGAGGATAAAAGATTTCCGTTACTTCCTCAAAGAATAGTAAATGAGATTCGTAAGTTGATGCCGGATGATGGAATCATTACTTTGGATAACGGAGTGTACAAAATCTGGTTTGCAAGAAATTACAAGGCTTACCAACCCAATACACTGTTACTAGATAATGCATTAGCAACTATGGGTGCTGGACTTCCCTCTGCAATGGGAGCAAAGATTACTTACCCTAATCGTAAGGTTGTGGCAATTTGTGGTGATGGAGGATTTATGATGAATTCTCAGGAAATGGAAACTGCGGTAAGACTTAAATTGGATATTGTAGTCATCATATTAAATGATAGTGCCTATGGTATGATTAAGTGGAAGCAAGAGGGAGAAGGATTTGATAATTTCGGATTGGACTTTAATAATCCTGATTTTGTGAAGTATGCTGAGAGTTACGGTGCTCACGGCTACAGAATAACTGATTGTGATGATTTTACTACGACTTTAGAAAAGTGTCTAAATACTCAGGGTGTACATTTAATGGATGTTCCGGTAGATTATTCACTTAACCATCAAATTTTAATTAAAGGTCTGGCAGAACAAAGCAAAAAATAAACAACCCATGAGTGAAAAACTAGAAGTATTAAATCCCTATGATTTGAGCCTTATCGAAGAGCTTGAAATGGTGGATAGTAAATCTGTTGATGCAGCATTAGCGAAAGCAAAGATGTTATTCGATAATCGCTCAAAATGGCTTCCAAAATATGAAAGGGTTGAGATTCTTGAACGCACAATTGAGATTATGAAATCCAGGCGTGAAGAATTGACCATGATAGCTGCGGAAGAAGGAGGTAAACCTTATGTGGATAGTTTGGTGGAGGTTGATAGAGCTATTAATGGTGTGAAATTAGCCATTGAAGATATGGGTTATTTTGGAGGTGAAGAGATTCCCATGGGGCAAACTAAATCCAGTGCCAACCGAATGGCATTTACCAGAAAGGAGCCAATTGGTGTAGTTTCTTCAATCAGCGCATTTAATCATCCTTTAAACCTTATAATACATCAAACTGTACCTGCGATTGCAGTGGGTGCTCCCGTAATTGTGAAGCCAGCTCTTACTACACCAAGATCTTGCATCAAGTTTGTTGAGATTTTGAAAGAAGCAGGATTGCCAGACGGATGGTGTGAATATATCATTTCTGGTAATGAAGCAGCTGAGAAGTTGGTGGTTGATCCCCGGGTTAATTTCTTTTCATTTATTGGTTCGGCAAGAGTCGGTTGGTATCTACGGTCTAAGTTGTCACCGGGAACCAGATGTGCACTTGAACATGGTGGAGCCGCTCCATTAATCGTAGAACCAGATGCCAATCTGAATGAAATGATTCCAAGCCTTATAAAAGGAGGGTTTTATCACTCTGGTCAGGTTTGTGTTTCTGTGCAAAGAGTCTTTGTTCACAATAGTATTTTAAAGGAAGTTACAGATAGAGTTGTAGAAGGAGCAAGAAACCTTAAAGTTGGTTCCGCTCTTGAAAAGGATACTGATTGCGGTCCCCTTATATTACCAAGAGAAGTAGATCGAGTAGCGGAGTGGGTCTCTGAAGCTCGAAAAGCAGGTGGGGAGATATTATTAGGTGGAGAAAAACTGAGTGACACAACTTATGCACCAACTGTAATTCTTAACCCTGCGGATGAGAGTAAAGTCACTACCCAAGAGATATTTGGTCCGGTGGTATGTATTTATGGATATGATGATGTAAACCAGGCTATTGAGAAATCAAATAGTTTGGAATATGCATTCCAGGCCTCAGTATATACCTCAAATTTGGATAGTGCTCTTAACATATCTAATCAGATTAATGCCGCTGCTGTGATGATCAATGATCATACTGCATTTCGCGTTGACTGGATGCCTTTTGGTGGAAGAGATTCCTCTGGATTAGGTGTTGGAGGAATTAAGTACTCCATGGAGGATATGTCAAGAGACAAACTATTAGTATTTAAAAGCAAACATCTTTAAAATATGAGATATCGGTTTTATCAAATTGCGCTGGTTCTGATTGCAGCGGAAGTTCTGTTCTATTTTTACTGGAAACCGGGATTATGGTCTTTAGTATTAGTGGTTCCAATTTTAATAATAGGTGTAAGGGACACTTTTGCACCCAAAAATACCATACGACGGAATTTTCCAATTCTTGGAAACCTTAGATACTTTCTCGAAAGCATTCGCCCTGAAATTCAACAGTATTTTGTTGAGACCGATACAGAAGGTAGACCTTTAAATCGAATATTCAGATCACTAGTCTATCAAAGAGCAAAGAACGTAAATGATACTACACCATTCGGTACACAAGTAGATGTGTATCGAAGCGGTTACGAGTGGATGGCGCATTCTCTTTACCCAATAAATGGAGGGATGGACCATGACCCAAGAGTTATGGTTGGAGGCCCAGATTGTAAGCAGCCCTATAATGCTTCAGTATTGAATATATCTGCTATGAGTTACGGGTCACTTAGTAAGAATGCTGTCCTGGCAATGAATGGTGGAGCAAAACAGGGAAGTTTTTATCATAATACTGGTGAAGGTGCAATTAGCCCGTTTCATTTAGAACCTGGCGGTGATTTGGTTTGGCAAATCGGAACTGGATATTTTGGTTGCCGGGATAATCATGGGAATTTTGATCCAGACAAGTTTGAAGAAAAAGCGAAAACCGAAACGGTAAGAATGATTGAAATCAAACTGTCACAAGGAGCTAAACCAGGTCATGGTGGAATTTTGCCTGCTGTTAAGAATACACCTGAGATCGCGGCAATTAGAGGAGTTGAACCCCATACTACTGTAGCTTCTCCTCCCGGTCATTCAGCATTTAGTGATGCGAATTCGTTGATGCATTTTATTAAGCTATTAAGAGATCGGTCTGGTGGTAAACCTGTGGGATTTAAATTATGCGTTGGTCGGAGAGAAGAGTTCAAGGATTTTTGCCGTGCAATGATTGAGACTGGAATAAAACCTGACTTCATAACAGTTGATGGGGGAGAAGGAGGCACTGGTGCAGCACCAGTAGAATTCTCCAACTCTCTGGGAATGCCTTTAAGAGATGGATTGTCATTTGTTCATGATACTCTGATCGGGTATAACCTAAGAAAGGATATTAAGATTATTGGTTCGGGAAAAATCGTTTCTGGTTTTCATATGATCAGGACTATGGCACTTGGAGCAGATATTTGTAATTCAGCAAGAGCAATGATGCTGGCAGTTGGATGTATTCAGGCACTTCAATGTAATAATAATACATGTCCAGCTGGAGTAGCAACACAAGATAAAATGCTAATGCGTGGACTTAACGTGAAAGACAAAACTAGTAGGGTGGCCAATTACCACAAGGAAACTATCACAAGTTTTGTGGAATTACTGGCAGCAGCCGGTATAAGTGATCACACCAAGATTGAAAGAAAATATATCAACAGAAGAGTTAGTATGACTAACTGCATGACATACGAAAAGTTGTACCCACCAATGGAAGAGGGAGCACTATTAAATGAAAGTGACTCTATAATACTTGATTGACAATAGTTTTTACGGATATTCATTAAAGATATTTCATTTTTCTGGGTGTTATTTTGAAATAATTGTTAAGAATTGATTGAATTCACCTAATTCAGTTGGTCTACATTTGTCCTGATGGCAATTAATGTTACCTTTGTGTTTTGTTTTTTAGAAGGGAAAATTAAAAGTCTTTAGATGGATCTATTTGAAAAATTATTACAAGACAAAGGGCCTTTAGGTCGACACTCATACCTTGATGACAACCTGGATAAGAATTTCTACATGTTTCCAAAATTGGAAGGGGAAATCCAGCCTAGAATGACATTCAAAGGAAAAGAAGTTCTTACATGGAGTTTAAACAATTACCTGGGACTTGCTAATCATCCGGAAGTAAGAAAAGTGGATGAAGAAGCTTCCAAAGAATGGGGACTTGCTTACCCAATGGGTGCAAGAATGATGACAGGTAACACTCAGTATCATGAGCAACTTGAAAAAGAACTTTCTGACTTTGTAATGAAGGAAGATACTATGCTCTTGAACTACGGTTATCAGGGAGTAATGTCTGTAATTGATGCATTAGTAGATAGAAAAGATGTTATTGTATATGATGCTGAATCGCATGCATGTATCATCGATGGTCTTAGAATGCACATGGGAAAAAGGTTTGTATTCCCTCACAACGATATTGAAAACCTTCAAAAGCAATTAGTAAGAGCTACTAAACTTGCTAATGAAAACGGAGGTGGTGTACTTGTGATCACGGAAGGTGTTTTCGGAATGTCAGGAAACATGGGTGATCTTAAAAGTATCATCGATCTTAAAGAAAAATTTGATTTCAGATTGCTAGTTGACGATGCTCACGGATTTGGTACAATGGGAGCAACCGGAGCTGGTACTGGAGAAGAGCAAGGCGTACAAGATGGTATTGATCTTTACTTCTCTACTTTTGCAAAGTCAATGGCAAGTATTGGAGCATTCATTTCTGGTGATCATGACATCATTGATTACTTAAGATATAATGTGAGATCTCAGATTTTTGCTAAGTCACTTCCTATGCCTTTAGTAATAGGTAACCTGAAGAGACTTGAGTTATTAAGATCTAAACCAGAATTGAAAGAAAACCTTTGGAAGATTGTTAATGCAATTCAAAAAGGATTAACAGATAATGGTTTCAACATTGGAACTACAAAATCACCAGTTACACCGGTATTTCTTAAAGGTTCACTAATCAGCGCTACTAACCTGGTTAAAGACCTGAGAAATAATCTTAACATCTTCTGCTCAATGATTGTGTACCCAGTTGTACCAAAAGGAGTAATTATGTTAAGAATTATTCCAACTGCAGTACACTCTTTGGATGACGTAAATCAAACAATTGAAGCCTTCAAATCTATCAAAGACAAGTTGGATTCAGGATTTTACGAAGAAGAGGCCGTAGAGGGAGCAATTGTTAAGTAGGAAATTGCGTTTTTTTTTGTAAAAAATGCTCCTAACTATAAAATTTTAAACATTTTAACTATATTGCTCAGCGAATAATTATCAGTAACCTTTAAAGAATATTAATATGAAAAGATTCGAACAAATAAGAGACTTGATCGCTTCACTTGAAGATGATTTCAGTAAATTTTATGACAAAGGAAATTCAGCTGCTGGAACTAGAGTAAGAAAAGGTATGCAAGAGTTGAAAAACCTTTCTCAAGAAATCAGAGTAGAAGTACAAGATATTAAGAACAAAGGTTAATTATTTGTTTTAAGATACACACGAAACCCCGTCAGAATATTCTGACGGGGTTTTTTGTTTATATAGGTTTGTGAAGGTGTGCAAAAACAATAGTTTTATATACAAAGTGGTTCTGAGATGAAGTTTTTGATAAGTGACATAGTCAATATTCTTAATGGAGATTTCCATGGAGATGAGAATGCAGTGATTACAGGCATATCTGAAATCAGCAATGCCCAAAAAGGAGATATCACATTCTTGTCCAACCCGAAGTATGAAAAAGAGATTTATGAAACCTCTGCTTCTACAGTAATTGTTTCCAACACATTCACACCTAAAGATCAACTTTCATGCAACCTTATTAAAGTAGATGATCCATACACATCATTTGCAACATTATTGGGAATGGTTGAGGAGATACAAAAACCAAAGAAGACAGGGATTGCAGCGTCAGCCACTATTTCTGAACAAACTGAAATAGGACATGAGGTCTATATCGGTGAAAACTCAATAATACATGCAAAGAAGATAGGAGATAATACATATATAGATTCCAATGTATATATAGGAGAGGAGGTAGTGATTGGAAATAACTGTCGTATCTTCCCAGGTGTTCAAATAATGGATCGAACTGTGATTGGTGATTGCTGTCATATTCACCCGGGAGCCGTAATTGGGAGCGATGGATTTGGGTTCGCACCTCAATCTGATGGGTCCTTTCAAAGGATTCCACAGATTGGAAATGTAATCCTGGAGGATCATGTAAGTATTGGAGCAAATTCAACTATTGATCGAGCTACAATTAGTTCAACAATAATTCGAAAGGGAGTTAAGATTGATAACCTGGTGCAGGTAGCTCACAATTGTGAAATTGGTGAAAATACAGTTATTGCAGCTCAAACTGGTATTGCCGGGTCATCAAAAATTGGAGCTAATTGTATGATTGGAGGACAGGCAGGAGTGAGCGGCCATATCAATGTTGCAGATGGAACTAAAATCGGTCCGCAGGCTGGAGTAATGTCGAATGTTAAGGAAAGGGGGAAGGAATTAATTGGCTCTCCCGTAATAAATGTCAAAGAATACATGCGTGTGTTTGCAGCAAGCAGAAAAGTACCAGAATTGATTAAAAGAGTCCAAAGTTTGGAAAACAAGATGGATTAGATGGTTTGACATTTGACATAAGACTTTTGTAATTCATTCAATCAACTGTTAAATTTGTGTAGAAATCAGCTAAGCTATGGCAGACGTGAGGGATAAGAGAATTCTATATGTAGATGATGAAGAACACAATTTGTTTGTGTTTAAGGCTAACTTCAGAAGTAAGTATGAAGTGATAACTGTTCTCTCAGGACAGGAAGGTCTGGAGCAATTAGATAATCCCGAAAAACCAATTGATGCTGTTATTAGTGATATGAATATGCCTGAAATGAATGGCGTAGAATTTATCACTAAAGCCAAAGAAAAGCACGATATCCCATTCTATATTCTAACTGGTTTTGATAATAATAAGGAAATTGAAAATGCGATTGAATCCAAAATGGTGGTGCAATTGTTCAATAAACCTTTGAATGTTCCGGAAATCAGCGAAGCGATTGATAGAAAAGTTGGGTAGTTTCACTTCCATTTACTAAATACATAATTCGTTATTGTAGCATTTCGATTTAATGCCTCCATTGGCTAAATTGATGAATGAACGATAGCCATTATGATCCGAACCACACTTTTTTCAACGCTAATTCTCTTTCATTTCTGTACCTTCAGTCAATCTAATTATGAGAGTCTGTTTGAAGAAGCAGAAAGTATTTTCAATACAAATCCCACAAAAAGTGATTTACTGCTAGATTCTATTTTAAATGCGGATTCAATCGCAATCCCTCTTGATATTAGAGTAAACACCTTGCGTCTTAAAGGAATAAGAAGCACTTATTCTAATAAGTTTGATATCGCAACTTCCTACTTCAACAGATCTCTCAGTCTCTTGAATTATCTGGATAATGAAACAGATAAGCAGACTATTAAAGCTAAAATATTTTTAAATCAGGGTAAGAATCTGTTGTGGCAATCAAAATATGATACGGCATTGTCTATTTTGTTAAATGCAAGAGAAATGTTTGAGGCTCAGGAATCGCATAAGGATCAGGCTCAGGCAATGAATGATATTGCGATAATCTATATCCAGTATAGCAACGAAAATCAAAAAGGATTAGAGGCTTTTCGTGAGGCGTTAAGGCTTTATTCTTTGGCTAATGAAACGGCATCAGCGGCAAAGACCATGCAAAACCTGGGGCAGATTCACAATATGATGGGCTCAAATGATAGTGCTTTGTTTTACCTCAAAACGTCAAACTTATTAGTTGAAGAATTGAAGGATTATCGAAGCTTAGCAGTTGGGAATAACATGCTAGGAGCTATCTATAATGACCTGGAACAATTTGATTCATCCGAATACTACTTCAGGAAGGCAATAGATATGGACTTGATAAACCAGGATTCAATAGGTCTTTTATATGACTACTTTCAGCTTTCTGAAACACTGAATGCGATGGGTAAGTACAGAGAAGCTAAAAAGTATGGCGTACTAGCATACGATTATTCTAAATCAGTTCATCTCAAAATAGGAGCAGCAAAGTCCCTGGTAGAAATTAACGCTAGTTTAAAAGACTATAAGACATCATTAGAGTATCACAGAAACTTCAAAGCACTATCAGATTCCTTAATGAGACAGGATCAAAGAAGATCGGTATCGGAGCTGCAAACCAAGTTCGAAACAGTTCAAAAGGAAAAGGAAATTCAGGAGACAAAAGCCGAACTGGAAAGCGAACAAAGATTCAAACAGTTTTTAATGATTCTGATAGGGGTGGTTTTACTGTTTAGTGCAGTAGCGATTTATCTCCTATTTCAGAGATTTAAAATCAAACAGGAGCTACTTTCTCAAGAGATTGATACACTCAGATTACAGATCAATTCAGTGTTTGGTGGGGGAGTAACAGACTTGAATTTGACAATTGATAAAATCAATGAAGGTCTATACAAACCCTTGTCAGATCGCGAATTTGAGATACTGAATCATGCCCTTTCTGATAAGAATAATCGCCAGATTGCAGAGACTGTTTTTGTGTCTGTGAGCACTGTGAAATTTCACCTCAGAAACATCTATGAAAAGCTTGGAGTGTCCAATAGGAAGGAAGCTTTGGAAGCAATTTTAGCCAAAACATAGGTAAACATCTCATATTGTTAAATAGAAAAAAAGACTCATTAATACACTTAATGGGGCTTTTTTGAAAAACTATCCACCCGGACAGGTATACAACTACCCCGAGTAGGTGGTAAAACTCATAGCAAACAAGTTGATCTTGGTCTCAGGAAAAATTTGAAACGCTATGAAATTATTTTATTCGAAAGAAACTCACATTAAACTGGAGCGGAAGCTCTGGGTTTTTGAAATTCTGGTTGTGATGATCTGCTTATTGATCTCGTCCTATACGCAAGCCCAGAATCTAGAATTTGCAAAGAACATTATAGATGTTCCCAATGGTGTTCTTCAAGAATTTGTCACAACTGATGATTCTGGAAACATCTATGTTGGAGGTAGGTTCTATGGTGATCAAACAATAGACTTTGATCCATCCGCAAGTGTTGCTGCACCTTTAGATCCGGGAGGGTTTGGCGACAATGATAGTCATCTCGACCTTTTTGTGGCCAAGTACAATTCTACTGGTGACTTCCAATGGGTAATTACTTGTCAAACTAACGGTTCTACAACCCATGGAAATGACCCGCTGTTGGATCTGGCGGGTTTCAAAGCAGATGCGTCTGGTAACTTATATATAGCTGGAGACATCACTGGTGGAAATGCTTACTGGACATTTTCCGATGGAGGGTTTGATCAAATTACAGGCCAATCAACCGGTATCCCTGCTTCAGATTGGACTCAACCATTCATACTGAGTGTAGATTCTGATGGTGAAGAAAGATGGATTACCAATCCAAATGCCATAGGAACCGAACTGGAAGTGAATGATATCGACCTGTATGGCTCCAACGTTTATATTGTTGGACGATATAATGGAAGTTTTATCGGGTTACCAGATGACGGGTTTCCAAGCAACCTTGTTATTGAGTCCTACATCGCTTCATATAATCAGTCAACAGGAAGTTTAGTTGATTCCGAAAGACTACTTCATACTTCGGTTGTTGAAAATTATGCCAATGAAATCAACGCATTGGAAATTGATCCTTCTGGAAACTTTTACGTTACTGGTACATTCAAAAACTCTACGGATTTCAATCCAGGAGCAGGATCGGCAATTATAAGTGGAAATTCTGATGGAAGCTCTTTCATCGCCAAGTATCAAAGCGATTTCACTTATGAATGGGTAAGAAATGAAGATAACATTGGTTATGATGTTAAACGCGCACCAAATGGATATGTCTGGATGGTAAGATCCGATGACACACATACCAGGGTGTTGGAAAGCTGGAATTCTGCTGGTAACAAAAGTGCTACAGTTGTCAATTTATCGTACGCTACGAATTCCATCTGGTTTGATAGCAATGGAGACTTTTATACCTGGGATTTCATCAAAATTGATGGATTAACAGGTAGTCAAATTTATGATAACGGAATAGGAGGGGTGAATTATGTAGATGGAAATGATAAAGTGTATCTCACCTCTAAATATGAAAATACCGGAATTGACTTTGATCTTGGAGCCGGAATCCTACGACTGGGATCGGGTGATTTTAGTGATGATGTTCAATTGTCTGTTTATAACAATGAAACAGATAACACAGCTCCGGTATTAGTTTCGGTTAGTCCCGCTGACGGGAGTAATGATGTAGATGTAGCCACTAATTTGGTTTTGACTTTTAATGAGCCAGTAAGACCTGTTTCTAATACAGCTTCAATTCTAAATCAATTAATAGTTAGAAATAAAAGTACTCATGCTGCTGAGGATATAGTCTATACATTCAATGATGAAGTATCTTATTCTGGAAATGTAATCACAATTGATCTTGATACAGACCTTCCAGATGACACAGAGATGTATATCACGTTACAAGAAGGTTTTGCAATAGATTATGCTGGAAATGGCCAGGCGGCAATTACTTCCAGCACGGAATGGGAAATCAATACTGGAGCGGAAGTTGATGTTACCGCTCCTTCTATTGTCTCTGTGAGTCCGGTGGATGAAGCTACCGGAGTAAGTGTATTTACGGATTTAGTAGTGAATTTTGATGAGGATATTCAAAAAGGCACAGGAATCATTTACGTAAGGAGAATTGACAATAATGCTGTAGTAAAATCAATAGATGTTAGTAGCTCAGATGTAACAATTTCAGGCTCTCAATTGACAGTTGATCTTCCAGATAAATTGTTGTTAAACACTAATGTGTATGTTCAATTAATTACAGGGATAGTTGAAGATCTATCAGGAAATGATGTTGTAGGTATATCCGGTGAAACCTGGGATTTTACTACTGAAGCTGCAAGCCCACCACAAATATCAAGTTTAAGTCCGGCCGATGATGGCACAGGTGTTGCTGTCTCAGGTCAAACATTCACGATTACATGGGACGAGACAGTAACTGAAGCCAGCGGATTCGCCAGAATTAACCAAATGAATGGGACGATGGTTGAATCATTTACTGATTTTGTAGTGTCGGGAAGTCAGACTTCTTTCACTTCTACAGTAGATCTTGATTACAATACCGATTATTATATCACTGTGAATGCAAATTCCTTCCAGGATGCTGTAGGAAGTTCATCCCCAGCAATCAGTGGAAGCACGACATGGAATTTCACAACGGAACCGTCAGAAACAGTAGCGCCTACCGTGAGCGCCCTATCTCCGGAAGATAATGCTACTGGTGTTCCGACCAGTACAGATACCTATACCATAACATTCAGTGAAGATGTACAAGTAAATGTGGGAACCAGCCAAATCTGGATGTATCGTGCTTCTGATGATGTTGCTGTTAGTGGATTGTTGGCAGGAAATACAACAGTGGTTGATGTTACCAACAATGTTGTTACCATTGAATTCACAGGATTGACTTTGGTAGCCGGTACAGAATACTATATCGTTGTGTTGGGTGATGCATTTGAAGACTTGAACGGTAATGCATTCGCTGGAATCTCAAAACCTGATTGGTCATTTACTGCCTCTAGTGGAGATGTAACTCCACCATCTGTATCATCATTAAGTCCTACCGATAATGCTACTGATGTCGCGATTGACCAGACTTTAACCATCAACTTTAATGAAAGTATCCAAAAAGGAACAGGAACAATTAGTATTCACAGAGTGTCTGACGATTTGCAATTGCAGGCTCTCAGTGTGAGTACTGCTAATGTAGTTGTCTCCGGGTCTTCTGCCACCATTACCCCGCCTGTTGATTTTCCTTTTGATACAGAATTGTATGTAAGTATTCCTTCAGGAACATTTGAAGACCTGGCAGGAAATGATTACCCAGGTCTATCCGGAACTATATGGAGTTTTACAACAGAACCTGAAGCTTTTGATGTTGTTTCGTTTTCAACTGTGGACAATTCAGCGGCAGTCGCAATTGATGCTGACTTTACGATTACTTTCAACGCTAATGCAAATATTGGAGCTGGAACGATTGGAATCTACAGAACGTCAGACGATGTATTGGTAACCAGCTTATCAAATTATGTTGCATCCAATATGACTATTAGCGGAGCAAGTATCACGTTTGATTTTCCAGCTGATTTGGATTACGAAGAGAACTACTATATCCAGGTAACTGATAATTATCTGCGAAACACCACTGTACCAACCGAGTACTGGTCTGGTATACAGGATACATTTACCTGGAACTTCACAACTGAAGACAATCCGGATTCAACTCCACCAACAACTAGTAGCTTATCTCCAACTGACAATAGTACTGAAGTAGCGCTCGATGCGAATTTGGTTATTACTTTTAATGAAGATATCCAGAAAGGAAGTAGCGGGATCATCAATATTAAGAGATCATCAGATGATTTAGTATTGCAGGCTTTTGGAACAGGTTCTTCTTCGGTAACTGTTTCAGGTAATACTGCAACGATTAACCCTGTGGATTTTAATGCAGGTGTTGAAATGTATGTGGAGGTACCTTCAGGTTTTTTTGAAGATTTGGCAGGAAATGATTTTACGGGAATAGCAGAGCCTGATTGGAGCTTTACTACAAACGCTGGCGATGTAACAGCACCTTCAATTTCAACATTGAGCCCAACAAATGGAGCGACTGATGTATCAATAACAAATTGGGTCTTTACAATCGATTTTGATGAAGATATTCAAAATGGTGCTGGTATCATAAGGTTAAGAAAATCAAGTGATAATACTACGTTCACGACTGCTTTGATTGGTACACCACTAACATCTATATCAGGTTCTGAACTAACAATAGACTTTAATGCCCAAGGTACACTTGATGCTTTCGATTTAAATTACGAAACAGATTACTACATCGAAATTCCTTCAAATGCAGTACAAGATCTTGCAGGTAACCCTTTCGCAGGAACGGGAATAAGTGATTGGGAATTTACAACGGAGGTTGAGCCCTTTGGTCTGGTTTCTTTAATTCCGGCAGATAACAGTTCCAATGTATCAGTAGGAGCAGATCTCGCAATTACATTCAATCAGGATGCAAGTATTGGTTCAGGTAATATCAGAATTTACAGATCTTCGGATGATGGATTGGTTAGTAGTTTGAGCAACTTCAATGGTAGTTATATGGCTATTTCAGGGCCGACTATCACATTTGATTTTCCATCTGATCTACCACAAGGGGAGGAGCTATATGTACATGTATCTGATGGATACTTAAGAAGTGATGCGAATTCTTTAGATACTTGGGAAGGGATCCAGGATAATACATCATGGACATTCACGGTAGAAGATAACAGACCTCAAATCACAGGTTTCACACCTACTACAGAAAAAGGATCAGGAGAAGTGATCTATGAAATAACATTTGATCGGGATATAGCACTCACAACACTTACCAACAGACTATTCAGAGTATTCACTTCTTCTGCAGTACAGGTGGTTTCAATGAACAGATATGGAGACATTGAGATTGATGGAAATACGGCTACCTTAAAATGGCAATATCCATTGTCTCCAGATGTAGACTATTACGTTAATATTTCAGAAGGCTTCTTTGTAGATGCCACTGATTCAAATAACGGAGCTGAAGGAATTGATGACAACACCACATGGACCTTTTCAACCAGAGCAAATGATGGGAATGGACCGAGTATTGTATCACTCTCTCCTGCAAATGGTGAGGAAAAAGTACTAAGAAGCGGTTCGCAAGTAGACTTTGTTATGACTTTTGATGAACCGGTTTATCTTGGGAATACTAGCGGCGAAGTTCTCTTGTATAGAGATGACGCTAGTGGAGATGTGCTTTATTACAATGTTGGAAATATTGTTTCAATAAGTGAAGACAACCTTTCAGTAACATTTGATATTCCTGATGGCTATACCATGCTTGCTGATACGGAATATTATATCTTATTCGACACTTACAATGACGCAGCTCAACCAAATTTATTCGATGCGGATGGAAATGGTATCGCAGATATTACTAGTGAGAGTACATGGAGGTTTAGAACTTACGGTCCAGTTGAAATTCTATCCTTATCTCCAGCAGATGAAGCAACGGATGTACCGGTAGATGCTGTTTTTACAATAACTACCAATAATGACTTATCAATAAACGGAGGTACCATTAGGATTAGAAATTATGAAACTGGAGGAATTGCAAGAACCATTATTCTTCCATCACCAGATGTAACAGTATCTGGAAATCAAGCGAGTTTTAACTTTAATTCCTTTGGCGATTTAGCAGAAGGCTGGCACTATTACATTGATATTGGGTCGGCAGTGTTTCTTGATGAGTTCAATCAAACTTTCACCATTGCTGGAAATGAAACCTGGGATTTCACAACAGAAATCATAACAATTGTGTGGGATGGTTCGAGCTGGAATAATGGAACAGGCCCGACTTCAAATGACAATGTTAGATTAGAAGGAAACTACTCGGGAGGATTTGAATGCGAAGACCTTACTGTAAATCCAGGAGTTACCCTTACTGTCAATAACAATGAAACTCTGCATGTTTATGATGACATCACTAATTCAGGTTCTATTGTTGTTGAGTCAGGCAGTTCACTCATCACTTATGATGGTGCTGGCTATACAGGTAATGATATAACGATTAAGAGAAATACCAGATACGGTGATGGTAAATATAGTTTCGTAGGAACGCCAGTTCAGTCGGATGCTGCAATTACAGGGAGTGACCTGGGATCTACAGTCTACAGTTATGATGAAAGTGTGGCATTTGGTGCTGATGGTATTAATAGATGGATTAATGCATCATCGGAGCAGTTGACACCTGGTAAAGGATACGTACAGGCATTCCAACAGGAATTGGTTTTTGCGGGACAACCTAACAGCGGAAGTATATCTCATAATGGCACCTATACTGAGGATACCAATGATGCTGATGAAGGGTGGAACTTAGTTTCAAATCCGTATCCTGCAGCCATTGAGGTGGATGCTTTCTTAACTGCAAACACCAATATTCTTGGAGCAGTTTATTTATGGGATGACAATAATTCAGAGAGTTCCAGAGGAAGTAACTCAGATTATATAGTTGCAAATGCGATAGGGGTGACCAGCAATAGCCAGGCAGGAAATGGGAGCCGTTACAACAATCACATTCTATCATCACAAGGTTTCTTTGTGAAGTTGCTAAATGGAATAGATACTGATATTGATTTTAGTGAGGCCATGAGAGTTACCGGTAACAATGCAGATGATAACTTCTTCAGAGAGACAAACAGTTCGTTCAAACTTAGTTTAACAAACAATGAAGGTTTGTACAAGGAAACACTGATGGGATTTGTTGAGGATGCTGATCAAGATGTGTTCAATAGACTTTACGATGCGCCGGTTTTTAACAGAGAGGCAGCTAATTCCATTTTCTCAATTAAGTTTAATGAGTCTCTTGCTATCCAGGGATTGTCGTATAATAGTAATAACATACTAATTGGTATTAAAATTGAAAAAACTGGTTATAACACAATTTCAATGTCTGAGTACAATCATCAGGAAATCTACTTGAGAGATCTTAAGACCGGTGAATTAACCTTATTGAATTCTGGGGGGTACACATTCTATATGGAGGCAGGAATGGACAAGAACAGATTTGAAATAGCCATTAATCCTAGTGTGATTACTAGTTCAATTACTACAAGAAAGGCTCAAATATATGCGGCCGGTAAACAGTTATTCATTAAATCAGGAACTGATGAAAGAAGAGAGATTAAAGTGGTCAGTATTTCTGGTCAAAGTGTCTATGAGGACGAAATAGAAGGAAGTATAAGCTTTGATCTTCAAAATATACCGTCTGGTATGTATATAGTAAGAGAGACTGTTCAAGGTCAGATCTTCACTCACAAAGTAATGTTTAAATAATAAAGAAATTAGCGATGAAAGTATATAATAAAATAATTCTAACAGCATGTTTATTAGTAATTGGAACAGTAGCATTTGCGGGCCCGGGTGGGCCTCCAGCTACACCAATTGATGGAGGTCTAAGTCTTCTATTAGCAGCGGGTGGAATATATGGTCTTAAGAAAATCAGAGACAATAGGAAATGAATAATTCAATCTACACCAGCGTCCGGGGAATTGAACTCGGGCAGGAATAGCGGTCAAAATTTTTCCTTTTGAATTCGCGATTTATTGGGGTGGCTGTTTTATATAGTCACCCTTTATTTTTTTGAAAGTTGATGAATATCATGGTTTGGTAACAAATCGGTCATTTTATTGTATTAGATGTTTCGTAAATTATTTAGACGAATTCAGGTACCTTAAAACACTTATAAACCATGGAAAAAATTATCAATTTACAAGACTTGATGATAGAGCAAATGCGCGACCTCTATCATGCACATCAGCAGCTCCTGCAGTCTCTGGATCGCTTTAGGGATGAAGCTACGGATCCTACTCTTTACAACTACATTGATGAGTATAAAAAGATCAATCAAGATGGATTAATGAGATTAAGACAAGGGTTAAGTAGTCTTTTTGTTCCGGATGAAGGAGAAGTATGTATGACAATGCACACAATGATGCAAGAAATCAAAACTCTTATTACCAGATGCATGGATCCAGAAGTTTTGGACGCAGCATTGATTACGGCATTACAACACATTATACATTACAAGATTGCTGGTTATGGAGCTATTTGCACTTATGCAAAGACATTGGATCTTATTGATCTTGCAGGTGTAATCCACAAGAATTTGGAAGATGAAAAAATGGAGGATGGAAAGCTCAAAATGTTAGCAGAAGAAAAAGTGAACATTAAAGCTACAACTCCAGAATTAATGCTTAAAGAATAATTCAATTAACGGGAACTGTTTCTTACGATAATCTAGAAATATAAAATTTCTTGATCTCTGCTCTTATCTGATTCTCGGTTATGCTATCAAGAGTCTGGATGTAAACTGGTACGTCCTTGAAAGAATGACTTTCCTCGATTTCAGTGCCTAATTCGTTTTTGGTGATTCCTGGTCCAAGAAGTAGTACCATTTTAGGATTCTCAATTGATTCCATCACTTCCAAGTAAAAATGATGCAGCGCAGACTTTTTCTTTTCCAACACTTTACTTTCTGATACGGTATCCTGTGGTCCGTATGGTGTTGAAGACCTGGCGCCTCCTTTTGCGTTTCCAATCTTAATATCTGAGTAAACTCGTCTTGCCTGTGCAAAATCATCCAGACTATCAAATATGATTGCTTCTCTTTTGTCGATCCAAATTCCTGTATATCTATCCATCTTAGTAATGTTTAATAAAAATGTATTTAAAATCTCATAGAGTGCTTATGACCTTCTTCAAAGTATGAATTGATCTTGGTCAGTTGTGAGAAGTCTCATATTTAGAAATGACTGAAGTCAACTTCAATACTGCGGGATCACGATATCTTAATCTTATAACCCAAAGTAATACAAGCCATGAAGAAGATATTAGTACCAACAGATTTTTCATTTTGTGCAGAAGAGGCAGCAAAAGCGGCATTACAGCTGGCTCAAGTGACAGATTCAGAGATTGATTTTCTGCATTTAATGGATGTTCCGCACGATTGGATCAATCTATTGGAGAACAACCAGAATACGATGTATCCTGATGTTACTCAAAAGGTCAAGGAGGCCAACTTGAAGCTTGATTCATATGTTTCTGAAACTGAAAAAATAGGACTCACATGCAAGAAATACCTGATTTTCAACGAGGATGCAAAATACATTGTGAAGTTCGCAGAGGATAATGGGTATGACTACATTGTTATGGGATCAAATGGTGCCAGTGGTATCAGAGAGATGATACTTGGATCTAATACTCAGAAAGTGATAAGAGAATCTTCTGTGCCAGTTTTGGTTATCAAAGACTTCCCAATTCATTTAAATACCAGTCGAATTGTATTCATGTCGGATTTTGACACAAGAAGTATGGCAGGGTTTAAGAAACTAGTCAATATAGCCGAAGCTATTGATTGCAAAATACATTTGCTGTATGTAAATGTTCCATTCATGTTTGAAACAACAGATGTCATTGAGGAAAGAATGAATATTTATAAAGACCTTGCAGGAGATAGATTAGAGGATTCTACCATTTATAATTCTAATGAGTATGAAGAAGGGTTAAAACATTTTCTTGAAACCAATTCTGATATTCTCGGGATGGTAACTCACAGAAGTAATAATCGATTGGCACAGCAAATTATTAATCACATGTCTGTACCAATGTTCAACGTTCATATCGTTGAATAATTAATTGGCTTTTTTAAGCTCATGAGCTGGTGAAGGTAGGGGCAGTGTTATGGTAAAAGTACTACCTTTTTCCTCCGCGGAATCTACATCTATCTTGCCACCATGTTTCTTGATAATACTATAGCTGATATATAAACCAAGTCCAGTTCCTTGACCCGGATCTTTGGTTGTAAAGAATGGATCAAATATCTTTTGAATCAATTCACCTGACATACCACGACCATTATCTGATATAGTAATTTGATAGTGGTCTAATTGTTTCTTGCCGGTAATTTCAAGCTGCCCAGCTTTCTCTTTTGGAATGGCATCCATTCCATTTTGTATCATGTTAATCAACACCTGATTGATTTCAACCTGATTACCGTAGACTTCAATAGGGTCCTTTAGGTCAACTGAAATCTCTGTTTCCGGATGAGTTTTCCGTATTAGAAGGGTTGTTGCATTGATAATCTCATTAACACTAAACAATTGATTATCGCCTCTTGGCCCTCTTGGTGAAATGTCTAATAGGTTCTTAACAATAGTAGCAGCCTTCTTCGCTCCATCAGACATACTGTCCAACAGGTTGTAAATCTCGATAATCAACTCTTCAGACTCTACTTTTTTGTCATCTCTTACATTCTCTAATATATCCTTAAGGTCTCTTTTAATCGGATTTGATAAACCTGAAATGTAGTTGAGGGGATTATTTAATTCATGAGCAAGTCCAGCTGTAATGGTACCTACAGAGGCCATTTTTTCGGACTCCACTAACTGCTCCTGGGTTTTCTCAAGGTGTCTTAATGTCTCAGTCAGAGAGTCTCTCTGACTTTCAATCTCCTCTTTCTGCTCGAGAATTTCTTCGTTCTTTTCACCAAGTTGTTCGTTGATAGCTCTCAACTCCTTTGTACGGTCATTTACAGTTCTTTTCAGAAGTACCTGATATTGCTTGTAATATCGAACTCTTAATTTATAGAATAGGACCACTCCAAAGATCACGAGCAACACCATCATTACTCTGAACCAATTAGTCATCCAAATAGGAGGGATCACTTTCACTACGAGAGTTGTTCCCTTGTTATTCCAGATGCCATCACCATTAGAGGCTCTCACTTTAAAAGAATATGTTCCGGGCTCAAGGTTTGTATAGGTGGCAGTTCTTGAATTGCCAATCTCATTCCATTCAGTCTCAAACCCTTCCATCATGTAGGCATATTGATTTTTGTATGGTTCTGAGTAATCCACTGCAACAAAGGTTAATGAAACCACATTTTCATAGTAATCAAGAACAAGAGTGTCAAGTTTACTAATGCTTCTGGTAAGTATTGGATTATCTTCGGGACTGATAATTTTATTGAATAGTTTAAGATCGGTAATTACAATGTTGGGTTCATTTGGATCCACTTTTACTCGGTCAGGGTCAAACTGATTATAGCCGCTCATTCCACCAAATAGCATGGAGCCATCTTTACATTTGAAACAGGAGCTTTCCCTGAATGTATAACTTTGAAGATTGTTGGTTTGATCAAATAATCTAAACTCCATATTGACCTGATTAAGCATTGCCAACCCGTTTACTGTACTGATCCAAAGGTTGTTTGAGTTATCAACCTGAATACAAACTGGCATATTAGAAGGCAATCCATCATCTACAGTTAGTGTATAAAAGCTTTCGGTGCTTGGAATAAAATAGCTCAACCCACCCTGACTGGCAATCCAAACTTTATCAGTTCTGTCTTTTATGGCATGAAAAAGCACATCATTTGGCAACCCATCTCGGTTTCCTTCCTTATATCGATAGTTTTTGACAAACTTTTCAAATTCAGGATCAAATACCTGAACTCCTGTGTTGGTGATTAGCCATAGATAGGATCCAACCTTGATAATTTGTTCTATGATGTGATAATCATTGATATCAGCTACTTTGTATGAATACCTTGTAAAGTCATTGGATTCCCGATTGTACTTATACAACCGGTTCCAGCTACCAACCCAAATGTCATTATTATCATCTTTGAATAACGCATGATTCGTACTGGCAGGAATTATCGTATTATCTCCACTTTGTTGATTGAAGTAGTATGACTTTTTCGTTTGTATGTCATACTTGATCACACCATTGTAATAAGTTCCCACCCATAAAGTGCGCTCGTCATCAAACATTACTCTTCTTACATTCTCATTTGTAAGAACATATTCATACTTACCTGTTTCTCTGTTGTAGATGTTTACGCCACCTCGTCCAGTGGCAACATAAATCTTATCATCCGGACCTTCCGTGAATGAATTAATAATATCCGAATTAAGAGTGTATGTAGGGTTCTTTACAGAATGTTGAAATACATCAAATATGTTTTGATACGGAGAGTAATAGTTGAGTCCTCCAGACCATGTGCCAACCCAAATATCTCCATTTCCACATAATGTCATTGAGTGGATTGAATTATCGGAGAGTGTTAAATGATCATCTTTGTTCTGCTTTAGCCATCTTATGTACTCGCCGCTTTTATAATTAAGCATCATCACACCTGCATAGCTTCCAACCCACGCTATGGAGTCATTTACATTTAGTATTCCACGACTGTCAAATTCTAACTGACCCTTGAAATTGTTATTAATGGTATAGGATTTGAAATTCTTTGTATCGACCACCCATACCTTGGATTTGCTACTTACTAATAATTTGTTATTCGCAATTTCAGCAATACTCTCCGCGTAATCCAATGTTTCGCCTTCAAAGGAATAAGTCTGCCTGATAGCCACATTTCTTCTTTCAAGGTCAGCTTTGAATAGTCCAGGCGCTCCAGCGAGCCAAATCTCCTGATCTTGATCTTCAATGATAGAATAGAAATGGAGGTCCTTGAACTTAGGCCCCTTAGCAAGAATCGAGACTGCATTGACCTCACCGGTATTCATTTGTAATCTGTGAATTCCAAAGTTGGATCCAATCCATAAGTCTCCATTGCGATCGAATTGTAGCGATGCAATATTCCATCCACCTTTGTATAGTTCCCTTAGATCGTATCTGGTAAACTTGTTGAATTCCTTATCATAACTACAAAGCCCGGCTTCAGTACCTATCCAAAGGATTCCATTGTCATCACTGGTAATGGCATTAATTACATTATTAGGAAGGCTGTTTGCATCCCATGGGTTGGTGAAATAACTAGTGAATTGGTGTCCATCGAAATAGTTCAAACCATTCCTGGTACCAAACCACATGAATCCGTCCTGATCTTCATGAATTGCAAGGATACTGATTTGGGAAAGACCATCTTCAGAGTTGTAATGTTTGAAGGTGAAATCTTTTGCATTAACATCTGACATTATAAGCCATAGAAAACCTATAATGAGACCTAATTTTTCTAGCTGGGTGAAATCTCGGTTTTGCACTAAGAATAAACTTTCGTGTTTTGTAAAATACAAAATTTAAATTCTAAAAAAGATAAATTTTGTAAGTTTTATATAGGCAACTGTTTGTTCGTCAGGTTGTTTAAGTTTTATTCAACAGAATGAAGAAGTAATTTTTGCGATTTCCCTCTAAGCTCTTCCATCCCAATTTCCTTAAACTTAATACCAGAGTCCTGTGGCAATCTCTGTTTTAGCGCATCACTAATAAGATTGTTTACACCATATTGATTACATGACCCTTGAATTCTTGCAGTGGTATTTAAAACATCCCCGGTAAACACTATTTCTTTTTTCAATGAACCGATTTCTCCAGTAGTCACTTCTCCATAATGAAGTCCCGCTTTGAAAGATGGTGTGGTCTCATATTTCTTTTGATACATGGAGTTATTAGTTTCCATTATAGTAACCACATGTTTGAAGCACTGAATGCAGTTAGCATTTTTTAAACCCTTATTCATATCCCAGGAAACAATGACTTCATCTCCGGCATACTGATAAATTTCTCCTGAGTATTTGATAATGGCTGGTGATATATCCTGGAATAGTCTTTTCAAAAGTTTGAAGTATTGAATGTGGCCCAATTTTTCAGCAATTGTTGTAGACGATTTCAAATCCAGAAACATAAAAATCCTTTCTTCCTGCCTGGGTGTATGGTATTTTCCAATTAGAAAATTTTGGAGGGCATTCTGGCCAATATTGGTGGTAACTTCAGATACAAACAATGATATCACTATAAAAACCCCAGCATAGATGACAATACTCAAAAACACAAAATTGAATATGAACTGCTTCATGGATGTATAGACTACAGCACTGAAAACAGGTTGAACCATCCTTATTGAATTACTAACCATAGTTAGAATGACAAGAAAGGTTACTATTGAAACTATATAGGTTACTGACTTAAGAATTATTTTGATACCAAGAGAGGACCTGTTGAACATTCTTGAAAGTACTGTGATCTCAATGGTTCCCATCACAGTTCCCATGATGAATGTCCCAAAAATTGTAAAGAATGCAGAAGTTCCGAATTCATAAATATTACCCGTAGATGGATAGGTCTTTGAATCTCCCATCAACCCCTTTTCAATGATTACATATAATATTCCCGAAATGGTCCAGATGACCACAAATGGTAGGATCCTTTTGAGTTTGTATTTATTTGCAGGTTTCATCTGGTCGTATCTTGCTACAATTCGTCATTAGAATTCAACAGGTCAGTCAATTGTAATTTAATCCTCCGACTAATTGATTCACTTTTGACTTGTCAAATAAAAATATCAAGAATATGGGATTAATTGTATTATGTCTTTCGATTTTGCTTTCAGGTGGAAGCGCAACCGACTTAAAAGTAACAGTAAAAGAAAGTACAGGCGATGTATATGTCGCAGTATATGATTCAGAAGAAGCCTTTATGAACAAAACATATAAATCATACAAGGCAACAGTTGAAAACGGTTCAGTGATGTTATCACTTGACCTGGAGCCTGGTACTTATGCTATATCAGTTTTTCAGGATTTGAATGGAAATCAGGAATTAGACACCAATATGGTTGGGATACCAAAGGAGCCATATGGATTTTCTAATAACGCAATGGGAATGTTTGGCCCTCCTTCTTTTGAAGACTCAAAGTTCGAGATTCCTTCTGAAGGATATTTGCAAATCGATCTGCGCTAGAGTTGTAGTTGATTAGATAGATTAAATAGGTTTAAGGCGATCAATACTTGGTCGCTTTTTTTGTTGTTAAGTCTATATTGTTGTGGCTTTTGTAATAATTCAACCTCAGAGATCACTAATTAATACAACAATCCATCTATATAATTCAAAGGGATGTTTAATTTTAGTGCTATGAATATTACGAATTTACAAGGGACAGTAGCATTGAATAACGGATTAGAGATGCCGTATTTTGGACTTGGTGTTTTTCAATCAAAAGCTGGGGACGAAGTAGTAAATGCTGTAAAGTATGCATTAGATGCTGGATATAAGGCAATTGATACTGCAGCCATTTATAAAAATGAAGAAGGAGTAGGGCTAGGGATCAGGGAATCTGGTCAAAAAAGAAAAGATCTTTTCATCACATCCAAAGTCTGGAATAGCGATCAGGGATACGATTCAACCTTAAAAGCTTATGATGCAAGTCTTGATAGATTGGGTTTAGATTATCTTGATTTATACTTAATTCATTGGCCAAAGGAAAAGTCTGCCGAAACCTGGAAAGCACTTGAAAAGATATATGAAGAAGGGCGAGTGAAAGCTATTGGAATCAGTAATTTTCTACAACATCATGTAGAGGATTTACTTAAGGATGCTAATGTTGTCCCAATGATTAATCAAATGGAATTTCATCCAAGATTGGTTCAACAGGATTTAGTTGACTTCTGTCATTCAAAAGGCATAAGATACGAAGCATGGAGCCCATTGATGCAAGGTAAAATATTTGATGTACCTGAGATGGTTGAGCTTTCTGAGAAATATGGGAAGAGTGTAGTGCAACTTGTCCTTAGATGGAATCTTCAAAAGGGTGTTGTTACCATTCCAAAAAGTGTGAAAAAGGAGCGGATTGAAGATAATGCTAAAATTTTTGATTTCGAGATTTCTGAGGAGGATGTGAAGTTGATAGATTCATTAGACAAACATGAAAGAGTAGGACCAGATCCAGATAATTTTAATTTTTAAGAATATTGGAAGCACATATAGACAACCATAGTACGTGGATTGAAGAAACTGAGCCATCTGTTTTGAAAAATGTATTTGAAGAAATGCTTCAAAAATCAGGGTTTGGGATATTGAATTTTATGGAGCACCGGTTTGAACCTCAAGGGTGGACCGGACTCTGGCTTTTGGCTGAAAGCCATTTTGCAATTCATACCTTTCCTGAGCAAAACAAAACCTATATCGAACTTAGTAGCTGCAACCACCAGATGTATGTAGATTTCTTATCTTTATTGAAGATCTATCAGGAAAATAAGACTATTGCCTAAATACTACACCAACTGAACCATGAAAATCACCCGTAAAAGTATCATGCAGGCCCTTGATAAGGCCGAAAGTGAAGAAGACAAGGTCAGCCGTAATTTTGACCTTTTTATCATGACACTAATTGTTCTGAATGTGATCGCTGTTGTGGTTGAGACTGTGGATTCCATCTATGAACCTTACAAAGTGTATTTCGAATACTTTGAATACTTTTCGGTAGCGGTTTTTACGATTGAATATTTAGTAAGGATATGGGCATGTACTGCTGATGTATACTATGCTAGTCCGATATGGGGTAGAATTAAATACATTTTCACTCTTTCTATGCTAATTGATTTGTTGGCGATTTTACCATTTTACCTACCGTTATTTGTAGCACTTGATGGACGCTTCTTAAGAGTATTAAGACTTTTTAGGCTGTTTAGAATTTTCAAATTAGGAAGGTATTCAAGCGCGTTTCAATCTATTGTTATGGTTTTGAGAAAGCGGAGAGAGGAATTGGTGATCTCAGTTACCATTGTGATTATTATGCTAATTATCTCTTCCAGCTTGATGTACTATGTAGAGAATGAAGCACAACCGGAGGCCTTTACTAGTATACCAGCGACAATGTGGTGGGGAGTTGCTACCTTAACTACAGTTGGCTATGGTGATGTATATCCAATAACACCGTTAGGCAGACTTCTTGGTGCTTTTATAGCGATTTTAGGCGTGGGTATGTTTGCTTTACCAGCCGGTATCATTGCTTCAGGTTTTGAAAGTGCCATGGAACAAAAAGACAAAGAGAAGGAAGGTAAGAAATGATTGCCAGGGTTGGGAAAAATAGTAATGTCTCCTGGGTGCCTGCAATTATCTTAGGTCTTTTTATTCAATACCAATCAGATTGGGTTCGTTTGTTTTCTGATAAAATGTGGGTAGAGTTGCTGCTAATTGGACTGGCGACTTCTGTGGGATTTCTATTTGGCTTTTTCGTCAGAAGGAAGAAACAGTGGTTATTGCTGAGTCTCTGCCTTTATCCTATTATTTGGTTCACAGGTCAACCTCTACTATTGTACTTTGTAGATATTAGCTACTTCAGCTGGAACTTGGTTTTGATTACCGCTCTCATTGGTGGATTTATGACTTATCATCTCAAGCCATCAGGGAAGTTTGAAATACTCGATTTTGCATTGATTATTATTGGGTTTCTACTAGCAGAATTCACTTTCAATGTTACTTACTTATACATACTATTTACAGTAGTCTTGTTGCTAGGTCTAAGAACAACACAATGGAAGTTTAGACTTATTCCAGCATTTATGCTGATTCTTGGATTTTTACTTGTGGAACCTCCGGAGATTCTTGCCAAGCAAACAAAATATGAGGATCATCTTGTAGCTGCAGATAAAACCAGATCCAGCCAATTGGACATTACTAAATGGAGAAATCACTACTGGTATTACGTAAACGGACAAAGTAGAATTAGCTCTTTAGATGATTGGCTCTATCACGAACCATTGGTACATCCAGCAATGAACATCTCAAAACATAATAGAGTATTGATATTAGGAGGTGAAACTGGAGGTGCATTAAAAGAGGTGTTGAAATACCAGAGTTTGGAATCGGTAACTATTGTGCCGTATGACTTTGAATTATTTGAAATCTTTCAAACTGAGAAGTTACCATCAATAATCTCAAGTCATGGAGGTTCTGATCATAGAATTAATGCAAGAAAATCCAGTGTGTTTAAATTCCTCACAACCAATAATGACCAATATGATGTGATTATTTGTGATTTACCTGATCCAACCACATTGGAGTACAATCAATACTATACTAAAGAGTTCTTTGACCTGTGTTACAATTCACTTTCTGAACAAGGAGTTATCGTAACTCAAGCAGGTAGCCCATACTTCGCTACCAAAGCATTTTACGCGATAGGAGAAAGTGTCAAAGCATCAGGTTTCTCAAGAGTTCCATTTCATAATCAGGTATTGACAATGGGGGAGTGGGGTTGGTTTGTTGGTATAAAAGATGGAACGGAGGAAGAATTGAAAAAGAAATTGGAGCAAGCGGACTTTTCTAATACATCATCAGTTTGGATTAATAATGACGCTATGAAAATGATGATGGCCTTCGGAAAAATCACTAGCGATACCACTGGAATTAAGATAAACACAATTCAGAACCCAGTGATATTTCAATATTATATAAAGGGCAATTGGGCATTTTAATGAGTTCAAATAAAAACATATGGCTTTTTGGAAGGTCAATCGATATTTTGCTATTGTTTGTTCCTGTGTGGGTCGTGTGGTTGGTTTGTTTTGTGCTTCCATCCGAAACTTTGCAAGCTGATGTGGCTATATGGGTTTGGGTAGTAGTTGTGGTTGGAATAGATGTAAGCCATGTTTGGAGTACTATTTTCAGGACTTACCTGGATAAAGAAGAATTTGGACAACATAAGAGACTACTAATAATGTCTCCAATATTAGTTTTCCTGGTTGTGTTTCTTGTTGCCAGCTATTCGCAAATGCTATTCTGGTCGATATTGGCATATTTGGCTCTTTACCATTTCATAAAGCAACAATATGGATTTTTAAGAATCTATAAAGCAAAACACAAATCAGGACATAAACAGATACTCAAGGACGAATGGATGATCTACTTATCCATGTTGTACCCAGTGATTTACTGGCATCTTAGTCCGGCAAGAGAATTTGAATGGTTTGTTGAAGGAGATTTCTTTTTGCTTGACAAATTGGTATCCGAACAGCTATTTTATCAAATAACATTAGTAGCTAATATCATTTATTGGGGATTCTTGATATGGTGGGTTGTTCAGGAAATTCGCGCAAATCAAACTAATATTCCATGGGGCAAAATCCTGTGGCTGTTGACTACTGCGGGAAATTGGTATATAGGAATCGTATTCTTTAACTCTGATCTCGTATTCACCTTAACAAATGTGGTAGCACATGGTCTGCCATACATGGCGCTGGTGTTTTTTTATGTCGAAAGAAAGAAATTGATCAAAGAGGAAAAGAGAACCATAAAGCCTGGTCCGGTAATCGTTCATGTATCAATGATGTTATTGGTCATATTGATTCTGGCCTTCGGAGAAGAATATCTCTGGGATGCATGGATTTACAGGGACAATGAAGCGTTTTTTGGAAGTGTTTTGCCTCTTACTAAAGAGGCCCTATCTAATCCTTGGCTTCAGGCAGCTGGGATTGCTTTGTTAACAATTCCTCAGGCAACTCATTACATATTAGATGGATTCATATGGAAAGGGAATGACAAGAACCCTTATGTTAAAAAAGTATTGATAAGTGGATAGAAGATATTTTCTAAAGTTGGCGGCAGCCTTTCCAACATTACCGGCAATTCTCCAGTCTTGTGATATTAATAATCAGCAAGGGTTTAATGGTGATATCCAAATTTTCAATGATATGAACTCAGGCCACATGGTGTTTGGAGATTATTCAATACCAGTGGGATCTAGTATAGAAACAGAATATTTGATTGTTGGTGGTGGAATAGCGGGAATTAGCGCTGCGGCTTCCATTAAGGGAAAAGATTTTGTGTTGTGCGAGCTTTCAAGTCGCCTTGGAGGTACATCTGCATCAGCTAACTATAACGATATGAAAATAGCTCAGGGGGCTCATTATGATTTGGAGTATCCTGAGAACTATGGTGATGATATCCTATCTCTATTCGAAGAGAAGGACATTATTTACCATCAACCATGGAAGCACAGTTGGGCCTTTACAGATGAACAATATGTGGTCCCAGACGGAATCAAAAATAAGTGCTTCGATCATGGAACATTTAGGGCGGATGTATTAGAGGAAGGCCCAATAAAAGATGATTTTCTGAAACTAATGGACGAATTCAGTGATCAAATGGTAATGCCCACTCGTTTGGTTGACGAATCGTTGCATTATCTGAATGATGTTACTTTCATAGATTTTTTAAAAGAGAAAATTAAGCTGTCTGACTCGTTCATCAGGGGTCTGGATTATCATATGCTAGATGATTGGGGAGGAACAGCAAGTCAGGTCAGCGCATTAGCTGGAATACATTATTTCAAATGCCGGCCATACTATAAGGAGATAGTTCAGCTCTTTTCACCACCTCAAGGGAATAGTTATTTCATTGACAAAATGTCAAATGGAATATCCAAAGAGCAGCTATTGACCGGACATGTGGTAAAATCACTAGAGAGGGAAGGGGAGAAATGGATTGCTGAAGTGATTGATGTTCAAAATAGAACGATCAAGAAGGTAATAAGCGATAAGGTAATTTATGCTGGTCAGAAGCATGCTTTGAAGTTTATTGCTCCGGAATATGCTCCACTGTTTTTTAACAATGAATACGCTCCATGGCTTGTCATGAATTTTGTGCTCCACAAACCATTTGATGATTTTGGTTTCTGGCAAAATGAAATGATTGTGGATGATCAATCATTCCTGGGATTCATCAATTCAAACGTTCAACATAGGAAGATTCAGGATAAACAAGTACTGACAGCTTATTACTGCTTACCTTCTGGCCAAAGAGAGTTTGCATCCAAGGTTTCTGAAAATAAAGAAGTCATCGTTCAGAAAACAATGTCATACCTGGACGCCTACTTTGGTGAATCAATAGAACCAAGACTAGAATCGGTATTGATCAATGCTATGGGACATGCTATGGCAATACCTAAACCTGGACATTTGTTTAGAAATGTAAACATTGAAACTGCTAAAAATAAGATCGCCTTTGCCGGGGTAGATAATGCCAGGTTACCTATTTTGATGGAAGCTGTTGATAGTGGATTGGAAGCTGTCAGAGTGATGCAGGATTGATTTAAACTTTTACTATCATTGTGGCAAATTTCATTGCCAATGTCAGACTCTACAATACTTGTAATTCAATATCTTCTTGGAATCTCCATTTTAGGAACCGTCTATTTTTTGGGAAGATTGTTATTCTCGTTTTGGTTCTATACAATTGATGAACACATATTTCTGGGATTCGGGAAAAAGCTTTTTGGCTTTAAATACAAGGGAGTTGAAGTATCTGTGGGATTTTTTATTCCTCTTCCCTGGTTAGCAAAATTGTATGCTGTCGTAGATGGAGAAAAGCACAAACTGGGGTTGCCTTGGGAATTCCATGAGACTCCAATCTGGAAGAGGTTAATTGCGACATTTGGAGGAATGATAGCCTCTTTATTCATTGGTGTTTTAATATTTGTTGTGCTTTCCTACCTAACAAAAGACACGTATTATTCTCGGGCCCATACAATCGATATGGGTATTCACCCGGGAGAATTTGGCAAAGAGGTTGGGTTCAAAAGTGGTGATAAGGTTATAAAGTTGAATGGTGAAGAATACGAAAGGTTTGATGACCTGATTTCACCACATGTTATTAATTCAAACAGGGCTAATTATACCATATTAAGAGGAACCGATACTTTGGAAATTACTTTTGATGGCTCGGGGTTAGACCATGGTTATCGATCTGTCTTTGAACTCAATTATCCATTTGAAGTAGGAATGGTTCCGGAGTACACAAATGCCGCAATCGCAGGTCTTGAAAAGGGTGATAAAATTATCGAGATTGACAATAGTCCTGTAGCTGGATTGCCACCTTTCAGTGAAATACTTGAAGAAAAATCATTAGATACAGCGAAATTAACTATTAACCGATCTGGTGAAGTTTTGGAATTAGATGTTTTGGTTGATGAAGATGGGAAAATTGGATTTTTCATTAATAGATTGATTGAACCTGAGTCGGTTCAAAGATCAGTTCTACAAGCATGTTTTCATGGGACGAAGGAAGCATTTTCAATTATATATGTAAATGTTCGGGCACTTAGAATAATGTTTGTTGGTGACGTAGATCCAAGAAAAAATGTAAATGGCCCTATATCAATTGCTAAGATATATGGTGGAAAAGACGGGATTGATTGGATTCGTTTTTTGAGAATAACTGGCTTATTTCTTATGATCACATTATTCTATAATCTTCTACCTATTCCTAAAGCAGCAATCATGGAAGTTATTCCACTTATATATGAGTTTTTTAGCAAAAGGGCCATGAGTGCAGCCGCTTTTAGAAAGGTTCGTCTGGTACCATTTGTTTTAATAATTGGCTTGATGGTATTTGTTGTGATACAAGATATAATGATGCTTTTCTAATAGGTCATAGAAAAAATATTTTTCTTTTTTATTAAAGTTTTATGGAATCCCAATTCCACCTGCATCCTATAGTTGAAAATCAAAAAACTTAAGATGCAAACTTTAACAAAATCTCAAACCGCTACACAACACATCTTCAGTATGAAAAGACCAAAATGGATTTCTTTGATCCTCATAATTAGGTCTTTATTCAATAAAGAAACTTCAAAGCACGTTATGTGAGTAATCCCTACCTGAGCCTACTTATTTTGTAAACTCGATTTTATTGTGTTATGCGTAAAGAACCACACCTCTCTCTGGTCCTTTTGTTACTCGTAGTTACTATGGCGAAGGCCCAAACTGATTCTATCGAAGCATTTTGGGCCCAGGTAGATTTTTCAAATCATCAATCTTACACGCCAAAACCAGAATTCGAAGAAGTCAATTTTGAAAAATATAACATCATAATTGATGCACCGGAAGGCTCCTACAATTCCTTAAAGGCCAAAATCGATCAAGACCGTTTAAAGATGAAAGCCTTGTATGAATCTGGTGAGATCACAATTGATTCAGTAAGCCGCTACTTTGAACAAACGCTTGTCAATTCCATTATTCCACATTGGTATGGTACACCATGGGATTTTGACGGGTACACCGATAAGCCTAATGAAGGATTTATCGCTTGCGGTTATTTTGTTTCAACTACTATGAAACATATGGGGATTAATTGGAATCGTTATAAAATGGCGCAACAAGCTTCTTTGCATGAAGTGAAAACTGTAGTAGGAAAGAATGAATATCATGCTTTTCGTAGTGTGCAGTCCGCAGACGTAATTGAAAAGATCAAGTTGTTACCTGAAGGTCTGTACATTGTTGGCCTTAGCAATCATGTTGGGTTTATATATTATACTATGGGAGAGGTGTTCTTCCTTCACTCTAATTATGGATTTCCAAATGAGGTGGTAATTGAACTAGCTAGTTATTCAGAGGCATTCTATTATTCTTTTGATTATTATCTGGGGGCAATTACTCGAAATGAAGAATTGATGAAACATTGGTTAAAAGGTGATAATATTCCAATCGTTACAAATTAAATATTAATAGAGACCTCTCAACATTTCCCTTCTAATTCTTTTCCAAACCGGTTTGGGAATTCGAATAAGCATTTCCTTAATATTATATAGAATTGTAAATGCTGCTACTCCGAAAACATCACATATCATATCAAACACATCAAAATTCCGGTCTTCAAATGCCAGCTGTGTGAATTCTTCAAGTATAGCAAAGCTCAAAACTAGAATGCTGGCCAGATAGACTTTGGCATTGAATATTTTCAAACTCTTTTTATTGAAGATATGGTTAACCAAATAACAGAGCAATCCAAAGATGAAAAAGTGACCAAACTTATCACCGAAAGGCACTTTTTCACCAATGGAAAGAAATAGGTTATCCCTTCCTAGATCCGCATCGTAAATAATCCAACCTATAAAAACTAAAAACAGAGTTGATGGTAGATATTTTGTAGCTATTCTCTTCAGCTTGTGCATAATTTATGGCCAAATTCTCATTTGTTTTATAAAAGTACTTTGAAATACAAAGTACTATGAAATACAATTAATATGCAAGTAGGTTTTTAAGATTTATATTTTTTTAACAAAAAAAGGGTGAAGTTTATGTTCACTTCACCCTTGTTTGACAGTCTTGGTTATGTGGAGTTAGTCAAATATTAATTGCTTGGTGGCAGCTACTTCTTTGATGGAGTTGATCATCGCATCGTCTAACATTCCTTCGTTATCAACTGGTTGGTTTTCAGTGATGTATTGCTTTCTCTTGGTGCTTAGTTCAAGGATTTCTTTTTGTAATAGCTTTCTTTTAGTAGCCTGTGTGGTAACATAGGCTTTCCTTTGTGCTGTAGTCATACCTTTCATTTCTTCTGGTAAGTAACGTTCATCAGCTTCTTCTATAGCCTTATCATCATCTTTCGCAGCATCCACTAAATCCCAGCTGCTATTTTTGTAAACATGCGAGCTTTTAGATATTGCTCGTTTCACTTTGTTGGCCTGACTGTAAGATTCAGCATTGCTATCTTGTAACATCTGCATTTCTTTTTTCGAGCGTCCTTGAGAACCGTAATAGATGTATGTCTTATTCAAATCATCATTCAGCTTATCGATTTTATCATCATAAGGTGTTTTAACATACACCGTCTTTCTATCCTGCTCTATACTCATATATGATCCCCCTGTAAGTGTTGCACCTTTTTTCCATGAAGTACTGATCCCTTCGTCGTGATTTCCACAGAAAATTGTATTGACTACAATGTCATTATCCTTTGCCAGACTACAAGCCGTAGTATAAGCTACCTTACCTTGTGTGAATGGTTCGTTTCCAGCAATAAAAATCATCTTAAGATCAGCTTTAGATTCTGACCAATCCAGCTTATCAATGGACTTTTTAATTACCTGACCGCAATATTCATCGCCACCGTTCGTAGTGAGTTTAAACAGGTTTTCTGAAATTTCATCTAAATCAGTGGTGAGGTTTGTTACCATTCTGATATACCCTTCGGAAGAAGGAAGGCCATCATTTCCATACTCGAACAATGCAATCTCCACATCAGGCCTTTCTCCATCTTCACTTTTTGCAGCGGCTAATTCATTGACAATGGTCCATAATTGGGACTTTGCCTGATCGATCAGACCATCCATACTATTGGATGTGTCAAGCAATAGTGCCAACATAATTTTTTGTTTGTTTGATTCAATTTCTTTTTGATTGGTCTGCTGAACCTGCTCTGGATGGGAATATGATGAGCTGCAGCTAATTCCTAAGAAGAAGAATAGTACGAAAGTTCCGTATCTTATGTATGTGATTGGTTTAGAGTTCATGTTTTTGGACTTTAGTTTCTCAAATTGTTACATCTAATTTCACGTGATAATCGGGAAAAAAATGTCTGGAATTAGTGAGGAGCCCATTTCACTAAGTAAGGAGGCAAGGTCAATTGGTGAAGGTGGTTATACGGCTGGTAAACACTCCTTTGCTTGTGTATATATATTGTTAAATTGCCCGTATAAGCAATTATGAAGTGTTTAAAACTCATATTAATAAGTAGTTTCCTGGTTTTACCCTTTCTGCTAACTGCACAAAAGAGCAAGAAGCTGGAGAGGAGCCAAAACTACAACAGTATTTCCAAAAGGAACATCCGGCTCGACCGATCCGTGGATCAGTTGCTTGAGGAGGCTTCTGAGTTGATGGGAAACAACAATTCTGTAGCGCTCGACAAGGTACAGGAGGCCTTGGCAATAAGTATTACTGATGAAGATAAACTTCAGGAAGCTAAGTGTTACTTATTGTTGGGAAGTATCAATCAGAACATTGAAGAATGGGATTTATCGGTTAATAGTTATCAATCAGCATTGATTATTCTGGAGTCATCTTTCCCTGAAAGTTTGCAATACGTGGAAGCACTCAGCGGAATGGCAAATTCATATGAGCAGTTGGAGCGCTATTCAGATGCTATTAGCGTTCTTGATAAAAAACTAAATGCTGTTGACATTTCTGAAGACAAAGCATCTACTTACCTGGACTTGGCAGACAATCATTTAAAAGCTGGTAACTATGAGAATACTGAGGGTTCCTTGGACAATGCAGATGACATTATTTCAAAGGAATCATTACAAATTCTTCAAATACGCTCTCAAGCAATAAGGGCAAAGTTGTTAGCACAGCAGGATAACGTAGATGAGGCTGTGGATTTCTATCAACAGAGTCAATCATTCAACATTGCATTGGATTCAATTGGAGTTCAAAATACTTTGAATGAAGTCTCATTGGAAGAAACCAAAGAAGAATTGATCAATGCCTACAGCAGGCAAAATAGAGTGGATGAAGAAATTCAACTAAGAAACCAATCTATTGCTGACAATAGTAGCAGGGGTAGATCAAAGGAAGTGTCAAAGGAAAAAGTCGCTCTCAGCAAGACTTTAATAGATATTGGTAATACGTCAGCTGCAATAAAGGAATTGGAAGACGCTGCTGTCCTTGCTTCAAAGAGTAGCGATCCAGTGGAAAGGGCCTCTGCTTTTGAGGCTTTGGGTGACGCCTATTTCGAAGCTGGAAATACCGAAGAATCGGTTGAAGCTTATCGAAATTACCGGCAAGCCATTAATGAAGTTGAACAACAAAGGATTTTACAGCAGCAAGAGAAGGAAGGTATTTTGAAGAAACAACAAGATATCTTTTCACTTTCCAGTGAATTGGCTCTGGATGAGAGCAGATACAACCTTCAGGAAAACCAACTGTTTCTCCAGCGAATAGCTATATATGGATTACTTTTTCTTCTTTTTGGAGCATTTATTTCGGTGTATTTTATTCTGAAAAACGCCAGGAAAAGTAAAACTATGAGCGAAATGCTAGCTCTTAAGTCCTTGCGCTCACAAATGAATCCTCATTTCATATTTAATGCCTTGAATTCTGTAAATCAATTCATCGCAGTGAATGACGAAAGGGCCGCAAACAAGTTCCTCTCAGACTTCTCAAAACTGATGAGACTCGTATTGGATAACTCACAAAAGGACTTCATTACCCTTGCAGAGGAACAGGAAATTATATCACTTTATCTGAAACTAGAGCACAACAGGTTCCGGGATAAATTCAATTACACGTTTGAAGTAGACGATGAAATAACATTGGATAGTGTTGAGATACCGCCAATGCTAATTCAGCCATATATTGAAAACGCCATATGGCATGGATTAAGATATAAAGAGGAGATTGGTCAATTGGATGTTAGATTCTCTTTGAAAGATCAGAAAATCATCGTTGAAATAGCAGATAATGGTATCGGAAGAAAGAAATCAGCTGAACTGAAAACTACGAATCAGAAAAGCCATAAATCAACTGGAATTAGTAATACTCAGGAGAGAGTGTCAATAATCAATAAAGTATATCACAAGAATTACAACGTTTCAGTGAGTGATCTAAATGAACATGAGGGAACGTTGGTAACTATTGAATTACCACAAAATACCAACCATCATGAATAAATTTCCAGCCATTTTAGTAGATGATGAACAGGATAGTAGAGACATTCTTTCCAGATATCTCGATAAGTATTGCCCTCAGGTAGAGCTGCTGGCGAAATGTGATTCCGTAAAATCAGGTCTGGAAGCAATATCAAAACACCAACCTAAAATCGTATTTCTGGATATTGAAATGCCATATGGGAATGGGTTTGACTTACTGGATCAGGTAGGCAATGTTAATTTTGAAACCGTCTTTGTGACTGCATATGACAATTATGCCGTCAAAGCCTTGAACCAAAGTGCAGCTTATTATTTACTTAAACCAATTGATATTGAGGAGCTTATAGCGGCTGTAGAAAAGATCTCTACTGAACTAAATCAAGAAGACCCTATTCTCCATGCAAAGATTTTATTGGATAATCTCAAGGAAGGTGATAAACCCAAAAAAATCATGCTACCTACCATGGAGGGGTTTGAAATTGTATCCATTTCAGATATCATTTATTGCGAGGCTGATGATAATTTTACTAGGTTTCATTTAGCAGATAAAAGAGAATTGCTGATTTGCAGAACTCTTAAATATTTTGAGGAAACGTTAACTGATGAGCCATTTATTAGGATTCACCGATCCCACATGATTAACCTTCACTATGTCATTAGATATACGAAAGGAAAAGGAGGATATGTCACAATGGAGAATGAAAAAGAACTTGAAGTAGCACCTAAAAAGAAAGCGGATTTTCTTCAGGCTTTTATGAGGTAACCTACTACCTGAAAACCTCATATTCATTCACATGTTTTTTCGTGTCGTTCACTCATGAATCCTGTCGTTTACACATCAAATTTCGACACTCACAATACAAGTACCATATTTGAAGCATAATTAGCCGTTTAGGCACAATGAGATGGCGGCTGGTTAAGGCGCAACAAACATGATTAAACTAACACGCAAATAGTCAGATTTAAAAGGTTTTTTATTCAGCTATCTGCGAAAAAAGTTGAAGAGGTATATCAGCTTTTTTTAATTAACACACCAGCCGCCACCTCTATTGCGAAATAGAGGTGGTTTTTGGCATAAAAAAGGCATCAACAAACGTGATGCCTTCAACAGATATGATGGAAGATGAGAAATTCTTTGCCTTAAGACTTCTGTCAGATTATTCCCCCCTAAAACTGATGTTAAATATTTTCGTTAATACCATTCTTCATTCTATTTGAATTTGAAAAATGTAGGAATTTTATGAGCATTGACATTTTAGAGCACTTCGGAAAATTCACCGAACAATGGTCTCCTAGAATAGTAGGAGAGCTAAATGGTCAATATGTTAAACTAGCGAGACTTCAGGGTGAGCTAGTCTGGCATAGCCATGAAAATGAAGATGAATTATTCATGGTTTTTAAAGGAACTCTTATCCTGGAAATGAGGGACAAAACGGTGGAAGTAGGAGAGGGGGAGATGTACATTGTTCCGAAAGGAGTTGAGCATCTACCAAAGACTAAGAACAATGAAGAAGTGTTTTGTCTACTATTTGAACCAAAGAACACACTTCATACAGGTGATGTTGAGCATGAAAAGACAAACAATGATCAGGAATGGCTTTAAGTCCGTCCCATTAATACTTTTTCATTGAATATAGATTTATAGCTGTCGCTGATAGGCAAGTACTTATCCTTTACTTTTACTTTGCCATTTCGCATCTCTTTTATTTTATCGATCGAGATTAAATAGGATTTATGGATTCTTATGAAGTCTGATGTAACTAATTGATCCTCGAGAGACTTAATGCTTTTTAGGGTCATTAAAGGACGTTGTTCCTGTGTGTGAATTTTTACGTAATCCTTGTAACCTTCTATGTATTGAATGTCCTTTAGATCTACTTTTAAAATTTTGTGCTCCGATTTTACAAGAATGAAGTTCAATGATGTTTCCTGTTCAGGTTTATCAATTGTTCTTTGAGATGTGGCAGTGAGTCTTTTAACTTTATGAACGGCCTTTAGAAACCTCTCAAATGAAAATGGCTTGAGTAGGTAATCTGCAGCATCGTGATTAAAACCCTCAATGGCGTATTCAGAATGTCCGGTTGTGAAGATAACTTTTGAATGTGATAGGTCAATTGATTTTAGTAATTGAATACCACTAAGTCCAGGCATGTTGATATCCAGTAATATGATATCAATTTGTAGTTGCATCAAAGATTCCCAGGCATCATATGGGTTAGTAAACTTGCCAACCAACTCCAGATTAGATACTTTCTTAATATAATTCTCCAACAATTTGATGGCCAGCGGCTCATCATCAATAATGATACATCTCATATCAATATCAATGACAATTCTACGCTGAAGGTTTCTCCGTTATTGTGAATAATTAAATCGTGTTTGTTGGGATAAAGTATACTCAGGCGCCTTTTCATGTTGGCCAGACCAATGCCTGAGAAGGTTTTGTTGGAAGAGTAATTGTTTGTGCTAATGCTATTTATAATGTTGAAAATCAATACGTTATTAACAACCTTAAGCTTAATTAAAACGCTGGATTCGGATGTTTTTTTACTGTGTTTAAACGCATTTTCTACAAATGGCATCAATAACATTGGTTCAATATGAAATTTATGACCTGCACTCTTTTTTTGAAATGAAACTACCGGTTGATTAGACTCATCCGCCCTCAACCTTTGAAGAGCCAGGTAATTTTCTATAAATGTAATTTCTTTACTCAGATGAATTTTTCCATTGATGTTTTCATACAAAACATACCTCATCAAATCGGATAGTAAAAGTATCGCATCTTCTGCCTGCTCTGATTTGCAAACAACCAGCGAGTAAATGTTATGCAGTGTGTTGAAGAAGAAATGAGGATTGATTTGAGATCTCAATAGTTTTAATTCCACCTGCAGTTTATCCTGTTCTGATTCAAGGACTTTTCTTCTTTGTGCTTCTCTATCTAGTATCAGTTCAAAGACCAGCCCTACAAGAATTAGCAGCACCATTGGAATAACGGGAGGAATTGGTTGGGGCTTGAAAGTTCTTATGATCTCATTATTTCTCATTAGCATAATGGTATCTCCGGACAAATCAAATGTGTTGAATACCGTAAGAAAGAATGCTAAGAGAATAGCAATAACTGAGAGAATGTATGCTTTATTATGATGCTTCTTGAGCAGCCTTGGGATTAGAAAGTAGATATGGCCAAAATGGAAAATTATGATTGAGCATAAAAGTAGGATAGTGGAAAATTGAAAAGTATCCAGACCTACTCTTTCAATAAAAAGTATTTGAGGTACAAGGACACAGGCCAGTACTATGATATGAAATACTAGCCTGTAAATCCCCATTTTTTGAGTGTTAATCATCTTCATCCAATTCTGCTAAAGGCTGGAATCTCCATAAATCATCAAAATAGGTTGCTCCATTCTTACCTGTAGCAATGAAAGCTTCATTGTTTATTACAAATGCAACAGCATCACTTCTTGAAGCACCCTCCAAAGCAGTCATTTCAGTCCAAACATCAGAACCGGGGTTATATTCCCATATTGAACTTAAATTAGAAGAGTTACTTCCTGTTGCAACATAACCTAGCCCATCAACAGTAAAAGCAACCGCTTCAGACCTTGCAATTGAATAGTCGTCATCATCATCAAGATCTAACTTCTTGGTCCATGGAAAGTCTGGTAGGAGAGACGGGTCAAATTCCCAGAAATCAAATTCGTATGCTCCATTATCATCTCCGGTACCTACGTATGCCTTGTCACCTATCACAAATGAAATTGACCGTCTTCTTTTACCACCTCCGAGGCTTGGGATTTGCTCCCAGTGATCATTTGAAGGGTCATATTGCCAAAAATCTTTAAAGCTGCTACCATCATAACCAGTGCCAACATAACCATTTCCAGCTACTGCAAATGCCGTTGCGTCTCTACGTTTCTCACCTGCAAAATCTGATATTTGAGTCCATGAATCTGTATCTGGGTCATAACTGTAGAAATCTGTTAATTCATCATCTCCGTCGTAACCCGTTCCAACATATCCGATACCATCAATTGAGAAAGCTACAGCTGCGGTTCTTGGAGCTCCCGGAAAGTCTGCAACTCTTCTCCAGAACTGAAGGTTGTAATCATAAGCCCAAAAGTCGTTATAGTATTCATCTTCTGTGCCGTTATAGCCAGTTCCAACATATGCGATTTGACCAATAACGAATGAGACGGCATTGGAGCGTTTATCACCTTCAAAGTCTGAGCTTTCAACCCAGTTGCCAACTGTGTCATCACTATCCCCATCATTTTCGCAAGAGCTGAGAATGAATATTGAGAAAAGTGAGATGCTAAAATAAATGGCTGTTTTTAAGTTTTTCATAAATATTAATTAACGATATAGTCCAATAAAAAAATCTTAACTGAGGCCCGATAACCATTGACCTGATCACCGATGTACATGCGGTCAACCGATCTCCCCATTTCCGTAGCTGCGGGCAGAAATAGAAGCCCATCAGTATTCTCTGTTTCTGAAAGTAACTTTAACTGTATATAGGGAAGAAGGTCAACCTCATAATTTGTGTCCTCTTCAAACTCCTTGTCTATTTGGAGGGTGTAATCAAGTTCTGTGTCAATGATGATTCTGTTCAGTTTATCCACCTGATAGATGGCCAGATTGTTGATCAAAGGAGTTTCATCTTCGTAGCTACCTTTGATGGGTGTGAGATAAAGCTTTGCATCTATGATATAGCCTGGGTCAATTGCCTCAAGCATGTTTCTAACACCTGGTAAATCAATCTTCAAACCAACTCCAGAACCACCTTGTAAATAGCCAACATTATTACTTTCGAATGTAGAAAGGGTAGTGGTTCCGCCTTCTAACTGACTGATATAGGTACCAGAGCGATCTGTTAAAATACTATTGAAATGGGATTCGGTTGGTCCTGCAAGTTTCAATTCCCTATCCTCACCATCCTCTCTGAAATGGATTACGATATATGACCCTGCTGAAAATCCAATAAATGCTCCAGAATTGAGCCCATCTGTTTTAAGAACAAAACCCTTTAATAAATCTTCATAATCTTCGGCGAATTCCAAAGGCTCTTTTGCAGCTTCAAATATAGCTCTCCCAAATTCCTGGTCATTCAATGTGAAAGTCTGCTCTTCTCTTTGATTTGGTCTTGGAGTAAATGAGTTCATAACCAGAGGATCAGAGCTGTATTCAAACTCATCTGTATTATAAAATAGGTCATCCTCAATTGGTTCTAATACTTCATCCAATTGATACAACATTATAGAGATACTTTGAAGCGTATCATAGTAAGAATAGTCGTCATAAAATAATACTAGCTCCGTATACAAATAAGTTGCATCATCATCTGGAAAAGTAGAAATTGAGTCCAACCCAAGCTTAAAATAGGCTTGAGATTCAATTGTTCCCATTTGATTGTCCTCATGATAACCAATCAGATATCGTCCTGTATTGGTTGTTGATATTGAATCAAATAATATGGTTGACATGTTGATTGTTGTAGTATCTGTAAAAACGATATCTACGATTTCATTCTGTACAAAGTCCTCTCCAATAGATGAAGGGCTTTCGCATGACCATACAAATGGTATTACTGCGATGAGGAATATGCTGATTCTTGTCAAATTCATTACCTCAAAGCTGATATGGATGAATAAGCTCTTAAAATAATATAGATGAGATGGTCAATATTCTAGACCAAATCAGATGTTTTGCCTTTAACCAAATTCTATAGCTAATTTTATATTGAATTATAGGTTTGGTAGATAAAATGTGGTTGGATGTAGAGATTTTTTTAGAATTCTGACAAGTGCGGATAGTTTGCTTACTCAAATTAAATTAAGCATGCAGAAATCCATCTTTTTAGCATTACTATTATTGTTTTCCGTTCGATTGGCTGGTCAGAATGTGAATGGCTCAGCATATTCGTATTTTGGTATTGGAGATATATATCATAAAGGTTTTGGTCAACAAATGATCACTGGAGGTACAGGAATTGCCTCCCGAAATCCATTTTCACTAAATAATATAAATCCGGCTTCCTACAGTTCTTTTAGGAGGATCAATACCATTACTGAATGGGGATTAAATGTTTCTACCGGAACTTCTAAAGAAGGAGATCAAACCAGCTATCAATCTGAAATGCAATTTCCTTATTTGGCAATGGGATTTAAAACAGGTAAGAATTCTGGAGCTTCTTTTGGTTTGAGGAAGTTTAGCAATGTGAACTATTCTATTCTTGGAGAAAGTAGTTTTAGTGGAATCAATGGGGATTATATCATTGACTACCAAGGGAGCGGTGGGCTGAATGAAGTCTATTTTGGGTTCGCTCGAGAGTTTTGGAATACAATTTCAATTGGGGCTCATGGTTCTTATATCTTCGGATCGCTTCAGAATGATCAAAAGATTATCTCATCACAATTGGGATATAATATCGGTATTGATGATCAACTGTTTTTGAGCTCATTGAATTATGATTTAGGTATTCAGATTAAGATACCTGTAAATAGATCAGAAGTTGTATTAGGAGCAGTTTATAACCCTGGTACTTCTCTCAATGAAGACCGGGAATTAATAGTTTCCAACCTGGATCCCAGTACGCTGTTGCCATATGATACTGTAACTATTGAAGATATAGACGAAATAGGATACTCGCTTCCACAATCCTTTGGTGTTGGTATTTCCTGGAATTTGAGGGATCTGTTCAAAGTGTCTGGGGATTATGACTTGCAAATGTGGTCAGATACCGATATCTCCGGGCAAGGATATCAGCTTACCAATAGTCATCGCTGGGCATTTGGTATGGAAAGATTACCAAAGTATAATGAAGAAAGTTGGTTTAGCAGAGTGAATTATGGGTTTGGAGTTTTTAGGCAGGACTCTTATTTGATTCTGGATGAAGAACAGATTGTTAGTAGAGGATTTACTGGCGGGTTTGGTTTTCCCGTACGAAATAAGGCAATGATTCGATTTATTTATGAATACACAAATAGGGGGCAGGATTTGGGCGACTTCTACAAGGATAACTATTCCAAGTTCTCTTTGAGTGTTTCGCTACTTGATGTGTGGTTTACTAAAGTGAGGTACAGATAATAAAAAAGAGAAGCCCAGAACGCTTCTCTTTCAACCATAATATTAATCCGAAGATTTCTACTAAATAAGTGCTCGTTAATGTACCTATATTTTCGTCTTAGAATTTGAGTTTAGTTAGTTTGTCCTGTCCAATAAATCTCTCAAATTCAACTAATTGTACCGCTTGTTGTCCTTGTATTCTACGTGAATACAATACTAAAGTAATGCATAGAACGGTATTATTTAGAGATATTCGATTAGTGTCTGAATTGTATAGATAAGTGTGCCAATACTGTAGTTGAGGTTGTTTTAGTAGTTGTCTGTTGACGGCTGACGGTTGTCAGTTTATCTTTCTATCTTTAGACTTGATTGAGCAAGATTGGACTGCTCCAAACTCTAATATAAGTCCCACTTCCCATCCAGGTAATACTTGTAAAGGACCGGATTGTGAATCTTATTGATCTCAACTGAGTCAGTAGCTTCTGGAAATGCAGCCTTGCCAAAGGAAGTAATCAGCGTCATTGCATCTTTATTGATCCATCGCGTTTCTACTCCTTCAAAATCTAATTCTTGCAGTTTCTCTTTAAGCCTGGATTTAGCGATTTCCTTTGCACCTAGTACCCAGCCCCATTCACCAAGTGTTACCACCTGATTGTGTAATGGAGCAGTAGTGAAACCTGCTTCCTCCATTGTTTTGTCGATACAATTGAAAGCTTTTGCAGCGTAATAGGGACTTCCAGCCTGAGTAATGATTATTCCATGAGGTCTTAATTGGCGATAACAGATCTTATAGAATTCATAAGAATATAACCTCCCAAGCTCTATTGATTTTGGATCAGGCAGGTCAATTATAATCGCATCAAAGAACTTTTTGGAATCTTCAAGATAATTGTAACCGTCGGTATTGATGATCTCAACCATTGGATGATTCATAGCATTTTGATTCATCTCCACAAGCAGGGGATAGGTTTGCCCCAGTTGAGTCATTGCAGGATCTAAATCTACCAGTGTGATGGATTTGACTGTATTGTATTTTAATATTTCCCTGACTGCTCCACCGTCACCGCCCCCAAGAACCAGTATGTCTTTAGCATCTGGAGAAAGTCTCATAACAGGATGAACCAGAGGTTCGTGATACATCACTTCATCTATGGTGCTAAGTTGTTGGTTTCCGTTGATAAATAACCAAAACTCTCCGTGAGATTGTGTAATTGTTATTCTTTGATAAGGCGTCTGCTCAGTGTAGATGACTTTATCTGCATACCTTCTGTTTTCACCATATTCAATTGTTCTTTTAGCAAACATTGAACCTGTAGTTAGCAGCAGCACTACTATCACAGCAGCACTTCCAAGCTTTACTCGGGTCTTCTTTTCCAGCTGTTTCCATAGCATAAACATCAATGTGAGTGCCACACAAAGATTTACTGTGCCCAGAATGAAAGGAGTATAAGTCAGTCCAAGATAGGGGAGGCCAACAAATGCAAAGAATACTCCACCTAATAGACTTCCATAATAATCATTTTCCATAGCGCTGGAAATATTGGATCTCAGTGCTTCATATTTATCATTGAGTCTAATCACTAAAGGAATTTCCATTCCTATAAGCAATCCGATTATCACACTTAATGAATAGATTACCAAACCTTCAATACCAATAAATGCTGCTGACAAATAAGTAATTACCGAAACAAAGGCAGCCAGAAATGAAAGCACAAATTCGATAAGGACGAATTTCTCAATAAGGTTCTTAAGAAGATACTTACTAATTCTGCTTCCCAATCCCATTGAGAACAGCATGATAGACACAATCATCGTCCACTGAAAAACTGAATCTCCAAGGAAGTATGTGGCAAGGGTTGAAAGCACATATTCTGCTACAATACCAGACAGCCCGGTGGCAAATAGCGCTATTTTAAGGATATGAGAGTGGATCTTCATTGATGGGTATGGGTCAGAAGACGGAAGACCGAAGACCGGAGTTTAATTTTAACTTCAGTCTTCGGTCTCCGGTTTTCCGTCCTAATTTCTTTACAGGCTCCAGCAAATTAATACTGAACCTCCTATGTAAGCAAAAGCTTCAACCATAGCAGCTCCGTGATTCGGGTGCTCCTGGTTCACAATTTCATCAGTAAGTTTTTGTCCAGGGAGTAATATTTTGTCAGTTAGTGTTCTAACTATCGGTAGGAATACAAGTCCAATTGCGACATCAATTCCAACATCTTCTAATGTAATAACCCAGCTCTCAAAATCGTGCATCAAAGCAAATCTGATAAGGTTGGCTATTGCTATTATTGCTCCTGCATATCCAATACCAACTGCTGCATTATTTTTCTCAATGTGCTCATGAATATCATAAGGGGTGATAAGGTTGTAAACCAATGAGGTAATAAACATGATTCCCTGACCTAGCAACCAATACATGATTGCAGTAATTATTGGTCCACCATCACCGTGTCCTTCACCGTGGATAGCTCCTAAGATAATCAAACCAGTAGCTATTGAGTTTGCACCCTGTACAACACCCGTTCCTATATTTTTATCTTCAATGATCTCCTTTTTTACATTGAACTTTGAAAGGATTACCTTGTCATTGATAATAATGGACAGGTTCAATAATAGGATTGACAATGCTCCGTAAATACCGATATCGATTAGGTCATCAACTAAAAATCCACTCGACTCACCCATTACGGCACTTCCGATTGCGAGCAGTAAACCACCAAAGTATCCAACATATGCTATAGCAAAGGCAAAATTGTCATTCTCGACAAGCTCGTGTCCAACTTTGATTTTGGGATTAAACAGTTGGTAAACGACTTTACCAATAAAGAAAAGCACAAAAGCAACCGCGATGTAAACGATCGTTGTTAGAATTCCATCTAATATAGGATGCATAGTGTTAAGGTTAAGTTTTAGCTATTTGGCTATGGTTAATTTCTTTTTCTGAACTCTGATAATTATTTACCAAATCCTCCTCCACGAGATCTTGAACTTGAGCTACTGTATCTGCTACTTGATCTTGAAGTTCGGTTGGCAACTCGTTGCTTGAAGGTGTTAGGCTTACTATTCCAGGTAGAATTTGGTCTTGAAGATCTGTTGTAGCTACTAGACGTTCCGTAGTAAGTTGTGCCTCCATAAGTCGGCCCATAGTAAGTTCTTCCAGTACCGTAATAATTACCTCTCCAGTCGTCATAGTATGATCTTCTAACCGGATATCCACCATATCCGAACATGCTTCTCATGAAAGCATATTGTCCATAAAATTCCCAGAAGCTATATCCGTCTCTCTGTCTCCAGGTCCCGTATTTTGGGTTACCTACGTAGTTATTGTATCCCGGAGGTGTTGCAGCTTTACTCAATTTGCCATCTTCCCCTCTGGAAGCAATCTCCATACCCATGTTGTTCATGTGCATATTGAAAACAGTCTCAGGTACTTTTTTCCAGTCTGTGATTCTTTCTTCAGGCTCTCCCGGAGTTACTTCTTCTATGATTTTATACTGATGATAGTAGGCATCAGAAAAATTACCCTGAACGTCCATATCATGTAGGATGATCGAAAAAACGCGATCTGTAGGAATTTCTTTGATAATATCATCAATTGGGTTTTTTTGAAACCTTTTGCTACCACCGCAGGCTGATAAGGATAATATTACAATGGATGCAATAAATAGTTTAGCGAGTTTCATTTTAGTTTTCAATTTCTTGTGACAGCACAATTATAAAGTTGCTTAAATATAGTGAAATCCTGTGAGCAGAGAAATCCTTGTTTCAGAATCAATCTTCTGGGTCTGCCGGAATGATGTTTTCTATCTGGAATTCCTGCACTACTTCTCCTGCATACGCATCAAAATTTCTTTCATCCCACTGAGTTATGGAAAGTACTTTTGTTTCATCTTCATTGTAGTAATCCCACATGATGAATTCTTCCCAGTCATTGGTTTCTTTAGAGTGATCTTTGCAGTATCCAGCGCTATCAGTATCCAAATAGTATTTTTCACCTTCCCAGAATAGCTTGTTTGGTGGCTTCTCATCCTTAACTATAGTCTCTACAAGATCCTCATCTATTTTTCTAATTTTGACAGGTCTTGTAAGCGTCAAGGTAAGCTGTACATCATCATCTACATGAAGAAAAGCTGCGTCATCACCTGCATCAATTTTGTATTCCCATGTAAAGTTATTGTCACCCCAGTCGTACTCCCATACTTCTGTAACTTTCCAGGATTTCATATCATAATCAAGGATGAAGTTGAAATCCAAATCCGTGACCTTCACGTTGTTAGGATCATAACTTAACTTCTCCTTCTTTTTAAACATATCAAAAAGTCCCATGTCGTAATTTTTTTCAAAAATTAAATTTCAAATTTCAATTTCCAAAAATCAAAATACGGTGTAATTATTTGTTATTTGTATTTTGAGATTTGTTATTTCTAATCGACGAATATTCTTTTGTAGAGGTAAACTATACCTAGTACCAATATAGCGATTATCCCTACCTTAAACAGGAAATTGAATAAAAATCCAAAAACGAAAAACAGTACAATCAGTACTATTATTCCTTTAAGAGTATCATTTAGTGTCATTTTTCTTTCTTTGAGTTTTAGTTCTGCTTGCTACACTGTAGACACGCATTTTATCGAGTATTTCTTCCTTAATGCCATTCAGACCTTGTGAAATGGCTTCCATTTGTTCAATAACCAGCCCTACCTGGCTGTCCTGACCGTATCCTTTCATCTTTTGCTGCTTCTGGAAGGTTTCTACAATACTGCTCCATCTTTCAGTTTCCTGATCATTCATCTTTCCAATCAACTGCTTAAACCTTAATAGATTGGATTCAGCACCACTGGTAAGTGTTTGGGACTCATTCTCGTAGTGAGACATGATGAGTGTATCCAATTCTTCATCGTTCATTACTGAGACGATTTTCTCAGAAATTTTATTCATATCCCTGTAAGACCCCTGTAATTTGAATGAAGGCTCTGTTCTGTATTCGTCTGACTGAGCAGCTGATTTGATATATAGCTGATTTACGTTTGTAATAATATTTCGAACAACAATAACTTTCTTCAATATCTCAACAGCTTCGCTTAGTTCCTCAGGAGAATGACTTGCTTCGAACTCTATTCCTTCTTGTTTGCCGGTTTCAGCTATTTCTACAAACTTTAGAACATCTTTATGACTTTTGCCGGCAACTTTTGCTAACACTGGATTTGACGTAAGGCTATTTTCTATATAGCTCATGTTGAACACATCGTCTGTGTCGCCAATGATATCACCAAGGTTGTAGATGTCAGCTCTGTTTGCGAGCATATCAGGAATCTGGAATTTCTCTCCACTTTCTGTGTATGGATTTCCCGCCATCACCACACATACCTTCTTGCCTCGGAAGTCATAGGTCTTGGTCTTACCTTTATAAACCCCTTCAATTTTTCGCTGTGCATCACAAAGTGAAATGAACTTCTGAAGTAACTCCGGATTACAATGCTGAATATCATCCAAATATATCATTACATTGTCGCCCATCTCAAAAGCCAGGTTTAGCTTCTCCAGTTCTTCTTTCGAAGTAGCGTTTGGAGCTTCTCCCGGATCGAGTGAGATGATAGAATGCCCAAGTGCCGGACCGTTTATCTTCATGAAGATGATTCCAAGACGATTGGCGATGTATTCCATCAAAGTTGTCTTACCATAACCAGGAGGGGAGATCAAAAGTAAAAGTCCATTTAAGTCGGTTCTTTTTTGTTCTCCGGCTGTTCCTATTTGCTTCGCTAAGTTTGAACCAATCAATGGAAGATAGACTTCATTAATCAATTGATTTCTCACAAAAGAAGAAAGTATCCTCGGTCTAAATTCGCTTAATCTAAGGTCATCCGCAAAATCAGCAGCTAAAGTCTTTTTCAATTCCAAAAACTGATTGTACAACTGCACGGTATGGTTTTGGAAATGATTAAGCTTAATCATAAAGTGGTTGTAATCAAGATGATAACTGCCATTATCGATTAAGACATGATCTCCTCTAAGGTTATCAATCGATACTTTTAGATTGGTGTGTACAATACGATTCGGGTTAGAATCACCCATCATTAATAGTATGGCACACTCATCTACATATTCTCTCCACTGTTCTTTTGAATGTTGATCAATGAACGCATTTAACCATTTTCTGATCAATCTGTATTCCAATTCAGGATGTTCAGCCAACTCTTTGATTGAATCCTTGAACTTCTTAGTGGCCTTGCTTTTGTTTAGTTCTTCTTTAAATGCAGTTTCAAATGCTGCTGTTTCTTTATCAATGATGAATTGGTTACCACGTGCTAATTCGTAAAATAGATAGTACGCCGTTTCGTCAACCAATTCAGCTTCAAATAATGGATGTCTCTCCAGAAAGCTGCTGAGTTCTATTTTGATATCCTCAAGAATATTACTGAATTCTCTGGTATCCGGGAAGATGTTAAGTATCAAACCGGCACCTTTTATTTGATTGTCAAGAACTAATTTTTGCTCTTCAGTTACAAAGACTTTCCAGAACAAAGCTCCAAAAGCTCTTGAAATTGAGGAATATCTAAGAAGGTCTGCTGTTTGTAACAGATCCAATAAAGTCGCCAGGATCTGTGAAGCATCGAAATCATGAACTCCTTTTAGGTATCCTTCATTGTACCTTAAAGCCATGAATCGCTGAACATAATCCAGTAGTCCTTTTTCATCTAATTCGTAAAGCTCCTTAGTTGTCAGAAATTCAAAATCACCCTTTTCAAGCAATCTGTTTTCCTTAGCTCTGGCCTTGGAGATTATCGAATACGCCAGATATTCTGATCTGTAAACCTCATTGTTCTCGGAAATCAGATCCTGATTCCAAACAGGTTTGGTTCTCTCAAAATTTTCGTTCCTGATGATTTCGAAGAAGTCGGTACCAGTAAGGTGGTAGTACATTTCACCATTTCTAGGAACAATGGTCAGATCCAGATTCTGAGTGTTAACAGCAAACTGGTAAGTTCCAAACTTGATCAAATGATCTCCATCAGCGTATAACTCAGATCGATCTTTTAATTGTCTTAATGCATCTTCTCTGGTTGTTTTGAGCTTGGAGTTAAGATCTTCTGCCTTTACGGTATCTCCAATTTCGTTAAGATCCTCTACAATCTTTCTAAGTTTCTCAATCATCAAATCAGAGGCCATGTAACCATTGATTTCATTGACTGATTCAAACCTGGAGATTCTAGATTTTATGGACTTAATGATCCTTTCACCAGATTGTTGGAGCACTGCGGCTCTTTTATTTCTGGCTTCTAGTAGATTGACTCTTTTAGATTCAAATGCATTGTATACATCATCACGCTTTTCAGCGATCTTCGCAATGAACTCATCAAACTCAGAGAAACGACCTTCCAGCTCTTCTAACTGAACCATCAATTTGGTGAGATATTCCTCACATTTCTCAGGTGTGTCACAAAGATCCAGGAAGTTGATAACTGCCTGATCTACAAGTTTTAACTGTGCATTAAACTCAGCTTTTCCCTCGGAACTTCTAAGCGACTTTCTTTTCTTCCTTAGTTCCGCTTTTACCTTGTTGATTTCAGAGTATATATTGGAAATCTCATCGATGATTCGAGTTGTTTCAGTAGCATCATCGATTGCCAGATTACTGACTGTATCAATTAGCATTTTTAAATCCTCAGATACTGTGTCAATTTGCTCACTTGTCTCATCCGCAGCTTTCACTTTCTTGATTTCCTCAATGGATTTAGAAAGATTATCAACTCGATCGATATATGGTTTCAGCGAATTATCTCTTAGTAGGAAATTAACGCATCGCTTTGAAATGTCATCAGCATATTCTGCTAATAGAGCATCATATTTTTCTACTCTGTCAAGATCAATGTATCGAAGTTCTTTTAGTGATATTACTTCTCCTCGAGCAATTCTGAGTTCATTAAGAATGGCTACATAATCATTGATGTCTTTAGCGTGAAGTTTTTTGACATTCTTGATTACTTCATCAGCTTTTGCTCCTGTTTCTTCCAGCTTTTCTGCCGTATCTTTTTTGATTCGGGTTACTTTTTCAAACTCATCTACTGTGGAAGACGCAGTTTCTTTAACAGCCTGAAGAGGGGAGGAGATGGTAAATACTTCCTCTTTGTTCAACCAATGATAACTATCAAGAATATCTGAAGTCATCTTAATTAAATCAATGTACAATGAAGAGAAAACCTCATCCCGATTGATGTAGTTGAGCACCTCATGGCATTCAGCCATTGCTCTTACAATTTCCTTATTCCCGATTTTGCTGATCAGGGAAGTGTTTTTAGTTGGTTGTTCGAAATCTGAGTTGGTAAATGGCGTTTTCCAAATTTGAACTACGTGGTGTTTCTTCGGATCTTTATCGCCGCGGAACAGGCACATGGTACCATCATCAAATATTGAAAACCCATGACACATCAATGGACTTTCTACACTTTGATTGATCAGATTGTAATTCAATAATAAGTAAATCCCTTCCAGACGATTGTAGAACACATAAAGGTAGTCTTCACCATTTGGAGCATCAATACGCTTCTCGAAGATCATATTACTTAGATCATTATCGAATTGCTTGAATTCTCCATTTTGCAGGTAATAACCATTGCTAAATATAATTCCATGATCATCGGGCAAAAGAATACATGATTCTGATAAGGCATCAATTCTTTGGACTTTCTCCAGTTTGGAATTAAATACCAGGTACCTATAATCTTCCTGGTATGGTCTTATCTTTAGAATAATGAGGTTTCCAATGATTGTGTATTGGATCTCACTATCGGTTAACGTTTGCTCCTGATGCTCAACAGGTTCTCTATAGATTCCCTTTCCGTCATCAGTATTATCCTCAATTTTGATGGTTAAATCTCCACCAACAGTCTCTACAAACACCTGATCTTCAACCGAGATATGTGGATGTTTTCCTTCTCTGTGATGTTCTCTACTTGTTCTTTTCCACCTGAATTGATGTTGCTCAGGGAATATAAACTCGTGAGCACTTCTATTGTCGATGTACTTTAGTTTATCACCATTGATTTGCCACTTGAAGGTTTTTATATCTGTTACCTCCTTACCAATTCTGAAGACCATATGAAGGTGAGGTCCAATCTTGGCGAACTTTACAAATACAGTGTCTTTGTAGTATTTATATAGTTGCTTGAAGTCAGCTTCAAATGTTTTACCTTTTAACAGGTCGAGTGGTTGTTCGTGGAATGCGTTGTTTTCGAATTTGTAGATACTAAAAACATCTTCAAGGTTGGTCTCTACTTTAAGACCCATGTGCACGTTGTATCCAAAGATGAAATTGGATCCTATTGGCACCATATCCCACGGAACACAATTGTTGGCCGTTGTGATTCTGTCAGTGTGAACCAGTTCAGTTTCTATGGTTCCAAAGACTTCTTTACGTGCCGAATTGAGTTGGTTGACAGTGTTGAGGAGATCAGCTCCGTTTTGCTTGAGACGATTTCTCAGTACTTCATAAGTACCCGCTTCAAGTTCCACGGATTGCTCCTGTTGTTGATTTATATTTTCTTCGTTTTCAGCCATAAGTGGTTTTTGACATGAAAAATTGTCAATTCAGTTTCCTCCTTCCATAATAGAAGGAGGAAGTAATGATTTGCTTGATTTTTAGATTAAAGAACTTGCACTCTGCTCAGAGATTCCAAGGGCCTCAGCAGCTGTTTTAAGCTGTCCGAGTATTCCTTTGGTGTCACTGTCACTCGACAAGCCCATCATCTTAATCAATAGAGCTGATATGCTTAATTCTCTTAACTCACTGGCACTAATACCAAACTGAGCAGTGAATTGTTGAAGTTTATCTTTGAAGTTTCCACCTGTCTCAGTGTCGAAGAATGTGTCCTTCACTTGAGTCAGCACTTCACTGTGGCTCATCAATTGATCCACCGATTTACCTTTTGTGATGGATCCCACAATCTGGTCGAAGAACATGGTTTCTCCACCCACAATATCGATGTTAGCAGCTTTCAGTGCTTCTGAGATCACATTAGCCTGAGCCGCAGCGATTTCTTTCTGGATATTGATCTTCGCCAACTCTATTTCCTTATCGACCTCAAGTTTCAATTTGAATTCTTCATGTGCTCTTCCTACACCGTCAAGTTCTTGCATTGCTTTGGCTTTTTCAGAGATACCTTTTGCATCTGCTGCATATTTTTCTGCCATCACCTTAGCTTCAGCCATACCCATTTTTTGTTCAGCGTCTGCTTTTAGAGCGATTACTTTCGCTTGAGAAGATCCTTGCTCCAGATTAACCTTCGCCTGCACCATACCGATTTGTTCGTTAGCAGATGCCTGCGCGTCTCCCTTCATTTCAATACCTTTCGCTTCAGCTGCCATTTTAGCTTCAATCATAGATGCTTCAGCGTCTCCTTGTTTCTCTAGAGCATCAGCTTTTGCTTCCATTACCTGTGCTTCTGACAAACCGATTGCTGCGGCTTCTGCAGCTTGAGCGTCAGCCATTGTTTTCTTCGCAGATGCCTCGTGAGTTGCTGCTGTTTCGGCAGCCTGAGCATCAATAAGCTTCTGTTTTGCAAGGTGTTCGGAAGCTTCTTTAGCAGCTTCTGCACTTTTGATTTGCTTAACTAAAGCCTCTTCAGCTTCTTTCTCAGCTAGGGTTATAGCAACTTTCTTTGTTCTGTCTGCTTCAGCGAAAGCACGTGTGTTTTTCATGCTTTCTTCTTCTTCCACTACTGTTTTCTCAATAGCTACTCTTTCGCGGATAACATCCTGAATCTTTCTCTTTTCTTCTTCAACTGCTTTCAGTTTCTCGATTTGAGCTAACTCTACGATTTTCTCTTTTTCAGTCGCTTCAAGAAGCTGAGCCTGCTGTACTCTTTCAGTTTCTACAGCGTCTGTTTTCTCTTTGTTTTTCGCTGCAACTAGAATTTCTCTTAGCTTATTTTCTTCACTGACCTGGATTTCTTCTTCAGCAGTAATTCTTGCTTTTTCAGCTTTTAGCCTTTCTTCTTCTCTAACCTTATCGGTTTCCGCTTGTTCTCTGGCTTGAATTGTTTCGACTTCTCTTTTCTGCTTAGCTTCTGTTTCAGCTAACTGCTTTTCTAACTCAAGTACAGTTTCTTTGGCCTCAACATTTTGCTTAGTCAAGGTTTTTTCTTTCTCCTTCTCAATCCCATTTGCAAGAATTTTTTGAGCAGAAGTAAGTTCAATAATTTTCTTTATACCTTCGGAATCCAGAATGTTGTTTTCATCCATGGAATGAATAGGTGTCTGTTCTAGGTAGTCTATTGCACAATCATCAAGCACATACCCATTCAAATCTGTGCCGATTGTATTTAATATTTGTTGTTTGAAATCATCTCTGGAGTTGTAAAGTTCAACGAAATCAAATTGCTTACCCACAGTTTTAAGAGCTTCTGAGAATTTAGCATCGAATAGTAATTCTAACTGCTGTTGGTCTGATGCTCTTTCACACCCAATCGCCTGAGCAACTTGCTTAACGTCTTCCTTTGTTTGATTTACCCTAACGAAGAATGTAACCTTAATATCTGCTCTCATGTTATCCTTACAGACTAGACCTTCACCTCCAGTTCTGTTGATTTGGACAGTTTTGAGAGTTATATCCATTAGTTCCATTTTATTTAGGACAGGGATAACAACAGCTCCACTGAAATATACTTTGGTTCCTCCAGCACCTGTTGTGACAATGGCTTCACCCTGGCGGGCTTTTTTGTACATTCGGATAATGATGACGAATGCTCCAATAACGAAAAGTGCTACCAAGAGGCCGCCGGACTTCAATAGTTCAATAAAAAATTCCATATTTTATTCGTAATAAGGTTCAATTAAATAACTTTTATCTTGCTCATCATAATCTATGATAAGGCCGTTCTCTCCTTTTGATATCGTTACACCCGGTTGAGTTTTGGTGTTGATTAAATACGAGCCTCCTTCAATCTTAATTTCAGCTTGCCCTTTGATTCCTTCTTTAGCAACTAAAATGACCCTGCAAATTTTACCAATATAAGATTCGATGCTGATCTCTCCACTTGACAGATGTCTGAAAAGTTTCACGAATGGTATTGTTGCAAACTTTGCAACAAACAAACTACCAAGCAAAATCGGAACTAAGAAAACCAAACTCAACAGAAAGTTTTGATTATTCAAATAGTAGTTGGTAGCCATTGAAGCAAACCAGGTTGAAAGAGCAAAGAAACTCAAGAAGATCATTAGCGGAACATGTGAGATGTTGAAAAAGACAAGTACTTGATTTAACCATCCTATTGATCCACTATCAGGGCCATCAACATCCACGTCTGCATCAACATCAACGTCAATATCAGCATCAAAATCCGCATCGATATCTAATGAATCAATATCAATAAAACCTAGCATTACTATTATCCAGTAAAGGATACAAAAAATCAGAATAGTGGTTGGTATTATATTGACAGAGTTAATAGAGTGGTCCAGAATTTCTTGCATGTATGGGATGGTGTTTAGTGGTTCATTTAGAATTATGGTCAAGGAAAATGGACAAATTTGAAAGGAAAGGAGGAATTATTCCTCCTTCTTATCCATTCCTAATTTCGCTTTGAGTGCTGCAAGGTCATCTGAGGCTTTTGCTTCAGCTGCACCTTCGCCAATTGCATCGTCAAGCTCTTCGTCGAGGCTTCTGCTTTCGTTAGCTATGTCACCGTAAGCTTCTGCCAATGCTTCTTCTTGCTCTACTTTCTCTTTCATTCTCTCTAACATAGAGACAGTTCCGGTAGAATCGATCTGAGACATTTGCTTGTTGAGCTTTTTAGTGGTTTCACTCACTCTAACTCTTGCTTTCAGCGTTCTCAATTCATTTTCGTATTTGCTGATATTAGATCTGATCTTTTTAACATTAGCATCCAATTGAGCTATGTTTTTCTCGAATCTATCTTGCTCAGCTTTGGCTTGATTGGCACTTGCAGTAGCCTCTTCTTTCTTAACAAGCGCTTCACTTGCTAATCTGTCAGCTTCACCTGCATCCATATCGCCACTTTGTGCTTTCTTTAGAATCAACATGGCTTTGTTTTCGTAATCTTTAGCCTTGTTGGTATAGTTCTGAGCATCATTCTTAGATCTGATTCCCATGGCTTTTACTTCAGCCAATGCCTTCAAGCTGTTATCAAGGTCCTTTTTGAGGTCTCTGATACCTTGCTCAGTCATTTTAATAGGGTCTTCAAGTTTGTCTATCGCAGAATGTGCTTCAGCTTCTCCTATCTTAAATATTCTCTTAAATACATTCATCGTAGTATGTTATCTTTTTATTTTGAAAATTCAATTAAGTCTTGCGAGTATTCGCTTAGTAATAAAGCCAATGAATTAAATGTGGCTTCAATTTCGTTTAAATCAAGGTTTTCTAGTTCGTGTGTGTTTCTAAAGATTACCTTGGATCCCGTGTCATCCAGTACGAATGCCCCGTGTATAATGTCTCTGCTCTTTTGTAGAAGTTGCTTGTAAATATCCGGAGTGCCATTGTTCACTTCAAATATGTATTGTTCTACAATTAGTAATGGGTCAGCTATAACTAAGACCAGGTTTTTAATTCCATCTTCTTCGTTATCTACTACAATAATCCCATCATTTTCATCTTCTTGTACAATGCTAAAATCTAGCTCGAGTAGGTAGTCTTTTACTTTCTGAAAGTAATTGTTCATAGTGTCTATTTTTGTTTGGTCGATAATCTGAGTTTTTGCTAATTTAATTAATACGTTTTTGACCTTAGAGTTCCGCCCGAATTATTTTTTATTAAAAGACAGTGGTTGATGTTAATGAGTATATAGTAATCCTTTTATTTGAGTATTTGACCTTTGGTGGGCTTAAGTCAGCCAGATGGTTTTATTTTTAATTTATTTAATGAGTTCATAGTCGCGTTATTCAAGTTTTTGTTTGTGATACAAGTAAATATACGGTAGCTTTATGACAATAGTTTTGGAATTGCTCATTTTTTTGGCAAAAAAAATTAAAAATGTCTTTTGTAGGTAGAAATATAAAGAAGATAAGAAGTATGAAAAAGCTGTCTCAGATGCAATTTGCGGAGATTTTCGAGCTTTCTCGTACAAGTGTGGGTGCATACGAAGAAGAACGTGCTGAACCTAAGATTGATACAATAATTTCAATTGCCAATTATTTTGGCTTATCAATTGATGTGCTTTTGAGTAAAGAATTATCAGTAAATGACCTTTACAATATTGATATTCTCAATAAAAAATTAAGCAAGGCACATAAGCTTCCTGATAGTGCAGCTCCAATTGCGAATCAGGGTGGGGTTCCTTTTGTAAGCGTAAAAAAATATGTTGAGTATATGGTTCAGCATAAAAATAAAGACTTCATCAACAATTTGGAGAGGGTCCATTTACCTGTGAAGATGAAAGGAACCATAAGAGCATTTGAAATGAATGGGTCTGAGATGGAGTATCACCAGCAAGGATTACATCATGGTGATATTCTGATGTGTCATCAATTAGCCAAGGCTCAATTGAAGGCCGGACAGATTGTGGTGGTAGTTACTGAACAACAATTAGAAACTCACAGAATTACTGAAGTCACCAAGACAAGTCTCAAACTGGGTTCTGATGACCCTAATTATCCTGAGCTTGATATTCCTCATAAAAAGATATTAGAATGTTGGGAGGTGAAGGGAGTCTTTAGTACTTATCTTAATCCGCCAAAAGTATTGGAGGAGAAGGTGATGTTGATGGAGAGAAGGTTGCAGGAGATTGAGAAGAAGTTGTTTGGGTAGTCCACCTTCGCTTAAGCTTCGGCGGACAAGCGAGTTTATTATCTTGTTGTAATACTTTTCTGTGTCGCTCCAGAAATTCAGGAATGACGTTATCTTAGTTGCAATGTAATTGAAAGCTAAAAAAGCCAAAAGCTAAACAGCCAAATAGCTAACAGCCAAAAAATGACCAACTTCTCAAACATCATCTCATACTTTCGTGATTGTTATCAGGCAGATACCAGGACATTGTCTTTGACTAATTTCTTTTCGTCGAAGGTTGAAAATAAGTTTGTTGTGGAGGGAGAGGATGAATTGCTAAATGGGCATCTGCCTTATTTGCCAGTGACATCTGATTATTATGATGAGGTTTCTAAAAATCTTAATCTCTATAAAAAGGAAAAGGAGCTTTATGCTTGTGCATTTTTTATAATTGGAACTTCAGAAGACTCTGATGAAAAATCTCATAAAATCTGTGCGCCTTTGTTTTTCTATCCGGCAAGACTGATTGAAGAGAAGGAATTGCATTTTGTTGAAATCAACCAGAATAAGAGAATCCTGAATATTAATTTCCTCTCTACTCTCAAGAATAATGAAAAAATGGATCTCTTTGAGGTGATTAATAAAGAGGTTCCAAGAGATATTCTGTCGTTTGAATCAGCTGGGAAGATTAAACGAATTCTGGAGACAGAGTTGCACGATTTTAATGGTGAGGAGATACTTGAATATCCAGACCTGATTAAGGAATCTGCATTGAAAAGAATTCTTCAACCGAAGAACCTTGCCAAAAATGTCGGCTTTCGGATTCTGTCTACTTTGACTTTAGGGGTTATCAAGAAATCAAACTATACTTTAGGTATACTGAATGAGCTGGAAGAGATTGCCATTAATAAAACTGCCTCCAGACCTTTAAAGCAGTTGCTGGAACCAGACTTTAATAGAATTCCGGATACTCTTGAAAGAGGGTATGTGCCAACTGTATTAAATGCTTCTCAGGAACGAATTATCGAGTCTGTTAATTCCAATTATCTCACCATGGTGGTAGGTCCTCCAGGAACTGGTAAGTCTTACAGCATAGCGGCACTTGCAGTTGAGTTTATGAGTAAGGGGAAGTCGGTGCTAATTTCTTCTAAGACAAATCAGGCTGTTGATGTCATTGCTGACAAGATTGAAAAAGATCTCAACGTGACTGGGGTTACTACCAGGGCAGGAAAGCGGAATTACCAAAAGGAGCTGAAGTCGAGATTGGAAAACCGGTTGTCAAGTATTAGGGCAAGAAAGATTAAGAGCACAAATGAGGATGAACTTCTGGTGATAGAAAGAGAATTAAGAATGAGGTCGCACTCACTTAGTACGCTGGAAGATGATTTTATTGCGCAATCCGACAAAGAATTGGATTGGGCTTCCTATTTGGCTGAAAAAGGGCATAAGAAGGGCTTGTTTGTTTCTATTGGTAAAAAGTATATCAATTGGAGAAACGGATTACAAAATCCACACTGGAAAGTGGTTTCTGATTTATTCGAACACCTTGAAGCAAAAATCAGGTTAATCAAGGATCATGTTTCTTTGGGGTTTGAGGATCAAATTAAGAGATCTATTATTCTAAATAGGTCCGTCTTCAGGAAGTTTCTGAGTGCTATCAGCAGTAGGTATAGTTCTAAACAGCAGCAGTTGTTCAGGGAAGTTGATTATTCAGTTCTATTTGGGACCCTTCCGATTTGGCTTGTAAATATGTCTGACATCCATGATTTCCTTCCGATGGTGAATGAGCAATTTGATCTTGCCATAATAGATGAGGCCAGTCAGTGTGATATAGCAAGTAGTCTTCCTATCTTTTTCAGAGCCAAAAGGGTAGTAGTTGTGGGAGACCCGAAGCAATTACGTCACCTCTCATTCTTATCTGAATCTATACAACAGACATTAAGAAACAGACATAATCTACATGAAGACGACATGATGTTTGATTATCGAAATCTAAGCATATTGGATTTGGTGAATAACCGAATTAAGAATCAAAATCAGGTGATCTTTCTTAATGAACACTTCAGAAGCAACCCAGACCTGATCCAATTTAGCAATACTGAATTTTATGAGGATGCACTTAGGTTGATGACTTCAATTCCAGCCAGAAAATATTTAAAAAGTCTTGAATTAATCGATTTGGATGGTAAAAGATCATCAAAAGGAGTGAATCAAGTAGAGGCGAACAGGATAATGGCAATGATTCATCATCTGGTTAATAGTCAGCTCAATTTTAATTCAGATATAGTTCAGAGTATTGGTATTATTTCTCCGTTCCGGGATCAGGTGGATTATATTAATACTGAATTGATGAAAGCTTTTGATATAACACTCATTGAAAGGCATAATATGCTGTGCAGTACTCCTTATGGTTTCCAGGGAGAGGAAAGAGATGTGATGTTTCTAACTTTGACTTTAGATGATGATGCGCATAGCACTGCCATTTACCATATGAATAAGGCAGATGTCTTTAATGTTGCGATCACAAGAGCACGGTCTAAACAGTATATTCTAAAATCTTTCAAAGAGATTAATCGGTTTGGTCATTATGTTAGTAGGTATTTGTCTTCTATCATTAATAATACGTCAAATGAGGTCGTATCAGAAAAAATCCACGATGAATTTCTCGCGCAGGTTCAATCCAGATTAGATGAGCGTCAAATTAAATACTGGCCAGGTTATGAAATAGCTGGAATGATGGTGGATATCGTCCTTGAGGTAGATGATAAGTTTTATGGGGTTAACCTCATTGGGTATCCAGGAGAATTCGAGGCTGTCCTGAGTGTCGATGAATTAAAAATCTTAAAACGGGCAGGTTTACCTACATTTCCAATGCCCTATTCATATTGGTTTTTTGATCAGGATGAATGTTTTAGCGAGCTATTGCAATTCATTCAATATGAGAAATAAAAAATATTCAAATATTTTTAGGGGGGATAAAATCGGCGGCTGTCTACCGGTCAACCAATTCACTAAATCTAACATCATTGAAAGAAGAAGCTTCTGATCAGGAATTATTTGCCGAGATTAAAAATGGAGATCACGGCGCTTTTAGGGCATTGTTTAAACGATACTTTAATCGGGTCTGTGCATTTGTAATGTCCATTGTAAGATCTCAGGATTTGGCTGTAGATATTGTTCAACAGGTATTTGTAAAGCTTTGGGAAAAGCGTGAAAACCTGTTTATTGTGAAGTCAGTAAGCTCATATTTGCTTACTTCTGCAAAGAATGAAAGTTACAATCAAATAAAAGCAAGCAATACCAGAATGCGGTATGAAACGGACTATATAGAAGAGTCCTTTCAGGCCTATGAATATTTTAATGATCAGGAGTCTTTAGATTTTGGGCGTCTTGTGAATGACGCCATTCAGCAATTACCCAACAAGTGCCGGCAAATTTACAGGCTGGCTAAGGAGGATGGACTTACTTATTCTGAAATAGCCGAATTTTTGGAGGTTTCGGAGAAGACCGTCGAGAATCAAATGGGGATTGCATTAAAGAAGTTAAGAGAAATATTAAAGCCACAGCTATCAGATTTCATGATGGCGTAAAGACAGAAGAATGGAAAGTATTCCGTATGAATTGATTGGGAAGTATTTAGTTGGAGAGTGCTCTGAACAGGAGAAGAAAGTTATCACAGATTGGAGAAATGAATCTCAGGAGAATGAGAGAGAGTTTCAATTGTTTTTAGCTACCTGGCACACCAATAAAAAGCAAGACGAGGAACTAGATCGCAAGGGGAATGAAATTCTGAATGAAATTTTGGGTGATAGTGACAATCAAGTGAGGTTCCCTTGGTATTATCGTTTAGCTGCTGTTTTGGCACTATTCTTATTTATAGGGCTCTTATATACTACTTTTTTTGCACCAAAAGAAGAGATCTTGATTTCTTTCAAAGCTGAAAAACCAGGAGTACTGCATGAGTTGAAAGATGGAACCAAAGTGTGGTTGAGTATGAATAGTGAGATTAGCTATGCTGAAGATTTTGTAGAGAACCGTACATTGCAATTAGTTGGAGATGCTTACTTTCAGGTGAAGCGAGATCCGGATCACCCATTTGTAATTGAAGCACTCGGGACTCAAACCAAGGTGCTTGGCACAGCTTTTAATTTGACAGCAGAAAAGAATCAGGAGGATATCATAATTCTAGTCGATGAAGGCAAGGTATCTTTCAGTAAAGGTGCAAGTTCTGAGATTTTAATTAAAGGACAGAGTGCGAAAGTTGAGAAATCAAGCGATCAGATTGCCGTGGCAACTGTTGAAAATTCAAATCATCTATTCTGGCAAACCGGGGTTTTAGAGTTCAATGATGTTAAGCTTTCTGAGGTTGTCAAAGATCTTACTAAGTATTATGGGAAGCCAATTCAATTAGAAAGTGTTTCAGAAGAGCTCAAATATTCAGGTAGGTTCGAAAACAAGAATATTCAGCAAATCCTTGATATCATTTCTTTAACAGTTAATTTAAAAGTTGAATTTGTCAACAATAAGTACGTAATCAGTACATCATAACATTTTTTGAAGCTATTCCTAACTACCATATCGCTAATCCTATTAAAGTCACTGGCATTTTGCCAGACTGATACTACTTTGATAGAATTTGATAATGCTAGTTTACCGGAAGTTATTAGTCAATTACACGATACATATAATATTAACTTTTCCTATTCCAGCAATATGCTTGAGGCACAAAATGTGATTGTTTCAGGCAAATTCAAAGGTAAAACTCCACCGGAAATACTCTCAGTGATTCTACGAAATACAGCGATTGAATTCTTTTACAAAGATGATATCATTATCCTCAGGCTCAAACAGGTGGAAACTCCTACTATTATTACAGGTGTTATCAGAGATGCTAATTCTGGTTTAGGAGTACCCTATGCAACTGTTGAAGTAAAGGGAAAACTCGTAGGAGCAATTTGTGATTATAGAGGAGTTTATCTTCTTGAAGTGCCAATTGAGTTTAAAAATGATACTATCCAGGTATCGTCAATGGGTTATGAAAAGTTTGTATTCACCAGTTATTCACAAAACCCAGACACAATCGATTTGAAACCAAAGCAGTATTTACTTCCTACGCTTGAAGTAGAATCAAAAGGATACAAAAGTCAGGTTCTTGGTTTGGATGCTAAAAAAGCCAAGGGAGAGCTATATATGGATACTCATGGCCAACAAACAGCTCTATTTATTGAGACAGAATCTAAGATTGGTAAAATTGAGAAAATCCGATACTTTCTATCAGAAAAAGGTAATACCAATGCTCCTTTTAGAGTGAGGGTTTATGATGTAGATACTATCACAAGTGGTCCTGGCAAGGATATTCTGAAACAGTTTCTTGTAGTGCAACCGGATGTTACCAGAGGATGGTATGAAATCAATGTTTGGGAATATGATTTAGATATTCCGGAGGGTGGGTTTTTTGTGGCTATGGAAGGTGTTTATCCAAATGATTATGAGGCATTCATTCAAATGAACCCACCAAAACGCTCCAATAGAATAATGAAGAGAAGACAGGCCGCAATGCAACAAATTTTGTCGTATGGTCAAAAATTAGGATATAAGAAGTCAAAAAAATATAGGACCTGGCACTATTCATTATCACGGACCTGGTTTCAGCTGGATCAGCCCTTTGATGTTTTAATTTCAGTAGATGTATTAGTTGAATAATTGAATAAAATATTAACATATCGCCCATTACTATTACTTGTGCTGCTATTGCTAATAATTAGCAGTCAGCAAGTTTTTGCCCAATGTCATGAATCCATCAGGGAACAGGCATTGAAAGAGGCTGGTATTGATGCATTTTACCTCAGCGACTTCAAGGTGAAACTAAAGGCAGGTACCATGAAGTCACCCGTTAGGTTTCAAAAATTCCGAACTCAGCTTGACTCTGGTGTTACTTACCGACTTACAGTTACTAATAATCCTGAATTTGAAGGTCAGTTGATTATGCAACTAATGGATAGGAATAATGTGCTGGGAAGTACTTTCGATGTAGAGTCCAAAGTTGATAATCAAAGATTTGAGTATACTCCGGAGGTAACAAAAACCTACACATTTTTATCCTCTTTTAAAGAAGGTAAAAAGGGGTGTGCTTTGGGTGTTTTATCAATGGTAGTGCAAGATACTGTTGCGGTATTGGATCATAGAGTAACAAATGATTCCATAACAGAGGTTTTGTATATGAATATTGAAAACCCGGTTACTGTAGCAATGGCTGCTGTGGATAATGGCTATTTGGATGTTAATATTACTAATGGAGAAATTATAGAAAGAGAAGGTCAGTTTCTTGCAGTTCCAAGTGAGAAGGGTAGCGCAAAAATCATATCAAGTACTTTCGATAATGACAGTATCATGCAGGAGTCGGATACAACAGAATTTATGGTAATTGAACTACCATCTCCTATTCCTAAATTGGGAGGATTCGCTGGAGGCTTCATTTCCAAAAGTCGGTTGAATCAACTTCAGAGAGTTGAATTTGATTGGTATGTTTCGATGAGCAAGGATGAAGTCGAAATACTAGATCTTATTGTATCAGGGGATCAATTTGGCGTATCTAATTATCGTACTAAGAGTTTGATTATCAGTCCAGCGCAAAGAAGGTTTCTAAATGGGCTGAATCAAAATGACTTATTCTTCATTCAACTCAGAGTCAAACTGCCTGATGGTTCAATTAGGCTTACTGATCCTGTACGATTTACAATCTATTAGCCTTTATCGGTTCAAGCAAATAATCGAGACCATTGATTTTGATCTCGTACATGGTAGATAAAAGCATTCCCAATTTTCCTGGCGGAAAACCTTGCCCATGAAACCATTCCAGGTAGTAGGAGGGGAGGTCGCATATTACTCTGTCTTTATATTTCCCGAAAGGCATTTTGAACTTCGTTAGTTCAATTAAGATTTTTGGATCCATTAATTATTATGGCCGTTGGTTAGAAAACGCTTAAAGGCGTTATAAATGGTTTGTTGGTTATATGGTTTTGAAACGAAATGTGACATTCCAACCTGTAAACATGCGTCAATGTCTTCTTTTAATGCATTAGCAGTAGTAGCAATTATTACCGGAGGAGTGCGATGATCCTCCCTGTATTTATCCAAAATAAGTTCTGTAGCTCCAAGACCATCAAGTTCCGGCATTTTCATATCCATCAAAATAAAATCCGGACTTCCTATAACAGCTTTTTCATAAGCTTCCATTCCATCAATTGCCGTTTCTACTTCTGCAATCCCTAAATTCAATAATGTTTTAGTGGCTACCAATCTATTTATTTCGTAATCCTCTGCAATCAATACTTTTAATTTATGTGGACTTAAGTCTATGTCCTCAACATTTGCTTGCTCCAATTCCTGATTCTCCGCAATCTTGAAAGGCGCAATAAAACTGAAAACGGAACCAACTCCAAATTCACTACTTACCCTTACTTCACCTTGCATTGCCTCAACGATATTTTTGGTAATCACCAGTCCAAGTCCAGTACCGTCTTTGCGGTTGTGTTCAGGGGTATCAATTTTAGAAAACTTGTTAAAAAGTTTCTTTAATTGATCTTTCGGAATTCCTATTCCGGTATCTCTTACTGAAACATTAATCAAAAGTTCTTTTTCTCGTTCTTCCAGAAGTTCAGTTGATACTTTGATCATACCTCTTTCAGTGAACTTGAGAGCATTGTTAACCAGATTAATGATGACTTGCTTTAATCTTAAGACATCTCCCGTAAGCACAACATCAATCTTATCGTCAAAATCAAAAACGAGCTCAACATTCTTGTCCTCCCTCTTAATTCTATCTACGAAGATGCTTTTAATATTTTTAATTTCGTAAGAGAGATCAAAATCTACTTCATGTAATACAAGTTTATTGTCTTCAATTTGAGTGAGGTCAAGCACATCGCTAACTAGATTATGAAGCATTTCACTACTTACAATGAGATTTCTCACTAATTGAGATTGTTCCTCATTTAATTCTGTTTGATTTAGCAGCTCTGAGATACCCAGGATACCATTTAGTGGAGTTCTCATTTCATGGCTAATAGTAGCAAGGAACTGAGATTTAGCGTGATCTGCTGATTCAGCTTTGGTTTTCTCTTTCTCCAGATTTTGGAATAGATCTTCTATCTTATTACGATCAAGGTCATTAGCTCTTTTGAAAAGGAATATGCACAATGAAACAATAATCAACATGGCAACATTGGCAATTCCAATATCCATTATTCGTTGTTTGGTGTCGACATATGGTGCCGCAAGATCCGGGTTAATGTATTCTAAAACTGAAGCTGCGATAGCAATACTCACCATTACTACACTATAAGTGAGAAATGCACGAGGTTTAAGAATTAATAAGCCCGAAATATAAATCAATACAAAAGAGTGCATAATGGCCCCATACGAACCTCCAGAAGGAAACCATGCAAAAGCTATGGCTATAGCACTAAATAGATAGAATATGCCTGTAACTATTCGGAAATTGATGTTGTTTCGAAATGCTAACCAAAGAGCCAGGAATATCACTAACGCACTAGTGTAAATAATCATTATTGGAGTTTCATATCCTACAATGATTCCATACACAACCCAAAATGCCATGAGAATTACCGCAATTGAATTCACGATTTCGAATAATCGGTATTCAATAGGTTTACCTACTGTTTTGAGAAATTTAAAGTTCGTGGTTCCTGCCAATTGATCGTTTGTTACCAGATACCTAATTAATAGGTATCTTGTTGTAATTCTAGTAGTTACTGTGTGGTGTGTAGCTGGCTATCACTTATGAAATATAATCAATCATTAATTAAAAATCTAAGGATGGATGGAGTTAATGAATTCTGAGTTTTGAATTCTGAGTTTGGATTTTTGAATTGGGGTTTTGTTTTATTGGATGCTACCTCTTTTGACTTGACTTTTTATTGTTGCTGCCATTTCTGTTAATTCTCACACCCAAAATGGAAAGAGGCTAAATAATTTCAACAAGCCTTTCCGACCGTGCTCAACTCAAAACTCACAACTCAAAAAAAAGGCCAACGGGATGCCGTTGACCTTTTAGGAACCAGTTTTGAAAATAACTGGGAATGTTCAATTAGGAATTAAATTTCTTTTACTACTAGTGATTATGTGAATAAATCTAGCAAGCACGTTACAAGAGGGGGGGATCAATCATGGTGAACGATCAATTTATTGGTGGTAAGTATCGAATTGTAATGGTAAACGTCTGGTTTAGAATACAGTAATTTTTTCCAATAAATCCTTCTTGTACACTTTGCCGATTGGAAGGGCCTTCCCATTGATAAAAACAACACTGTGTTCAATCAGGTCAATTTTCGAGAGGTTGATTAGGTATGTTTTATGAATTCTGCAAAAATCGGTTCCATTTAATTGATCTTCAACACTTTTTAGAGTTTGCGTCACTACAAATTGCTTTTCTTGAGTATAGAAGATCGCGTAATTGTCGGAAGCTTCGACATAAAGAATTTCATCAGGAACAAGAGGAACCATTGCTCCATTATGTCGGATGAATATTTTTTGGGCATTATTCTCAGTACCCTTTGCCTTCGATTCTTTGTGCTTTTTCCAGGCTAACTGCAGTGTGACTTGTAAATCTGATTCTTTGAATGGCTTCACCAGATATCCTGATGGTCTAGTTTTATTGGCTTTCTCCACTGTTGATTTGTCGTACAATGAAGTGATAAAAACAAAAGGTAGATCATACTTTTCTTTTATCAACCCAGCAATGTCAATTCCTGTTTTTTCACCCTTAAGCATGATGTCTAATAGTACCATGTCAGGAGCTTCTGACTCCAGTAGTTCAGTTGCTTCTTCAAAAGAGCTTGCAATTCCAGCAATATGATAACCGATATCCTCGAGTATCATTGAAAGGTCATCCGCGATGATTGCTTCATCCTCAACTATTAGCAATGATAGGCTCATGGTTTCTAAAAGTTACTGAAATTGTTGTACCATCTTTTTGTAAGGTCTCTACTGTCGCCTTTAATCCTCTCGAAAGCGTTTGAATCAATCTGGTTCCGTAACCGGTTTCATTTGATAATGCACTGGATCCTACTCCATTATCGGAAACTTGAAGCTGGATAGAATCATTGTTTTTCCGGAGGGAGACTTCAATTTTTCCTTCCATAGAATCAGGAAAAGCATATTTTAAAGCATTTGAAACAAGCTCGTTAACCATCAGACCCAAATAGATTGTAGTATCCAAATCTAACTGAACAGGCTCAATATTGGTGTTGAGTTGTATTCTTTCTTCATCTATGTTGTAAGAGTTGAATAGCGTTTCGCTCAATTGGCCAAGATATTCAGGGATTTCGATTTTGGCTAAATCTTCATTCTGATAAAGCTTTTGATGAACTAAAGCCATGGATTGAACTCTGTTTCTTCCTTCCTGGATTGCTTTCTTAGATTCAGCATCTGGAAGAAACCGCGATTGTACATTTAACAGGCTACTTACAATCTGTAAATTGTTCTTTACCCGATGGTGTATCTCTTTTAATAATAACTCCCTTTCTGCAAGTGATTTTGAAATTGTATTATTCTTTTCGGATAATACTTTGTTGACTCGCTGCTTTTGAATGAATAGCACCAACACCAGCAGTGTAATAGATAAAATACCTGCGGACATTGCGATGTATGTGTTTTTCTCAGACTCCTGAAGAGCATTTTCCTTAGAGAGTAATTCAATTTCTGAATCTTTTTTGTCGGATTCATATTTGGCTTCTAATTCGCTTACTACTTCAATATTTTTTTCTGTTAGTACACTATCTTTCCATTTCATAGCATTTTCAAGGTTTTGAAATGCCGATTGATATTCATTTTGAGTTTTTTCTGTTTGAGCCAGAAGATTAAAACTCTCCATCACTCCAACTTTGTAGTCCATTTCAGAAGCCTTTTTATTCATCTTGAGGAACTCCTGTTTTGCATCTTCTAACCGATTGAATTGTAGAAGGAGGTTGCCTTTTTCTTTAAGACTCAATACAATAGCTCTTTGATCTCCTTGCTCTTCCAGTAGCTGAATTCCTTTGTCAACATAAGTCAGAGCACTGTCAACCTTGCCCAGAGATCTATATACAATTGAAATGTTAGTGTAAGTTCCTCCTTCAGATTGGACATTGCCAGTGAGCTTGCATAATTGTGCTGCTTTTTTTAGTTTCTCAAGAGACGGATCAGTTCTTCCCGACATAAAATCGACACCAGCTTGATTGATAATCACACGAGTAAGCCAAACAGTGTCTTTCAGATTTGTGAAATCAATGTAGGCCTGATCTAAATATTCTGATGCCTTTTGGAGCTTACCAAGTGTCATATAAAATGAACCAAGATTATTCCTGTTGGATGCAGCCTCTTTTGTAAACCCTTTTTCCTCCGAAAGTTTTAATGCTTTAAGTCGCCATGATAATGAGCTGTCATATTCTGATTTGAAATAGAAAGCATTACCCTTCCCTGTGAAGGCTTTGATATGAAGTAGTGAATCAGGGTGTGTCTGATCAATTATTTGATCGTAAATGATAAGAGCGGAATCCGGGTTTGAATTTGCCAGCTTATGAGCATATTCAATTTTCTTGGTCAGAGAGTCCTGTGCGTTGGATTCTGTGACAAAAATCAATAGTAAGACCGCCAGCAATGGTTTCATGCTGTTAATATAATGACCTTGCTCAAAAGATCATAAAGCCCAAATGTAAATTATGAGGTATTAATAGTTCGCACTGATATCATCCACGTGCAAGTGATGCACGTGATCTCGAATATGATCTACTAATTTTGTAATGTGATGGATATAGCGATAAGCAGCATTCTGAACATTCAATATCTGGCCACTGTAACTTTCATCGCCAATATTACCTAATGTATTTTTCTTGTTATGTTCAATCTCCCGACTGTCCTTGCACTCAGCATTTAAGTGGTGGATGAACTTAGCTGCACTAAATTCTTTTTCAAATTGCTTGATTTGCTCTAGTGTCTTTTTGATTTCGTGATTATTTTCATAGTACGAAAGCTGCACCAGTCTTCTGTAGATTAAAGTGTCATAGTGATGAATGTCATTCAATACTGAAATTACCTCAATTCTAAAGCTATCTACTTTGCAGTAGGCGTTTAGTCCAGAGTATTCTTCCAGCATTTCGGCAATGAGATCCCAACGGTAGCTAACATCATCAAATTTTTCAGTCAGGTTCTCCTCTTCGTCTTGTGCATAAGAGAGTGATGGCAAACAAAGAATGGCCAAGAAACCGAAAAAAATGTAAACTGATTGTTTAAAATGCATAGCTAAATTGAGTGTCCGTGTTAATTTCCTCTACAGTAATATAGTACAAAAATGCCTCAAAACAGCCATATTCAAAACAACTTCACTGGATTATCGATGAAGTGATATTTTATCCCGATAAATGAATATTTCTACTCTATGAAGGTATTCATATGACTTGGGAATCTTCTTCTAAAAGTACAAAACCGGAATGTTAAGCATTTTGCTTGCTTTCACGTTTTTTCAGGAGCTTTCTTTGATATCTGCCCTGCACGATATCAGTAACAACCAGGAAGAAGATCACAAAGTAGAATGTGGTTTTGCTTAGAGGTGTTACATGGCCACCAAATAGAACTAATTCTGCCAAATGTCCTCCTTCAGAAATCAACATCACTCCAACCAGCAGTAAGATGAAAAGACCCAAAACTTCATATAGTCGGTTTTTATGAAGGAAAGTCGATACTGTACCTGATAACCAGATCATCATTACTCCACTAATGACGATTGCTGTTGCCATTACCCAGAATACATCACTAAGTGCCATTGCACTAAGAATTGAATCAAATGAGAAAATGATATTCATAATCACGATCCATAAGATCACATTCCCGATAGAAGATTTTGATTTCCCCTCGGTTTCTTCACTTTCTTCCAGATAAACCATATGCCAGATTTCTTTCACTGCAGTATACATGATGAACACACCACCACCCAGTACGATAAGACTATGTATAGTAAACTCGGCATCAATGAACCCTACATGAATTGGTAAGATCGAATTTTGGAAATAGGGAAGGAGGTTAACTAACAAGAAAAGAAGCCCTAACCTGAGCACAATTGCAATTCCAATACCCCACATTCGCACCATTGGCTGCTTCTCAATTGGAGCTCTTTTTGACTCAATTGAAATATACAATAAGTTATCAAATCCAAGGACTGCTTGGAGAAGGATTAGCATTACAAGGGTAAACAGGTTATCCAGCATAGTATTAGAATTTTAGAGGCTGTAAAAATAGAATTTTGAATCAAATTCTGAAATCATCTTGGACAAGATTGCTCCAAAGATATACTGAGTCTGATTTGCTCCAGTGATTAAAATGCTTGGAATATGGGTAACCTGGTTTGGATTAGGAATTAATTCCCTCTTCTTCCATTCTGGCCTTATTCTTCTTGATTTGCCTTTTTACCAGGAATCTTTCAACTATATTGTCAAATGGCTTCAGTAGTAATGCAATTACACCTTTCATTGCAAGACCCGTCAAGCTATTTCCTGTTTGGCTTTCAATTATTGGTTCAAGGAATGCTTCAGAAACGATAAATAAGAAAATCGCTAAGACTAGTGTGATACCGAGGGCTTTTCTACTTGATCGTGCTTTTGCTAGCTCCTCGTAGTTTCTCTTGATCTCCTCATTCTGACGTTGTAATTGATTATTCTGTTCCTTAATCTTATCTTCTTGAGTTTTCTTGGCAGTAATGTCTCTGGTCACAAATAAGAATCCCGCAAACTCACCCTGACCGTTTAATCTGATCTTAGCAGTTTGTCCAACCCATTTTGTTTCGCCGGACTTAGTAGTGATAGGAAACTCGTAATATGAATGATCGGATTTTTCTGTTTCCTGGGTCTGATAAAACTCTTCAATGCTTTTAGCAACTTCAGAATCAATCAGATTAGTGAAGCTTTTGCTGTGTAACTCTAATGATTTGTATCCAGTCAGCTCAAACACCTGAGCATTGGTGTACTTAATTTGCCCGGCAGCATTAGTTTCGATAATAACGTCATTGATATTTTCAACTAATTGCTTGAAAAGAGCTTTTTGGTTCTCAAGAGCGATACTAAGCTGAAACTTCTTGATTGCTCTTTGAAGTGTCCTGTGAAGAATTTCTATGAAGTTCTTCTCATATTCCTTAAGAACGAAATCGTATATCTCATCATTCTTCATTAGTTCCACTACAAGATCAATGTCTTTTGTAGCAGTCATAATGATTATAGGAACATCTGGCTCGTAATAGATGAGATCGCTACCTGTACCATCTGGGAGATTGTAATCCGAAACAATCGCATTTACCTCATTCTTCTCCAGAAATGTTGAAGCAGAGGCTATTGAATCCTTGAAGATAGGATTATAAATGTGCTCATAAGTTTGGAATAACTTTTTAAGCAATAAGGTTTGAATCGGATCATCCTCAATGATCAGGATGTCGTATACCTTAAAATTCCTTTTCTTCTCGGTAGATTGCGGTGTGTCAGTTTTTACTTCCAAGATTTTTTATAATGCTGGTTAAATGTTTATTAGTCAAAACAAATTAAATCATCTTTTACCTGAGTTCGTCCTTTATTTAGATGAATAGCTGATTTCATTCGATGGGCTATCTAAATATAACGTTTTCTGCTGTAAAATGCAGTCTAATTATTCAAAAATAGAGATTAGAGATAGTTTAATAACCGGATTTTAATAACTTCCCGTACCAAATTCAGGATAAGTTATGAGCAAATTATTATCTGTATTCGATAGGATTGACGAGATCAATTCTGAAGATCCCAATAAGATTAAAGTAGGAGACAAGGAGGAGGCAAAGGAATTAATCTACGGACAAAGAATGACAGAAATGCTCAAGTTCTACAATGAAGAATCATCTGAGGTATTACAAATTGCAGCCAGAGGTCAACACATTAAACGATGGATGATCAGCAGAGATGAGTTCTCTATGGATAGAAAGGGATATCTAAAATGGCGGACTCAATTGAAATTAAAACATGCTGAGATCCTTTCTGAAATCATGCAGGGCGAAGGATACGGAGCAGATGAGATTGAAAGGGTAGCAACACTTGTCACAAAGAAAAAGCTTAAAACAGATGATGAGAGCAAAGAGTTGGAAGATGTCGTTTGCCTCGTCTTTCTGAAATACTATTTTGGTGAATTTATTCCTAAGCACGGAGAGGAGAAAGTAATTGATATCGTAAGGAAGACATGGGGTAAAATGACTGCAAAAGGGCATGAATTGGCGTTGCAATTACCATTAACTGATGAAGAAACCAGCATAGTACAAAAAGCACTGAACTAATTACCACACAAATTATTAACCAATGACCTTTACTGAGACAATTATTATTTCGTCAATTCCAGCTATTCTAAGTACTACTCTAGCTTATATGAAGTTGAAGCAGGATCTCAATGCCCATAAAACCAACATAATGGCTGAAAAAGCTGCAAAGCGGTTATTAAAGCATAAGGGTTATATTGACCGCAGTTTTGAGGCGATTAAGAAAACTCTTGGAGGTTGGGATGATGAGGAAAATGAGCTTCGGAAAATCCTTGTTAGAGCCGGTGCTGTTAGAACCTACAAGGACGATGAGGAGTGGTGGTACCTACTGTCAAGAACAGACGAGAGAATAGCAAAATTCAGAGGAAAGAAAAAATAAATTAGATTTGCAGAAGCTACAGGAAAATGGAATGATTCAAATTGTTGGAATCATACTAGAGAACTATGGGCCAATCCGATGCTTCAGAAAGTCACCAAACAGAGCACCTAGATAGAGATGGTACGGTTTTAAGAACCATTTCATTTAATGACATATGCTATCTCGCAACTCAAAGCTGCGGAGTGTCCGCTGCTGTAATCATTAGTTTTGATGGGAATAATCAAAAAATCCATTCTTCCTTTGGTATAGATCGGCACAAAGAATGTGTCTGGAACAGAGAGGTGATTTCAAACAATCGTGGTTCAAAGAGCGAGCACCTTGAAATCCTTGGACACCCTTTTTCCTGTGGAGATAGTGTCTTTTCCTACATGGCAGGATATAAGGTGTTTGATGCAGAAAATAATGTGGTAGGATTGTTATGTGTTATTGATGATGTCATTTCTAAATTGAATTCTGCTCAAAGTAAGTCCCTTCAAATATTGACTAATCAAGTATCGTCTGCGCTGATAAACGCCAAGCTAAAGATATATAAGAACCTTATAGAGCATGTTGTTGATATCATCTATGAGATGGATGGAAAGGGTAATTACATCACAGTAAATAGTAGATTCAGAGCCTTTTCTGGTTATTCAACAAATGAGCTTTTGCAAATGAATTATAGGCAAATAGTTCATGAAGATGATATTGATTCGGTTAGAGCTTATCACCGAAAAATCATTAGTCAGGGAAGGAATACAGGATATCAGGAGTTCAGGATAAAATCCCGAAAAGGTGACGTTATCTGGATCGGGCAGAATGTGACTTTTCACTACCAAAATGGGGAACTTGATAGGGTAAGTGCTGTTGCCAGGGATATCTCAGATATTGTGGAATTACGAGATTCTCTGTTGAAAAGTGAAGAGCTTTACCGATTGGTGACAGAAAATTCCAGAGACCTTACTTGTCTTACGGAATTGGATGGAACCTTTATTTACGTTTCTCCTTACAGTAAAGAATTATTAGGATATGAGCCTGAAGAGCTGGTTGGAAAAAATGGCTACTCTTACTTTCATCCAGATGATCTTCAAAGAATAAAAGAGGAATCACGATTTGAAAATTCGTTTCTAAGTTCGGCCCAATATCGGTTTAGAAGGAAAGACGATACTTATGTTTGGGTAGAAACGGTAAACAAAAAAGTAATTGAGGATGGAGTGGAAGTATCCTTCCAGTCCAATACAAGAGATATTTCAGGAAGAAAAGAAATTCAGGAACAACTTGAGAGGAATGGTGCTGTATTAAGCAGTATGATGGAGAATACACGGGATTTTATTTTTGCAGTTGATAAATCCAGAAAGTTTATTTACTTCAATTCAGCATACAGGGACATATACGAAAAAAGAACAGGGGAAGCTCCTCAGGTCGGCGGAAATTATGAATTTATACCGGAGAAGGAAGAATATTACAAAGATGTATTTAACAAAGTAATTGATGGTGAAAGAGTGCAGTTAGATCTTGAATTTGAAGACAAATCCGGAGGTATGATTCATTTCGAATGTTATTTTAATCCTATCACAGATAAAAATGGCAGGCCGATCGGAGCAGCGGCATTTTTACGTGATGTTACAGATCAAAAGAACGGATAAGATCAATTTCCATTACTAATCAGTATATCTTAGCTTCATCGAAACATTTCAGGAAATAGATAGGGACAATAGGGTATTTAATGAGGCCCTGAATACAGTTGTTGATAGAGGACAATCCATTTACCTCACCGGTAAAGCAGGGACTGGAAAAACTACATTTTTGAAGCACCTTAAGATATCTGTTGATAAAACAATGGTAGTCTTGGCGCCTACAGGAGTTGCAGCGATTAACGCAGGAGGTCAAACCATTCATTCATTCTTCAAAATTGGATTTGGGCCATTACTTCCCAATGATAAGGAATACGATGTAGATAATTTAAGAAAGCATTTTAAATACAATAAAAAGAAAATTGAGCTCCTCAACAGCCTGGAGTTATTAATCATTGATGAAGTCTCAATGGTTCGTGCAGACCTCTTGGATATGGTAAGCAAAATTTTGATGACTTATCGGAATAGTTATGAGCCATTTGGAGGAGTACAAACATTATTAATTGGAGATGTTTTTCAGTTGCCACCAGTTGTGAATAGAGAGGAGTGGGGTTTGCTGTCCTCGTTTTACAGGAGTCCATTTTTCTTCAGTTCAGAGGCTTTTAAAAAGACCGGGTTTCATTACTATGAGCTGGAAAAGGTTTATCGACAAAGCGATCCTCAGTTTATTGATTTGCTGAATAATATAAGGGTAAATGAACTTTCCGAGTATGATTTGGAACATCTCAATAGTTCTGCCGACAAGATTGTAGAAGACGATCAGCAGTATGTGATTCTTGCCACTCACAATAACTCAGTCAATACTATAAATAGCGTTAAACTTGACCAACTAGAAACAGATCCATTTTTCTACAAAGCGCAGATAAGTGGAGACTTTGCGGATTCTGCAGCACCAACTGAGAAAATCCTTGAATTGAAAGAAGGTTCTCAGGTTATGTTTGTAAGAAATGATGGTGGAGATGAGAGACGATATTTTAATGGTACTATAGGCACAGTAACAGAGTTGTCAAAGAACAAGATTGTAGTGAAGACCAAAATTCACGAAGTGATTCATGTTGATAGGGAGGAGTGGGAAAATATCAAATATGAATGGGACGATAAAGACCAAAAGATCAAAAAGAAAGTAATCGGTACATGGAAACAGTTTCCTTTGAGATTAGCCTGGGCTATTACTGTACATAAAAGTCAGGGACTCACATTCGATTATGTAATTGCGGATCTCGAAAAGTCATTCTCAGAGGGGCAGGTTTATGTGGCACTATCGAGATGCACTTCTTTTGAGGGACTTGTATTGTCATCACCAATTCCCGCAAAAGCCATTAAAATCAACCCATATGTAGTCCAATTTACCGAATGGATGAAGCGAAAAATGAATTATTGATTAATTTACTAGACGAACTATAACTATACTCTTGTGAGATCAATTATTCTAATCATCGTCTTTTGTGGTGTAGCAATGGCCGCAAAATCACAATCTTCTTTTGATAAAATGACTAATCAAAAGATGAACAAAATTCTGCTTAGAGAGACATCAAATGTGAAAGGTGGCTCTGGAAACTGGCAGGTTACATACAAAGAAATGCCACTTTTTATAATCACCGATAGCGTTCACAACAGGATGCGAATCATAACTCCAGTGGCAGAAAAGAAAGACCTCAAACAACAGGATTTGGAATTACTACTTGAAGCAAATTTTGATAGAGCACTTGACGCAAAATACTCTTTGTTTCAGGATGTGCTGTGGTCTACTTATACTCACCCTCTGGGCGAACTTACAGTTGAACAGTTTAAAGATGCTATCAGGCAAGTGGCACGACTATCCCAAACTTATGGAACTTCATACACAAGTACTGATATGGTGTTTGGAGGAGATAATTAGTTACTGCTCAAATGATTTTTGAAGGGTAATTGCTGCAGCACATCAAATGATGCGAGGGTCTGGATATAAAGCTTATACAGCTCCAGTTCATACTTCAGGAGTTTTGTGTCCAATTTTGTCTTTGTGCTTCTAATCTTCAAAACTTTTAATGGATTCTGGTCTTTTTGTTTCAGGTATGCATCCAGTGTTTCCTGTGAAAGAAGGGTGCTGATCTCATTCTTGAATTTTTGGTAACGATCATGGGTATTATTGAAATTCATTACCAAATTCTGTTTTTCTGCATTTAGCTTTCGTTTATCAAGCTCTAACTCACTTTGTTCTTCCATGAGCTCTAAATTCCTTTCAGCAACATCTGCTTTATTAGGATTGAATATTGGAACTGTTATACCTAGGCTTACTCCAAAGAAATTTCCATTGTTCCGCCATGGATTATAGTCGGTTTGAATAAACCCAAGGTTGTCGATTGATTTCTCTATTGCTATTTCGTTCTTAACCAGCTCAATTTTCCTTTGTTGCAAATCCAGTTCTACTGAATAATCAGCGGAATTACTCAATTGGTCTATCATATATTTCATGGAATCTGGATTGATTAAATCATCGTATGTCCATGAAATGGCCAATTCTGTATTTATGGAGCTTCTTATTTTATTGGTTGTATTCAACCATTGAGATTGAGTTTCTTCCAGTTTTAATAGCTGCTCGAGGGATTCTATCTTCACATCAACTAATCTATCCGTATTGAAATTTCGGTCGGAGGTAATGGTGATTAATACTTCGTGCTCTTGTTTGAGGTAGGCAAGCAGTGCTGAATCCAGTTCTACTTCCTTTTTCTGGAAACAATAATCTATAATATCCTCATATCGTTTAACAAGCTCTTCTTTATAAGCAATATTAGCTTCAAGGTCCAGTATCGATTTTTGGGATTCAAAAAGTGTATTATTTCTTTTAACTAACCAGGGATTACTTGGATGAATTCTCAATGCATATTCCTGCTGCTCTTCAGCCAATTGGTCATTCTCAGTTCTAAACTGCACTCTTCTCAGTGGAGCAAGTTTGTAAGGCTTATCATTTAAATAGTTTAGCTGTTCCTGGTAGGTTAAAACACCAAGCTCTTCTGCCGCTCCCAATAAATATTCGTCTGTACTTATTTGTGCATAGCAATAAGTACTCAATAGAATTGATATGATCAAACCGGAGATTTTCATACTATTCTATTACCACTTTTTCACCCACAGTAAACTGGTTGTTCCCCTCCAATTGAACAAACACCTCCTGACCATACGCTTTTACAGCAGTAGACTTTTGTAAGATATCTGGCAACTCTGTTACTGCTCCTAATCCAATTATCGTTCCTTCACACTGAATACTTCTCTTATCATACAAAGCAACATTGACTTTTGAACCAATTTCGGATGATCCATTTTTGTTTGTACTTAAATAGCCGACAACAGATGTAGGGTTTGAAGGATTAATAGAAACCAGATTAGCAAATGCGGGCACCAACTCAGTCGGCTTGATGTAGACATTCGCTATAACACCATCAAATACTGCGTATTTATTCATTTTCTTCTGTTCATCTAAAAGTAGTTGCAATTCCTTTTCTAGAAGTTCCAACTTGGTATTTAATGTTTTGATCTCAGCATCATGATCATTTGAGAGGTCATTGATCTTGAGGTTTGATGACTTTATTTCCAGGTTTTTTCTGGCTTCCAGAGATCTTGATTTGACCAAGAACTCAGTAGAATCAAGTTGCTCTCCCAATGATTTGAGCAGCTTCGATTTATTGGCTAAATCAATCTGCAGTTCTGCTAAATCGTCGTTGATTTCTTTAACCTTTAATTGTTTTTGAGTTTTTAAGTAATCTAACTTATTCTGCACTAAAGCTGATTTGCTATCTCTATCAGATACGGCTGCACTTATCCTGTTTTGTAGCTTGTTGATCTCAATCAGCGCTTCGTCATTAGTGAGTTCCACCAGTAAATCTCCCTTCTTTATGGATTGTCCAGGAACAACATGTACCGATTTGACAGTTGCTGATTTATCACTTGTGACTTTATATTCTTTGGCATAGGTAACTCCAAGATACTTTTTTCCTCCTCTGAAGAAATAGCCATTGAATATCAACAAACCCACGAAAAGTAGTCCAGTACCAATGTAATATGATGCGTATTTACTCATTTCAGCACTAGTTAAGATCGTTATCCATTGAAATTCTTAATTGAATAACAGGAGTGTTATCCTGAAGTCTTTGAAAAAGGTCATCCTTGCTTTTTCCTTTACCCAGTGTAAACTGATATTGATACTTAACAATCCCTCTGTCTTCTCTGGAATCAGCAGTCATATTCACATTATGGAGTTCTGAGCAATATTCTTTTGCGATGTTCAGTACACCAGGTAACTCTGAAGAATTCAATAGCGTGAAGTTGATCTTTCCTCTCTGTCCATTCATTTGAAACCCTGAGAAATGTAACAGAAATGAAACTGCACAGAAAACAACAGTTCCGGCAAATGCTATGGTGTACCCATAAACCCCGATTGCCAAACCAACACTCAATGCAGCAAATAGAAATAGCACATTTCTTGGATCTTCAATTCTGGTTCGGAACCTAATAATGGCCATAGCACCAAATACACCAAGTCCTCGCGCCAGACTATCACCAACGGCCATCATCACCATTGAAGTAACAATTGCCCCAAGTACAAGAGCCTGAAAGAAGTTTGAAGGATATTGCTTTCCCTTGAAAGTTAATTTATGAGTAATCGCAATCAAGGAAGCCAAAACAAATGCCCATATCATGGCATAGATCACATTGATCAATGTTGGGAATTCGCTTACAGGTTGGTCCGGGAATAATTCAAACATAAATCTTAATTATTACTTGCACCTTGAGTAGGAGTGGTGAAAGAAGTCCATGTGTCTCCTCCATCAGTGATTCTTCCTTGAGAAACATCTGTAGTCTGGACACTAAAACTATGAGAATCGATGGTACGCCCATCAATATAATTTAAGCTGATATCCTCTCCATCGGCACTAAGTCCAAATCCCAAATGCAAAGGCCCCTGATCTTCATCATTGTCGGCCCATAATACGATGAAGCCACCAGCAGGAATTGTTGTTAATGAAGGTTGGTCGTCGGGTATCTGGAAGCTGAATGGATCGTCGATATTATCGGTTATGTAAAAGCCACCAATATCAACTGCTTCTGAACTTGCATTGTAGATTTCTATCCAGTCATCAAACTCAGCTTCTTCACCATCTGTATCTGGGCAACAGGAGCTGTTGGAAGCCATAAACTCGTTGATATAAAGTTCTGGTAATTCATCGGTAGTCACTATATAATTGTAGAATTCCTCACTGTCAGAAGGGCTTCTGGATTCAAAATTTTCATTGTCAGTAACTCTGATAAAGTAATTGACTTCACCAGCTCCGTTTAATGCTGGAATCGAAGCTGAATACTCCTGAGTGCCAGAATTGGCCATGTCTATAGTTTGCTCAGTACCAGAATCCACTGTGTAGACAATTTCGATATCGCTAATTGCGGAGGAAGAGAGGGTTACAGTTATAGTTACATCATCATTGAGAGTAACTACTTCAGGATCTTGACTTACACTATTTATCGCTACGTTGGGAGAGGTACCATTTGATGAACCTTGTGTGGGATTACTTGATATCTGAAAGTTTGCTTCTCCATCTCCAAATCTTGCATATACTGCTCCATCTGCAATTTCCGGGAAAGCAACCTGATCAATCAACTCACCGATATCTGATTCTAAAGTCACAGTTTCTCCTCCTGATGATAATCTGAAGTTAGTATTAACACCAGTGCCTTGATCATCACAAATGAAAACTAAGAACCCAGAGGCAGGAATGGTTATTCCACTTGGAACTTCATATTTATTATCAGCATCATCGTAAATGAAAAAGCCTGTCAAATCAATCTCTGAGTTTCCAGGATTGTATATCTCTAACCAATCGGGTCCACCTGTTGGATGAATTTCGTTGATGAATAATTCAATATCTGAATCTACTGGAGGTGAATCGTCATCTTTACCACATGAAATTAAAAACACGAAAACGAACATACCTGCGACCAGCGCAAGGTTTTTTACTGCACTCATTTTAAATACCATTATTAGTTACTTCATTTTCGGGACTTGAAGATAGTTTAATTTTAAGTTAACACTAAGGTAACTTTGAAATTACATTTCTATTGAGTCCGATTTTACAAAATTTTACAATTAAATCACCTGGCAGGGGTGACCATAGAATGAATTAGTTGCGGCACTTGTTATATTTGGCAGGAATGTAAAAAATGAAGAATAACATGGCTGCACGCATTACTATAATGCTTCTTGTCCTACTACAGGTTGCCTCAACATTTGCACAAAATGTTAATCCAGCTGATAATGAGATATATAAGTCGGGAGAAGTTGCTACGATTAGAATTACTATGGACGAAGCTGATAAACAGTTTTTATTGGCTGATGAAAATGTAGACAGCAATGTGTATTTACAGTGTGATTTCCATTTCGTTAATTCAGAAGTAAATGAATTGGCTCAAAACGTTGGAATTCGTCTAAGGGGCAATACTTCAAGATATCAACCTAAAAGATCCTTTAAAATTGACTTTCGGGAATTCGGTGGTCCCAAATTTCATGATCTTAAGAAATTCAATCTAAAAGCTGAGAACAATGATCCGAGCATGCTAAGGGAGCATTTGGCTCTACAGGTTTTCAGAAAAGCTAACATTCCAGCCGCAAGATCTTCTCATGTGGAGTTATACATCAACGAGGAGTATATGGGACTTTATTTAAATGTGGAGCAAATTGATGATGAATTTGTGGAATTGCGATTTGGTAATGACAATGGCAACATTTATAAATGTTATTGGGGTGCCACTTTGGAAGATAATGGAACTATCTGGAACGATTGGACATATGAATTGAAGACCAATGAAGAAGAAAACAATCGGGCAGTGCTGGAGAACTTTGTTCGGGTCTTAAATAATTCAGGTTCAACGACCTTTCCGTTCGAAATGGAAAGAACCATTAATGTTGATGGCTTGATCAGATATTTTGCTGTAGAGGCGCTGGTTGGACATTGGGATGGTTATAGTTATAACAAGAATAACTTTTACTTATATGAAAATCCCGAAAATGGATTAATAGAGTTTATTCCATACGATGTTGATAATACATTTGGTATTGATTGGGTTAACCGGGATTGGGCAGAAAGAGATGTGTTGGATTGGCCTAAACATGGTGATCCAAGACCCCTGGTGACCAGGATGTTGGAGAATGAAGCATTCTTCATTCAGTATGTTCGAGAATTAAGAAATCTTCTTGAAACCACTTTTAGCGTTAATTATTTTCAACCTATTCTGAATAATTATCCTTCGGTATTGAGACCATCAATGGCAGCTGATGTTTACTATCCTTTAACATTTGGGTTTGATATTGAGGATTTTGAAGATGCATACTCCGAGAATTTTGTTGCTAATCACTTGCCGTATGGAATAGAGAATTTCATAGAAAGAAGAATAGAAATGACCGAAGATCAGATAGCTGGAATTACCATTACAGATTCAGATCAGGAACTGAATGAGTTTTCTCTCTTTCCAAATCCATTAATAAACAATCGGTTTTTAATAATTGGAGATGTCGAGCCAGTCGAAATAATAGACAGCAGGGGTGGGTCAATAGGATTTGAAGTCCAAGAACTGAGTTATGGTGAGCATTCTGTAATGTTTTCAACAAGTCCTCAGCCGGGACTTTATATGGTTTTGTTGAATAATGGTGTTGCCAGGAAGTTGGTGGTAAAATAAAAAGGCCAGCATTGCTGACCTTATCCTTTAATCGTGAATATTTGCGTAGTATCTTGAAACGCCCTTTCTGAAAGTGGCATGTTTTTGAAGTTCTTTTGGAGGAGCCATATTGTCCATTGGGATATAATGTTTCTCTACAAAGATTCCTTCACACAAATCCTTTGAGCCTGGGACATCTTCCCATAACTTATCCTTGAACGAATTATACCACTGCTTAAACTTTTCTTCACTGCTGAAGTATCTGGTTTCTAATACTTCCTCTTTCACTCCTTGTCTAGGTCCATATTGATCACTGTAGATGTAATGTTCCTTGAGAATCGCCTGTATCATCTCCTAATCTATTTTTGGGTATAAAAAATTGTTGTTTCTGCCTGTCAATATAATAATTTAATCATTTTTCAGGAACTATTTTACTAACAATTGTTAGTCTAAAATGTCTACAATTGATGATTTCTGTGAATAGACAGAGATAGGCCGTATTTCCCTACCCTGATTTATCGATGAATTATTCCCAATCAATAGTGATTTATTCCGGTTCGTCGAATGGCATGTGGAATTGAGCTGGAAAACCCGTTATTTAGTACTACACTAAACAGCTAGAAAAATGTCAGTTATCGAAAACATAGTTAATATTATCGCCCACTCTATCGTATCAATTCCAAAAAGAGTAGTTTTTGTGGTTAAGATGAAATTGGGATTGGTTTAGTCCAGTTCTTATTTCATACTTTCAATTTGCCGTTCCGTACCAGGGATAGCTCCTTGCTCAATCGATTGGTTGAGTGAACCTAATAGCACACTCAATTCTTTAAGATCGTCAAGATACCACTTAAATTGAGTTTTTAATCCGTTCTTGTTGTAGTAGTAATCTGAATCCACATCAGAGTTATACAATAAATCCTTACATCGGGAGTCATAATTCTTAAGCTTCTGATCAATCCAATAGAATAAGTTTGAGCCACGACTGATACTAACAAGGTATCCAGGATGCATGTTGCTGAATATATCAGAATCAAATGCAGATTCCACAATATGTGGTTTAGCCATGAAGAACATGTTTCTTCTTACAATCAATTCCGGTTTCTCATTTCTTGAAATTCCTTCTTCATAATAACTGATGATGTTATCAATGCTATCCTTAAGAGCCAGAACATCATTATTCACGTTGGTTAACTCCATTTTGAAGCTTTCGAAGTATTTGAGCTTGGTGGTTCTGTCTTTTCTGGAATCTTTGATGTCACTCAATTGAAAAGCGGCAAAAACACCTATGAATACTACCAGTAAATCTAATCCGAGATCTCTTAGTTTCTTTTTCATTCAGGAATTTTTGCCACTAATCTAAGAAAATATTGGGATTAGATAATAGCTTTCACAGACTCGGGAGTGGTGATATCCGGATCCATTAATTCATCTTTTATTGGGCTTCCATAGGTTTTATGGATTGGAATTGTTCCTGCCCAAATCCCTAAATCCATATCCTCCTTATCATCAATAGGTCCTCCTGTTCTTATTTTAGCAGATGCTGCATCCAAAGGAATACTCAATACCATGGTTCCTTTCAATTCTTTTTGATTTGGAATTCTAGTCTCTTTCCATCTGTTTTTTAAAACATGATCTGTAATAATTTCAAGAGCTCTCATTTTTTCATTTTCATTATCCACTAATGAGGCTGTTCCAAATAGAACGACCGATTCATAGTTAACAGAATGGTGAAATGCTGACCTTGCAAGTACAAGACCATTGACCATGGTAACTGATAAACTCAGTTCAATTCCTTTTTCCAGGTCTTTCATCATTCTACTGGCCATTGACCCATGAATGTAGAGTTTATCTCCATCTCGTCCATAAAGTGTTGGAATAACCACCGGGTATCCTTCATGAACAAATCCCACATGACACAGGAAGTCCTTGTCTAGAATGTTGTGGATAGTTTCACTATCGTAATGGCCTCTTTTGGGAACTCTTTTTACTTTGGTTTTATCTTTCATTTTTGATCTTTTACAATTGTCATTACTATAAGATTCTTCCATTCACCGTTGATGAATTCTCTGGTTCGGAAGCTTTCCTTAAACCCTTCGGACAAATAGAGCTGTTGAGCTTTAGTATTGGTATCTAATACATCTAACCAAAGTTTTTTATACCGCTTCTCTTCAAAACAGTACCTCTTTACCCACTTGATCGCGGTTCTTCCGTACCCATGTCCCTTTTTCTGAATCACCAGTCTTCTGAACTCTAATGAGTCAGTTTCCATGTCGGATTCTACCATGATTGCAAACCCAACCAGTCCATCTTGTTGATCTTCTAGCTTCAGGTGATATTCATCATGGTTGTCAATCACCTTTTGGTGTCTCTCAATAGCATATGGGAATATGTATTGCTTGTTGTCTTCATGCGCTTCCATAGCTACTATAGAAGGCAAATCCTCACTTGAGGTAGGGGCTATGTTTAACATTATTCGACGTTTTCTTCAAATGTAAAATAAAATTGGACTACTTTTATAGTCCAATTTTAAATCAATGGACGGACCAATTTATGTTGCCTTATTCTACCCTTATTCAATTACACCCTGATAGGGACACTCCTTTGTACTTACAAGTGTCTAATAGACTTATTCAGTTAATGACTGAGGGAACATTGGCTCCTGGTATGAGGCTTCCAAGCTCAAGGAAACTTTCTGAGGTACTTAACATACATAGGAAGACAGTTATAGCGGCATACGACGAGTTAATTGTACAGGGATGGGCAGAGACCAAAACAGGATCTGGAACTTATGTTAACAAAGACCTGCCAATTGTACAGGCTTCTAAACTTCTGGATAATGCGTCTGCACCAGTTGCACCTGAGTTTACTCCTGAATATTCATTAAGGTTTGGTTTTAACGATGGTCACCCTGATGTTAGGTTAGCTCCTTTGAAGTCGTTGGTGAAGGAATATAACAGTTTGGTTAGTAACAAAATGTTCCTTAGACAGCTCAATTACCAGTTTCAATTTATGGGAGATCCATTTTTAAGACAGCAATTGAGCAGCTATTTACATGAAACAAGAGGAATCGTAGCAGGTCCCAATGAGATTCTTCTTACTCGAGGCAGTATAATGGCATTCTACCTGATTATGGCCAAATACATTGAGCCAGGAGATAACGTGGTTGTTGGGGATCCCAGTTATCAGACTTTTAATGATATTATAGCGATTCATAAAGGAAATAAGATTTCTATTCCGGTTGATCAATATGGAATGGATACAGATGTGCTGGAAAAGGTGTGTCAAAAACAGAAGGTTAGTCTGGTTTATGTTATTTCACATCACCATCATCCAACAACTGTAAAGTTGATCCCGGAAAGAAGACTGAAGCTCCTGCAGCTAGCTGAAAAATATAATTTCAAGATATTGGAAGACGACTATGATTACGACTTTCATTACGAAGGTTCATCAGTTCTACCACTTGCAAGTACTAATAGGAGAGAGCATATAATTTACGCGGGATCTTTCAGTAAAACATTGGTTCCTTCATTGCGCTTGGGGTTTTTAGTTATTAAAGAAGAATGGGCAGAGGAATTGAGTCAGCTTAGGAGATATATTGATCGTACAGGGGATCCGATGCTAGAAAGGGCGATGGGAGTGCTGTTGGAAAGTGGTGAAGTGAAGAGAACTTTGAACAAAGCAAATGTTGCCTACAAAGCAAGAAGAGACCTTTTGTGCAATTTGCTGGATCGAGAACTTAGGGATGAAATTGAGTTTGATATTCCTGGTGGAGGTATGGCCATATGGGTAACCTTCAAGAATCACATTGATGTACAAAAACTAATTGAGTACTGCGAAAAAAGAGATTTACATATTTCAAATCCCAAGACATACCAGTCCAGGCAAAGCACAAGATTGGGTTATGCTTCTATGAATGAGGAGGAAATAATAAATGCTTTTGAAATATTAAAAGATGGAATTAGGCAAGTACAGCTTCCTTCTTGATTTTCACTTCAAACGAAAAGTAAGACTTATCATCATCCATTTCGAAAAAGTTGTATTCCAATTTCTGCTTTGTCTTTCGAGCCATATCAATGAAACCCAGTCCAGCTGTTCCTTTGTCGGAGAAGCCTTCTTCCGACATGATTTTTTTATAGTACTTTCTGAGTTCCTGTGAGTCCATTGAATTCACCAGCTCCAGTTGCTCTTTTAGGCCTTCAACAGCACTTGTTTCAACCAGATTTCCGGTGATGATTTTGTAAAACCTTTTTCTTGATACCACCATCAATAAATCGGTATTACTTAATGTGTTCTTCTTGGAGTGGTGCCCCAGGTTTTGAAAAGACTCCATCAAAATATTATTGAATTTCTTGCGTACTTGTCTGTCCTCTTCAAAGCTGTTTACACTTGCTTCAAGTGACTCTAGTATTAATTCAATTAGTTCAAAGGATATATGGCCCTTATGTAGTAAAAGGATAGAAGGATCGTAAAGGTTTTTGTAGAGTACGTGGTAATTCATAATTGAGTGTCGCTCCCGGCAGTTTTTGTGACTTTGTTAAAATTGAATTAAAGCACAATTTAAATATTTTTTTGCACTTATTAAAGAATTGAATCAACTTTCTGACGTTTCAGAAGCCTTATTCTTCTTCAAATAAACATTGAAAGTAGTTCCCTCATTCAAGTTACTTTGAAAATCTATTTGTCCCTCATGTTTATCGATAATTCTTTTGACAATATCTAATCCAAGACCTGTTCCTTCACCTTTTCTTTTGGTGGTGAAAAATGGATCGAAAATTTGTTTTTGGTCCTCTGTCGAAATACCACTACCGGTATCTGATATTGATATTTGAACCATGCTTCCATTATGCTGATTGATGTCAATAGCCAATTTCCCACTTGATTCCATAGCATCCAAGGCATTATGAATCAGGTTCACCCAAACCTGCGTGATTTCGTCTGGATAGCAACTGACAAATAAGGGTTCATCATTATAAGTCTTAACCGTTTCTACTCCCTTTTTTAGGCGGTTATTATAAAGTATTAAAGCTGTTTCGATAGTTTCTTTAATATCGGTATCTGACATTTCACCGCCACCTTTGAAACTATAGGTCCTCATAGCATAAATCATCCTATTTGTTTTATTGGCTGCCATTAGAATGTTTTTGCTCAATCTGCCCTGAATGGTGATGAGTTCAACTGCTTTTAGAATTAACAAATTCTCTGGATGTCTTAACAGACCTTCATATCTTTCAAGTCCGGAATCTATACCGATACTTGCCAGATAGGTGGCGCAATCATCTGCGTTTTCAATTTTATCGGCTTCAAGTTGCTCAGTAAGTTGTTTTCTTAGCTTCCGTTCTTCACTTGAAGATTGATAATTATAAATTTGAATTCCCTTTTGCATCAAACTAAAGAAGCTGAGCAGCTCCTCCGTTGATAATATCGCGATCACATTTTTGACTTCTTCCAGACCCTGGTCATACGATGAAATCATACTTTCTGCAGATGCCTTAATGGCTCCTAAAGGTGTATTTATTTCATGCGCAATACCCGCAAAGAGCGTTCCGAGTGTTGCCATTTTCTCTGAGTGGATCAAATGACTTTGCGTCCGTACAAGTTCATCCATCGTATCAGCTAAGTCCACATTCTGTCTTGCCAATTCCTGTTTGCTTGATTCCAGCATGGCATTATTCTTTCTTAGACGCGTTAAGAAATAACCCAGAGTCAGAAGAAACATAACAAAGAATCCAATTATCGCAATGTAAATGTTTACATTTTGCTGTTGTCTCTCAAGGTCTAATTGTTGCTTTAGAATTTCTCTGTCTTTTTTCTCAGCATCATATCTCGTCAGTAAATTGGCCATATCCCGATCTTTAGATTCATTCAGGATACTGTCATTAATAGCCATCAAGGTTTGTTGATATGAAAAAGCTTGTTGATAGTTTTCGATTGCCACATTGTACTCAATTAGATCTTCGAGGTTAAATGCTCTTAGCCTGTGGTTTCCGTAAACTTCCAAAATGTCATACGCAGTTAATAGCAAAGAATCAGCTATTGTGTATTTTTTTAAAGCTGTGTGAACCTTTCCAAGATTATTTATACTTAGTCCTTTAATGTGTTGAATATTTTCGCTGGTGGACCATGCTATTGCTGTTCTTAACTGTTTCTGCGCTTCATCGTATTTTCCTAGATAAAAATTAGTAATTCCAACATTGTTATATCTAACTGCAATTCTACCGGAATCTAACTCTGCAGTGGTTTCAAATTCCAGACTTTCTTCAAAGTAAATAATAGCATTTTCGTAATCTCCTTTTTCCCAGTAGCAAACTCCCAATGAGTTTATCACTCTCCCATAAAGCGCTTCATCATCAAGTGTTTTACTGATTTCATAGGACTTTTTTAAATTGTCAAGGGCTTGATCAAAGTTTTCCCTGTTCATATTAATCAGACCTATGCTACATAAGTTTTCGGATATCCATTTTTTGGAATCAACTTTCTCGGCCATTTCAAGTGACTCTAGCGAATATTGAATGGCTACATCAAAATCTGAAATAGCATAATGACACTGACCTAATTGGTGAATGCTTTCTATTTTACCCAGATTATAATCGATTCTATTTGAGAGTTCCAATGCCTGTGTGGCTAGTTCCTTGGCATTGGTGTTGTCAGTGAACATAATTCTTGTACTCTCATCACATAGTAATGACACCCGTGCTTTGTCATCCGGCAATGATTGCAGTACCGATTGCAAACTGTCTTTTTGAGCAAACGAGTGCGACACCCATAGCAAGAATGCAGGTAGAAAGATGTTTCGAATTCCCAAGTTCACCAACCTGTTTGTTTCTTTTAAATTAAGAAAAAAAGATTGAACAGCTTTATCTCCCACCATTTTTTCTACGTGAGCCTCATTTTTGGCGATGAAATTCACTATTATGCAATAAAATTTTATACCATAAACTTTCGTTTTGCTTACAAAACATTTAAAAAAATCACTTTTTTAGCAAACAATGTTTTTATTTAATTAGTAGTGTTTGATATTTGAGCATTATATAAGGGTATACTTATTTAAGATTGATTTTATTGAAAAAGCATTAAAGCTTACACATTTTTAAATTTATTGAAGGATGAAAAAATATTTACTCTATCTGTTGATCGTACCAATTGTTTACCTAACTGGTTGTGGAAATGATGACGAGCCGGAACCAACTCATGAAGTTGGAGTTTGGGAGCTTCAAGGTTACTTGTTGTCTAACCTACCAGCTGGTTTTGAAGGATACGAAGGTGTACAATTAGGAATTGATGCTTTGACTTTTGGCGGAGTTGCTTTTGATTCATACACGTTGGAGCTTAAAATAGATGGCTCTTATGAGCGTGAGATTGAAGTAGGTTTAGCGGATGACGTTGATACAGGAACATGGTCATTAGATGATGATGAGTTAACACTTGATTCTGATGAGTTTGGTGAAGATACTTGGGAAGTTGTTGATAATGAAGACGATGATTTCTGGATTAGTCAGCCAATCAATCTTGGATTATTCCCGGATGAAGTAACACAGGAGCAACTTGATACCCTAAGTGAGGAAGAGATTAACGCTCTTGTACAACAAGTTACTTTAGATCTGGTTTACGCTTTCGATAGAAAGGACTAAGATCTACCTCTACTAAAGAATTCATACCCTTAAACAATTTAGCGTGTTTTTTAAACTACGTTTAGTAAACATATGGAATATACCTTTCCTTTTAATGTATCTGATTTCTGCAACTGCAGTTGCTCAAAATACAATAAAAGGAAAGGTTCTAGATGACAAAGGCGAACCTCTCATAGGTGTTGCTGTTCAAGTCGAAAATTCATCAACTGGTTCAATCACTGATATTGATGGTAACTTTGTTGTTACTGCAAAACAAGGTGATATTCTCTTATTCTCAATGGTGGGAATGGAGACTGCCAGAGTAACTGTGTCTGGTAACGATCCCTTGAATATTCGAATGAAGGAATCCACCGAAATACTCACAGAGCTTGTCGTGACTGGATTTCAAACAGTTGACCGCAAATTATTTACAGGCGCGTCAGATAACCTGGCTATGTCTGACATTCAGGCAAAGGGAATGGTAGATGTTTCCAGAGTACTGGAGGGACAGGTTGCCGGAGTTAATGTAGATAATGTATCTGGTACTTTTGGTACCACACCCAAAATTAGAATTCGAGGGAATGCCTCCATCAATGGTAATAACCAACCATTATTTGTGATAGATGGCGTAATCCTTGAAGACCTTGCTAATGTAGATACAGATGACTTCATATCTGGAAATGCTAATACACTCATCAGTTCATCTGTAGCCAACCTGAACCCAGATGATATTGAATCATACCAAATATTAAAAGATGCTTCTGCGACTGCCATCTATGGAGCAAGGGCTGCCAATGGAGTAATCGTTATCACTACGAAACGTGGAAAGAGTGGAGCGCTTAGAGTAAACTACTCAGGAGCTTTCTCTGCGAAATTAAGACCTACTTACAATCAGTTCAATCTTCTAAACAGTGCAGAAGAGATGTCTGTCTATAGAGAATTGTACAACAAAGGATTAATAGACATTAGTACATCCGTGAGGGCTCAGAATTATGGAGCCATGGGTAAAATGTTCTCCTTGATCGCCAATCATGAATTGGAATGGGGACCAGGAGGAGGATTAAATGAAGAATTTTTAAATCAATACGAGAATGCCAATACAGATTGGTTCGATGTGCTGTTTCGTGATGTTGGATTACAACAACAACACTCACTAAGTTTTACTGCTGGTAATGAAAAGAGTAATAGCTATTACTCAATAAGTTATTTGAACGATCAAGGTCAAACAATTGCCGACAAAGTTGAAAGAATTACGGGCACAGCAAGAAACACCTACTTTATATCTGATAAATTTAACTTTGGATTGAAAATCACCTCCAGCTACAGAAATCAAACAGTACCTGGAACCAGAAATAGAGAGTTCGACCCAATTACTGGTAGATTCAGTAGAAATTTTGATATTAACCCATTCAGCTACGCTCTCAACACCAGTCGTTCAATCAGGCCTTTTGATGAGAATGGGAACAGAGAGTATTTTAGGAGAAATTTTGCTGATTTCAATATTTTGGATGAGCTGGATTACAATTTTATTGACATTGAGGTAGCAGATATTTCAGCTCAAACAGATTTCGAAATCAAGCCAATGCAGGACCTTTTTATTAAAGGGGTTTTCCAAGCCAGGTTTGCCAGTACAAAAAGAGATCACACTGTTCATGAAAATAGTAACCAGGCTGAGGCATACAGAGCTGATGGGACACAGTTCATTCAGGATGCAAATAACCTATTGTTCAGAGATCCTGATAATCCTGGTTTGAACCCACAGGTAGTTTTGCCAGAAGGTGGTTTCAAATACCTGGATTTGAGTGACTTACTCAACTTCTTCTCGAGAATTAGCGCTGAGTATTCAAAAACAATAGCTACCGTTCATGAATTCAATGTTCTGGCAGGACAGGAAATCAGATTTACTAATAGGACATCAAGTAATTCAACCGGATTGGGTGTTGTTTATGGTAGTGGAGGGGTAGTTGTAACGGATCCAAATATTATTGAGTTCTTCAACTTACAGAATATCGATTACTACGGTCTTGATGAAGGAAGTGACAGGTTTATTGGGTCTTTCTTGAATGGAGGTTATGCCTATAAAGAAAAGTATATTGCCAACTTCACTGTGAGATATGATGGTTCTAACCAGCTTGGGGAAAGCGATCAGGCAAGGTTTCTGCCTACCTGGAATGTAAGTGGCGCTTGGAATCTCAATAACGAGTCTTTCTTAAGGCCTTTAGATATTATAAATGAGTTAAAGATAAGAGGTACATATGGAGTAAGTGGAAATCTACCTCCGAATACTAGTGCTCTTCTCAACCTACAATCAGATGTTACAGTTAGACCAACAGATGTTGAACCTTATTTATTTATAGCGGACTTGACAAATGAAGATTTAACCTGGGAGAAATTAAAGGAATTCAATATCGGAATGGATATTGGTTTGAAGGAAAACCGCTATTCTGGATCCTTCAATTATTATACTCGTAATGCTTTTGATTTGATTGGATTTGTTCAAACCAGCGGAGTTGGAGGTCAAGGACTGAAACTTGGGAACTTTGCCGACATGAAATCATTTGGGTTTGAAGCATCTCTAACGTCGAATAATATTAAGACAGACAATTTCCGTTGGACAACTAACTTTAATGTCGGCTATACCAAAGATAAAATTACCAGACTTGACTTTGGCCCCAGGATAGTAGATGCTATTGGACAGGGGGGAGCAGCTGTTCTAAACGGACCAAGAAGAGGTTTGTATTCCACAAAGTTTGCCGGATTAAATGATGAGGGAATTCCTACTTTCTTTGACGCTACAGGTGAAAGAGTATTTCAATATGACCTGCAAGACAGAGAAGGAATAGAAGACTTATTAACGTACGAAGGGCCTGTTGAACCTAGAGGTGCTGGTGGATTAACCAACACGTTCAGCTACAAGGGTTTTACATTCAGCTTTTTACTATCATATAAATTTGATTATAAGATTAGATTAAACGATGCGATCTTCCAGAACTACACTGATTTTGATGCGCTACCAGGTGAGCTTGCCGATCGATGGGCTGTTCCGGGTGATGAAGAACTGACAAATATTCCAGTGATTTTGGACAGAGGAGTTTCCTTGACTAATGGAGATGTTGTATTAGCATATCAGCTATATAATAAAAGCGATATAAGAGTTGCTGACGGAGATTATGTGAGGTTAAAGAATGTTAGACTTTCATACAGTTTACCACAAACTTTAGTCAGGAAAGTAGGTTTTAGTAGCACGAATATCAGTGTAGAAGGACAAAACCTGGCGCTTTTATATTCTGATAGTGCATTAAATGGGCAAGACCCTGAATTCTTTAGCTCTGGTGGGGTGTCATTACCTCAACCACGATTAGTTACATTCTCATTAAATATTGGACTATAATTCAGATGATTATGAGAGTTAGAGACATAAGAAAAATATTAATCGTACCGATAGTATTATTGGTGTCAGGATGTTCTCAATTCCTGGATGAAGTTCCTGATAATAGGGTTTCATTAGATAACCTTGAAAAAGCAGCACAATTGCTGACAAATGGATATTCTCTTGCCAGTCCTGCATTTACCGACTGGATGACAGATGATGTCTATTGGACACAAGGAACGCAAATCAGACAAAGCCATCGACAGATGTATTTTTGGGAGGATGTTAACACTGGTCCCACTGAACTTGATACTCCGGATTTCTTCTGGTTTGAAACTTACAAGGCAATCGCTCATGCTAATGAGGTACTTGCTATAATTGATGAGCTGCCAGCTGAATCTGCGGAAGATGAGAGAAGAAGAGATGCCATAAAAGCTGAGGCGCTTCTTATAAGAGCGTATGGTCATTTTATGTTAGTCAATATGTTTGGCCGTCATTTTGGTGATGGTGGAGATGGAGTTCCTTATGTTAAGACTCCTGAAACTACTTTCCTTGCTGAATATGACAGAGCCTCTGTGACGAAAGTGTACAACGAGGTTGAAGATGATTTGCTGGAAGGTCTTGAGTTATTAGATGATACTTTCTTTGCAAATTCTGGTAAGTATCACTTCAATAGGAATGCAGCATTGGCTTTTGCCTCCAGATTCTATTTGTATAAAAGAGATTATGTGAGATGTTTGAACTTCTCAAACGAGATGTTGGGTAGTGATCCATCGGCATTCGTAAGGGACCTAACTTCCGAAGAATATATTGGTGCAAGTTCTTCCATTCAGGGGTATCCTCAATTATACGCTTCACCTGATGAAGCAAGTAACTTGTTGTTAATTAGGAAATTATCGCTAGTTCAAAGAACTGATTTCGCTTTTGGTATCGAAAGAAATTTTTATGGTGATTTATTTGGAACACGACCATTTGAAGGAAGTACAGACAGAAGAGAGAATCCAGCATTTGTAAAAGGAGAGAATACCTTATTTCCAGTAAGATATCAGAACCTTTTTGAGAGAAGTAGTCTTAATAGTAATGTGGGTTTCCCATATCATATCGCAATAGCATTCAGAGGAGAGGAAGTTCTGTTGAATAGAGTTGAATGTAATGTCATAAACAATAGAATTGATGAGGCGATCGCTGATTTACAGGTATTGTCAGAAAGAAGGTATTCTGGGGCCAATGTGACCTTGACTATAGAATTACTAAGAGACTTTTATGGAGCTGAGAATGATCCGGAATTCACAGATCAGTTGATTTTATTGAATTACCTGATTCTGGAAAGAAGAAAAGAGTTTCTAATGCAAGGAAACAGATGGTTTGATTTGAAGAGATTTGGAATTGACGTAACTCATGTCGAGGAAGATTTAGAAACAGAAGTGACATTGGATTTTGATGATCCTAGGAGAGTTTTTCAAATACCACAATCTGCAATCGAAGTTGGTGGTTTAGAGCCTAACCCAAGATAACATTGAAGATTATGAAAAGATATTTCACATTATCGAATTTATTGATAGTTACAGTATTGCTGATTAGTCTTTCATGCTACAAGGATGAAACGCTTAATGTTCCAGTAAATGAGGGACCCGATCTGCCAAATACAGAATTGGACCAGTATATTCAGGAAAATTTCACAGATAAATACGGAATGGCCATTAGGTACCGATATGTAGATAATTTTGTTGGTCCTACGCAGAGAGTTTCACCTCCCCAACTAGAAACAGTGAGACCAATGCTGGATTTTATCGAAAATTTTTGGATTGACCCATATTTGGAAGTTGAGAATGGAGAAGAGTTTTTCAGAGGACACGTACCTGCAGAAATCGTATTGCTTGGCGGTTTGATTTTTAATAATGATGGTACGGTGGTATTAGGTACAGCCGATGCAGGAGCTCAAATTACTTTCACCAATGTTAATGGAATAGATCCGGATAATGAAGAGTGGAGAGCACTTCAATTGCAAACAGTATATCATGAGTTCGCTCATACTGTACATCAGAGATATAAACTCCCAACAGCATATGAGACTATCAGTGCAACTGGATACACAAGTGGAGGAAGTTGGTTTGTACTGACTGATGAGGAGGCGATAGGAAGAGGTTTCGTTTCACCATACGCAACAAGCTCACCAAATGAAGATTTCGCTGAATTAGTAGCGTTTTATTTATTTGATACGGATTTTGATGACCATTTCATTACACTTACCGAAAACTGTGAGACTGCCGAGTGTGAAGCAGAAAATGCTGGTAAAGAGTTGATTAGACAAAAATTAGCTTCGGTTTCAGACCACTATAAGAGAGTGACAGGGTTGGATTTAGAAGAAATAAGGGAAGCAGTTCAGGCAAAGTTGTAAAATGAAGTATCTATTAACCATAATATCAATTTTAGCTATTGTAGCATTTACTGGATGTAACAGTGATGACTCCAGCAATTTGCCATCTGTAGAAGAGAGAGTAAGTGCAGCGAAAGCGGACTTATTAGATGAACTTACTTCCCCTCTGAATGGATGGGAGGTAAGATATAGTCCAACTGACGAGTCAGGGATATTCTATATGCTATTGAATTTCTCAGATGATGGAACTGTTCGCATCCAATCGGATGTACCTGGTGATGATGGGGCATATTACGATCATGTCATTTCTTACCGAATTGATAATGCTTTGCATTTGGAATTGATTTTTGATACTTATGGAGCATTTCATTATTTGTTTGAACAAGATCAGGCTTCCTTTGGTGCTGAGTTTGAGTTTTTCTTTGATGAGAAAAATGGTGATAATCTAATCTTTGAAAGCAAAAACGATGTTTCTAACCCATCAATTATCACATTTGTCCCTGCACAGGCAAATGCAAGTGATCTGTTTTCGAGAGAGCTTGCTTCTAATATGGATGCATTTTTAGGAACTAACCCAAGAATAAATTTTTCGGAAACAGGATCTCCGAAAATCAGGCAGCAACTGTACATTGAAAATGCAAATGTCTCTGTTTACTGGGCAATAGATATTAGCAAAAGGTTTATAGAAGCTGATATTGCAGGCATTGGAAGTAATCTTGAAGAAATTGAAGCTAGTGGTGAAAAGGTAGCAATTGGTATAGCAACAGGTTTTGGTTATTTGAATGGAGCGATGGTATTTGAAGAAGCCATAGAGTTTAACCTGGGAGGTCAACAATATAGTATTGGCGAAATATCTCTTGGTCAACTTGATGCAACGGGAGAAATATTTTGTGACTTAAATCCGGTGAATACAGCTGTTTATTCTGGATCTATTGATGGTTTAGGTAATGTACAGCTTCTGAAATCTCTATATGCCAGTGAGGGAGAGAGACTACAGCCTAGATCAGATTTTCCTTATTCGATAAACGCTTTTTTCATTTTTGATGAAAATATAAACTCGCTCCAGGAAGAAGGAGGTAGTTTATTGGAAAAATTCCCTACTGCAACAGGGTTCATTTTTAGTTATGGATTTACATCTGAAGATTACTCTGAGTACTCACTTGGGTTTAACTTCGAAGATGAGGAAGGAAATACTAAGTCATATGCTCGGGAGTTTGAACCAACCACCACTGTTGGAAACAGAATAGAGATAACGTTGACGGATAACTT
>JANSWY010000095.1 GCA_024743255.1 bacterium | reverse complement strand
CAGGAAATGCTGAATTTGACTTGGATGGCGATAATTTCAGCACTTCTTATTTGACCAGTTGGACTGGATCACACAGTATATTCACACATATTGTTTCTTCAGATACCTTCCTGGTATATAGAAATAATGGTCTCTTGGTAAATAGAGATGATGCCAATCCATCATTCACAGGTCATACGGCTTACAATTTCTATTTAGGTAAAAATGGGTCTTCAGGAAACTTCCAGGGCGATATTGCAGAGATTATCATGTTTAGCAGAGATGTCAACATTGCACAAAGTAACATCGTAAACAACTACCTCGCAGCAAAATATAATCTTGACATCACAAATGACTTCTACAACTTCGAGGTTTCTCATGGAGTTGAAGTAGCAGGAATCGGGCAGTATGATGAAAACAATCAACATGTAGCTGCAAGAGCGGGTATAGTAACTATTAGTAATGCTGATGATCTGGATGATGGAGAATATGTGTTGTTCGGTCATGATAATGGAGATATTTCTTCTTGGAGTGCTAGCGAAGTTCCTGCAACAGGAATATTAAGGACTGAAAGAGAATGGAGATTTGACAACACCGGTGCTCCAGGAACTATAAGCATTGCAATAAGCAGTGATTTACTTCCAGCATTACCTGTTGGGAACGAAGATTATGTGATTATGCTGGATGCTGATGGTGATTTCTCTAACGGAGCAACTGTTATAAATACAGTTCTTGTAGATGGTCAGTATAAAGCTTCAAACTTGAGTATTTCATCTGGTGACTATGTGACATTTGGTGTTGCTACCAGAACTGTTTCTTTCAATCCAACTACCCTATCCGGCTCAGAAACTGTTGCTGCTTCTGCAACAATCGTATTGAGTTTGGAGAGTAGTGAGGACATTACTTTAGATTATGCAATAACTGACGGATCCGCCACTGGGAATAATGACGACTATGCATTAGCCACCAATGGGCAAGTAACTTTCATTGCAGGTCAAACTACTGCCAACCTTTCACTCGGAATAATCAATGATTCAGAGATAGAAAGTGATGAAACTATCGAGATCACATTGAGTAACCCACCTAGTGGCGTCTCCCTTGTGGACGCAGTTTTCACATATACTATCAATGATGATGACAACGGAAGAAATGTTCAATTCAACACCGCAAGTTCGAGTGGAGATGAAAGTGTCACAGATATTTCACTTCAAGTAGACCTCAATTTGGTAGATCCAACAAATGATACTAAGGTCTATTATTCAATCACCGGAGGGACGGCAGAATTAACTCCGTCACCGGATTATACTTTTACTGCTGACACATTAACAATTCTGGCAACTCAAACGTCTGGAACAATAGATTTTTCAATACTGGACGATGTATTAAGTGAAGCTACTGAGACCATAGAAATAAGTCTTAGTAGTCCTACTAATGCAAACTTAGGTACTAATGTTACCCATACTTATTCAATTACTGATAATGATGGGCAGGTAACTGTTGAGTTTCAGGATGCCTCAACAACGATTGATGAAGGAGGAAGTATTGCAGAATTAGTTGTTGAACTTTCTACAATTTCCGGCCAGGATGTTACTGTTGATTACAATGTAACAGAAGTAACAGCAACTGGATCTGGTGTTGACTTTTCATTAGCAAATGGAACTTTGACTATCCCTGCTGGAAGTCAGCTTGAAACGATTAACGTGGCACTAACAGACGATGGAATAGAAGAAAGTGCGGAAACGTTTACAGTTACTTTGAGTAATGAAATGGGCGCTACATTAGGTTCAGCGACTGTGCACACCGTGACTATATCAGATAATGACGCAGCATTTGGATTTTATGGTCCGGGTGGAGTAGGAGATGCAGAAAGTAACATGTTATGGCTTGATGCAACGGCTGTTAATGGAAGAGGAGTTACAAATGCCACAGATGGAGCATCAGTAAACACATGGGTTGATAATTCGGGCAATGGATATGACTTTACAGCAATTGGAAGTGCGCCAACATTTGATGAAGATGCACTGAACCTAAAAAATACAGTAATCATATCTGGTACAAATCAGGGATTTCAAGCTCCTACAGGATTCAGTAATGCACTATCCAACTATACATTCGTATCCGTTCTCTCACAGAGCAGCGGTGACTATTTGGTTGAAACAAATACAGCCGCTAGAGCGGAGTTTAGATTGAGCCAAGGAGCTAATGGTCTATACTCAATAAACAATACAGATTACTTACCAAGCCAAAGTACAAATACAGATCTAACCACATGGAGGTTTGATAGTGAAAACACGCCAAGTGCTGAAATCTTTAGAAATGGATCAGCGCTATTATCTGATAATAATTTCCAGGTAATGGCTATTGATAACAATTTTGCTCTCGGAAGCAGGAACTCGGATCAAGCTCAATCAGCCAGCGATTTCGCCGGAAATATTTCTGAGTTTATAGTTTACAGAAATGTAATCAATGATGCCCAAAGAGTAATAATTGAAAACTATTTAGCCAATAAATTTGATCTGACAATTCCTAATGACTACTATGCTTACGAAGGAACATACGGTTTCGATATTGTAGGGATAGGAAGAACCAATGATGAGCAACACTTACAATCCATGTCCGATAGCTTGCTAATGATAAGTGGTGCAAGCGATTTACAAAATGATGAGTTTGTATTTTCAGGTCATGACAATGGTAATGATCTTGCCTGGACAACTTCAGAAGCTCCTAGCGGAGGATCAAATGTAAGAAGGTTAGCAAGAGAATGGAGAACAGATATTACTGGCTCACCAGGAACTATCATAGTAATGGTGGACACAACTCAATTGCCAACTCCTCCTGTCGGGTATGATCAATACGTGATATATACAGATGATGATGGTGATTTCAGATCTGGAACAACAGCTTATCAGTTAGAGTACTCATCGGTGTTTGGATTCCATGTCACAGATGAAGTAACCATTACAGACGGTACTTATATCACAATTGGAGTTGGACAACCTGTAATACAATTTTCTTTAACATCTGGAAGCGGGGATGAGAATGTAACAAACCCTTCTATTAATGTTTCTCTTAATTTTACACTTGGTGAAGACGCTACTGTTAATTATGCTGCAACCGGAGGTACCGCACTAGGTGGAAATGTCGATTACTTGTTGGAAAGTGGCACACTCACTATTGCAGATGGGCAAACTTCTGCAAATATCAGTCTTGGAATAATTGACGATAATACCGAAGAAAGTGATGAGACAATTGAGATAACACTCACGACTCCTTCTTCGAACGTAGCACTAGGTAGTAACACAGTGTTTACATATACCATTCACGATGATGATAATGCTGAAGCAAGAACAGTTGAGTTCGCTACAGCTGGACCTGGATCAGGAGATGAAGCAACACCATCTGTAACCTCAGTCAATGTAAATCTGAATACTCCTGATGACGATGTTATCACAACAGTTGATCTTCATGTGGTTAGCTCCGGAGCAAATGCAGCTGATGAGACAGATGATTTTGTTTTGAGTACTTCTACAATATCATTTCCTGCAGACAATACTACAGTTACACAATCCTTTGATATTACGGTAGTGGACGATGCAATATTTGAAGGCACAGAGCAAGTAACAATAAGACTGACAAACCCCATCAATGCAGATTTAGGAACTGTTACAGAATACACATTAGATATCACAGACAATGACACACAACCAGATGCAGGGTTCACTGCCGCATCTTCATTCGTAAATGAAGGAGCTGGTATTGCTTCAATGGAAGTGAGTCTTAGTGAAGTTTCAGTAAATGATGTAACAGTGAACTATACCGTTACAGGAACAGCGACATCTGGAGCTGATTATACATTAACAAACGGATCAGTACTTATTTTAGCTGGTGATCTAACAGAGGATATTCAAGCAGTAATTGTGAATGATTTAATCACTGAAGCTGCAGAAAATATAACTGTAACACTCTCTGGAGCTACAAATGCAACTGTTGGTGGTACAATAGCACATACATTAACAATTTTGGATAATGACCAATCTGGTAGCACGGGACCTGGAGGGGTCGGAGATGCGTCAAGTAATATTGTTTGGTTGAGGGGAGATAACTTTAGCCCTGGAACCTGGTCAGATATTTCTGGTAATTCCAATAATTTCACTGGTGCAGGTCCGGCTGCTGGAGGAACCGGAATTAATGGACAAAGTACTGTAGAATTCGATGGGTCTCAGTCCATGACAATTGCAACAGGCTTAAATAGTGGAGTTAGTGATTATGATATTTTCTTTGTTGCTGATGCAGATGTTGTAACCGACCAGGTATTATTTAATGACGCTGATGGAATACTATTAGGTATGGAAAATTCCAACGGTGGTTTTCAGGATGCCGATGCTACTTGGAAAGGAGATGAAATTTCAACCGGATCAAGTGCACCATCAATCATTCAATACAACCTTGAAAGTGGATCAGGTTTAGCAGCTATTTCATTGAATGGAACAGAGGATGTACCTTCTGTCTCTTTTGATTACACTGCTACTACAATTGGAGGAACGAGTACCTTGGGGGCTTTATCCGGAGGCGGTTCAGGATTTGATGGAGAAATAGGAGAATTCCTTATTTACAATAGCCCATTAAATGCAGCTCAAAGATTGATTGTAACAAATTACCTGGCTACTAGATACAACATTAGTGTTGCCAGTGATCTCTTTGCGTATGATGATGGAACACCTTCAAGTAGCTATTATTATGACTTAATTGGAATTGGTCAGGAAGATGCTACAAACCTACATGTGTCAGCTACATCAGAAAACTTCCTAACAATTGCGAACCCTAATAACTTGGATGATTCAGAATATCTGTTACTTGCTAATGATGGAGCTGACATGACCAGTTGGACATTTGCAGGAACTCCAGCAAATGGTAGTACCCGGAAAGTAGCAAAAGAGTGGAGAGTTGATAAAACTGGAGATCTGGGAACAATATCCTTTCAGGTTGATACTACTGCTCTTCCAACACCTCCATCCACAGGTCTTACATGGGCATTAATTGTAACCACTGACGGGGACTTCACAGATATTGATGCTACTTATCCTTTAACCTCAGTTTCTGGAGATATTGTTGGAATTGATGGGCTAAATTTCACTGATGGAGACATATTCTCCCTAGCATTAATAGAATATCAATCTACCGGTGTAAGTAACGACTTTAGTAATCCTCTCGCATGGACAACCGGTGTGGTTCCAACTACTGGTACTAACGTTAACATTGTGGATGGTCACACATTATTCCTATCTCAAAATGTAGATGTAGGATCCATTACAATGGAAGGAACGGGGACATTAAGTTTAGCAGGTTTCACCATGGAACTTACTGAAGGATGTATTACTATGAATGGATCTGGTACAATAGATGTAAGCACAACGGGATCAACAATTGGTTACACCAATCCTAATGTAACCGAGCAATGTGTTACGGGAATGACGTACAATAACCTTTATACTGATGGTCCGACAGGTTCAACTAAATATTTAACTGGAGATATCACTGTTGAAGGAAATCTTGAACTTCAAAGTAGTGGTGGTACTGGGGCTATATTTGACTCTAGAGATTTTGGTACTACTGACGATTACTCTATCACAATCCAGGGCAATTGGATAAGCGAAATAGACTTTTTGCCGAGAACTGGGACAGTAACTTTCAATGGAACTTCAGGTCAATCAATAGATACAGATGGTGGTGAGACATTTCATAACTTAACCATAAACAAAGTTGGGACTACTAACAGAGCAGACAGTACTTTGACGCTAGGCTCTAATTTATCAACCAGTGGTCTTCTAACCATGACTTCTGGATATGTTGACTTAGGAATATTTGATGTTACAGTTGAGGATGGCTCTTCAATAGTTGGTGGTGATAACATGTCATATTTGATAGTGGATGGAGTGGGTGTGTTAAGGCATGCAATTACAGCATTTAGCACGGCTTATGCATTCCCAATTGGTGATGAGGACGAATATGCTCCTTTTGAATTTACATTGAGTTCGGGAACACTTAGCAATTCAAGTGTGACCATTAACATGAGAGATGCTAAGCATACCAACATTGTCGAGGATAATTTTATTACAAGATACTGGACTCTGGAAAATGAAAACATTGGAGCACCATTTGAGTATGGAGTCTCATTTGACTACACAGATGTGGATGTAGAAGGAGTTGAAAATCTGCTATTGTGTAGAAAATTCTCGACTTCAGGTGATGATTTAGGAGGTTCTGTTAACATTGGGTCCAATACACTTGCAGCTACCGGGTATACATCGTTTTCAGATCTAACAGGTGAATCACAACCAGCCACTTTGCCTGTTACATTGATATCTTTTGAGGCTAAATCAATGGAAGAAGGTGGAGTTAGACTAGATTGGGCAACTGCCACTGAATTGAATAACGATTATTTTGAGGTTCTTAAATCTTATGATGGAGAGGATTATGAGTCGATAGGAATTGTCCAGGGTAATGGTACCACCAATTTACCCATGGAATATCAATTGATTGACAATAATCCTCTTTATGGCAATAATTACTATGCACTAAGGCAAGTAGATTTTGATGGAACAGAGGAAATTGTAGGGATAACTTATGTAAACTATCTAATTAACAGGGAGGAAATGTCTACAAGAGTTTATCCTAACCCTACGAATAGCGATAACCTGAATGTGACCATTAGTTCAGGAGATATAGAAACTCCAATATTTATGAAAATAGTTAACCTGGAAGGTAAATTAATTTACGAGGAGACTGTTTCAGGTTCTCCAAATTATGATATTCATATTGATGCCGCTCAGGAAATGGTTTCTGGAATGTACATTTTGATGGTAAATCAGGGTGATACAGTCAAATACGAACGAATTGTGATTAGATAAAGCACATACTTATACCACAGATAGATAGAGGTAAGGACTATTCATTGAATTAGTCTTTATCTCTTTTTTTCATTTTGTATCCTGGTTGAGATTCCGTCTTTTTATAATATTTAAACATGTAAGGTCATGAGGAATAGGGTCAAGATTATTGATGTTGAAGTTTCATCGTCAATAGTATCGAGGATTAAATACGATAATACTAAAAATATGTTGAAGGTATATTTCATACGAAAGAAGAGCTTTTTTAGGACACGAACTAAAGAATATTCAATTCCATTGATCCAATTTATAGAACTATTGAATGCTCCTTCAATTGGCAAGGAAATACTAAGACTCGAAAAATCATTTCAGTCAATTTCAATGACGCGTTAATTATTGTTGTACTTGATCCAATCCTCTGGTCTAAAAGGGGGAAAGCTGCTAAACCAATGTTTTGATCTTTGAAATTAGAATTGATTTATATGTAATTAAACTTATTGTCTTTGGATCTGATTGGACTTAACTTAATAAACTTTTTGAACTCCATGTTTTAGCAAAGAAAATCATAGATGGACATCATTATTATTAAATCTTGAGTTAAATAAATTTCTCTCTGAAGAGGGGTATTTAGTCACATAATATTACGTCCTCTTAGGGTGAATAAGTGGGCGTAATAGACTATCTTTAAATCATGGAAAATCGCGACAATCAACTGCCCGATATCTTCATTGACAGTGCCAGGCAATCCAACCTGGAACAACAAGTCAATGACTCAGTGATTGAAACAATTGCCAATTTTAAGTATGCAGATAGGACCATTGATAATTACAGAGCTTCGCTCATCAATTTTGAAAATTACTGTTTGGTCAATGGGTATGATTGTCAGTTGCCTATTGCTCCGGAAGTGGTTGCCAATTATCTAGAAGATATTGCTCATACTTATAAGATGTCGGTGGTGGAGCAGCGGTTATATGCCATCAGGGTTTTGCATTCATTTTCACACAAGGACCTGGATCCAACCAGGCATGTGTTGATTTCATTGTTGATGGATTCGTTACGACGGAAGTACAAGGAACAAAAACTTAAGAAGGCACGAGCTTTGATGTTGGATGATTTGATTAGAAGTATCAATTCTTTGGATCCTGAGAATCCTATGCATATCAGAGATAAGGCCATATTATTACTAGGATGGTATGGTGCATTAAGAGCGTCTGAATTATTAAATGTGAAGTTTGAGCATTTGGAACTGGTCCCAGGGAAAGGCTATTTGTTAATTGTACCGTTTTCTAAAACAGACCAAACAGGAGATGGTCTTTATAAGGCGATACCTTATAAAGAGGGAAAATCTTATTGTCCCGTTACGGCAATTGACAATTATCGATCATTGATTGAAAATGAAGATGGGCATCTATTTAGAACTTTCAAGAAAGGAGGCATAATTACAGATCGGAATTTGGATATTCGGAATCTCAACAGGATGATCAAGAGAGTTTGTTCAGATCCTCATAACTCTGAAATTGAATATAGTAGTCATAGTCTAAGAGCAGGTTTTGTGACAACATGCCAGGATAAAGACATTACTGATTATGCTATTATGAATCAAACAGGACATAAAGACATTCGAACGTTGGCTCACTATAATAGACCGTTAGATATTTGGCGAAATAATGCAGTAACAACTCTTTAATTACAGATTAATATGTAGTTTAATACGCTATTAATTACGTAAATTTTCAACATGAATATCATTCACTACACACAAAATTTTAGGGAAAAGATTGCAACCGATATTAAGAGGGAAATTGTCTTTAACAAAATCCAAGGATTGTTAAATGTTGATATTCCAGAAAATTTAAATTCTATCCAAAAATTTCCAAAAGGAATTCTTGTGGTTAAACTCTTGAAATCCCAGTTAAGTAGAATAATAATTCAACCAAAAGTTGTACATATACCTAGTAAAGAGCCTATACAAGTATATTTTGTTAGAGATTATTTTGCTGGTGGAAATTTTGATTACTTGTGGGGAAATGTAACATTTCCTCAATTAAAAAGTGGTGAATGGATAGAAAACCATCCTCTATCTAAAGAAGACGAGAATGAGTTTATTCAAGACTATTTGAAAGACGATAAATTCAAAAAATCAGCAAAAAGAGAGCCTGTACCCAAGAGACTTTTAGATTGGATTGACGGTTTTAATATGACTTTACAGTTTGATATTTACGAAAGGGAAAAATGGGTGAGTTTCTCGAATGATAGGAGTATCCATGGTCTCCAGGATAAGTATGTAATTTTATTCAAAAGGTTATTAAAAATTATCTTAAATGGGGCTCATAGTTTTGGTACTAAAATCGATATCATAAATGAATCAAATAAACTATTTTCCATTGTCGATTTAGAAGAAAATCTTGGAATAATCTATAATGATTTTCCAGATATTGACGGCCAACGTATCATAGTGTTGCATGATGGTGCAGTGATTGACAAACAGAAGGAACGATGGAATCAATCCTTGGATATTTCAAAAGCTGGTGATGGAATTCTTTCGGAAGATATAACTATTATTAGCAGGGATGCATTTAGAGCTTATCCCAAATGGATTGTTAATGCCGATGACGAAGACATGTGGGAATCGATTCAAAGATATGAAGGAACCCATAACTTTTCTTTACTTCCAGAGCAAGTGAATTTTCTGCGAAAATTCCATTTTCCAACGTATATAAATGGCCAAGCCGGAAGTGGTAAGTCAACTATGCTTTACTATTTATTCGCTAATGTCTATTTATATAAATGCCTGAAAGAGTTTGATGGAGAAATAATTTTTCTGTCCGAAAACGATACTTTATTAGATCATACAGTAAAGTCGGTTATTGGTTTACTTACAAGTAATCCAGAATTTAGTGCTGGTCTAACGGTTGAACAAAAAAGTGAAATACGTCATAACTTCTATTCATTCAAGAAATTTCTGTTGGAGACATTGCCTGAAGGTGAAAGTAAGAAATTTCCTCCCAATAAATATCTCGATTTCGCAAGATTTAAGGATGAATATAACCTTAGACGAAAGAAAAACAAGTATTCCGCTGAAGAAGTTTGGTTTGTTATATCGACTTATGTATATGGTTATTATGAAGATAAAATAATTGATACAGGAGAGAAGTATTGTGATGAAATCGATGGAATACCTAAAAGATTTAGAATCATATCTAAGGAAAAGTTTGACTCCATAATCAGTGAATCTCTGCCTTTTTATGATAAACTAATCGAAAATGGATGGTGGGATAAAACTACCTTGATTCGAAAAATTAGATCTCACTTTCCTAAACAATTACCTAAACAATTTTCTGTTGTTATATGCGACGAAGCTCAAGACTTTAGCAGAATTGAATTAAGGCTTATTATCCAATCCTCCATATTCACAAATTATGATCTTTCAGATGCAACTGAAGTTCCTATTGTGTTTGCTGGAGATGCTTTACAAACTGTGAGCCCTACAGGGTTCTCAGATAGGCGACTTCATCAAATGTACTATGACGTATTTAAGGAAGCTAATTTTAAATATGATAAGGAAAGTTCTACTTATAGTCCCACATATAACTATAGATCTATCGAAGCTGTCGTAAGACTCGCTAACGTGGTACAAAATTATAGGAAGGTTGGACTTCAAGAAGATGTTTTTATAAAGCAAACCGCAAAAAGAATTAGTCAGTATGGAATTCCTCCTATTTTACATGACAAAGAATGGCTATTGAGGGATGAAATTCGTAATGACTTTAGAGCAAAATTCAAATTCAAATCGTTTATTGTTCCAGTCGATTTACATGAAGAAAATCAATATAAACTACATGAAGAGCTAATTGAAGATTTTACTGATGTAAAAAGTAGTATTGATGCAAAGGGGGCTGAATACCCTCAAGTAGTAGTTTATGGGTTTGGTGATTATTACACTAAAGAATTTGGTAAACTTCAATGGCAAAACGAAGAGTATGATTTCAAAACGAAATTCTTTTTTAACAAATTATATGTTGCGCTTACGAGAGCCCAGAATGAACTAATTATTATTGATGGGAATGATGCGATACGTGATTTTTGGAATCCACTTCTGTCAATACCTTCTGAAATTGCTGAACGATGGGAAGAATATACAGATTTCAGTGAAATATTACTAATTAGACCGGAATCCGGACTCGCCGATATTCTGGATAGTACACCTGATGAAGCTCTTCATAATGCAAGAAAAGACATGAATCAAGGTCTGTTGGACAAGAATCCCGCAAGGCTTGTCATCGCTTCGAATGTTTTCATGATGCTTGGTAATACCGATGAAGCTAATCTCAGTTTGGGATATAAGGAACAATTACGAGGAAATTGGGAGCTAGCCGCTCAATACTTTGAAAAAGCTGGGAAAATTGATCTTCAAGCTGCTGCACTATTTAGCGCTAGGGCATGGTCAAAGCTTAGATCCATTTCGGTAACTAGAAATGGTAAGGAAAAGGAAGCTCAAATTCTCATATCTAATTTGATGGAATTTGGTATTTGGAAACGAGATGAGCTTAAAAAGGTGTATGACCTAGGGTCAGCTATATATGATGTTATGCGAAACGTTATTTGGTATAAAGACTTTAGTGGAAAAATAATCCAATTCGCAGAAAAGGCAAGTAGTTCCGAAATTAAGAGAGAGTTAACATACATTATTGAAAGTGTCAAGCAAGAAAATGACCATGAATTAATTGAAATGTTAGGTTCTTTATATTTTACTACTAAACAATATTCAGAAGCAATAAAAAATTGGGATGAGCTAATATACGGAGATGCTGACTGGTATATGTTCCCTGATTATATTCGGGCAAAGATTGAGAAAGCCAAAGATGAGTCAAACTTAATAGAAGAATTGTTATGGAGTGGTCAAATCATATTTCATGATATCCCTAATTCTGAAAGAACTTCAATTTCAAAAAAATATATTGATCAGTATAGATCATCAGAAATTCACTTTGAAAACAGTGTTTTCAATTCTGAATTAAAATCTCATTACTACGCAGCTTTGGCCATACTAGGTGAATATTCAAATCTTGGAACAACTGGAGTGGAAGTTGAGTCACACTACGATAGTAAAAATGGTTTGACAGAATTCTATTCAAATCTAATTCTTAAGTGTGAGGACGAAGTAGTTTCAATATATATGAAAGAACGTTGGGCAAAGGCAAAATTTAATGCTTTAAAAACCAATCAAAATAATGCTTCGGATGAAGAAATAATTGAACAATTGAATACAGAATTTGAAACACAGAAATTTCCATTCCCAGATTCCAATCAAATATGGTCATTGTCTGAAATACTTGAGATCTCTGAATTACCTTCCACAATATCGGCTAAACCGGAAGGGCATATAAAAAATTTCCTCATTGAGAATTTCAGAAAATTTAAAAAATTGGATCTCAAGGATTTAGGACAATTTAATTTGGTACTAGGTGGCAATAACTCTGGTAAAACCAGTGTATTAGAATCCCTACTATTCGATCAGGATCCAAATAAATGTCTTCTAAATTTCGTCTTCGCAAATAATCAAAGAATCTATAACTCACCAAGTAAGAAGACCAAAATGTTCTTTGAAAATATTGTAAACAATCAATTCAAGGCTAATGGCATCCAAATCACAATTAAGAATGGAAGAAGATTGTGGAACTATACTTTGAGGCATCCATCGGTTAAAGAATTGTTTACAGTAAATGAAATTCCAGAGTTAGATAATCGACACTATTTATGTATTGAAGGCAACAATGAAATCAAGATCAGTGAAAGCGTAGAAATTCTTGAGAAAGAACTCACCTCTCCAAAAACTTTAAGTCAAGTCCCATTAATTCCTTTTGGGAAAGGCTATTCTGAGATGCTTGCTTCAATCTATTTCAGTGAAATAGGGGATGTTAGATCCTTGAGAATTTCATTCTTAGAACAAATGAAATTGTTTATTCCAAATATAACCGGAATAACAATTGATCCCAGTAATGACACAATCAAAATCGAGGAGTACAATGAAGTTACAAAAGAAGAGACCTCATTACCACTACATCACTATGGGGAAGGAGCGAACAAACTCTTCAGAATTCTTGTACAATTGCATGCTGCAAAGGGAGGGCGATTAATGATTGACGAAATAGATGCAGGAATTCATTATAGCCACTTTAAGAAATTCTGGGAGATCATTTTACTTACCTCGATGGAGTATGGTGTTCAAATTTTTGCTACTACTCACAATGAAGAATGTGTCGATTATTTCTGGGAGGTAATTAAACAAGATGAACTAGAAATTCCTCAAGATAGAGCTAGGATAGTAACATTGGAATCTCACATTAATTCCAACGAACCAGTTCCGATTATTCGCGATTTTGAAAGTATTAGGTATGCACAAGAAAATCATTTGGAAGTTAGAGGAAGGAGTTCATGAGAATAATTAATATTTATGTAGAAGGGAAGGGTGACATTCTGTTCATAGGTCAGTTTTTGGAAAAGCATTTTAGTTTAAACTTTAATTATCAACTTAACACCTTCGAGGCATCATCCATTGAAAATGAACCCAAAATTAACATTCGAGTTTTGGATTCTAGTGACTCAAATGGAGGTATTGATAGTAAAAAACTCCGGAACTTGCTTGATGAGATTAAGAATGTAAACATTCCTTTGGGTATTGAGAATATTATACTATTGGACGCTGATACAGAGGATCACAGTAATCCACCTGGAGGCTATTCAAGTAGGTCTGAGTATTTGCAGTTGATGCAAGAGGAAGTTGAATTTGAATATTTTCTAATGCCAAATAATCAAGACGATGGCAATTTGGAGAATTTACTTCATCACCTAATTAGTAATGGAGGTAAATCATTTTACGAATGTTTAGATAACTACATAAATTGTTTACGAGCTATTCAGAATGAAACATCAGCTAATGGAGTCTTGGAGATTAGTGATTTTAACAAGCAAAAAATCGAGTGGTATGTATACTTGATGGGCGGAAAAGCAATGAGGAGTTCCAATAGGAACTACTTAGACGAAGAGTTTTGGAACTTAGATTCGGAAGCTCTAGATCCCCTCAAATCATTCTTTTTAAAAGTATTCACATGATTGAAGGTTATGGATTCTGTCTATTCATTACTTTTTACTAAACACCCACCAGAAAATATATACAGTATTAAACACCTCCATTAAACAAATTTGATCATAAAATCCCTCAAACTATCTTCTGGGTCAATTTCAAGTTTCTACTTTAGTCTGTTGATGTTCTTTTTAACTGCGGTGTGAGTTACGTTACCCATTTGAGCAATCACCATGTTGCTTAGTCCTATTTTGATGTATGCACATAGGCGTATGTCGTTTTGGTTTAGATCGTCGTATTCTGATTTGAGTTTGTTGAAGAATTCCGGGTGTCATCATTAATATTGGATTTGATGATTCGATTGATTTCTCTGAGATCCAGAATGATGTTGCCGCTTACCTTGTTGTATATTTTCCCATATTTAACTTCTTTGCTATCCTAATGAGTTATTGAATTCTTCTTAAAATACCCACTTTTGGGTATTTTGAAACTAGTCTACGTTTATCATATTTATACAGTGCAATAAATTCCATATTGTCTTTATGTTTTGGTTATGGGTAATTCTAAAATAAATCTCATTCAATATAAATAAGACTACTAACCCAGGGAACAATTTAATATGTCAGACAAGGGAAGTGTATTTCAAAAAGGAGGTGGTGGAACTAATTTCGAGCAACTAGTTCAAACCGCATTTATGACCACGCTTATCATACGTGGTAATGTTCCTTGTATTCCTTCAGGTGTATTATCAGAAATTGCGATGCAAGTCACCAACAGAGGCTATGAGACTGATGATTTCATGGCTACTGCTAAATCATCACACGGAGAACATCGTTTATTGATTCAAGTAAAACACGACATTTCATTTACCGCTGACAATGAAAAGTTCAAAGATGTTATTGATGCTTTTTGGAAAGATTACAACAATACGTCAATTTTCGACAAATCAAGAGATAAACTCATTGTAGTAAAAAATGGTTTAACTAAAAACGAAAGAAATCATCTAAAATCTCTTTTTAATTGGGCGGTAAACCACGCGACGGAAACAGATTTTCATTTAGAAGTAAATAGAATTAAAGCGAAAAAAAACCTATTAGATGTTTTTCGGTCAGTATTAAAAGAAGCTAATGATAACAAAGATTTAACAGGAGAAGAAATTTGGGAGTTTCTAAAATGCGTTGACGTTTTGGAATATGATTTGCTAAATGAAGGTAGTATTGATAAAACTTACTTTTTTAATCTGATTAAGCTAAGTAAAAGCAAAGAATCAAGTGCAACTGAAAAAGAAATTTGGGATAGTGTTTACTCTTATGTTGCCACTCTTAACCCTAACGGAGGAAGTGTAACACTTGAAAACATTAAAGACAAAGATTTCTTTCAGCATTTTGATAATGCAGAATTAAGTCCATACCTCAAAGCTGTTAATAAACTCAAATCAGATAACAAAGAAATTTTGCGACCGATAAAAACTTCAATCGGAAAAGGCGAAACTGAATTTCAGATACCAAGAACTGAGGTAAGAGAAAACATATTGCAATCGATAAGTGGCTATCAATTTACGATAGTAACAGGAAAACCCGGAGTTGGTAAATCTGCCGAAATAAAAGAGATTATTCAAAAAGATTTCTCTAATTCAAGTGTTTTTGTTTTCAGGGCTGACCAATTCAATGAATCAACGCTTGCAAATGTTTTTTCAAGTCAAGGCGTCAATGAAACAATACAAGATATTTTCTCTTGTATTTCTCTCATCCCTGAAAAAATCATTTTTATTGATAGTTTGGAAAAACTGTTGGAAGCAGACCCCGAATGTGCTTTCAAACAATTAATAGCATTGATTAAGGAACACCCTGAAATCAAAATTATTGCGTCATCACGGAAATATGCGATTGACTTAATTACATTAAAATTCGGAATTGATAAGAACGAAACGAGTATAATTGATATTCCAACGCTTAGTGAAGAAGAACTAAAACTTGTGTCTGAAAAATTTCCACAATTAAATATTGTTCTGAAAAACGACAAAGTAAGCAAGTTACTTCAAAGCCCTAAGTATCTAGACTTTTCAATTTTAGCCATTGGTAAATCAAATGATGATTATGCAAATGTCTCTCTGACTGAATTTAAAGATAAATTATGGAACTCATTAGTTGTAGATTCAACCAATACTAGAAACGGACTTCCAATAAAACGAGAAGAAGCGTTTAAAGAAATTGCAGTAAAGAGAGCGAAAGAAATGAAACTCTTTACAAAGCCCGATAAATCCGATGCGGAAGCAATCGCTTGTTTAGAATATGATGAAATCGTATTTCAAGAAAACAACAACAGAAAGTATTCACCTACTCACGATATTTTAGAAGATTGGGCTTTAGTAAAACATGTTTCTTCAAAGTTTGAAGAAAACTCGAAGCCCAAAGAATTGTTTAGCAGTTTAGGAAACGAACCTGCAATTAGGAGAGCGTTTCGTCTTTGGGTTGAAGATTATCTAATTGATAACAGTAATAAGATAAATGACTTAATTAAGGCAACTATTTCCGACAAAACGATTGAAAAATATTGGGCTGATGAATTGTTGGTTGCTGTTTTTAAATCCAAGAATAGTAGTTCATTTTTTACAGCTTTTGAAAAAGAATTACTTGAAGGCAAAGCTACTCTCTTCAATAGGTGCTTACATATTATAAAAACTTGTTGCAAAGAAAGTGACCAAAAAGCGAGCAAAAGCTATTTGCTTTTGCCGATTGGTTCGGGTTGGATAGAAGCATTGATTTTTATTCAAAAGAACATTACTCAATTAGAACAAATCAAACCTTCAATACTCAATTTTCTTTCTGACTGGTACTACCGATTACTTTTTCAGTACAAAAAAATTGAAAAAGTAGAATTAGAAGCGACAAAATCTATTGTCTTATTTTATTTGAAAGAAGTTCAAGAAAAGAAAGAATTTTGGGAAGAAGAAAATGCCAAAGGTAAATCATCAAACTTGATTTCAATTTTATTTGATTTGGCTTCAATTTCAAGGGAAGAAATTAAACAACTTATTGCAAGAGCATTTAATAATAAAGAAAACCAGGAATCTTGGAGATTAAATTCTTTTTACGAATCTGTAATTGAAAGTTGTCTTTCGGGTATAGGTAACCAACGATTGATAAAAGAATTGCCAGAAGTGATTATTGAAACTGCTTGGAAAAATTGGAAATACATTCCTCCAAAGAAATCTGATTATCCAGATGAAATTGGATTTTTTTCAAGACACTCTTTGCGGGATGAAGAATGTTGGGGAATAAGAGATAAACATTCATTTTTCCCTTCAGGAATTTACAAAACACCTTTTTACAATTTATTGTGGGTTCATCCAATCCTTGGATTGAAGTTTATCATAGATTTCATCAATTATTCAGTTGATTTTTATGTAAATGCCGCTTGTGAACACAAACATAAAATTCAACAAATTGAATTAGAACAGAATGATGGAACGAAAACTAAACTATATGCCGCGTGGGAATTGTGGGCTGCTTACAGAGGTTCAAGTGTTACACATTATGCTCTGGAATCTTTGCTAATGAGTTTTGAAAAGTTTCTGTTAGAAACCGCAGGAAGAAAATCTGAAGTAAGCAAAGAAAATCTAAAGTATATATTTGACTATGTTCTTAAAAATACCAATAATGTTGCTCCATTATCTGTTTTAACAAGCGTTGTTATTGCTTATCCTGAGGAAGTTGAAGAAGCAATGTTGCCACTTTTATCTATCCAAGAATTTTATGATTGGGATTTAACCCGTGCACTTGAAGAAAATTCAGTCCTGGCCCCAATGGACAATCGGATTTCACTAGCCCAAAAAGAGCGTTGGGAGTCAAATCAACTACCTCACAGAAAGCAATATTATAGGGGGTTAGGCGATTTTATAGTGAATTATCAAATTAATGTTAGAAAACTCAATCATCAAATTCACAATTTATTTGATAAACTTAAAGCAAGCATCAAAGATGATGATATAATGTGGAAAAAGCGATTGAATGAAATCGATATAAGGAATTGGGAAGTTCAACCCTATGACGAAAAACTTGGTGGATTCGCTGTTCAACCCAAATACGAAAAAGAAGTCGCTGAACATATGGCTTCGTCTCAAGATTATATAGATAAGCAAAACAAATCAGCCGAATTTTCAGGAATAATTTCAAAAGCATACAAAAAAGAGGAAAACATAAATTTTGAAAAATGGACAGAATGCTATCAATACTATTCTAATTCTGAAAATTTTGATATTCTATTTAGTAAACCAATAACACTCGCTATTATTGGTTTAGATGAGTTTTCTAATGAAATTATAGAAGAACAGAAGAATTGGTGCTTGGAAATTATTGTAGATGCGATTGGTTCAATTCTTCAAGATACATTTAATAGAAATTATAGCCTAAAAATGAGTGTCAACTTAATGGAAAAGGAAATAGCATTAACTTCCTTCCATCTGTTGATGCAGAATGTAAATAATGATGACGACAGAAACGCAATAATAGCGACAATGATATATACGCTATTCGCTCCGTTTTCAGGCCATGAGATTGATAAAATCACAAAATACTTGAGGGAAGTGTTTTTCAAACAATTTCGTAATGAAGCAAAAAGAGTTTGGCTTGGGCTTATCAAATATTCGAACTATAAAAAATTAAATCCTAATCACTATAACAATCAAGATGAAGAAAGCTTAAGAACTGAAAATAATTTTGTTCAGCAAATTGCATCTAACAAAAATTTAAAGTTAGACCTAACTGAAATAAGCTTAGAAAAAAACGAGGGATATTTATTGGCAAGAGCTTTTGTAATTACACCTTACGACACAATAGATAAAGAATTTACAGATTTCATAAACCACATATTGCCAATAGTTCTTAATGACTTAACCAGAGAAGAAGATTATTCATATAATAGAAACAGAGAATCACGCGAACTTCATCACGACTCAATATCAGGTATTGAACAATACCTTGCCAATTTATTCTTAGAGGCAAAATTTGATTTTTCAAAATCTGTATTAACTATGTTGGTCAATTCATTGTCAAAAAATGCGCCAAGACAAAAGCTTGTCACAGACGATTTGATTCAATTTGTGACCACTACTTTAGATTATTTTGTATTAAAACTATATGACAACGAAAATTTGAAAATAGACCGAACAAAATACTCACTACAGCAGACAAATTTTTGGAATCTTTGGAGTGTTCTGTTTGACTTAATCCCAAGTGATGGAACACACCCTCTAATTCAAAAACTCCTATTGGACATTAGATATTTACTTTGGGATTACCAAGGAAATCCGAATGAAAACAATTGGAATGTTCTGAATGGGAAAAGAGAATTTTACAAAAAAATGTTTCTTGAAAAAGGCAAAAACTATGTTTCATCAGTAATAAACGTGTTTTCAACTATTGGAGGTAAAGAGTTTTTACCAGAGGGTATAAGTTGGCTAACAGATGTTTTCAAATCAAACCCTAATACCTCGTTATCTTTAACGTCGGTTTCAGCAGATAGAATGATTAAAGGACTTTTCTACAATCACATTTCAGAAATCAAGAATGATAAAGCTCTTATAGACGACTATGTTTGGATATTAAATCGAATGGTAGATTTAGGTTCCTCAGAAGCATATTTGTTCCGAGAAAATGTAATAACTTATAAAAGCCGTGGAAACTAAAGGCACATGCCTACAAAACGTATTTAGGGCATGGTTTTCCTATGATCCCCTAAATAATTTTGGAATTAGTTACCTCATAAGTACGGCAAAACACAGGATGTTCTCATCACTTAAAATGGTATTTTACTTAACATTAATACCAATAGTGTTTAGTATAGGAATTGATAAGACTACTCAGCCCCCCTATCCGTAAACTGCACAAAATAAGGATCTACATATCTCAACTTCCCATTCTCTAGTTCAACAAGTACCCTGGTTTCTGATTGAAAATTGGATTGTGAGTAAACGAATCTATGGAAGTAGCCTTTGTGCTTTTTTCCATTTAGCTGGACGACTACCGGTCTTAGTTTTGGTGTATCAGTCATAGGTGTAATACTGACTGCAAGATAAAGAATCTAAATCTTAATCACAGACTATAGTCTGTGGACTTAGCTGATTGGATAATCTAGTTTGCTTCCTCATTATATGGAGGATCAGCAGCTCATATTGTCATTCGGTAATACTCTGAAATCAGTCAGGGAAGAGCGATCTCTTTCTCAAGAGAAGCTGGCCTTGAATGTTGGTTTGCATCCTACCTATATTTCTCTTTTAGAAAGAGGCAAAAGACAACCGTCTCTAACGGTAATTTTTAAATTAGCTAAAGAATTGGGCTATTCCGCAAGTAAGTTTGTGGAGTTGGTAGAGCGAGGGGTTAAGTGAATTCTTATAGGGTTATAGCCCACTATAACCCTAAAGGGTTGCGTGGGCCCCAAAGGGGGAAGAATTGATATAAAACTAAGAAATCTTATTAGCTGCCTCTTAACTTTTTCATCGGGCTAAACTGTAAATTCACTCTGATAGACCAAGGGGTATTGTATACTTTTTCAGCGGCATTTTTTTGATATAAGATATTATAAAGAACAAGTACCGAAAGCATTTTATCATTCTTTTGATAAACAGATTTACCTGCTCCAATAAACCAACCTGTATCATAAATCATTTCTTCAATTTCTCTTTTTCTCCTGTACTCTAATTCTGATTGAAAAAATAATTTTTGACTCAGACTATACCTGGTAAAAGCATTGATTGCTAATGTTCGCTGGGGGTCTCTTTCAAAATAATTGGGTTGATAGTTCAAGTAGAACCTGTACATTCCACTAACACCAACCAGGTATTTTTTGGTAAACATATATCCAACATAGGGAGCAAAATCTACTTTGGTTTTCAGATTAACATCCAAGTCAATATTACCTCCATAGACGAACTTCTTGAAGAAAGGAACTCCTTTGAGAGAAGATTTTTTCGTTCCACTTTTAAGGTTGCTAAGCGAGTTGACTCTGCTAAATTTTTTCTTATACCTGGCAATTTTTTTATTGATCTGATTAATCTTTTGGTTGTCTTTTAACTCCTGTGATATCAATTGTTGAGCCTGCTGTGATAGTACTTTGTTGGGATGTGTAAATGATGCGGAATCCAGTTTCAATGCTCCAGGTGGTTGCAACATTTGATTTACAACATCAGAATCAGTTTTTCCATCAGGTAATTCAAATTTCTTTTCTGCCAGACGATTATACTGATCACTTACCCTTCTCGTAAAGTGTATTTTGAGATTCTCTTTGTAAACCATCTTTAGACTGTCCCAATTAATTGAGGCTTTAAAATTCTCCAATGAATCTATTCTGTTGATCACAGCAAAGTACTCAGAGGAGTCTAAATTTGGCTGATGTAGATTTAGGCTGTCCAGGTATTCTTGCTCATTCAGAATATCCTGATCAATTGACTTGATGCTATCTTTTTTGACACTTTTGAAAAGCTTAAGGTAAGATTTATACTGCTCTAACTTCTTGTATTGCTCTGGCTTCTGCACATTTACTTTGAACTGACCAAAGCTCATGTGTGCTAAGAGAAGTGTTAGAAACAGAAATATGATTTTCATTGTATT
>JANSWY010000043.1 GCA_024743255.1 bacterium | reverse complement strand
TATACAATGTAGAGGAATTTAACCCTGATCCATTCCTTGAGAACCTGACCAAATATGGGTTGCCATGGCATGAATTAAAAGGTGTAGACCTGGAATTGGATTAATGGCCATTGACTTTTCAAAAATAACTTCTCCAAGCTTTGTGCTTGAAGAAAGACTCCTTAAAAGAAATCTTGAGTTACTTAAAAAAGTACAGGATGAGGCAGGAGTTGAGATAATTCTTGCCTTTAAAGGGTTTGCAATGTGGAGTGCTTTTCCAATGGTAAGGCAATATTTGGCCGGAGCTACAGCAAGTTCCTTGAATGAAGTTCAATTGTGTTTTGAAGAAATGGGAGTTAAATCCCATACATACATGGTCGCTTATCGGGATGAAGAAATACCTGAGATTTGTTCGCAAAGTAGTCATATCACTTTCAATAGTTTAAATCAACTTGTGAAGTATAAGCAAGTGGCTATTGATAATGGCTGTTCCATTGGAATCAGGGTGAATCCAGAGTACTCAGAAGTGGAGACTGATTTATATAACCCTTCTTCGCCTCAATCCAGATTGGGAATGACAGCCAAACATTTCGGGAATGAACTTCCAGAAGGTATTGAAGGCCTACATTTCCATGTTCTTTGCGAATCAGATTCTGTTGCTCTTGAAAATACACTCCGAGAGTTTGAACTAAAGTTCGGAAAATTTCTGCATCAGGTAAAATGGGTGAATTTCGGAGGAGGACACCTCATGACACGAGAGGGATATGATATTGATCACTTGATTTCTATTCTTAAGAACTTTAAGGAGAAATATGATTTAGATATTATTCTGGAACCAGGCAGTGCAATAGCATGGGAAACTGGTTATTTGGTAACTCAGGTGCTGGATATTGTTGAAAACGGAGGTGTCAATACCGCAATTATAGATGCTTCTTTTACGTGTCACATGCCTGATTGCCTGGAGATGCCCTATAGGCCTCTGATTCACAATGCGAACGTAAATCCTCAAAAAGACGACCATAGATATAGAATTGGTGGACTAAGTTGTCTGGCGGGTGATTATCTGGAAGAATATGGATTTTCCACACCATTGAATATCGGGGACCAACTAGTCTTCAATGATATGATCCATTATACAATGGTAAAAACAAATACATTTAATGGTGTTGCCCACCCTTCAATAGGTATCTGGAGGATAAATAACACTTTTGAATTAATTCGTACATTTGGCTATGATGATTTTAAAACGAGACTTTCTTAAACTGTTCGCACTTTCTTTTTTTGTCTTCTATTCGCAGTTTTTAGTTGCTCAAAACCTGAATAAGGTTCAGGTTGATGCCAAGTACAAGAAGAATTTCAAGTCTTTGGTATCCAAGAAATCTATAAAAGCTGATCTGGAATTCATTCAATCAGATAGTGAGTTGTCTAATAAAGAACTAATTGCCCTGAATGAAATACCAGCACCCCCATTTGAAGAGGATAATAGAGGATTAGCTTTCAAAAAACTTTTGGAAACCTATGGAGTTGACACAGCCTGGATTGATGCTGCAGGGAATGTTATAGGTTTATTAAAAGGCACAGACGATAGATATGTCGCAATTGATGCTCACCTGGATACTGTTTTTCCTATAGATACAGATGTTAGTGTTCAATTTTTAGGTGATACATTGTATGCTCCTGGAATTGGAGATGATACGAGAGGTTTGGCTGTTGTTTTGTCTGTCTTAAGAACAGTGAAACAAAGCAAGTTGAAACCTACATCCAATTTGTATTTCATAGGAAGTGTTGGTGAAGAAGGTCTAGGAGACTTGAGTGGAGTCAAATATATTTTTAGTAATCAGGGAATAAAGGTTGATTCATGGATTTCAGTGGATGGCGGTGGTTTAGGTAGAATTACCAATAAGGCACTTGGTTCATTAAGATATAGAGTGACTTTCAAAGGTTCCGGGGGGCATAGTTGGGGGAATTTTGGAATTGTAAATCCACACCATGCTCTTGGAGCAGCAATACAGAAATTTGTAATTGCAGCAGATGAATACACTAAAGAAGGTCCAAAAACAAGTTATAATATTGGGAGAATAGGAGGAGGTACTTCCGTGAATTCCGTTCCTTTTGCTTCATGGATGGAAGTAGATATGAGGTCTGTCGATCCAATAAGATTGAATAAAATGGATGAAATTCTAAGAGCTGCTGTTACTGAAGCACTGAAAGAACAGAATGATATCAAAAGGTCTGGGAGGGAATTGGAAGTAGAACTTTTGGAAATAGGCAACCGACCATCAGGGGAATTGCCAGAAAACCTACCGTTGGTACAAAATGCATTAGCAGTACTGGATTACTTTGATATCGATCCTTCATTATCAAGAGGGTCTACAAATGCCAATATCCCGATCTCGATGGGCATTCCAGCAATTACCATCGGTCGTGGAGGCGTTGGAGGAGGAGCACATTCTCTAAATGAATGGTGGTTGGATAAAGAAGGTTACAAGGCAGTGCAATTTGCCTACTTGATTCTAATGATGGAAGCTGGATTTTAGTTGGACTCTTGAGGCTTTAGTTTACCTCGCATATATAAGTTGTATTCCTTACATGTAAGATATCCATCACCACCTGAGAATGGGCAAGTTTGGTATACATCTTCCATGGCTCCTCGTTTTATCAAAACTCCAGAGCCTTTACAAGCGGGGCAAACCATTTTTTCTTGACTATAGCAATCAAAATCATTTTCCAAATCCTGGTTGATTTCATTTAATTCCGTTTCGTTTTCGGTAAGGAAACCTTGCTCGGCTAGTTCCAGGTACTTTTTTGCTTCTCTGTAAAATTGACTATCCACACCTCTTAACTGGATATATTTATTCAACCAGTTGATACTTTGTTTATACCTGTTAAGATGGTAAGAGTTTTTTCCAAAATAGAATGCCACGTTGCTTGGCAAAGGCCTTAAGTTATCTAAGACAAAAGTGAATTTTTCGTCTGCTTCTGCATACTTCTCTTGTTGCATCAATTCTATACCCTGATCAATATATAGCTGAAGCTTCGGGTCTGAGTCCTGAGCAATTAGGTTCGATGACCAGAAAAATATAAAAAGTATAAATAGAATTCTCTTTGAAATCATATCTCGTAAAATTAGTCTAATTAGACGAAAGCATTTTGTTATCTTTAGCAATATGTATGCCGTCATTGATATCGAGACTACAGGAGGTAATGCCAACTATGGAAAAATTACCGAAATAGCCATTTTTATCCACGACGGAAGTAAGGTTGTTGACCAGTTTATTAGTCTGGTTAATCCAGAAATTTTTATCCCTCAGTTTATTACAAACCTTACCGGTATTACCAATGAAATGGTAAAAAGCGCTCCAAGGTTTTATGAGATAGCAAAAAAAGTTGTTGAAATTACGGAAGGACACGTTTTTGTAGCTCATAATGCCGAATTTGACTATGGTTTTATAAGACAGGAGTTTAAAAGCCTTGGGTATGATTTTAGAAGAGATGTTCTTTGTACTGTAAAGCTTGGCAGAAAGATCATTCCTGGTCACAAGTCTTATGGATTGGGATCCCTTTGTAAGGAATATGGGATTACAATTGAAGGTCGACACAGGGCGGGGGGAGATGCTTTTGCAACTACTAAAATCCTGGATATTCTTATTCAGAATGATAGAGAGGACCATTTCCAACAATTATTGAAAAGAGAAGTGATTCCCACAAAAGTCAATGAATACTTGTCGGGGGATTCTGTAAAGGCATTGCCCGAGGAAACAGGAATTTACTACTTCCTTAATTCAATGAATGACATAATATATGTTGGAAAAAGCAAGAATATTAGGAAAAGGGTTATTCAACATTGTCTTAACCCGAAGAATAACAAACAAAGGAATCTTCTAAGTGAAATTGCTGAGATTAATTATGAAGCTACTGGTAGTGAGTTGGTAGCATTGCTTAGAGAATCCGAGGAAATCAAACGTATTCAGCCCAAGTATAACAGAAAACAGGTTAGGAACTCCTATAAGTTTGGAGTCTTTGTAGATCTCCAAATGGATGGTGTAATGCATCTAAGAATTGCTTCAGTCACAAAGGCTAATGATGCGTTGGCATTGTTTTCTACAAAGGTGGAGGCTGAGAAGTTTCTCTTTGACTTCACCAAGAAATATAGATTGTGTCCTCAGAAAACAGGGTTTGAGAAGAATTATATGGGAAAACCTTGTTTTCACTACAGTATAGAGCTTTGTGACGGAGTTTGTCACCATCAACACCCTGTAGACGATTATAATGAACGAGTTTCAAACGCAATTAAGAGAATGAATTTCGAGCAGGCTAGTTTCCTTATTCTTGATCGTGGAAGAAGTGAAAATGAAAAGGCCATAGTAAGAATTGAGGAGGGTCGTTACATCGGATTTGGGTTTGCTGACATGGAGTATGTTCAGGGTGATTTAGAATTATTAAAGGATTGTGCCAATTCAAAAGAGACCAACAAGGAGATTAACAGCATCATAAAGGGATACCTGGAAAAGAATTCGGTAGATCAAATTATTAAGTATTGAGCTTTATCATTGGATCAAGGTGCTTTCAGTACTACTTTTGAAGAAATAAACAACATAAACAACATTTGATGGAAGAGAAATTACAAACAAGTAATGCCTCACAGGAAATCGAAAAGATATTTCCTGACGCAGAGGATTTTTTGCCTATCAACGGTACCGATTACATCGAATTATACGTAGGCAACAGTAAGCAAGCTGCACATTTCTATAAGACTGCTTTAGGCTTTCAATCATTGGCATATGCCGGGCTTGAAACAGGTATGAAGGATCGTGAATCATATGTTCTGATTCAGGATAAAATCAGATTGGTATTGACCTCTCCATTAAATGCCGATACTGAGATTGGGAAGCACATTGATAAGCACGGTGATGGTGTGAAAGTAGTTGCTTTATGGGTGGATGATGCTACATCAGCTTTTAAGGAAACTACTAGCAGAGGAGCTGAACCATTTATGGAGCCAACAACTGAAAAGGATGAGCACGGTGAAATAGTGAAGTCTGGAATTTATACATATGGAGAAACTGTTCATATGTTTATTGAAAGAAAGAACTACAACGGAATATTCTTACCAGGATTTAAAAAGTGGGAGACAGTTTACAACCCTGAATCTGTTGGATTGAAATATGTTGATCACATGGTAGGTAATGTTGGATGGGGTGAAATGAATAAATGGGTTGAGTTCTATGCTAAAGTAATGGGCTTTACTCAGCTTATCTCATTTGACGATAAAGATATCAGTACTGATTACACTGCGTTAATGAGTAAAGTAATGAGTAACGGTAATGGAAGAATTAAATTCCCGATCAACGAGCCTGCAGAGGGAAAAAAGAAATCTCAGATTGAAGAATATTTAGATTTTTATCAAGGTGCAGGTGTACAGCATATTGCGGTAGCTACCGATAATATTATCGAGACTGTTACGGCTATGAGAGACCGAGGGATCGAATTCTTGAGAGTTCCTTCTAATTACTATGACACTGTTTTGGATAGAGTAGGAGAGATTGATGAAGATCTGGAACCTTTAAAAGAATTAGGTATTCTGATCGATAGAGATGATGAGGGGTATCTTCTTCAGATTTTCACTAAGCCAATTGAACCACGCCCGACATTATTCTTCGAAATTATACAGAGGAAGGGAGCAAAGTCTTTTGGAAAAGGTAACTTTAAGGCTCTATTCGAAGCGATTGAGAGAGAACAAGAATTGAGGGGAACCTTATAGCATACAATTTTTAATCAAAAGGCATGTTATTTATGAAAGAATTGAATTACTGTGTTATGCAAAACAAAGCTGTAATGAAAACAATACTTTCAGGACTAATATGCCTTTTTTTCATTGTTCTGAGCAATGAGTCTTTCGCTCAAACCTCCAGAAGTACTGACGAGATTTTAGCGAACAGGTCAAAAACTTCGACTAAGTCGAAAAAGAAGTTTTCCATCTTTAAGAAGAAGAAACAAAGTACTTTCAAAACAAGTGATCAGCTTCAGGAAGAGTATGTTGCCAGAATGAAAGACAATGCCAAAAGAAGGCATAAGGAGGGTAAGATGTCTGATAAACCTCAATATTCAGACCCACTGTATTTCGGGCATAAAAAGAAGCCAAAGAAAAGGAAGAACGGAAAGAAAAAGTTCTGCAAAGAATGTCAGATGACGCATTAGGGGTGAATTCAAAACCCTAAATTCGAATATCGAAATCCTAATTTATTATTTTATCATCTATTATTATGCAAAATCTTGCTGATCATATTGAGTACACAAATCTTAAGCCGGATGTTTCACATACTCAAATTGATCAATTGATACAGGATGCAAGGGATAAGAATTTGTTGGGTGTGTGTGTTCCTCCATTTTGGGTGAAGAAAGCTGTAAGAGATAAGGGAGATTTAAAATTAGTCACTGTAGTGGGATTCCCAATTGGTTATTCCATGACAGAAGTAAAGCTGAGAGAAACCGAACTGGCATTGAGAGATGGTGCTGATGAAATTGATCTGGTAATGAACGTATCTGGATTGAAAGCAGATATGACATGGCCTAAAGTGGAATTTGCTAAAATTTCAAAAATGGTACATGAGCAGGAGAAAATTCTGAAAGTAATAATTGAGACATCATTATTATCTAAAGAAGAAATGCTTACCGCTGCTGGGTGGGCAGCTAGTGCTGGTGCTGATTTTGTAAAAACTTCTACAGGTTTTGTGGGAGAGGGTGCGAAAATTGATGATATTAGGATTTTAAGAGAAGCGCTTCCCTCGGATGTTGGGATTAAGGCCTCAGGAGGGATCAAAACCCGAGAGCAGGCAATAGCACTTATAGAAGCAGGCGCAGATCGTATAGGAACTAGCGCACTACTATATTAAATGAGAAAGGCATACGAAATTATCTGCAAAGGGAAGGTTCAAGGTGTATTTTTTAGAGCATCTTCCAAAGAACAAGCAGACAAATTAGCCATTATTGGCTGGGTAAAAAATACACCCAATGGAGAAGTCCACATGTACGCAGAAGGTGAAGAGGGTGCAATGCAAGAATTCATCAATTGGTGTCACAAAGGACCTATCTACGCTAATGTTACTGAAGTAATAGCAGAAGAAACCTACATGGAAGAAAATATGAGTGGGTTTGAGATACAAAGGTAACTAGGCCGATCTCGGAAGTAATCCCTTCTTTTGATAGAACTTGAAACCAAAATGGTTTAGAATAGCACTGCAGAGATAGCTTTCCAGGAATTCAGTATTTAGTGAGCCATCGGCTGAATAAATGAATTTTGTAAATGCTCTTGTGAAGCTAGGGTTAGCTAAACACAAATCAGCAATCCATCTGGCATAAGCACTTTTCCAATCATCGCTGTATTTGTCCTTATGACTGGTTCCATCCCACAAAAATTCGAGTTGGTTATCGCCATATTGATATCTGTAAATGGCAGACAGCATTTGATACGGGCGATCTAAAAACTGTAAATCCTTTACGGAAAGAGCCTTCAATTTCATGATGAAATCATCTTCGATTCCAAGTGGATTGAACTGAGTGAAATAACAAGACTTAATGATTTCAAAGAGAGATTGATTGAGCTCAATCTGAAGGGAGTTTTGGGCATCCTTCAGTAAGTAGTTTTTATCAGCTGGGAAAAATTTCTTTGTAATCATTTAGAAGCAAAGATAGGAATTAGGTCTGAATTTTGAATGAAATTTATTTGGATTAAGTAGCAAAGGGCAAAAAAAAAGCAGTCTCGAAAGACTGCTTTCATTCAATATGTTGAGTTGATTATTGCGCTGCGAAAGTCAGAATCCAATTACCGATAACTTCTTCAGTTCTTCCATCTGGATCAGGAATTGTGAATGTTAGCGTTAATTGAGTTTCTGTAACTGAAATAGAAAAATCTATATCATCATTTCTAGTAAGGTCATTTACTGTAGATCCAAACGTAAATGATCCACTACTTGCAAATACATCAGTTGTACCATCAGGCTGCATTCCATTTGTTGAGTAAGTAATGTTATCTGCAGATCCTCCAATTGTGACAGTAAAACCTTCCCATCCTGATACTTGATTTCCTTCATTGGTGATTGAGCTCAATGCCCAAGTTCCTTCCAATAATGCAAATTGATCCTCATTAGGAGTTGATCCTGGATCATCATCTTTGTTACCACCACAGGAAACTACTAAAATCAAGGAAAGAAAAAATGCTGTTGTTAGTGAATTTAGAAGTAATTTTTTCATTGTTTAATTGTTGTTAGATTAAAATTTTAACACTCCTCTAAAACCAAAAATAGAACTTTTTGAAATTTATACCTAACTATCAACTGTTTTTTGTCGGGGTTTGAAATCTTGCATGCTAATATGGCTTTCACAAAACTCATATTCCTGGTTTTGGTTGGAGGATATGATTACGGAACGATCGTTCAGTAACTTTAGTATTGTTTCTTGGTACCAACTAATTCCTGTTTCATCCATATTCGTTGTGGGTTCGTCAAGTAAAATGACAGATGATTCCGTAAAAAGGGCTAAACCAAGCTTTAATCGCTGTTTCATGCCAGAAGAAAAGTTCTTGACCAATTTATTTTTGTTACCCTTGAAATACGTAAGTTCAATAATATCCTGTACGTTGTAGTTCAAAATTGGCTTCCTGAATTTAAAATGAAATTTTAAAATTTCTTCAAGAGTAAACTCTTCGATAAGCTCCTGCGCTGGACTACAAAAAGAAATTTTTTTATAAACCTCTTCAGCTGAGATTACTTTTTTATCGACTCGATATTCGATTTTACCTTTATTTGGTAACATAATTCCAGCAATTATCTTTAGTAAGGTACTTTTCCCACTACCATTTTGCCCAATGATTGCCGTTTTAGATCCATTTTCGAAGTTGTGCGAAAAGTCTTTGACAATCCATTCGTTTTCAAATCTTTTGGTGATATTTTCTGCCGATATGTCCATTTACTTCGAAAATCCTTTCATAATGCCCCTTTCAGACTCATTGATAAATGTTATAATCTCATCCCTTTCCGGACTAGGATTAATTGTATTAGTTATCCTTTCCAGTGCCTGAGAATTATTAAGATTACTCAGAAATATAGTTCTATAAATCTCCTGAATTTCTAATATTTTATTTCTTTGAAAGCCACGTCTTCTTAACCCAATTGTATTGACTCCACAATAGCTTATTGGGTCACGTCCTGCCGTGGTAAATGGAGGGATGTCTTTCTTTACTAATGATCCGCCGGAAATTATCGAGTGAGCTCCAATTTTACTGAATTGATGAACAGCAGAGGTGCCACTAATGATGGCATAATCCCCAACTTCAACATGACCAGCCATTTGTACTCCATTCCCAAGAATTACATGATTTCCCAAGATGCAATCATGTGCTATATGTGAATATGCCATGATAAGGCAGTTACTACCAATTACCGTTTTGTGTTTTTCAATCGTACCCCTGCTTATGGTAACAAACTCTCTGATATCGGTATTGTCACCGATGAATGTCTCAGTTATCTCACCTTGAAATTTCATGTCCTGAGGTATAGCACTGACAACAGCACTTGGAAAAATTTTGCAGTTTTTCCCAATTCTTGCTCCATTTGAAATAATCGCATTTGCACCAATCCAGGTACCTTCATCTATGGTAGTATTTTCCTCAATGGTAGCAAACGGCTCGATTTTTACGTTCGGAGCAATTTTGGCATCAGGGTGAATATTTGCAAGAGGTTGGCTCATGATTCTTTCTTTACAAGAATTGCGGTCATTGTTCCTTCACATACTAAATCCGATCCTACAAAACCCTGCCCTCTCATTTTAGCATAACCTCTTCTAATGGGTCCCAGCAATTCACATCTCATAACAAGTGTGTCCCCTGGAATGACCATCTTCCTGAATTTGAAGTTTTCAATTCCAGTAAAATATGACCAGTACTTATCCGGATCTGGCACAGTTGAGCGAACAAGAATCCCACCCACCTGAGTCATTGCTTCAACCTGTAAAACACCAGGCATTACTGGGTTTCCCGGGAAGTGTCCTTGAAAAAAGGGCTCATTGAAAGTTACATTTTTCACACCAGCAACTTGCTGATCATCGAGATGAAAGATTTTATCGACTAAAAGGAATGGGTATCGATGAGGTAGTATTTTCGAAATCTCATTAATATCAAGTACAGCAGGAAGTTTAGGATCATAGTAAGGAACATTCGCATCCGGAGATTCCTGCATGATCCTTTTTATCTTTTTTGCAAATTCAATATTTGCGGCGTGACCAGGACGAGCAGCAAGGATTTGTGCTTTTAGGGGTCTTCCAATTAAGGCAAGGTCACCGATAACATCCAGCAGTTTATGTCTGGCAGGCTCGTTGTTATGACGTAATTCTACATTGTTCAAGATGCCTTCCTGTTTGACTTCAACTTTTTCCTTGTTAAATAGCCTGGCAAGGTCCTCCATTTCATTTTCCTCAATCTTTCTGTCTACAATAACTATGGCATTATTGAGGTCACCTCCTTTTATCAACCCATTTTTATGTAGCATTTCCAGCTCATGAAGGAAGCAAAAGGTCCTGCTTGCTGCAATTTCGTCACGAAAATCAGAAATGTGATTCAATGAGGCATGTTGACTCCCAAGAACCGGAGACTTGTAGTCGACCATCACTGTTACTCTGAAATCATTTAGAGGAAGTGCTGCAATTTCTACATCCCTTTGTTTGTCTCGATAGAATATACTTTCCGGTACTTCAAAAAAGTTTCGTTGGGCATCTTGTTGTTGAAGCCCCACACATTCCAGCTCTTCAATAAACTTTATGGAGCTACCATCCATGATCGGAGGTTCAGGTGCGTCCAGTTGGATCAGGATGTTATCAATTTCCATTCCGACAAGTGCTGCAAGTGTGTGTTCTACTGTATGAACTCTAGCTCCATTTTGCTCAATAGTAGTACCCCTCGATAAATCAACTACATTGTCAACATCTGCATCAATAATGGGTTGATCTTCTAAATCAATTCTTTGAAATTTTATTCCAAAATCTGGTCTTGCAGGTATAAATGTCATATTGACTTGATGTCCTGTATGCAGACCGACTCCAGAAAGCTTTACTTCATTTTTTATCGTATGTTGATATAGATTCATGTAGTCTCGAAAATCGAAGCAAATTTATCATTTAGTTTGATTATCCCTAGATAGACCCTTTTAATCTTAAGGCCTTTCTGCTGTCACAGCTTAATGTTTTTTGGGTAGCAGAGGTAATACTTTTTAACAATTTTGCTCATAGCCTTAATGTTTGGTAAATCAGTGGCTTGCGCGACATCTAGAATTTCTCCAGATTTTGTAAGAATATTGATTGATTGCCCTTTACTGACATAAGCAGAATTACTTATTTTGCCCTTACTTACAAAGTACTTAGCTTCTTCCATACTGAATTCAAACTGTTGAGCTACCTTTTTTATTATAGCTTCAACAGTGCCGGAGCTAGTTTTTTCATTATTGATAGAAATCTGGAATAACTGCCTGGTAAGCAGCATTTCGCTTAGCAACGAAATAACCTGGTCCTCATGGGTCGACCAAAACTTAAGTGCTCCCCAAATATCATTGTCGTCTAATAAAGAAAAGACTTCTATAATATCTGGATCTTCAAGAAAGTCAGCTACTGTGACTTTTCTTTCAAGGAAAAATTTGAAAGCAGGAGTTGCGGGTAGATCAACACCTTGTTCTGTTAGTTTTCTCGCTCTCTTGATTACTTCTATCAGCATGCTTTCTGCACTAACACTCGTTTTGTGAAGATATACTTGCCAATACATTAATCTTCTTGCGCTCAGGAAATTTTCGATACTGTAGATTGCTTTTTCCTCAACCACTATTTCGTCGTTTTTGAGGTTTAGCATCTTGATTATTCTATCAGCACCAATTGTGCCTTCCTGAACACCGGTAAAGAAGCTGTCTCTTTTTAAATAATCTATCCTGTCTACATCAAGTTGACTGCTCACCAGTTGATGTAGAAAAGGTCTTTCATAAGAACCTGTAAAAATTTTAAGAGCAAGGTCTAATGCGCCATTGAAATGTTGATTCAGCCTTTTGATTAATTTTAATGAGATATCTTCGTGATTAATTCCTTTAAGAAGACTGAATTCCAGAGTATGCGAAAATGGACCATGTCCAATATCATGGAGTAAAATAGCAATTAAAGCTCCTTCATATTCTTCGTCTGAAATTTCATTTCCTTTGCTTCTTAGATTGTCCAATGTAAGTTGCATCAGGTGCATTGCGCCAAGTGCGTGATGGAATCTGGTATGCAGAGCGCCAGGATAAACAAACTCCGTAAGACCCAGTTGTTTTATTCTTCTTAACCGTTGGAAAAAAGGATGATTGATTATATCAAATATTAATCCACTATGGATCGTTATGAACCCGTAAACAGGATCATTGAAAATTTTCTTTTTATTCAAATTCTGTTCCTTTTATTTTTACTTTCGATCTAAAGTTAGATATTCCTACATGCAAAACTATAAGATTTTATGGGCGGACGATGAAATTGACTTGCTCAAACCTCATATATTATTCTTAAATAACAAAGGATTTGATGTTACGCCTGTAAATAGTGGTGCAGATGCGCTACAAGAAATTGACCATGCCGCGTTTGATATTGTATTCCTTGATGAAAATATGCCTGGCATGTCTGGGCTGGAGACTCTGAATTATATCAAATCCACTCATCCAAATATTCCCGTAGTAATGATCACTAAAAGTGAGGAGGAGTATATCATGGAAGAGGCAATCGGGGCAAAAATTGCCGACTACCTGATTAAGCCAATCAATCCTAATCAAATTCTGATGTCCATGAAGAAAATCCTTGATAATCGAAGGATTATTGCTGAGAAAACCAATATGGGATATCAGCAGGATTTCAGAAAGTTGAGCATGGCCTTTTCGGATGACATGGATCATAAAGAATGGGCGGAGATTTATAAGAAATTAGTTTATTGGGATATAGAAATCGATAATTCTCAAGACAAGAGCATGGCGGAAATTTTGAAAGATCAAAAAGCTGAAGCCAATGCTTACTTTTCAAGGTTTATTGAGGATTACTACGAAGATTGGTTGAATGATCCTGATATTGATCGACCTATAATGTCTCATAATTTGATGGCAAAGAAGGTATTTCCACTTCTTGGAGATGAACCAGTATTTTTTATTGTAATAGATAATTTGAGATATGACCAATGGGAAATCATTGAGCCTGAAGTAGCCAATTTGTTTAATGTTGTTTCTGAGGACTATTATTATTCAATTTTACCTACTACTACGGCATATGCACGAAATGCTATTTTCTCTGGAATGTTGCCGAATGAGATGGCAAAGTATCATCCGGATTTGTGGGTTGGAGAGGATTCTGATGAAGGGAAAAATAATAAGGAAAGTGAGTTTCTTGAAAGACAACTAAAAAAGGCGCGAATAGATTCGAGGCACAGCTATCATAAAATAATAAGAGCAAACGAGGGCAGATCATTGATTGATAATTTCAAAAATCTCATGAATAACCCTTTGAATGCCATAGTTTTCAACTTTGTAGATATGCTTTCTCACGCCAGAACAGATTTACAGATGATTAGGGAACTAGCACCTGACGAATCAGCGTATAGATCCTTAACTATGTCGTGGTTTACGCATTCAAGCCTTTATGATCTTTTGACTTTACTTGCCTCCGAAAAGGTTAAAGTGGTCATCACTACAGATCATGGTACAATTAGGGTTAAGAAGCCATTTAAAATTGTTGGTGATAGAAATACCAATACAAACTTGCGCTATAAACAAGGTAAGAATCTGGCCTTTAAAGACGATAACGTATACAGCTGTAAAAAGCCGGATTCATTGTTTTTACCGAAAGTGAATGTATCCACATCATATGCATTTGCGGTTGAAGACTATTTCTTTGCTTATCCTAATAATTATAATCACTATGTGAATTATTACAGAGACACATTTCAACATGGAGGAATTAGTCTTGAGGAAATGATAGTGCCAATCATTACACTGCAGCCTAAATAATGGAGATAGAAGTTAACGATCTTTCAGAATTACCAGAAGCCGCAAAAACACTGATTGATCAGTATTCTGACAGATATAAAGTCTGGCTATTCTATGGAGAAATGGGTGCTGGTAAAACTACCTTTATTAAAGAGTTATGCCATCATGCCAATGTGGTTGATAATATTAGTAGCCCTACTTTTTCAATTGTTAATGAATACTGGACTGAATCCGAAGATGTTGTTTACCATTTTGATTTCTACCGTATAGAGAGTGAACGGGAGGCCATAGATATTGGATTAGACGAGTATTTTTATTCTGAGGATTTGTGCTTTGTTGAGTGGCCGGAGAGAATACCTTCATTAATTCCTGATGAATACCTGGAAATAAATATTAAATTAGGGGATAATAACCAACGAATATTATCCGTAAGGCCACATGGTGGAGAAGATTAAGTCAGAAGTAGAGTCGCTTGCCAAAGGCGCTCTTTTTCCTCAGGAAGCTCTTGTAAAGCTCAAAGAGAGTAAAGGTGAATTGTTTATTGGGGTTCCTAAGGAAACTTCACATCAGGAAAACAGGGTATCGCTGAAGCCAGAATCAGTAAGTGTACTAGTTAACAATGGCCATAAAATTTGGGTAGAAACCGGAGCAGGGGAATCTTCAAATTACTCAGATCAGGAGTATAGCGATGCTGGTGCGAAAATAGTCTACAGCAACAAGGAAGTATTTCAGGCAAATATCATTCTTAAAGTGGAACCACCTACTTTAAAAGAAATTGAGGTCATGAAAGAAGGTATAACCTTGATTTCTGCATTTCAATCAGGAAGCCAGACAACAGACTTTATTATTGCTCTCAACAAAAAGAAAATCACGGCACTTGCTTACGAATTTATTGAAGATAAGGTAGGAGGGTTACCATTGGTCAGAGCTATGAGTGAAATTGCTGGTAGTACAGTAATGCTTATTGCTGCTGAATACTTAAGTAATAGTAAAATAGGACAAGGCATCATTTTAGGTGGTATTACAGGGGTGCCACCAACCCAAGTAGTGATATTAGGCGCTGGGACGGTTGCGGAGTATGCAGCAAGAGCGGCTTTGGGATTAGGTGCTGACATATCTGTTTATGATAACCATGTATACAAACTAAGGAGATTGAAGCATGCTCTTGGACATCAGGTTCATACTTCTACCATTGATAATGCGGCACTGAGCAAATCTCTTATGAATGCCGATGTGGTAATTGGGGCTATCAGGGCTGAAAAAGGTAAAAACCTATGCGTTGTAACCGAAGAAATGGTTGCTCAGATGAAACCAGGTGCTGTTATCATTGATGTAAGTATTGATCAGGGAGGATGCATCGAGACATCAGAAATTACGACTCACAAAAAGCCAGTCTTTACCTCTTATGATGTAATTCACTATTGTGTACCAAATATTGCCTCAAGAGTGTCGAGAACTGCTACAAATGCATTAAGCAATATCTTCACACCCATCCTGCTTCAGATAGCTGATTCAGGAGGAGTGGAAGATATGATTTTTTCTCATAAGTGGTTCATGAAAGGGGTTTACTGCCACCGTGGAAGTCTTACCAATGTTCATTTAGCAAGAAAATATAATCTCAGATATAAAGATCTGAATTTGCTAATTGCGGCAAGATTCTAGTTAATTACTTTCTTCAATTTCAGAAGTTTTGATTTCTCTGCATCTGAGAGCATCAATACGTCGCTTTCGAGCTTGTAAGTATCTACACTTTCGAAAGCTTTTAAAAAGTCAACTGATAATTGAGAATCTTTCATTTTGGTGGCCATTAAGCCATCAATTGAAATCTGCTTTTTCGATTTTAAATTGAAAAGACCCGAAAACAAATTCCCCTTCGTGTTTCCAGTAAACTTACCAATTTTACCCTCCGTTGCAAAGACCACCTTAATTGGGTCAGAGACAGAAGTTGTTTTACCATCTTGAGAAAGCTCGATTAATTTCCATGTGCCCACTAACGCTTCCTCACTCACACCTTTTGTTCCAATGCTTAGACTTAGGCAAATGCCTAGAATAACATTCATCATAACTTTAGCTAATTTTTAAATTTTACAGATAGTCGTCTTACTAAGTTTGGTTGGCAATGAAGCTGCGAATTTATTGCAAATTTGCTAAACTTTCCCTGAGTTTTTTGATTTTTTCCTCAGCATCAGCTTTTTTCTTCTGCTCCATTTCAACCACTTTTTGCGGCGCTCCGCTTACGAATTTCTCGTTGCTAAGCTTCTTCATAACGGAGTTAAGGAACCCTTCAGTATAATTTATTTCTTTTTCTAGTTCAGCTTTTTCTTTTTCTATATCAATTGCTCCTTCTAACGGAATAAAGAACTCATCATTTTTAACCATAAATGAAGCTCCTCCAGTAGGTTTTTCGTCAATAAAGTTGATTGTTTCCAATTTACTGAACTTCATCAACAACTTACTGTTAAGCTCATAAAGGTCTTTTGAATTACACTTAATATTTAGCTCCAACTTTAAATGAGGGCTAAGGCCTTTCGAATTACGAATATTTCTTAATGAGAAAGCTATCTCAATTACTGTTTCCATATCAGAAATAGCTTTCTCATTAAAATTCATAGGCTTAGGCCATTCCGCAACTATCAAGCAGTCTTCTTCTTTACGAGAATCAAGATTGTGCCAAAGCTCTTCACTAATGAATGGCATAAAGGGATGAATCATCCTCAAAATTGTATTGAATAGTTCTATCGTCTTGTCGTAAGTCGCTTTATCAATAGGCTTTTCAAAATCTGGTTTAATCATTTCAAGGAAATAATTACAGAATTCCTCCCAAACCAATTTGTATTGAGCCATTAACGCATCGGAAATTCGGAATTTGTCAAAATGGTCTTCTAGTTCTGCAAGAACTTTGTTTATTCGAGATTCAATCCATTGAATTGGTATATCGTTATCTGTGTTATGACCATCTACAACTTCCCAGCCTTTTATTAGACGAAATGCATTCCATATTTTATTGGCGTAATTTCTTCCCTGCTCAACTAACTTCATATCAAAAAGCAAGTCATTACCAGCAGGAGAACTGAAAAGCATTCCTGTTCTTACAGCATCTGCACCATGCTCTGCAATCAAATCCAATGGATCTGGGGAATTACCCAATGACTTGGACATTTTCCTTCTTTGCTTATCTCTTACAATACCTGTTAGATAAACATTCTTGAAAGGCTTGTCATTTTTATATTCATACCCAGCAATAATCATTCTCGCCACCCAGAAGAACAGAATTTCAGGAGCGGTTACTAATGTGCTTGTTGGATAATAATAGTCTAATTCAACATTCTTTCCTTCAATGATTTTCCCAGTTTCTTTATCGAAGTACTCATCCTTGAAGCCATTGAAAACAGCGGTTGGGAACAACCAACTTGATGCCCATGTATCTAATACATCTTCGTCCTGCTTTAAATCGCCAGCTGTTAATCCAGAATTTCCGGACTTCTCCTGTGCAAGCTGAACAGCTTCTTCAATAGATTCAGCAACAACAAAATCATCTTCACCTGACCCGAAATAATATGCCGGGATTCTTTGTCCCCACCATAATTGTCTGGAGATACACCAATCACGTACATTTTCCATCCAGTGATTGTAGGTGTTTTTGAATTTTGAAGGGTATAATAATATCTCATCATCCATCACCGCTTTATGAGCAGTTCTGGATATTTCTTTCATCTTAATAAACCACTGTAGAGAAAGCTTTGGTTCGATTACGGAATTAGTTCTTTCTGATCTACCAATTCTGGTAGTAAACTCTTCTTCTCCAACAAGAATACCAGCTTCATCAAGATCTTTGATAATTACCTTTCTTGCTTTGAATCTCTCCATGCCGAAGTAAGGAGGCCATTCACATTTCTCATTCAAAGTACCATCCTCATTGATGGTATCTATTACCTCAAGGTTGTGACGGATTCCAATTTCATAGTCATTCGGATCATGCGCTGGTGTAACTTTCAGACAACCTGTACCAAAATCCAACTCTACATAATCATCTCCGATAATTGGAATTTCTCTGTTGATAAAAGGAACTAATGCAGTTTTACCAATTAGGTGTTTGAACCTTTCATCTTTTGGATTTACTGCTATTGCGGCATCTCCTAAAATCGTCTCTGGACGTTGAGTGGCAATGACTACTGTTTCATCACTGTCTTTGATAGCATATCTAACTGAGTAAAGTTTCGAAACCTCTCCACCTTCCTGATAAACTACTTCCTCATTTGAAACGGCCGTTTTTGCTTCTACATCCCAGTTGATCATTCTTAATCCTCTGTAGATGTATCCTTTTTTATGAAGGTCAACAAATACTCTAATTACAGCTTTGTAGTACTCATCATCCATAGTAAAGGCAGTTCTGTCCCAATCACACGATGCGCCCAGCTTTTTCAGCTGCTCCAGGATAATACCTCCATACTTCTCCTTCCATTCCCAAGCATGTTTCATGAACTCATCTCTGGAAAGATCACTCTTCTTTATGCCTTGCTCACGAAGCATTTTTACAACTTTTGCTTCAGTTGCAATAGAAGCATGGTCGGTACCAGGTACCCAGCAAGCCTCTTTACCTTCCATTCTAGCCTTTCTTATAAGAATGTCCTGGATGGTATTATTAAGCATATGTCCCATGTGTAAGACACCCGTGACGTTTGGAGGAGGAATGACAATGCTGTATGGTTCTTTATCCGGATTTGGAGTCGACTTAAAAAACTTCTTATCCAACCAGTATTGATACCATTTATCTTCTACTTCAGACGGGTTATATTTCGTACTAAGAGACATCTGCTATTACCTTTAATTTTTTGAATGCGCAAAACTAAATTATCTGGGGATTATTTGCTCCTGAGAATGGAATAATTTGTTTGATCTATATTGATTAATTGCTGTTACGAAGAATTATTAAGCTGCTTATTCAACTATATGAGTGAATAATGACAAAATGTTAGAATGGAATTTTAATATTTCATAATTTCGAACTGCCAATCGGGATTGGTGATTTTAATATTCAAATAGCAACATATGTATAATCCTAATAACCCTGAACTTAAATCCTGGGTAGAAGTACCAGAAGGAAGTGACTTTCCAATTCAGAACCTGCCTTTTGGTGTTTTTAAAACAGAATACCTTGAAGCTGGTGCCGGAATTGCTATCGGTGATTATGTTTTGGATCTGGTGTTTATTCAAGAACATGGATATCTGGATGGTTTAGGACTGCCTAATGGTATTTTTAACCAGCCGTTTTTAAATGATTTTATTGGATTAGGGAGATCAAAAACTTCTGAGGTAAGAACGAAAATCTCACAATTATTAGAAGAAAATTGTGGTGATTTAAGAGATAATAAAGCGGATAAAACCTTGGCTTTAATCCCTATGGAAGAGGTGGAAATGCTGCTTCCAATTCAGGTAAGAGACTACACCGATTTTTATTCAAGTGAGCAACACGCATTTAATGTGGGTTCTATGTTTAGAGATCCTAAAAATGCTTTGATGCCAAATTGGAAACATATTCCAGTGGGATATCATGGAAGAGCTTCCTCAATCATTGCATCAGGTACACCAATAACAAGACCAAATGGTCAAACAAAAGAAGATAATCAGGATAGCCCTGTTTTTGGCCCAACGAAGAGACTTGATTTTGAGCTGGAAATGGCATTTATAACTTGCAAGAGTAACGAGCTAGGTGAAGCTATTACCATTGATAATGCTGAGGATTATATTTTTGGAATGGTTTTATTCAATGATTGGTCTGCAAGAGATATTCAGAAATGGGAATATGTTCCGCTTGGACCGTTTCTCGCTAAGAATTTTGCATCATCAATCTCTCCATGGATTGTAACATTGGATGCTTTGGAGCCATTTAGAATTCCTGGACCACAACAAGATCCAGAAGTTTTGGATTATCTGAAATACGAAGGAGATAAAAACTTTGATATTAATTTAGATGTTTTCATCGAGCCTGATGGAGCAGAGGAGACTAAAGTAAGCTCGAGTAATTTTAAATTCATGTACTGGAATATCGCCCAACAATTGGCTCACCACACAGTAAATGGTTGTAATATCAATGTAGGTGACATGTATGGTTCAGGAACAATCAGTGGAGAAACTCCTGATTCTTACGGTTCCATGCTTGAGTTGGCCTGGAAAGGAACCAAGCCATTGAAAATGTCCGATGGAAGTGAAAGAAAATTTATTCTTGATAATGATACTGTTATCATGAGAGGGTATGGAGAGAAAAATGGAGTGAGGGTAGGTTTTGGTGAAGTGAAAACTAAAGTTAAACCAGCAAAACAATGACAATAGATCCGAAAGAGGTTTCTACTGGCCAGTTACATGGCTATTTATTAGGGGCAGTTGCTCCAAGACCAATTGCATTTGCAAGTACCATCGATAGTGATGGTAATGTGAACTTAAGTCCGTTTAGTTTCTTCAATGTATTCAGTGCAAATCCTTCAATATTAATTTTTAGTCCTGCAAGAAGAGTAAGAGATAATACCACAAAGCATACTCTTGAGAATGCTATGGCAAGCAAAGAGGTGGTGGTAAATATTGTAAATCATGCCATTGTGGAACAGATGTCTCTCGCTAGTACAGAGTATGATCTTGGGGTCAATGAGTTTGACAAAGCAGGCTTGACACAAGTACCATCGGAACTTGTAAAGCCACCAAGAGTTAAAGAATCCCCAGTTTCAATGGAATGCAAAGTGCTAGAAGTAAAACCAATGGGAACTGAAGGCGGTGCTGGCAACCTCGTGATTTGTGAAGTGGTTAAGATGCATATCTCTGATGAGGTATTGGGGGAAGATGGTAAGATTGATCCATTTAAGTTGGATGCTGTAGCAAGAATGGGAGGGAACTGGTACTGTAGAGCCCAGGGAGATGCCATTTTTGAAATCCCAAAACCTTTAACTACCAAGGGAATTGGTGTTGATCAAATTCCTGAGGAAATTAGAAATAGTGAGGTACTCACAGGAAACAACCTAGGTAGACTTGGAAATGTAGAACATCTACCATCAGAAACTGAAATCGAAGAGTTTTCTAAAGAACCAGAAGTAAGTGCTATTCTTGAATACTTCAACTCTGATAGAGATAATTCAGAAGTCGAACTGCATAAGTTAGCTAAACAGTTTCTGGATGACGGACAAGTTATGAATGCCTGGAAGGTCCTATTGCAGAATGTATAAAAAGATTAAAGATATTAGAACAAAGAAAAAAAGAGAGCTTGCGGAATCAAGCTCTCTTTTTATTTCAAACTTCCAGCTACCAACTTCTAATTTCAAGCTCTAGAAAGCAAACCCATTCTGGAAATCAATCAGTTCCTTCTTTAATTCAGTTGGCTCGAACTTTTTAATATAATCATAGATTTTAGATTTAGGATCTATAACTAACTCTCTCAAATTCATGTGCTGATTAGTAAAGATGAATTCCAGGTCAGGATAAATCTCCTTTACGATATCAACCACATCAAGAATTTGCAGATTCTTATCAACTAAATTGTAAGTGCCTGAAGGAACTTCTTCAGTAATTGTATTTTCAATCATTTCTGCCAAATGAAAGGCATGGATAAATGCCCTTGATTGCTTTCCATTGCCAAAAATCTGAATTCTTCTTTTGAAGTTAGCATCAAACATGAATCTGTTGATCACAGCATCAAATCTCATGCTCTTACTATATCCATAAACATTTCCACACCTTAAAACAATGGCATTTTTCAATTCCATCAATCTATTGATATGCTCTTCACCTCTTAGCTTACTGATGCCATAGAAAGTGTGAGGAGAAGGAGTAGTCTCTTCAGTTGCAGCTTCAGAGTGAGCGCCATAAACTGAAGTACTACTTATGTAAATGAACTTAGATATGTCTGATTCTTCTGCAGCATAAACAGCCTCAGCAGTTCCCCAGTGATTTACCTGCTCATAAAAATGAGGATCAGTGTTAGCAAAAGGAGTTGTTACTTTAGCTGCTAAATGTACTACCACATCAACATCTCTCATCGCCTTTTTTAATAATCGGCTATCTAAGATGTCTCCATGTATAAATTTTAATTTATCCCCAGCGAAATATTTTACACCCAGGAAAAAGTTGGAGTGATTGGTACTTTGATTATCGTACACTATGATATCACTCACCTTGGGATTACGAAGTAGATATTTGGTTAGTTCTGTTCCAATATATCCAGCTCCTCCGGTTAATAAAACCTTCATAATTTAGTCTTAATTAAAAATTAGTCGACTTGATTTACTTAGATACAAGATCAGTGTGTAGTCCACATTCAACCTTGTTGAGACCATACCATCTGGCCTCTCTTTCTGACATTTCTGGGTCTAGTTTTCTGGTACATGGTTCGCAACCAATACTGAGGTACCCATTGCTATCCAATGGATGTCTTGGCAAATCATGTTCGCGAATGTACTGAAAAATTTGTCTGTTATCCCAATCCAACATTGGATGAAACCTTACAGTACCAAAAGGAGCAGGTTGTTCAACTTTCATAGCTTTCCTTACTGCACTTTGATCTCCTCGTACGCCATTGATCCATACATCAAAAGATGCAAGGACAGTTTCCATTGGTTGGGTCTTATTTAAGTAACAACAATAATCAGGATCTGTAGTGAATAGTAATTTACCGTTAGCATCTCTTTGCATAAACTTAGGAGTACCAGGTTTTAAATCAACAATGGAGAGACCAAATTTCTCTGCCACTTCATCCCTAAACGCAACCGTTTCGGGAAACAGGTAACCAGTATTGATAAAATATACAGGAATTGTATTGTCTATCTTACTGATGATGTGGAGCATTACCAAACTGTGTGTTTGAAAGGAAGAAGTAGTAAATAGCTTTTTACCTTCTGCCTTGTACTCGGTAATTTTTTGTTCAATTTCCTTAATATCCACAGGATCCAAATTTTTGTTGCCGTAAAACAACGGCCAAATCATCTAAAATTCAAAAAAAAATAACGATTTAGGTTCCAAGTAGGTTCAAACCAGTTGGAATATTGTGAAAATATATTTTACTTTGAAACGCAAAGTACTTTTAAAAAATGAAAACAGAACAAGAATATTTAGAAGATCTGAAAGAAATTAGAGGCCTTATGGAGCGTTCCTCAAAGTTTGTTTCACTAAGTGGTTTGTCAGGAATTTTGGCAGGAGTTTATGCATTGGCTTGTGCTGGAATTGCATATTTCTACATCTACACTGATAATGGACGGTTCCCAAGGGTTCTGTTTGACGATACAAGTACTAAGCTAAATTTATTGTTATTAGGAGTAGTGACATTGGTCATAACAATCGTTACGGGAATTTTTCTAACGGTTAGAAAGGCCAAGGATAATGGTGAAAAGCCGTTTAATAAACTGACAGCAAGACTAACTGTGAATTTACTGATTCCACTTGTCGCAGGAGGTATCGCAATTCTAATTATGTTGGAAAAAGGATTTATTGGTTTTACAGCTCCATTTACTCTGATATTTTATGGTCTTGCTTTAATTAATGCCAGCAAATACACTTATTCTGATATTCGAAGTTTAGGAATTGTTGAAGTAATATTGGGCCTGATTGCTCTGTATGTGATTGGTTACGGCATATTATTTTGGGCATTGGGATTTGGAGTGGGTCATATAGTTTATGGAACTATAATGCACTTTAAATACGATAGGAAATAGAACTAAACTTCATATGAAAAACTGGTTCGAACATTTAGATAAGGCTTTTGAGAGCAAAGTAAGGCTTGGTATCATGTCGTTATTGATGATGGAGGATAGTCAGGATTTTACTACGCTTAGAGAGTCTTTAGGGATAACCGATGGCAATTTGGCAAGTCATCTAAAGGCATTAGAGAAGCTGGAATATGTAGCAATGGAAAAAATGTTTGTTGGTAGAAAACCAAAGACCAAATATTCAGCTACCAAACTAGGGAAGAAGGCATTTAAGAACCACTTAACGGCTCTTGAAGGCATGTTAAACTCAGGGAAATAAAATTTTTTTACACTTTAACTTTGAAATGCAAAGTACTTTTAAAATAAAAACATATGGAAAGTCAATTCAATCAAATTAGAAATTCAATCAAGGGTTCGATTACATTAAAATTAATTTCAATTGGTGCGGTTATATTAATTCTATTAATTCCCAAGTCACATATTGAAAGTTTGATATATGAAAGGCAAGGATTAAGAAATGAGGCCATCATGGATATCAGTTCAAAATGGGGATTGGAACAAACGATTAAAGGTCCAATAGTTTCAATTCCTTATTGGTGTTATGAGAAAATCGACAAAGAAGTTCATAAAATTAAAAAATACGCCTATTTCCTACCTGAGAAATACAATGTGAATGGGGAGCTCAAACCTGAGTCGAGGTATCGGGGTATTCACGAGGTTGTTGTCTATCAATCTGAGCTTATGATCGATGGTGAATTCAGTAAACCGGATTTTTCAAAACTTAATATTCTTGAGAAGGATATTCTGTGGAATGAGGCACAACTACAATTCGGGATATCCGATCTAAGAGGAATTAATGAGAGTATTGAAATTAATTGGGATGGTGCTAAACAACAGTTTTCGCCGGGGTTATCGTCAAGGCATATCATGCAAAGAGGACTAAACACTCCGATAACTTTCACTGAGAGTAAAAATTACCAATTCAAGTTTGACCTAAGCATTAACGGAAGTTCCAACATATCATTCATTCCAGTTGGGGCGGAAACTAAGGTTTTAATGAAGTCTTCCTGGAAGGACCCAAGTTTCACAGGAAATCTACTTCCAAGAAATAGAAAAATAACCACTGAAGGTTTTGTGGCTGATTGGAGTGTTCTAAATCTAAATAGACCCTATCCACAACAATGGAAGGGAGCCGAATATCAAATGGATGATAGTCAATTTGGAGTTAATTTATTTATCGCAGCAAACGAGTACCAAAAGTCAACAAGGTCAGCCAAATATGCACTTCTTATTTTGTTCTTAACATTTATAACCTATTTTCTGGTTGAAGTCTTAGGGAAGAAGAAAATCCATCCTGTTCAGTATGGGATTGTGGGTTTGGCTCTTATTATATTCTATACACTTTTGCTCTCTATTTCTGAATACTTATCATTCAATTTTGCCTACGGTATTGCTGCATTGGTCATTATTGTTTCAATTGCCGGATACTCTGCTTCAATTTTTCAAAGTGCGAAAAGAGGGGTGTCCATGGGTGGCTTTTTATCTCTGGTCTACTTTTTTATTTTCATCATATTGCAATCTCAGGATTTCAGTTTATTGATTGGAAGCATTGGGCTATTTGTGACTTTAGTAGCAGTGATGTATTTCTCTAGAAATGTGAATTGGTATAATTTGAAATTAAAGGCCTCTGAGAATAACCATGAAAGTTAAAATGATTCTTCCCTCCTTGGCAGAGGCAAGGAGCCCGTTATGGAGGCCCATAAAATATTCTCTTTTCCCTCCTTTGGGTCTTGCCACGCTAGCGTCTTATTTGGATGATTCGGATGAAGTTGAATTAGTTGATCAACATGTGGAAGATCTTAAACTGGATGATGAACCTGATTTAGTAATAATTCAGGTATATATCACCAACGCGCACAGAGCCTACAAAATAGCAAGCCACTACAGGCAAATGGGGTGTTATGTGGTCATGGGAGGTTTGCATGTTACTTCCTTACCGGAAGAAGCTGCAATTTATGCTGATACTATATGTTTGGGACCTGGGGAAGATACCTTTCCCCAGTTTCTGAATGATTTTAGAAATAATTGTCCGAAACCTAAATATGTATCAATCCATAGAAGTCTAACAGGTGTTCCTCCGATTAGACGAGACTTGATAAAACGACATCTCTACCTTGTTCCCAATTCCATTGTTGTTACAAGGGGCTGTCCCTTTCATTGTGATTTTTGTTATAAAGATGCCTTTTTTAAAGGGGGAAAGTCATTCTATACTCAGCAAGTGGATGAAGCATTGATGGAAATTGATCGGTTGCCGGGAAGTCATTTATACTTTCTTGACGATCATTTGCTTGGGAATCAAAAGTTTGCTGCAGGGCTATTTGAGGGAATGAAAGGAATGAACAGAGTTTTTCAGGCGGCAGGGACAGTTGATTCCATTTTGAGAGGAAATTTAATTGAGAAGGCAGCAGATGCTGGATTAAGAAGTCTTTTCGTCGGGTTTGAAACTTTCTCTCCACAAAACCTCAAACAAAGTAATAAGAAGCAAAACCTCAAAAAAGATTATGAGGCAGCAGTAAAAAGGCTACATGATTTGGGGATTATGATTAATGGGAGTTTTGTTTTTGGGTTAGACGATGATGGTCCGGATGTGTTTAAGAGAACCGTGGATTGGGGAGTCAAAAACGCTATAACAACATCTACATATCATATTCTTACACCCTATCCGGGAACGGCTCTGTATGAAAATATGAAAGCTCAAAATAGGATTAAGACGACAAATTGGGATCTATATGATACCAGACATGTGGTTTATGAAACAGTAAATATTACTCCGGAGGAATTGGAATATGGTTACAACTGGGCTTACAAAGAGTTTTACAGTTGGTCCAATGTCCTAAAAAGCTCCTTAAACCATGATAGTGTTAAACATGTGCTAAAGCATTTTATGTACACAGCAGGATGGAAGAAGATGGAACCAATTTGGAAGTTAATTATCAACTCAGGTATGTTGAATCAGATGTTGCCAGTTTTGGAAGCTATATTGTCTAAGGTTAGGAATGAGAAAAAATCTAAATTGGACAATGCCAGGTTAATTACAATCCCCAGTCATTCCTAAGCTTTTCAGCAGCAATGATACCACTTAGTACTACACCGGGAATTCCCTGACCAGGATAGGTCGTGTCACCACATATATAAGCTTTGTGTCCATCAAGCCTTGAGTCAATCATTTGCCAGGGCTTGATGTTTTTGAATTGAGGATAACCACCAACAAACCCATATGCTCTTCCAGTCCATTTTTGCCAGGATTTTTGAGTGGAAGAATGTTTATACACTATGTCCTCACGATTAAGAAATCCTTTTTGCTCCAATGCATTAATTATTTCCAATTCTATCTCTTCACCAGAGACAATTAGATTGCCAGGGTCGGGGAGGTGAGTACTTATTGAAGCGACTCTGGTTCCAGGAACATCACACCGAGAGTGATCTTCATTATGATTCAAGCTGACGAAGATACTACTAGAACCTGTTCCACTTAAAGGTTCATCCAGGTGAATCTGATGGTGGACGCAATCAAATTTCTTATCTGACCTAAAACCAATACCCATCTGGAAAGCACTATTTAACTTCTTGCTGTCCATTATTTTGTCTTCATACTTTGATTGGTAACCGTTCTGATATATCTGAACAGTATCGTTGATAGGAAGGCCGGATATCAAATAGTCTGTTTCAAATGATCCTTGTTTACTCTGTATAATGTACTTGTCTGATCTTTGAACTTCCAACACAGGATTTCTTAATGTAATCTCTCCTCCCTGGTCTTTTATATATTCTATTATTGGATTGATAAGATTTAAAAGACCTCCATCTATATAATAGTTAGAATAATTCGTATAGCACAACGCAGTAGCTCCAAACAATACATTGACCTCAGAAGCATGGTTTTGAGCTGTAATTAGCAGTTGCTCATTTACATAATCAACAAATTTTTTATTTTCCCATAAATCATACTTCTTGAGTAACTGCTCCATAGTAATCAAAGAATATCTACTGTATTTCAATTGATCCCAGGAAATATTTTTAAGCAGTGGGCCGAAATCAGAGAACTTAGATGGAGGAAAAGAAAGTTGCTTTAATGATGTCGACCAGACAAATTGACTTATTTCGTAGCATAATTTCCAAAACTTTCTCTGAGATGAAGGTCCGAAGTTTTTCTCAGCTTCTAAAATCCAATCTTCCAGGTTTTGATGTTTGTGGATTACCTCCCCTGAATTTAGATAAACCTTCATTGGAAGATCCAATTTTCTTACCGGGATTTTGATATCTAAAGTGTCAACCAGATGTTTCAGAGGCATATTTTGATCTAGTCCGACTACCGTAGTTGCTCCTGATTCCCAGATAAATCCTTTTCTCCAATAGCTGCTGGTACATCCCCCAGGAAGATAATTCTGCTCCAGGATAACAACCCTTTTACCTTGTTTGGCAAGTAGAGCCGCTGCGGTCAGAGAACCTAAGCCACTACCAATTACTCCAACATCAAACTTTTTTGTACTCATATTTTGTTTAGAGATTACTAACAATTTATTAAACAGAATCGTTATGGTTATGTTTGCTGAATAATTCAGTGACTCGAGGATTTATTTATGAAAGTATCCGTATTCAGAAAAGAGCATTTCAATGCCGCACACAGACTCCATAATCCGGATTGGAGTGATGAAATGAATAAAAAGGTGTTTGGCAAATGCAATAACCCCAATTATCATGGACATAATTATGAGGTAATCGTAAGACTTACCGGAGAAATTAATCCAGATACGGGGTATGTATATGACATGAAATTACTAAGTGATCTGATCAAAGAAAATGTATTAGACAGATTTGATCACAAAAACCTGAATCTGGATACTGAGGAATTTCGAAATTTGAACCCAACAGCGGAAAACATAGTTGTTGTTATATTCAATATCCTTCGAGAAAAGATCGATTCAGCGTACGATTTAAAAATAACACTCTACGAAACTGAAAGAAATTATGTCGAATATCCATCCTGAAAATATGAGTACAGAAAAGAATGATGAGCAATACGATCCATTTGGTGATGATCACGTGGGTTCAGCACACGATACACCAATGAGGCCTGATGCCTTTGAAGTTGATGACGAATTGAAGATGGAATTAATAGCCAAACACTTCAAAGAAATCATGCAAATACTTGGAATGGATCTGACTGACGACAGTCTAAAAGGTACTCCAATGCGTGTTGCTAAAATGTACGTCCAGGAAGTATTCAGTGGATTGAATCCCAAAAATAAGCCAGATGTGCGTCTATTCGAAAACAAGTACAACTATGATCAAATGCTTGTTGAGAAAGACATAACATTCTACTCACATTGTGAACATCACTTTGTTCCAATTTATGGTAAAGCTCATGTTGCCTATTTTTCAAGTGGAAAAGTGATTGGACTTTCTAAAATTAACCGAATTGTCCAGTATTACTCCAAAAGACCACAAGTTCAAGAACGCCTTACCGTTCAAATAGCTAAAGATTTAATGGAATCGCTTCAAACCGAAGATGTTGCTGTTGTAATGGACGCATCTCATATGTGTGTATCATCAAGAGGAGTAAATGATACCAATAGTAGAACTGGTACAGCATACTTTAGCGGTAAGTTTAAAGATGAAGCTATCAAAACTGAATTCCTAAACTATATCAACACCAGAACTCACGACTAATTCACCAATTTTCATCCTTTCAATTGGTGACGTTTCTCGTAGAAAATCAGCGGGTTAGCTAATATTCAGGCATATATTTTTATAATTAGCAGGTTATTCTATCTTTGCAACCTGTTTTTGAAAAAGTGTTGAATTTTAGCTGGAAACGAATGTTGGAGTTTGTACTTAATTCAGTTTCCGGAATTACCCTTAAAATTTATATAATCAAATGAGTAATATCATCTATTTGGTTCCTGTGCTTGGTTTAGTGGGACTTGTTGTGATGTTTTTTAAATCACAATGGGTTAACAAGCAAGATGCCGGTGAAGAAAAAATGAAAGGCCTGGCTAATCACATTCGTGAAGGAGCATTGGCATTTTTATCAGCTGAGTATAGAGTATTAGCAATATTCGTAGTAGTTGCTGGTATATTATTAGGAGTTATCTCTATGTTGGTAGACACAACTCACTGGTTTATAGTAATTGCATTTGTGATTGGAGCTTTCTTCTCTGCACTCGCAGGAAATATCGGAATGCGAATTGCAACAGCAGCTAACGTAAGAACTACACAAGCAGCAAGAACTAGCCTTCCTCATGCTTTGAAAGTTTCTTTTACAGGAGGAACTGTTATGGGATTAGGAGTTGCAGGATTAGCAGTTTTCGGACTTAGCTTAATCTTCATTTTACTTTTCCACATGTTCATGAATGGTACTTGGACTAGCAATGAAGATATGACCATGGTACTTGAGGCTTTAGCTGGATTCTCTTTAGGAGCTGAGTCAATTGCACTTTTCGCAAGAGTTGGCGGAGGTATCTACACAAAGGCTGCAGACGTTGGAGCTGACTTAGTAGGAAAAGTTGAAGCTGGGATTCCAGAGGATGATCCAAGAAATCCAGCCACAATTGCTGATAACGTAGGAGACAATGTAGGTGACGTTGCTGGAATGGGAGCGGATTTATTCGGTTCTTATGTTGCGACAGTATTGGCATCAATGGTATTGGGTAATTACCTGATTAGAGATATGGGTGGTTCTATTACTGATGAGTTCAATGGAATTGGTCCAATCTTGTTGCCACTTGTTATCGCTGGATTAGGAATCTTATTCTCAATCATCGGTACTCTATTCATCAAAATCGGAAGTAACGACGCTAAAGAATCTCAAGTTCAAGCGGCTTTAAATAAAGGAAACTGGAGCTCTATTATCATTACTGGTATCGCAGCTTATTTCGTTATTGGTTTATTGCTTCCTACAGAAATGAAGATGGAATTCTTCGGAGAAGGCTTAAAAACAATCACTCCAATGCACGTATTTGGTGCTGTAATTATCGGATTGATTGTGGGTGGGGCCATTTCTTATTTCACAGAATACTACACAGGTCTTGGTAAAAAACCTGTTCTTGATATTGTAAACAGATCTTCTACTGGTGCAGCGACTAACATTATTGCTGGACTGGCTACCGGAATGATCTCAACATTTGCTCCAATCATCCTTTTCGCAGGAGCGATTTGGGGATCTTATGAACTTGCTGGATTCTACGGTGTTGGTATTGCAGCTTCTGCAATGATGGCAACTACTGCAATGCAGTTAGCAATTGACGCTTTCGGTCCTATTGCTGATAACGCTGGTGGTATCGCTGAAATGAGTGAGCTTCCTAAAGAAGTTAGAGAAAGAACTGACATCCTTGACTCTGTAGGAAACACAACTGCTGCTGTAGGTAAAGGGTTTGCAATTGCATCAGCAGCTTTGACAGCACTTGCATTATTTGCTGCTTACGTCACATTCACTGGAATCGATGGAATCAACATATTCAAAGCTGATGTATTGGCTGCACTATTCATAGGAGGTATGATTCCTGTAGTGTTCTCTGCGCTTGCAATGAACTCTGTAGGTAAAGCTGCCATGGAAATGGTGAAAGAGGTTAGAAGACAATTCAAGGAAATTCCTGGTATCATGGAAGGTACTGGTAAGCCTGAATACGGTAAATGTGTTGACATCTCTACCAAAGCAGCTATCAAAGAAATGATGCTTCCTGGTGCAATTACAATTGTGACTCCAATTATTATTGGTTTCGCTATGGGTCCTGAAGCACTTGGTAGCTATATGGCAGGTGTAGCTGTTTCTGGTGTACTTTGGGCTATCTTCCAAAATAACGCTGGTGGTGCATGGGATAACGCTAAGAAATCTTTCGAGGCTGGAGTAATGATTGACGGAGAAATGACTTACAAAGGTTCTGAAGCTCATAAGGCTGCAGTAACTGGAGATACTGTTGGAGATCCATTCAAAGATACTTCTGGTCCTTCAATGAATATTTTGATTAAGCTTACTTGTCTTGTAGGACTTGTTATTGCTCCAATTTTAGGTGAAATGTACGGAGGAGCTTCTCATGGCTCAACTGCAGCACCTGAAGTTAGCGAACAGGTAATCGAACAAAAGGTGATTATTAAAGAAGCAGTTGCTACAGATACTCAGGTAACAGCAACAATCACAACAACCAAAAATGGTGAAACTACTGTTTCTACTGTTTCTGGTACAAAAGCTGAGGTTGAAGCGAAAGTTGATAATCTGGAAGAATAAGAATATTTAATTTATAGATAAAGCCTCTGTTCTTTATTGAGCGGAGGCTTTTTTATTTTATCGCATATACATGGTAGAAGTCATTTTCAAAAACTGGACTTTCATCCAAAATCTTAGTTTTCGATACAATGTAATTGATACCGTATTTATCGATCCAATCGTCACTTAACCTTTGAGATTTCTGTAATTGGTTTCTTAACTGAATTCTATTATACCATTCAATAATAGCTTCATCTCCTTCAGGAACCATCTTAAATGAAACAAATCGCTCTCTTTCTGCATCCACAATAAATTGAATGTTCTCGGATTTGTCATTGTAATTAATGAATAAAAAAACACTGGTATCAGAAGTCTTTCTTTTTGCAAATTCTATAAAGCTATCGTAAGCCAATTTCTGGTCCTTGGGTATGTTTCTGTCGAGATTGATTCTTACTCCTTGATAAACCAATATCAGGATGATGCATAACTTGATCAATTTGATTGATGCCGTTACCACCGATTCTCCTGTGAATATTTCCTTTAAATGGATCGATAGAGCCAGAAGCGTAAAGAATAGCGCAATTGTTGTCATTCTAAACAGGTAATATTTTAAAAGCGTGCCATCCTCATCTATATATGAGATTGCAATTGCTGAAAGAATAATCAAATTGAATGAGGCTGCAAGTCTTTGTGCTTTATGTTCCGTTGTGCCCTTCTTAAGCCAGTAAAGAGATGTTGACATAACGAATACCGCAAACCAATTATGCTCCCAAAACTTAGGGGCTAGGGTTGGGACGGCATGATGAGGGTTTCTAAAAAACACATATATCCAATCTGCAGAGGGTTCGTGTTCGATTGTTTGACTGTTGAGCAAATGCAGCAATATGTAGATAGCATAAGGTGCAACTGTTGACGAATACAAGAGTGACCATTTTAATAGGTTCTTGGATAATCCAGATTCAATGAATGTGAAAAGTAAGAAACCAAGAAAGAACCAACCCCCAACAAGTACATGACAATAAGTAGCAACAGCAATAAGTACAACTGCCGATAAATACTTTGATTCATATATCATCAGAATCGACCAGAATATGAAGATATAAGCCATTGTTTTACCTTCAAATCCTCCCCATATCCATTCGCCAGATAAGAAATCTTGATATAGAAAGATGATTTGAAGAAATAATAGAACTCCAAAATTCGAGAATTTCAGTTTTTTAAAAAGCTTACCTAGCGGAATGGCATACAACAAATAATTCACCAATCGTGTTATGAACCCAAATTGAGTAAATGAGAGATACTTCAATCCCCATCCAGCGATTGTCCAGTAAATATAATTGGGGCCATGCCATTGATTTAATGAAAAGGAATCCTGCATCCAGGAAGGGTCAATAAAGTGTTTGGCTATTGTGAAATTATTTTGCTCATTTGGCCACACTTGAAATGAAAGGAAATTTACAATACTAAGCAGGAATATTATCAACCATGTAGGGACATTATTCATTAAATTGTCTAGTCGCAATATCCCTTGTTTCCAGTTTCTCACCTGGCAAATATGGTGTTTAATTGCTAATGATGTAATAAATTAGATTTCTTCCTTTGAGAGATGTTTACAAAATAGCGTTTGATTGGTTTAAGTCCAGAAAATGGAAACCTTTTCCATTTCAGATCGATGTATGGGATTCATATTTTGATGGTAAAGGGGGAATTTTAAATGCTCCTACAGGAAGCGGTAAAACTTATGCCCTTTGGATACCTACAGTTTTGGAATACATTCAACAAAACCAAGATTATAAAAAGCCAAAGAAAAATAGAATCCAGGTAATATGGGTGACTCCTTTACGCGCCTTGGCCAAGGATATTCAATATGCTATGCAGGAGTTTTGTAATGAAGTTGGAGTACCCTGGCAGGTTGGCGTAAGAACTGGTGATACTTCTACTTCACAAAGACAGAAACAAAAAACGAACCCACCCGAATGTCTTGTAATCACACCAGAGAGTTTACATATTCTTCTAAGTCAAAAGGATTATCCCAATTACTTTAAAGAATTGAAATGCATTGTAGTAGATGAATGGCACGAACTACTTGGTACAAAGCGAGGAGTACAAATAGAATTGGTTATTTCCAGACTTAGAGGAATACTAGAAGATCAGCTAAAAGTCTGGGGAATTTCTGCGACCATCGGAAATATGGACCAGGCGCTTGAGGTTTTGTTGGGACCAGCTAATAAAGATGAAGGAGTCCTGATTAAAGCTGATATTGAAAAGAAGATAGAAGTAGAATCTGTATTGCCAGATGAGGTTGAAAAATTCCCATGGTCGGGTCATTTAGGAATTCATTTGATTGATAAAGTTTTACCTATTATAGAAGCAAGTAGTACCACTCTCTTATTTACTAACACAAGATCCCAAACCGAGTTATGGTACCAACATATTGTCAATAAAGCACCTCATTTGTCAGGCCTGATTGCCATGCATCATGGAAGTATTGAGCAAAGTATAAGAGGCTGGGTGGAAGACGCACTTCATGAGGGTAAATTAAAATGTGTGGTGTGTACGTCTAGCTTGGATCTGGGAGTGGACTTTAGACCTGTTGATACTGTGATTCAGGTAGGAGGCCCCAAAGGTGTTTCAAGATTCTTTCAACGAGCAGGTCGTAGTGGTCATCGGCCTGGTGCCTTGAGTAAAATTTGGTTTGTTCCAACACATGCTTTGGAATTACCGGAAGGTGCTGCATTGCGGTCGGCAATTGATAAGAATATTTACGAAGAACGAAAGCCTCTTGAAAACTCTTTGGATGTATTGGTGCAATACCTTGTGACCTTGGCGGTTGGTGAAGGTTTCATGGAGAAAATTATTAGAGAGGAGATATCTCATACCTATTCATATCAAAAAATCACACCAGAAGAGTGGGCCTGGAGTCTGGACTTTATAACAACTGGAGGAAAGACTTTGGGGGAATATGATGAATTCTCCAAAGTTATTTTGGATCGAGGAGTACACAAAGTGGCTAATCGCAGAACAGCAATGAGACACAGGATGTCGATTGGAACAATTGTAGGCGATCCGGTTTTGAAAGTTAAATTCCTTTCCGGTGGAATTATTGGGACTATTGAAGAAAGCTTCGTTTCAAAACTCAACCCCGGTGATGTGTTTTGGTTTGCCGGTAAAAGCCTTGAATTCAACAAAATCAAGGATCTCACAGTGTATGTTAAGAAATCGAAGAGAAAACGAGGAATTGTTCCAGTTTGGGGAGGAGGTAGACTTCCATTGTCTTCCAAACTTTCTGAGTTAATCAAAATAAAGCTTCAAGATGCTTCCAACGGAATCTATGACGATCCGGAAATGCAGTGCATCAAACCAATCCTCGATCATCAGGCAAAATGGTCTATGATTCCTGGAAATGATTATCTGCTAATTGAAAAGACAGAATCAAAAATGGGTCATCACATATTTATTTATCCTTTTGAAGGTCGGTTTGTACATGAGGTATTAGCTGGATTAGTAGCGTTAAGAATAGGCGAACTCACACCTATTTCCTTTTCTATAGCGATGAATGATTATGGGTTTGAGCTTTTGTCTGATGTGGAAATTCCTATTGAAGAAGCGTTGGAATTAGACTTATTCAGAATGGATAATTTGATGGAAGAAATCAATGACTCAATTAATATGACCGAAATGGCTAAAAGAAAATTTCGTGATGTGGCTACAATTGCTGGATTGATATTTCAGGGTTATCCGGGCAAAAACATAACAGCAAGGCATTTACAAGCTTCCACGGGAATTATATATAAAGTCTTTCAGGATTATGATCAGGATAATTTATTGATGAAACAAGCAATGGACGAGGTAATTACTCTGCAGCTCGACAAAGAACGAATGTTGGAAGCAATGGAAAGAATAAACAGTCAGAGAATTATCCTGAAAGAGACACCCAACCCAACTCCATTTGCATTTCCAATTATGGTTGATGGAATAAGAGAAAAATTTACTTCGGAGGAGTTGGTAGACAGAATTGCGAAGATGCAAATTCAATTTAGTTCTGTGGAATAGTAAAATATCTCGAACCAGAAATCAGTTAAAGAGTTTATAATTGCAAAATTAACATTGACATAAATATGAAATACATTTTATTATCATTCATCTTAATATTTTCAATTGGTGCAAACGCACAGGATATCATTGGTAAATGGAAGACCATTGATGATAATACTGGAAAAGCTCGTTCAATTGTAGAGATTTATAAAAAGGGAGACAAGGTATTCGGAAAGGTTGTCAAGCTCTTCAGAGAACCGGGAGAAGATCCAGATCCGATTTGTGAAGAATGTTCAGGTAAAAAGAAGAACCAGAAAGTTATTGGAATGGAAATTATCACAGATATGGTATTTGATGCAGATGATAACGAATACGATAAAGGTGAGATTTTGGACCCTGAAAACGGTAAAGTATATGATTGCAAACTATGGGTTGAAGATGGTAAACTAAAGGTCAGGGGTTACTTATACTTCCTTTATAGAACTCAAACCTGGTTGCCAGCAGAGTAATTACACAGAATGATCGAGAAAGGCGCTGCAACACACATAGTATGTGAACAAAACCTGGTACTCTCACCGGAGAAAGCGCTTTTCTGGATTCAAAAAAAGACTCTCATCATCTCAGATGTCCATCTGGGAAAAGCATCTCATTTCAGAAAATCAGGGATAGCAGTTCCTGGCCAGGTTCACTTACATGATCTCTATCGGATTGATCAGCTTATTCAAATTTATAAACCAAAAAGAATTATTTTTCTTGGCGATCTCTTTCATAGTGATCACAATATGGATTGGCATCAGCTTAATAGCTGGTTACATGATTATCCTGAAATACACATTGTCCTGGTTAGGGGGAATCATGATATTT
>JANSWY010000157.1 GCA_024743255.1 bacterium | reverse complement strand
ATTAGTCCAGCCTGATGAGCCATTGTTAGAATATTGCCACTGGTAGTGAAGGGTTCCTTTGTAATTAGATGCTGAGCTTGAGTTACCAAATGTCCCAGGGTCTCCATTATAACAGATGGTTTGGAAGTTATTGATTGATCCAGCACTTAAATTTTTGACTGTTACTTTGATGCTATTGGTGTACTTAGTAAAGCAATTATCTATTACTCTTCTTCTATACCATCTATTGACTGTTAATCCTGATGGAGGATTGTAGGTTGTTCCAGTAGCTCCGCTGATGTTGGTCCATCCAGATGAACCATTGTTGGAGTATTGCCATTGATAAGAAACCGATCCAATGCTGTTTCCAGCAGAACTGGAATTTGATAACGTCCCAGGATCTCCACTGTAACAAATTGTTTGGGTTCCTCCGATGGAACCTGCTGTTAAATTTCTAACGGTAACAGGAATAGTATTACTATATTTTGTTGCACACTGGTCAATCGCCCTTCTTCTGTACCACCTGTTAACTGTTAATCCTGATGGAGGATTATATGTTGTACCAGTAGCTCCACTGATATTGGTCCATCCAGATGAACCATTGTTGGAATATTGCCATTGGTAGCTCACAGAGCCTTTGGCGTTTGACGCTGAGCTTGAATTACCTAATGTAGATGGGTCACCATTATAACATATAGTTTGTAGTCCATTGATCGAACCAGCATTTAGATTAGTAACCGTAATTTTAATGGTATTGGTGTACTTAGTAAAGCAACCATCTATTGCTCTTCTTCTATACCACTTATTGGAAGTTAAGGAACCTGGATCATAGGTGGTTCCTGTTGCACCACTGATATTAGTCCATCCTGAAGAACCATTACTGGAAATTTGCCATTGGTAAGTAACACTACCATTATTGCCTGATGCTGATCCTGTATTAGAAAGTGCAGACGGGTTACCATTGTAACATAATGTTTGTGCATTACCTATACTTCCTGGGTTTAGGTTCTTCACTGTAAATTTTACGGAAGTGGTGTACTTGGTAGCGCAATTATCAACAACCCTTCTCCTGTACCAAGTAGTTGCAGTTAAGGCTGGAGGGGTGTAATCCTCAGTATTACTACTAGGTACATTTACCCAAGTAGAGTTATTAGTAGACTTCTGCCAGGTGTAAGTTCTGGTACCTACATTGTTTGTTGCTGCAGATGCATTTATCAATCCTGGTGTAGAGTTGTAGCAAAAGTTTTTACTTGCAGTGGATATGCTCCCTGCTCCCAGATTCTTCACTGTTACCTTAACACTGCTTGTGTATTTTGTGAAAAAATCATCACTTACTCTCCTTCTAAACCAGGTTGTTGCGGTTAGGTTTCCTGGAGAATAAGTTGCTCCGGTATTAGACCCGGATGCAGTCGTCCAGGTAGAACCATTGGTAGATTTTTGCCATAAATAGTTACATCCTCCTGCACAACCACCAGCTCCAGCTGAGTTGGTCATGGTGCCTGCACTTGCATTATAGCATATGGTCTTTGTCCCGCCTATCGAACCAGCCGTTAAAGCTGAACTGACAGTTACCCCCAGGGATTTAATGGTGGTACTCCCGTTTTTGAATACAACTGAACCACTCCCTTCTCCCTGGTCCCATTTTACATCTACCCAGTATAGAGAACCATTACTGTAAGTTCCCTGTATGGTACCATTACTTACTGTCCACGTTGGTAAGAAGTATTGAGAAGGAGGATCAAATGTATAGGTGTATGTACCTCCCAAATCTGGAGTTGTGTCTCCTGTAATATCTATAGCCAATTTATCAATTGATGTTAAGCCAAATGATAAAATGATTAATCCGGTGATGATACTAAATCTTTTCATTAGTTCTGTGATTGACATTCGATGGATGAATTAAAGACAGTGATTAGGACTTCTTTCGACTCGACAGTGAAGCCTTCCGTTTTGTGAGTGGCATATATTTTATATGCTGTGTCATAAATGTATTCCGATACAATATATGTGTTTCCAGGAATAAGCTCACTGATTTTTCTGGAATTGGACCCATAAAAATCCAGTCGATCTTTTGAAATCTCATAATCAAATTCAGAAGGACCATAACCATCAACAGTAAGTTTGATTACTGTTGTGTTTGGTGAAGCCAGATTGGCACATTGATACTCCAAAACAGCCGTTGATGTACAATTGTCCCAGCGCATAACACCATCAACACATGTTGTCGTATTTCTTTGGAAATTGCTCAGCACAATAAAGTCATATCCCTTAACTTCTCCCCCTCGCTTTACCTGAAGGTATAGATACTTGCCCTCTATCGAGGAATCTATTAATAACTTGTATTTCCCCGATGTAAGGTCGGCACTGGTGAAATTAATATTTGAAGGGTCTGAGTATAATGAATCCAACACTATCCATCGACATTCGGTACCTACTGTTGGAATTGGAGATGCCCTAAACTCAGTTGAATCACTATACACAAGTCCTGTGTATTCAATTTTAGGTTCGTAATCTTCCCAATTGAAATCACTGTATTCGTTAACCATTACGATGCTGCCATCTCTGTCTCTAAGCACGACTGGTCTACTATTAACGTCATATTCTGTATCTGATACAATACCATTTTCGTCAAATGTCCTTCTGACTCGACTGAAATCATCGTATTCATTCAATGCAAACCCAGATTCATATGGTATCAATATTAGATTGTCCAGCTGAATTGTGGTTGAGCTGGTTACAGTGACTGATATGTTGTTAGAAGCTAAAGCTGATAAATCAACTTCTGACTTCAACAACACCCAATCATTACCTCCCGCCACTTGAACAGTGTCTTTCACTGATGCGCTTCCATCAGCATAATCAATGTAAAGTGAATTGGAAACTAAGCTCTGAGCCCAAACATAAAATTTGTATTGATTAGATGCTTTTGTTTGAAGGCTAAATGTTAATTGATCATTTCCAGCATCCAGAAGTGCATTGAGATGACCAAATTTTTGGCTGGTTTGTTTCAATACGTTGTAAGCACTTTTGTGCGGAGAAATAACTTCTTCAAAATCCAAAAACACAATCTCATCATTCAGTGCTCTGGAAACTGCCAGAACTGATTTGCCCAGCTCATCGGTGACACTAGTGGATTTAACATTGCCCTTCACCACTGCATCCAGGGGCTGCCCGAAGAAAGAGACATTATCCAGAGTTGAGGATAGCCTGTAGCTATCATCCTTCACTAATTCTCCACCAAGAATTCTTACTGGTGTAAAATCTACCAAATAACCTGGGTCTTGATAGAATCCTTGCTTCATATAGTAATAGCCATTCTGATAGCCATAAATTCCCATTGAAGCTCCCATCAATAAGGTTGAATCTTTTAATTGGTAAGTTTCAATAGGGCTTGCGATCATCCGCTTGTTACTCATAGATTTTAACACATTTGCGTTAGTAGCGTTTGTAACATTTGTCAGGTCGAGATCAAAAATGTACTTATTAATGGAATGACTGGTTGTTCCATCTGCAAGAGTTGCCTTTGAGTACTTTGGTAGATTAATCTGATCATGGAAAAATGTTTCACTAGATGTCTCCTGATATTCTGAAGGGTTCGTTCTGGAATAACTTCTGGAGACTTGTTTGGACATATAATTGAATTCTCCCCATGGTTCAGAATAAGTTCTGTGGATCCCTACTTTGCTGTTGTTCTCACCTGGCAAGTATTCCCACTCCAGCGAATTCAATACATTAACACCGCCATAGTTCTTTAGAGCATAATAATTGAATGTTTCACTGAGCTTCGTACCATTTTCATGGAACATCTCACTATGCATAACCTCTCCATATGATGGCTCATCTGAATAGTAGTTGTATGGCATGAATGTGTTCAGTCCCAGAAAATCTGAGCTATAACATGCTGATCTGGCAATTTTGACTTGACCTTCATTTAATTTCAATTGCTCATGAAAAGTCCTACCTGCGTTGTGGTGAGTTACTACTTCACCCTGACCATGCTGAAAGCTTGTTACCCGACTGTAAACTGTATAGGGCCCACCAGATCTACCAAAATCCAACTTATCTCTAAGTGTACTGTTGTAAACACCATCATTGAAGGTAAGCGTACCATTGTCGGTATCTGTACTATGATTTAAAAAGTAAACATAGGTTGGTCGGTATTTTAATACTCCACTGGAATGACCATTTGAAGTGTAGCTATAATTTGATATGACATCTTTTGAATGATCAACCCCATCATATCTGGACAACATCTTCACTCGAATACCACCTCCATAGACATCTTTGCCTAATAAGGAGTCATAGTACATATTGGGTTCGTAATCAATACTGACTGATCCACCTTTTGGCATTCTTACTGTCTTGAGACTTCCATTTTTTATGACAGCCGGGTCAGCTGCATATGGTTTACCTGAATAATGTATTTCATTTCCAGTGTAAGATGGTAATGGAAATGGGCTGATCCTTTTGTCTGCTGTCTCTGACGGGTACACAAAAGTCTCATATAGACCAATTGTATCTTTTTGTGTCTCTTTAAGACTATAAAAACCAAAGTAATCTTTTAGATCTGAGGATTTTGATGGCATCACAATGCTATCCGTGTCATGGATTACTCCATAGTAATCGAAACTGAAGGAGTTGGAACTTAAGCCATTTGGAAACTCGTGCGTGATCCGATCTAGCATGATGTGGGAATAAGCAACATCACCCGTATCGGTATTATTTTTTAGGAATTCATAGTCAAACAGTATTGACTTGAATAATTTAAAATTGCCTTCAGGTGATTTGATGCTAACATCTATCTTATTTAATAATGATTGGTACAACTTATAATCACCTTGAAAAATCACTCTATCTCCATTTACCAAATCGATTTGTTGTAGCTGCGACGTAATTCGCTTCAACGGTCTTGGAGCGCCTGCAGGGTTGATATCACGATAGGAAAACTGTGGAATTGATTTCCAAATCTTCTCATCAGCATCATAAAGGTAATGCTCATATTTATCTTCAAAGGCCAAGATCTTTTTGTACTCCTGTGTCTGATTCCCAAAATGTATTTTGAATGACAATATTTGTGAAGGGTGTACCAGCGTAGAATCGTAATCAAACCTCAGATAGTCATCATTTGGAGAATGTACTTCCAATAAGTGCCAAACACTATTGAAGATTACTCTTTCATCATATGCGTTAAATTTCCTCTCAAAAAATAAATGATCTGTGCCATCAGCAGTTATATCACTGCTGTCTTTATGATAGACAATCTCTGAAGTTCTCGGGTATCCAAACAAATATTTCACACCTTGAATATCTGTTATCTCAAAACTCTCAATTCGATGAGTAGAATCTTCATAAATCACATCTACCAGTATATCCTGATAAGGTTGGGTCAAAATATTGCCATTTCCGTCAAATGCGATTTTACCTCCTATGCCCGGAGCGTTAATATAGAATACATCGGGTTCCGTGTCAAAAAAGATAGAATCAGAGAGTCCTCCCAGGGTTTCCAAATTGGACCAAACATTTGCTTCTTCAGTACAATTATTTGCTGAAAGGTTTAGTGCGCCATATAGCTGCTGAGTGGTATCAGATAGCCATCCATATCGGGTATCAGATGGATCATGAGGATTGAAATATTCATCTGGCAAGCCTCTGACTTCTCTAGTTATAAATCCTCCAGCTTGAAGACTCCATCCGGTTCCTATTCTGGAAGTAGATGATGCAACAGGAACTCCTGAACCGGTGTAACCAGCTGATATCCCATGACCCAACTCAATTGATTGTGCTTGCCATAATGGAATTTGTACCTGTGCGGATCCTGTGAATTGATTCACACTTACTGTTTGGGCCATAACGGTACTCATGGATATCATGAGCCATAGGGCACATAAAAATCTTTTCATATAATTGGTGTGTTTTGTGATGTGGAGACAAGCTCCTACAGATGATTATTTAATCTTGAATTCGGAAACTTCGTAAACGTCATTAAACGGAATTTCCCAACTTATCGTAAGTTTCCCATTATTGGAGTTCCATAATCCCCCTGTGATTTGACATGTACCAAAATCAGTATCTATACTCTGAGATTCTACCTCAGAACAATTGATTGTGATGGTAATGCTTGGGCTTGATTGACCGAATTGATCAAAGTAGCCTGCAGAGAAATCTGAAATTTCAAATTGAGAATCAGAAAGTTGATTAATAGTTACTGAACCTGATCCATATTTATCTAAGGATCCTTTTTTTGTTTTGGCCTCTACAGATACCTGTTCCGGTAACTGTAAACATGTCTCTGGGTTAGAGAAGACAAATGCCAGTGCGATGATGAATAACTTCATTACGACTAGGTTGTGAGTGATAGAATTAGTTTAGTGAGTACAAATGAAGTAAAAATTAATAAAAATCGCAAAAAGTACATTTTAGGTAGTTTAAGCCAAATTAAGTTATTTTAAAAATATTTCTAACTTTGCATGACTGTCTTATTTATTGCACAACCATTTTGCT
>JANSWY010000192.1 GCA_024743255.1 bacterium | reverse complement strand
TCTTTCCACTACCTTGGGTTAGAAGGAAGCTAAAGCTTGAAACTACTGTCACAAATGACGTAATGGACCTGGAACCCAAAAAAATAAAATGGATCACAACAGGGTTAGTTGTATTAATGATTTTCCACATTATGCTACCTCACAGACACTATATCACCGACAACAATGTAAACTGGACAGAAAAGGGTCATCGTTTTAGTTGGAGACTCATGACAAGAACCAAAAGAGGGAGCACATCACTCTTTTTTGTTTCAAGCGATCAAACTGAAAAACCAATTAGAATTAAGCCTAAGGAAATTCTCACAAGACGGCAGTACCGGAAAATGTCAGCAGAAACAGATCTAGTGATAACATTTGCTCATTACCTAAGAGACAAATACAAAAAAGAAGGACATACAAACGTCAAAGTCACCAGTAATATAATGACCAAATTAAACGGAAGAAACAAACGTCACTTGATTGATCCTAAATTGGATTTGGCAAAAGTATCACGTTCTGTCTTTAAGGATGAAGTTAGTACACCATTGGAATTAAGAAGTAAGTAAGTAAGTAAGTAAGTAAGTAAGTAAGTAAGTAATTAATTCCTTACGTATTCAACATTACCTCCAACAATAGTAGATTCAATCTTAGTATTAAGAATCTCTTCTTCAGGCACGGTCATCAAGTCTTGTGAGAAAATAGTAAAGTCAGCAAGCTTACCTACTTCAATAGAACCTTTTGTGGTTTCTTCAAAAGCTCCATATGCAGCATCCAAGGTATAAGATCTCAGTGCTTGTTCTCTAGTCATCTTTTGATCTGCTTCATATCCATCTTCAGGGGTACCCTCCAATGTTTTACGAGAAACCGAAGAATAGAAACTTGCAATAGCACTAATTGGCTCTACAGGTGCATCTGTACCGTTTATTACCTTAGCACCACTTTGCAACAGCTTTTGCCAAACATAGGCACCATCAATAATTCTCTTCTCTCCCAGCCTATCAATTGCCCATGGCCTGTCAGATGACATATGAATTGCTTGCATAGATGCTATCACTCCTAATTCTGAAAAGCGAGGAATGTCTTCCAAATCAATGTGCTGGGCATGTTCAATTCTGAATCTATGATCAGCATTGGAACCTGTCTCGAAGGTTCTTTCAAAGATATCCAGCACCTCCCTATTAGCTCTATCACCAATTGCATGAACACAAACCTGGAATCCATTTTTGTAACCATCTAATGTCACTGCTTCAATTTCCTCCATAGGCATCACATTATGCCCAAACTTTCCAGGAGCATCTGAATATTCCTCTAACAACCATGCTCCCCTTGATCCTAACGCACCATCCGCGTACAACTTAATAGACCTAACTGTCAAATGGTCATCATACAACCCAACCTCTGGACCACTTTCAAAATAACTGCTCAATAAGGCAGAATCTCTTCCAGTAAGCATTGTATAAAGCCTTATCTTCATATCACCCTTTTCAGCAAATGATTTATATAAAGCAATATGATCCGCTGCAGATCCCGCATTTTGTAAACTGGTAATTCCATTTTCAAGACATTCCTGTATCGCCAAAGAAAGAGCTTTGGACTCTCGTTCAATGGTAGCTTTCGGAACTACCTTTTCAATTAATAAATCTGCTGTCTCATTAAATATACCTGTTGGTTTACCATCAATACCCTTAAATATTTCTCCCCCCTGAGGTTGAGGACTATCTTTATTGATACCAGCTATTTCCATTGCTTTAGCATTTGCCAATGACATATGTCCACTTGCATGCGCCAATAATACAGGATGATTTGGGATTTTCTCACTCAAGAGATGATGAGTAGGGAATCCCTTGAACCTGGATTCAGATTGATC
>JANSWY010000007.1 GCA_024743255.1 bacterium | reverse complement strand
CTATTGTAAACCTGAATGTGAGAAAATCTACGTAGGAAAGAAATCCGGCCTGCACATAAAACAGCAGACTCATATAAATGATCTAATTGTTGAACATGCCTTAAAGGATAAAGTTGTTATCAGATTAAAGGGAGGAGATCCATTTGTATTTGGAAGAGGACATGAAGAAATGGAACATGCCCAGGCTCATGGTATTGCTGTTGATGTAGTTCCTGGAATAACAAGTAGTATTGCTGTTCCTGCTTCTCACTTTATTCCTCTAACAAAGCGTGGCATAAATGAAAGTTTTTGGGTAGTTACCGGAACCACAAGATCCGAGCAATTTTCAGACGATTTGACTCAAGCAGCTCAATCAAGCGCTACAGTGGTGATATTAATGGGGATGAAAAACCTAAGTGGTATTGTAGAGGTCTTCAAAAGTTACAGGTCTGAAGATGAACCTATTGGTGTCATCATGAATGGAACCATGGAAAATGAATTGTCAGTATTTGGAACATTATCGGATATTGAAGAGTTGGTTAAATCAAATGGGCTTTCATCTCCTGCTATTATAGTAGTGGGGAAAGTGGTCAATGAGAGAATTAAAGAGAAATCATGATTGATACTTCTGGAAATGTACTATTCCCAATATTCATAAAACTTCACGAAATACAAACCTTGATCGTAGGTGGTGGATATGTAGGGCTGGAGAAATTAGAGGCAGTTTTACGTAATTCTCCGGAGGCTAATGTTTTATTAGTGGGTAAAGAGATTCTGCAGGAGAAAATATATGAGCTAGAAAAGGAACACCCAAACCTGACTGTTCTGGAACGACCTTATCACAGAAGATACCTTAAAGGAAAAGATCTTGTTATATGTGCTACTGATAGCAGGCAATTGCACGAAAAGATAAAAACTCAATGCAAAAGGAGACATCTACTTTGCAATGTTGCTGATACTCCTGATCTATGTGATTTCTACCTCAGTAGTGTAGTAAAAAAAGGAGACTTGAAAATCGCTATTTCCAGTAATGGCAAGTCACCTACGCTTACTAAAAGATTCAGACAGTATTTTGAAGAGTCTCTTCCTGAATCAGTTCAGGATATACTTGATAACCTGGAAAATATAAGAGATCAGTTAAAAGGTGATTTTGAATATAAAGTTAATCAGTTGAATGAGGTGACAAATAGTTGGCTTGAAAAGAAAAAGAAGGACTAATTCCTTCTTGAAATACAGTTTAATTGCTTCCTGTAAAAATCACAGCCGTCATTAGCAAGATCTGAGTAATTCACATACACTTCAATTGGGTCATCATAAATGGTCAATTGAAAAGCATCCTCCAATATATCTTCGTCCAATATATCCAAAACGGCAAATTGCTCATCTGCAGTCCTAATGATGTATCCTCCCCCACACATGTGTCTGGAAATATCCTGCCCTAATATCTCTGCTTCAACAGAGCAAGAAGCCTCTTCTGGACCATCATCTGCTTCATTGGATTGACAACCAAATATTGCTACAACGAATAACAACATTATAATGAGTGAGTTTTTCATAGTATTGAGGTTAATCATGTGTATAGACCAGTATTAAATTAAATTGGTTGGAATTAGAACCATATTTAGACTCATCATGTTTATGCTAAAACAAAATAGAAATGAACGAACCTTATTGCGATCCTGAAGACGGAACGTGCGAACCAGCAGGAATTGAAGCTTCCGAAAGTAAAAAACAATCCCAGTCAGACTTAAAACTTATCTACGTGGGAGACCCTATGTGCTCCTGGTGTTATGGGATGGCTCCAGAGCTAAAGAAACTGAAAGCCAAGTATGATGATATTCCTTTTCAGACGGTAGTTGGTGGACTCAGACCCGGGGGTGGCGATCCATGGGATGACCAAATGAAGGACTTTCTGGCACATCACTGGAAGCAAGTTGAAGAACGAAGTGGCCAAAAATTCGGATATAAGCTGTTTGATCGGGAAGAATTCAATTATGATACCGAACCAAGCTGCAGAGCAGTCGTAACCGCGAGAAAGTGGTTAAAAGATGCCGATCTAGATTTCTTTGAAGCCATACAAGTCAAATTCTACAAAGACTCAGAAGACCCCACTTCTGAGGAGTTCTATAAAAGCATATGTGAGGAATTTAACATTCCATACAATGAGTTCTTACAAGAATTCCATTCTGATGAAATGAAGGAATTAACAAACGCCGAATTTCAACTAAATCGGTCCTGGGGCATCTCCGGGTATCCGACTGTTGTTCTTCAAAAAGAAGAAAAGCTTTATGCCATTGCTCGTGGATATAGTGTTTTAGAAAATATGGAACCCCTGATAGAACAAATAAGAACTCTGGAAATCAGCGAGTTAAAATAATTTTTATCCAGAAAGCATTTTTTGGCATAGCATTTGGAAGTACATCACCAATTATGGTTGTACTCAAAATATTAAATGCTATGAAAAAGTTTACTCTACTATTGATGCTTCTTGGAGCCGGTTTATTTCTAGAAAGTTGCTACGTTGAAAACGAAGGCCCTCCCGGACCTAGAGGATTTGACGGGCGAGATGGTCTGGATGGACTTGATGGTCAGGATGGCGAGGAAGCTTATGTTTTCGAATATCAATTCGATTTCGTAGCTGATGATTACAGTCGAATTTTACCTCTTCCAGATGATTTCACTATGTTGGAAACTGATGTTGCCTTAGTCTACTTCCTATGGTCCGTTGAAAATGATGGAACTGAAATATGGAGACAATTGCCTCAGACCTTAATCACATCTGACGGATTATTGCAATACAATTTTGATTTTACCATATATGATGTTTCAGTATGGTTGGATGCTGATTTCCCACTTGGTTTCTTAGGATCAGAATACCTGGACAACTGGATTGCAAGAGTTGTTGTAGTTCCAGCACAATATGGTAGAGGTGAGCCTGTGGTAGATGTAACAAACTACGAAGAAGTAAAAACGCATTACAACTTAAGGGATACTCAATTGGATACTTCAAACTATCCAAAGCGTCCTAAGAGATAATTTATATATAAGAAGCTTGTCGGGATTTAGGTCATTTCCTGGCAAGCTACCTTTTAAACTTCCCTTCCCAAAAATTAGCCTCCCTGGATCGATTTATTCTTTTAATGTTGTCCTCTGATTGAAGAATAGGGTTAATTTCTCCTTTTGATGTAAAATGATACTCACCACAATCATCACATTGATAAACATTGATGGGGCCACTTTGAGAATTATGATAATTCCTGGACCAATTTTCCAGTAATGCTTCCTCAGCCAGTTCCTTTGTAGGATATGATCGTTTACCTGCTACGCAACGCATAATTAACTAACTGAGGAAACAACCAAAAGTTCTATTGATTGAAGTGATATAGGAAAACTATAGTTATCGAGAATGCAGGTTTTTTCTCATCCTTGATCTCCAACTTAGCATCCATTTCTACTTTTGTAATTCCTCTAAGGTCTTTTACTGATTTCAGCCAAACTCTTAATCTTACTTCGCTATCAACTGTAACCGGCTGTTGAAATCTTAAACTTTCAATTCCGTAGTTGATCATCATTTTGAAATTAGAAACATCCGCAATTTGCTCCCAAAGATGTGGAATGATAGACAGAGTTAGATAACCGTGAGCGATTGTTGTACCGAATGGACTCTCCTTTTTCGCTCTTTCAGGATCTGTATGAATCCATTGTGGATCCAAAGTTGCATCCCCAAAAAGATTGATTTGTTCCTGCTTGATTTGCAAGTAATCTGAAACACCAAGTTCCTGACCAACAAGTTTTTCGAAATCCTGATAACCGGTGATCTTTATTTTGCTCATATATTAATAAGGTTTTTATGGTGCCACAAAATAGATCATTTTTTTACACTTAAACATCATTTTTTAGCACAAAACCATAGGCATTTATGCCTACTGAGTGGGGAAAATGTGGGATTCAGTGGGAATAAAAACCACATAAATTCAGATTCACAAAAATACCAAAAAGATAAAAAATAGGTGCCCATCGAGAATATAATGGTATTGATCGAATAGAAACTGTGCAAGTCGATTTATTGCTTAATTTCAAATCATAGTTATGAAAACAATAAGGACTTAGCTTACAACGGTTAATGAATTTAAAAGGAGCACAAATCGACTCCCAGGAGAAAAGTAATACGAAGATATTATACGTGGATGATGAACATCAGAATCTGAGGATATTTAAAATTATCTTCAGAAGAAAATACAAAGTGTTCACAGCTATCACTGTGGAAGATGCACTCAACACCATGGACAAGGAGGATATCCATATTCTAATTACTGATCAGAATATGCCAGCAATGAGAGGAACAGACTTCTTGGCCAAAATAAGTGAGGAGCACCCTAAAACAGTCAAAATTATACTAAGTGGAATGACTGACACTCCTAAAATTGCTGAAGCTGTAGAAAAATACAACATCTTCGAAACCGTTGAAAAACCATTTATTGAACAAGAATTGATTGAAATATTTACTCGTGCTGAGGAACAATATCAGAAGAATTTAAACTCGAGCGTTGGGACGAAATAAGCATTTCATCTAAAACGCACACCTTTATATGCTCTAAACGGATTACTGTAGGAAGTGATCCGTTTTTTTATGCTTTATCCTAAACACCTCTTAAGTGAGGTCATTCCAGTCATTTAAAATGTTTATCATTACAATACAGAACCAGAGTACATAATCAATCTAACCAAATGGATAAAATCACTTGTATTGTAATGGAGGACGATCCATTATTTCTGAAAGCACTGGAAGTATATCTAAGCGAAATAGAGTTTATCGAACTAAAAGGAGCATACGACGATCCTGTAGCTGGTGTAATGGCCATCACAAAACAAAAGCCAGATCTTTTATTACTTGATATAGAAATGCCGTATCTGGATGGTTTTGAAGCTATCGCAATGCTAGAAGTTAGACCGAGAATAATAGTAATCTCAGGCCATGTGACCGAAAGCTCGCTTCCAAAGATCGAAATTGACAAATTCATAAGCAAAGGAAATCTTAGAGAACCAGAACAACTGGAAAAAGCCATCAAAGAAGTTATGGGACTGTAGATTAAATTTAACTTTGAAGCATCATACAAAACTAAAAAATGAAAAAAGCAGAAATTCACACTAACAAAGGAGTAATGAAGATTGAGTTCTTTGAAAATGATGCTCCTAATACCGTAAAAAATTTTGTTGACCTTGCTGAAAAAGGATTCTATGATGGGTTAACGTTTCATAGAGTGATTCCAAACTTTGTAGTTCAGGGAGGATGCCCAAATGGAATTGGAAACGGTGGACCGGGTTATTCAATTGATTGCGAATTAGATGGCGACAACCAATATCATGATAGAGGCGTAATGTCAATGGCCCATGCTGGCAGAAACACAGGAGGATCTCAGTTCTTCATTTGCCATAGTAGAGAGAACACTGCTCACCTGGATAGAAATCATACAGTATTTGGAAAAGTAGTGGAAGGCCTTGATGTTATTGATGATATCAGACAAGGTGACGTTATGGATAAAGTTGTAATCCTTTAAGATTTTAGTGGTAATTACTACTAGATCACGATTAACGGCTTGTCTCCCTGAATTGATTAATCATATTTAGGGTTTCACTAATGAAAGTTGTAATACAAACGTAGGTGAATTTCGCACCTATTCTTAACACGAATAAAATGATCCGATCCGTAATTGTATTTTTTCTAGTAGTAATTACTTTTAACTCAACCATCGCCCAGACTACTCCTTGTGAACAAGGTATGGCTGGAGACTACCCATGTGGCAATGTTTCTCTTGTTGCTCATGTAAACCCGCAAAGTTTATTTTCTGAAATTTTAGGTGGTACCTGGGCTAATGATATTTGGGGATGGACGGATCCGGATAGTGGAACTGAATATGTAATCATCGGACTACCAAACGGAACTACCTTCGTTGACATTTCTGACCCAGAGTTTCCTGTTGTAGTGGGCCATTTGGATTCACATGAAGGAAGAAATTCATTGTGGAGAGATATAAAAGTGTATAGCAATCATGCATTCATTGTCAATGAAGCATCGGGTCACGGTATGCAAGTATTCGACCTCACAAGGTTACGAGATGTTACTGATGCACCAGAAATGTTTACTGAAGATGCCCATTATAATGGTGTTAGTAATGCTCATAACATTGTTATTAATGAAGAAACGGGATTTGCATTTGCTGTAGGTTCAACAGGAAGTGGTTGTAATGGAGGTGGTTTGCATATGATAAATATACAAGACCCACTAAACCCTACTTATGCTGGTTGTTTTGATGATGACGGATATACTCATGACGCTCAATGCGTAATTTATAATGGGCCTGATACTGATTACGTAGGAAAAGAAATTTGCTTTAATAGTAATGAAGATGCTGTAACAATAGTGGATGTAACTGACAAGAATAACCCTATTCAAATCTCAACAATTGGATATGGAGGTTCTGCTTACACTCATCAAGGTTGGCTGACTGAGGATCATCAATATTTTCTTTCCAATGATGAACTTGATGAGGCTCAACAAGGTATTCAAACAAGAACACTTCTTTGGGATTTCACAGATCTTGACAATCCCACTTTACTGGGAAATTACTATGGCAATAGTAACGCCATTGATCACAATTTGTATGTACATGATGGACATGTCTATATGTCAAATTATAATTCTGGGTTAAGAATATTGAACCTTGACAATATAGCAGATGCATCCGTTTTTGAAGTTGCATTCTTCGATACCCACCCAGAAAATGATAACACACAAACAGAAGGTACCTGGAGCAACTACCCATACTTCGAAAGTGGGGTAATTGCAGTAAGTGATATCAACAGGGGGTTATTCCTGCTAAGAGCCACATTAGACTTTTATATCACCAGAGATATTGAAAACATGGAAGTTTGTGAAGGTTCCAGTGTTGAGATACCAGTAGAAGTAGTTGGAGACAACCTTACATATAACTGGCAAATATTTAATGGAGAAACTTTCGTAGATATTAGTAGTGAGGACAATGCTACTGGATTTTCTTCAAGTACTCTTACTTTAGACAATATCAGTTTAGAATTAAATGAAGTTCCTGTACGATGCATAATTTCGGATGGAACCACTGAAATATTTACTTCCGAAGCTGTACTAACTGTTGCTCCATTACCAGTTGGTGATATTGACGTAATAGCAGATGATCTTGTGGTAAATGTAATAAACAGGTCATTCCACGCAGAAACATTTAGTTGGAATTTTGGAGACGGTTCAGAAACAGTAAATCAAAGAGCTCCTTCTCATACCTACAGTGATTTTGGTGAATATACTATTCAATTTGTTGCAACAAATGAATGTGGTAATGATGTGATTGATTACGAGCTCTCTTTAAGAATCACTTCCGCAAATGACCTGATGAAACCGATCAACCTCTACCCTATTCCTGCTGCCCACAAATTAAATTTAGATGGTTTTCAGCAAATGGGTGAAATCAATAACATTTCAATCTTTGATACAACTGGAAGGTTAGTTTCCTCAACTATGTCCGAAAAGAAATCTGACAATAAAGTGCAGATCAATGTTTCAAGCCTTCAGGCAGGAGTTTATCACATCAATATTCATTTTGAAGAAGGAATCTATAAATCCAGGTTTGTGGTTGAATAAAATTTCAAAGTACACTCAATCGGGCAAACAATTCCTGTTTATATACTTTACCAATAGAAATTTGGTGCTTGTTTAGGTAAAGGAACCCTTCTGAAATTGAAGTGATTTTGTCATAATTCACCAAATAAGACTTATGAACTCTGATGAATCTGCCAGGGTCCAGCTTGCTTTCTACGCTTTTCAAAGTATGGCTAATCAAGTATTTATTTGAAGCGGTATAAATATTACAGTAGTTATCATACGCTTCAACGAAATGTATATCTGACTGATTAATTGCCAACAACTCAGTATCCTGTTTGACAAAAAACTTCTCTCCAACTGGTTGTTTTTGAATTTGTTGAGATTTGATGATAGCTAATTCAATGTTAACCTTCAAATCCTTCTTATCAAATGGCTTTACAATGTAACCAGATGGCTCCATTGGTATGGCTCTATCCAATGTCGCATCATCATAGTATGATGTCAAAAAAACGAATGGAATTTTGTGATCTTTCTTAATGATTTTGGCTAATTCTATACCGTCTTTATCCCCCTCTATATTGATATCAAGAAGCATTAGATCAGGCTTCCCTAGCTTTAGAGATTCCAGTGTATCAGTAGCATTATCAAAGATATCTTTCACTACATAACCCAGTGATTCAAGAGTAAATGCAATATCCTCAGCAATGATTGGCTCATCTTCAACAATCACAATGGATTCCGCCATGTTTCAACTAGTGTGTTTGGTTATAAAGAGTGATAATAATCAAATAATCATAAAAAGTAACTCAAAACATATGAAAATTATCCCAGTTGTATATTTACCAACTACAAAATATAAAGGTGGATTGTTCGTCATGATACGGAGTACACGGATAGACTAACATTTAGAATTAACATGGTAAAATATTTCAACCCTTCATTGGGTAAGGCCCCCTCAAAAGAAACTGTATCCAATGCATTGCAACACGATGGAAAGAGATTTGTTAATGTAGTAGATACCTATAGTGCTGGCTTTGGTAGTCTTCCTAAAATCATTAAATCATACATAAACCGAAAAGTTGAGGCTGCTCCTTTAGACAGCTATCATTTTGAAGAAACTAATAAGAGCATTTTAACCCAGGATGGTATCCACATCAATTGGTTAGGCCATGCGGCATTGGCAATTCACTATCAAGGAGAGTACATTTTATTAGATCCAATGCTGGGAGAAAGAGCGTCTCCTTTCAACTTCATGGGACCAAAAAGATATAACCCTTCCCCTATTGACCCTAAAGAAATTCCTAGCATTAAAGCAGTGGTGATTTCCCATGATCACTATGACCACATGGATTATAGTACAATCAAAATCATTAAAGACAAAGTTGAAAAGTTCGTTGTACCAATCGGAGTTGGAGCGAGCCTGGTTCATTGGGGTGTGAAACGAGAGAGTATCATTGAGCTGGACTGGTGGCAAGAAACTTCAGTTGGACCTTATAAGTTTACTTCTACACCAGCCAGACATTTTAGTGGAAGATATCTAAAAAGAGACAATACACTTTGGGCGTCATATGTGATTGAAGTAGGCCAACAGAAAATCTATTTTGGTGGCGATTCTGGAATTTTTGATGGCTTTCAGGAAATCGGTGATAGAATGGGCCCTTTTGATTTATCCATCATGCCAATTGGCGCGTATCACGATTTATGGCACGATATTCACTTAAACCCTGAGGAAGCCGTTGAAGCATTTGAAATGCTTGGAAAAGGTCGTTTCTTCCCAATTCATTGGGGTACTTTTGATCTTGCTTTGCATAGTTGGTATGACCCAATGGAACGATTAGTCAAGCTTAACCAGCAATCATCATTGAATTTGGTTACTCCTAAACCTGGAGAATGGGTAACCATTAAAACACAAGACACAAACCCTCTTTGGTGGGCCCGATATTCAGGTGTTTTTGAAGCCTAAAGATTCCATAAAACGTTAACAGAAAGTTATTTTTTTTACCATGGTTGATTGAAACAATAGTCTACCAAGGAAGAGGTGGTATAATTTCACGATTATGTTTAACTTGTAGAGATTTCCTATCCAGCCTAACGGGAAAACGATTTTAGTTATTCTTTCACGAACTAAAGGTTAAATCGCTAATGCATACGCACCTAACTCGCTTAATACTGTTAAGCCTATTTGTCGTATTATCTCAATCTGTATATGCACAAAAAGGCAGTTTTTTAGTCAATAATCATATCCGGGAATCAGGACATTCCGAAGGAATAAACTTCGAGATTATCTCCGATAATAATGGTTTGCTAAGTATGGCAAATAATCTTGGGGTTTTCCAGTATGATGGAAAAATCTGGGATTACTACCATACTCCTTCAGCAGCACTTTCATTAGCTGCCGATTCATCGAACCAACTTTTTGTTGGTTGTATAAATGGATTTGGAGTCATTAATTGGAAAGACTATAATATTCATTATACCCCGTTATATGAAACCGACTCAACATCTGAGCTATTTTATCAAACAAAGTTCTACGATGGAAAAATATTCTTCTTAAGTGACAAATCGCTATTCATTTACAACCCAAATGATGGAGCAATAGCAAAAACTATCCATGATAATTTCCTGAACATTTTCATGTTGAATAATGAAATGTATATCAATACAGATACAGAGTTATTCAAAGTTCAGGGAGAAAATTTAGTTGCTGCAGAACAATTTAACGGAGATTCAAGAATTGCTCAGATCATTTCAAATGAAGGGACCAATGTAGCATTGGGATTTGATGGACTATTATATGAGGTAAAACCAGATACATTGGTTTCTTATCCTATTAATAATTCATTTGATGAACTTGGTATATCAGCAATCGATATCAAATGGGTTAATGAAGATATCATCATGTGCTCTACATTGGACTTTGGGTGCGTATTCATCAATGCTAAGGATCCGGAATACCTGGAAATACTGGATAATTCCAGAGGTTTGCCAGATAATGAAATATACGCAGCTCATGTTGATAAAGAACAGGGCGTTTGGGTTTCACATGAATACGGGTTATCGAGAATTCTACCATCGTTCCCCGCAAAAAGCTATTCGCATTTACCAGGCCTGCAAGGGAATTTGCTTGCTGTAAACAGGTTTCATGATAAGCTTTGGTTATCTACTAGCTCAGGAGTGTTTTATGTAGACAGAGATACAACATTTGCTCACAAAGTATATTACGTAGCACAGAGAATTAACCGCCCAACTAAAAAATCCCCAACTAGAAGTAATACCAAGCAAACTACTCAAACAACCACTGAATCCAAGAAAGAGAAAAAAGGAAAGTTCAACAGGTTATTTGGTAAGAATAAAAACAAAAACAACAAAAACGAAAAAACAGCCCAAAACGGTGATAAACCAGGGTTCTTAAAGAAAATCAAATCTAAAGTAGACGACTTGGTCGCCAATGGGCAGCAGGTTAAGAAAGTCAAATCTAAGCCTGAACGGAATTTCCGGTATGTAAGGAGAACGCAAAAGATTCCTTTAGATATTACTTACAAATATAGCAAGGTGCCAGGCTCATCTGGGAAGTGTAAAGAGCTTTTGGTGTTTGACGACCACCTTTTAGCGGCAAGTACAAGTGGTCTTTTTGAAATTGATGATTCCGCACATGTGGTGGTTGATGAACCAATAAGTGCCATTCAGATACTTGAAGATGATGCAGAAGTACATAGAATTATTCTTAGTACTTATGATCACTCAGTGAAACTGTATGAAGTTCATGATGATGTTTGGGTAGAAATGTCTGTAATGGACCCTGACGATGTGATCCTTGACATTTTCCAGGATAGAAATGGTGATATCTGGTTAGCTGGATCTTCAAAAATCATGAAGATCCATGCAGGAGAAGAGATTGAGGTTTTGGATGAGTACCCTATAGACAATCACCGATTTGATGATATTTTAATGACGAACATGAAGGACACCACCTTCTTCATCAATACTCAGGGCTATTTCTACTTTGATAAGAAAAAGGAAAAAATTGAACCATATAAAAGATGGGAAGCTCAACTAGAGTTACCAATCAACTACTTCAAGGACGCACTAAACTTCACATGGATTTATAATGGAAAACAATGGTATGAAATCTCAGAATATGGAGATGTTAAACCGCATAAATACTTTGGTATATTCCCGAACCTGAGAAAAATCACATACGACTCGCAATTAGATAAGTATTGGTTAATTACCAGTGACAATGATTTACTGGCCTACGATCATACTGAAGAACTAGTTGACAGTTTGTCTCACCCATTATTCTTAAAAAAGATTAGAGCTACAGATGGTATCCTGGAGCGTGGAAAAAAACTGGCAATAAAATATGATAACACATTTCTGTCATTTGAAATGTCTAAGCCCGACTATTTGGGTCTGTTAAACACAGAATACAAATACAAGCTTGAAGGGATTAACGACCACTGGTCCGACTGGACGAACAACTCTCAAATAGACTTCAGTTATCTACCTCCAGGAGATTATACATTGTTTGTTCAATCCAGAGATAGCTTTGGTAACGTGGAGGAAGCCGATTCCATTTCTTTTAAAGTAGCAACCCCTTACTGGCAATTACCATGGTTCTACGCTTTACAGATATTTGTATTTGGTGGACTTGTAGTGATTTCATCAAGACTAAATCAAACAAGGAAGTTTAATAGGATTTTGAAATCAGCGCTATCTATTTTGACACTTATTCTTATCATTGAATTCTGTCAATCTGCAATGGCTTCTTATGTCGATATTAAGAGTACTCCAGTAATCGATTTCTTAATTGATGTTGGAACAGCCTTGCTAGTATTCCCACTTGAGAGCTTCTTAAGATATGTAATGATGGGTAAGAAAACAGGAGCAGGTTATACAACTGACACGTCATCGGAAGAAGTTGAGCAAGCAGCTACTTCATAAAATATACGATACTAACGATCTTTGGTCCGGTACACAAACTTTAAGCCGGACCAATCTTCATCTACTGCACACACTTTGGTATCCACCAAACCCAAGTCTAATATTTTTGCACGTATCAAATCTCTGTTCAACTCAGTTGGTATCTTTGATGAACCCTTTGGCCAGGAGAACCATACCATTCCTGTTTTCTTCAATGATTCTTTGATGATGGGGCCGTAAGTGTCTAATTCCGGAATGGTGGTAATAAATGCATGAATTAGATCAATATCTCCATCCTTTAAATCAACTTTTAAAACTTCCGGTAAATCACTAAATAACTCAAAGTAGTGAGCAGGTAAATTGATATAAGCAACTCTAAAACCTTCTTTGTATCCTAACTTTTTTCCTAAAGGAGTTTTTGAATAACCTGCAGACATAATTTGAATATTTAAATGATGATAATTTCTTCAATATCATAATTTATATTCAATATATTAGTTTACTACATATACAAATCTTAAAATCATGAGAGTTCTTATACTTGCTATCTTAATTTCTTGCTCATCAACGATCCTGGCTCAGGTAGGAGCTCAATTCCCTCCGATGGAAGGTGAAAGCCTTACAAACGAGATGATCAATATTCCGGAAGACTTAGTAGGTAAATACTCAATAATAGGTCTCGCTTACTCTAAAAAATCTGAGGAGCATTTAAAATCCTGGTTTAGACCAGCTTATTATCAGTTTCTATATAAACCAGAAAAGCCTTCATTATTTCAGAGTACTTATGATATTCACTTGTACTTTGTTCCAATGTTTACCGGAGCTAAGCGACCAGCCTATCAATCCGTAATGAACAAGGTTAAAGAAACAATTGATCCAAAACTTCTTCCTTACGTGCTATTCTATAAAGGTGAATTAAAACGGTATAAAAAAGAACTTCAATTCCAGGGAAAAGACCTACCCTACTTCTTTGTACTTGATCCCCAAGGTAAAATTATCTACACTACTTATGGTAAATATACTGAATCAAAAATGCAGGATATAGTAGATAAAGTACGTGACGCATGGAAATAAATACTATTTAGTATGTGAATTAATTCTTTACATTAATAATACTTCATTACACTTCAATCATTTAATACCTGGTTAAAAAGTCTTTGCACTTATAATACATACTATTCGGTATTTTATAATAAAACAGTGACTTTAATTGAACTTAAATAAGAATAATTTTCATTTTTTCAATATATATTACTATATTTGATTGGAACACCTAGCTACTATATAAAAAACTTGCAGTTATTCCCCAGTTACACAATCTTACTATGGCACATATAATTGCGATCTATAACTTTAAAGGGGGAGTTGGCAAGACGACCTCCACCTTAAACCTGGCCCGTAATTGGTCAAAGTCCTTCAAGGTCTTGATGATCGATAGCGACCCACAGGCTAATCTTACCCAAACAGTAATCAAGAACAAACCTGACAAAACTCTTTTCAATCTATGTAAGACTTCAATGCATCACGCTCATTTTAAGTTTGAGCCGCTGGAAATCAATCCATACTTACATATGATTCCTGCATCAATAGAATTGAATGAATTAGAGGCTAACAACCAGTTCATTTCTTTCGGTCAGGTCATTATGAAAGATATTCTTAACTATGTAAAAGGCAAGTACGATTTGATATTAGTTGATTGCCCATCTCACTTCGGCAATCTTGTAAAATCCATACTTGCGAATAGCCAATCTCTATTGGTTCCTTCATCAGCGGACTCCTTTTCCCTAAGTGGGATTAGTCAATTATTGGAGTACATACATAGCGTTAAAGTATCCTCGCAGATAAATTTACTTGGTATCTTCTTTAATATGTTTCAGTCTAACACACTCTACCAGAAAGAGATATTAAAAGAGGCAAAGACATTTTATGGGAATATTATATTAGATCAAACGGTAAGAAGAACCATCAAAATGAATGAAGCCACAGACCAGGGAAAAGCCTTGAATTCTCTTGACCCATTATCAAGTGGTGGGAAAGATATAATGTTGCTTTGCGAGGAATTAATAGACAGAATGGATCGTACTACCCTTCATAAGTACATGCAGTCCAATTCAGTGACGTACGCATAAAAAAAGAAACCACCTCACAAAAATGAGACGGCTTCTTCTATTAAGGGAAAATTAAAATTCTTTTAAGCTGCTTCTCTTATCTCCTTTGTTTGTTTATGAGATTTATTCACCATTTTGATAACGCCAATTGCACTCAGACCTTTGATCACTAGATAAGTAGGATCTATTTCGTGCCATCTTACTCCACCAAAGTTTGCTCTCGAACCATGCTTATGGTGATTGTTGTGATAGCTCTCTCCCATCATTAGAAAATCAAATGGCAGGAAGTTTCTAGAGGTGTCTCCCACTTCATAGTTTCTGTAACCATACTTATGAGCAAACCAATTAATGATCGCCCCATGAACGGGTGACAATAAAAATTGCACTGGAAGTAACAACCATATCCACCATACTGTTGCAAACTGAAAATAAACTAACGTGTACAACGCTCCCCAGAATAATCTACTTGGCCAAGATCTTGCGAACTTATCAAATGCTTCCCATTCCGGTACGTCCTTAGTGAAACGATCATCAACAATCATTTTTCTATTACAAATAGCAGAATAGATTGTTTTTGTCTTCCACATCATTTTGAACAATGTCTCATCGTATTTAGGAGAATGTGGATCATTTTCAGTATCTGCATATGCGTGGTGCATTCTGTGCATAACACCATAACCATATGCACTTAGGTAGTTTGAACCCTGAAAAATCCAGGTTAGAACGAAGAACACTTTCTCAGTGGTCTTGCTCATTGTAAATGCCTTGTGTGCTGCGTAGCGATGTAGGAAAAATGTCTGAAAGAATAATGACAAATACCAATGTGCCACAAAGAATATTAGAATAACTTCCATTACCTGTTTAACTTATTAAATTTTGCTTCTTTTTTAAAGAAGACAACAGGCACTTGTGTTTGTGACAAAATCTGTAGAAATTATTTAATCTTTTTTTGAATATCCTTCTTCAATTCGTTTATCAGTCCGTTCATGGAACCTAAGTGAGAGGCTTTTCTGAATTGAGTAAGTAAATTAGATGTGTCTGGGATATTAATCTTAATCTTTGGTAGGTCAATAGCCAACTTAGCTCTTGCTCTACTAACCATCTTCCGACAATTGGCAGCACTCTTTCCAAACATCTCCTGAAGTTCTTCATACTCAACGTTAAAAAACTCCCGCATTATAAAAATTGACTTTTCCAAAGGCTCCAACTTTCTATGGATCGTCTGCATTGCTTCAGCCAACTCATTTTCAATATCGAACTTACTTATTTCAATCTCACGGAAATATTCAGCTAAATCAGACTGTTTTAAGTTGTCGATTGATTTGTCGATATAATTAGTTTTAAGAGACTTCAGGTGATTGATACAGTTGTTGGTAACAGCCCTAACTAAATATGCCTTCGTATTTTCAATCTTGGCCCGGTCAATAGTAAGCCATTTTAGAAATGTATCCTGAACAATATCTTCAGCATCACTAAGAGATCCTACCATCCTAAGCGCAATGCTTTGCAGTAGCGGTTTGTAAGCTATGATCTCCTGAGATGTGTTCATGTCACAAAATTACAATAGTTCAGGGAGAAATTTAGTTGAATCTCAAGATTATGAGCTTTTTGTCTTGCTGTAGCGTCTTTTGAACATTCCATAAAAGGCACCTAGTGCAATAATTACCCAAACAACATTGATAAAAGTAGACGGATATGACTCCAGATAGAACGTATTTACAATCAATAAAATCCCTCCTGTAAAATTCAAGAACTGATACCAAAAAGAATCGCTTCTGACTCTTTGTGTACTTACCAGGCCATAAGCCAGAATTACTTCAACGGAACCAATCCAACCAATAATATCTATAAATAATCTCCAATCCATTTTAGTCGTTTTTACTGCTGTAATATGCCAGAGAAAGTGCTTTGAATAGTTTACCGTCTGAAATATGACAACCTTGATTTGTCATTTCATATAGCTCCAGTTCTCTTTTCTTATTGTACTTCTTCTCTTGTGTGTAAATTGAAACACCTTCAACTCCCTGAGAAATTAACTCATCAAGGTTATCCGTTTTATCGAAATCCATATCGGTGGGCCCTTCAATCCCCATCAAGATTATTTTATCATCCAAGCATTGAAAAGTCTTAATATCATTTACAGAGCGTATTTCAAGAAATTTAGTCTTCCTCATAATACCTTCAAATACAACATCACTGAATAACTCAATCATTCTGTGCGCCTCATCTTTGCTCTCAGATTTTATTTTGACCCAGTCATCAGCATGAATACCATTCACTACAAGAAAATCTATGAATTCTTTTTCCATTTCCTGAAGCTCCTCTGTAGTAAGAGTCCTATAAATTGCTGCCATCTAATCTTCTTAACGCGGGGTGCGAAATTAGATAAAAATGAATTGAATAACCACCAATATCTTAATGAACAAGGACTGCTTCTGAATTGACATGATTCTTTTGCAAAGTTGCCACAAATTTGACTCCCTGCTCAAGGTTTTGCCAAGTCAATGTTCCTCCATGTCTTTCGATTACTTTTCTTGAAATCCCCAAACCAAGTCCTGTTCCCTCACCTTCAGGTTTTGTTGTGTAGAACGGGTCAAATAATTGCTCTCCTACTTCTTCCGGAATTCCTGTACCATCATCTTGAAAGCTAATTTTATAGAAGTTCTCATCCTCTTCCATATTTACCACAATCTTTCCCTTGAAATTAAGTGCATGGGCACTGTTGGTAATTAGGTTAGACCATACCTGACTTAGCTCATCCGGGTATCCCGTATATTCTGAGTTTTCCAGATAGTTCTTTGTGATCTCTATTCCTTTTGTCATCCCCTCATACAGTGTAAAAATGGTATCGATATTCTTAGATAAATCAAAATTCACCTTTTGCCTTTCTACGTTCTTGTACGAATATGTCTTTAGACTTACCACAATTTTATTGACGCGTTCAAGTGCCTGCTGGGAAGTCAATACCGCTTGAGTTCTTGATGAGACAAGGGATACTAATTCAAGGAGATCGTTTCTAAGTGGGTGATCAAGAATTGTACTGAATTTTTCAATATTATCATATACCATCAGATAGTCGAACTTCTCAGCAATTTCATCAGCATCATCAGAATATTTTATTCTCAACGCTTCTGTTAGAATTTCTTTAAGCCTTCTTCTTTCTCGAGGCGGTGTGGGGTTTTTCTGCGCGAGATAAGATGCCTCTACTAAGTGAATTGCATTCATAAAAGCTGCTGGCTCCAACTGATCGTAGATTTTGCTGAGGATAATAAATTCGTAACGTTGAGCATCAGCAATAATCTCAATATTCGATTTAATACCGGCAATTGGTGTATTTAGCTCATGTCCCATGCTGGCAGATAATCTACCCAATACAGCCATTTTCTCTGAATTTACCAGTTCGCTTTGAGTTTTCTCAAGCTCCTCAGATTGCTTCAGAATTTGGTGATTAACTTTTTGTAGTATCTCATTACTCCTTCTTTTAGTGCGAAGTAAAGAAAGGTTCCTCAATGCAATTAGTAAAATAATAATCGTTGCAAGAATCAATGAAACAATCCAAATACGCTGGGTATCTGATCTCCTATTCTGTATGTCAATAACCGATTCCAGTGATTGAATTTGATTGCTGGCTTCCATTGTTGTAGCTATTGCTGTGGATTTATCAGCCAAAGCTCTCAGACTGTCATCAACTAAAGTGGCTTTTTCCAGCAGCATATAGGCTGATTCAAAATTCCCTAGCTGTCTGTACAGCTTAGACTTGAATTTCATTGAACTAACAATCTGACTACCTTTTTTAGTGAGGTTGGCCATGATCAATGCAGAATCTACATGATGCATCGCTGACCCATAATTTCCCTGAGCAAGATAGATTTCTGAAATTCTTAAATGCCTTAAAGAAACATCTAATGGAGCATCAATTTCATTCCTTATGGTGATACATTTTTTGATGCTATTGATGCCACCAACCGTATCACCTTGAAATATCATCACCTCTCCTAGCGTAACATAATTTAGCGCCAGACTCCTAAGGTTATTCAATTCCCGGTTAATTTCCATGGCTTTCTCAATGTAGTAAGTGGAATTCTCTGCATCTTTTAACTGACTATATGCATAGCCAATATTACCGTATAACAATGCAGTAGTTGCCCGGTCAGCACCAGGAGTATTCAAATAATAATCAAGGGCCTTCAGGGAATAATCAATCATCTTCTCGTACTCCTTGAGAATCCCATGAACGTGTCCAATATTGATGTAATTGATCGCCTCTCTTGATTTATTACCCGTGAGTTGACTGATGAAAATGGATTGCAAGTGATTATATATTGCAGCATCATAATTACCCTGGCCGCTCATTACAATCCCGTATCGGTTCAATGACTTAGCCCACATAGCGGAATCAGGTAGATTCTTGGCAGAATCCATAAACATCAAATTGTATTGTAGACTTTGCTGGAGGTCTTTGTCGTGATAGTAACTAGAAATTTTGTCCAGAATATAGATTTCTTGCTGGCTATCGGTATTTTCTTCCAAAGCCTGAAGTAAGCTATCTATGTTCTGACTAAATAATTTCGCTGGTCCCAACAATAGCGAGAGAATGAGAATAGTCCTCTTGATCCGCATATATTAAATATACTGAATCAAAATCACTTATTCCATTCGGAACCAAGAAGAATGAATTCTAGGTCAATCTTAATACATCTCCTGTTCTGGTTACATCGTACTCAGCAAGTCTTCCTGATGCAGGACCACTTACAACATTACCACTTAGATTAAATTTACTATTATGACAAGTACATATAAATTCATTATCATCAAAATCCCAACTTCTGGCACAACCTGAGTGCGTGCAGACTGATGTAAATGCTCGTATAGAACCTGATACATTTACTAACAGAATGTTTTGAGAAGGATGTAAAAGCCAACCTCCTTCAATATTCAAATCAGAAAATGGGGAAACACTCAAATCAATTTCTACTGGCCCAAGTGAAGGAGTAATTGTAGCATCATCCTCACAACCTGCCAGGGATATCCCTAATGAGGTAAGTACTACTGATGCTGAAGCTAATTTGATAAACTCTTTTCGGTTCATAGTCACTTATAATTGAATACGAACCTATAACTAACAATACATGTGTTTTGGTTGGCACAAATTAGAATTATTTCTCTACAACTAACATATTTAGCTAATACTAATTATATTAGCATTATGAAAAAATCAGGGCATGCTGATTTACCTCTTCATGGTGGCAAAGTTCCAAGGTGGTTGGCGGAAAGAATGAGTACAATGGGTGGAGCTATATTAGAAGCAATTATTCTCGAGTTTGGCAAATCTGAGGTTTTAAGAAGAATAAGTGATCCAGGTTGGTTTCAGTCTTTAGGTTGCGTATTAGGAATGGATTGGCATTCATCTGGAATTACGACTTCTGTATTGGGTGCGTTGAAATCTTCAATGAACCCTAAAGCAAATGAGCTTGGTTTATATTTCTGTGGAGGACGTGGAAGACATTCCAAGAAGACTCCAAATGAATTAACAGATATCGCTCTAAAAACGGGTTTAAATGGAGCAGATCTGGTTAGAAGCAGTAAACTCACAGCCAAAATTGACAACAACACCATTCAGGACGGTTATCAGATTTACCTGCATTCTTTTATTGTTTCAGATGAAGGTGAATGGAGTGTTGTTCAGCAAGGAATGAATACTGAGAATGGGTATGCGCGACGATATCACTGGCATTCCAATTCATTTAAGGAGTTTCTGGATCAACCTCATACTGATATCGTTGGAAAGAATGAGGGACCTATCATTAATCTTACCGACAAACGGGCCAAAATCACGAGAGATTCAATTCTTGATATATCCAGAGAAAAGCCGGTCCATCTTCTAAGAGAGATATCACAAATGAGATTACCAGCTCATCATGATGTGAGACAAAAAGATGTAGACCTAAAAAGACTTGGAGCAGTTTTGGCACTAGCACAGGAAACTCCTTTTGCTAATTTCGAGTCTTTTCTTCTGACTAAAGGACTGGGCCCAAGGACTTTACAATCTCTAACACTTGTTTCAGAGGTTATTTACGGCACTCCGAGCAGGTTTCAGGATCCGGCAAGGTTTTCATTTGCTCACGGAGGAAAAGATGGACATCCTTTTCCTGTACCAACCAAAGTCTATGATAATAGTATTAATGTACTAAAGAAGTCCATTGAAAAAGCTAAGATCGGACACTACGATAAAATGAGAGCCTTCAAAAACCTTCATACTGCTGCAAAAAGAATTGAGGAGAACTTCACGCCAAAAGGGAATCTGGATGATCTGATTGAAAAGGAAAGAAATGAGTCATATAAATACGGAGGCCGTACAGTTAATGGTTTTGCACGGCCTCCTATTGAGAAGAAGCAATTAAGCTTGTTTTAGCTAAGCACTTTTTCTATTTGATTTTTTAAGCTTCTCTTTAAAGAGTTGCTCCACCTTTTCAACCTTAGGCTTAATCACAAATGAGCAATAAGGTTGAGATTGATTGTCATTATAATAGTTCTGGTGATAATCCTCTGCAGGATACATCTCCTTATAAGGTGTTATTTCAGTCACAATAGGATCCTGAAAAATACCAGACTCATCTAATGACTGTTTGTAACTCTCTGCTAACTCCTTCTGATTTTGGTCGTGATAGAAAATCACAGACCTATACTGTGATCCTACATCATTACCTTGTCTGTTTAGAGTAGTTGGATCATGTGTTTTCCAGAATACTTCAAGAAGATCCTTATAAGTAATTTTGTCCTCATCGTATACAACCTGGATCACCTCAGCATGACCCGTAAGACCAGAACATATCTCTCTGTAAGTAGGATTTTTAATCTTCCCTCCTGAATACCCCGACATCACACCTTCTACTCCTTCTAATTTTTGAAATACTGCCTCTGTACACCAGAAGCAGCCTGAACCAAATGTCGCTTTCTTCATGTTCCTTTCAGTTTAATTTGGATTTGTAATAACGTTTAATTTTAGTCAATAGTTTGCAAAAAACACGATAACTTCTTCTTGCCGACTATTCCGTCTCAACGATCGATGTTACTTCTTCTACTACAAAAAAACCGTCGTTACCGGTATCTTGATAAAGTGGCATAAAAATCATACCATCATATGGAGAATATATGTCTCCAGCATCATCGGAGGCCAATAATTGACCCTTATTTATTCTTTCAAAATTTACGAACCCTGGCTTCATTTTAAAACCATCAGTCGGTTCCACCCAGTGTCTGTGTAGTACCTTAACTTGTTTCGGTAACTCACTGGAAATTTCCATAAGTTGATTTGCATAATGATCTTCGTTCATATGATCATTATGGGTAATGCATCCTGCTGCTTCAAGAATTTCCCAGAGCCCAGAAATATGTAAGTTTAACGCCTGATCACTCCCAATTAATCCTCCCTCAAAAGCAAACGATATAAAACCATGATTTACCACATAACCTAACAAAGTACCAATTAGATATTGATCTAAATCAACCACTACCGGTAAGTGTAAGGCTTTGATAATGGCATGATCTGCTATTCCTGGAGGAACTACAATAAAGTTCCCATTTTCAGATGATGTAGCATGCAGGTCAGCAATTACTTTTATGTCATAATCATCGGAATCATGTTCAGCAATTGCGGCTTTCAACTCCAGCATCTCACGGTCCTCATGAGTGTATTCTGCCTTGGGCTTCACTTTCAGATACTCAATATACTCTTCTTCCCACACACGGTTAAGGTCAGCGTCAATAAACCTCTGATTCAGTTTAACTGCTTCAATATTCCCAAGTAATCCTACAAACTTTCCCTTAAATGGTATCTGATGTTTGTTGATCGCATCACAAACTCTTTCGAATGCTCTAATACTAACTTGTTCATTACCATGTAAAGCGCAAACGCAAATGACAAGTGGACCTTTTTCCTTTCCTTCTACTATCCCTAATACTCTATCCATTTATTTACTTAACAGCTCGTTCTTCTCAATTCTATTCAACAGGCTGGCTGTGATTCTTAAAAAATCGCCCTCTGTAATCAGGCCAATTAACTTATTCTTTTTCACCACTGGCAAGCAATCAGTCTTATTTGCTTTCATCAATTTCAAAGCTTCCGTAATTGATGCTTCAGGGTGAATGGTGATTGGATTCTTTATCATTAAATCCCTTGCAGTAACATCCTCTTTACCGTTGTTGTTGGCCTTTTTACTAAAGTAATTTAACATTATTTTAAACGTGACCAAGCCTTTCAATATTCCTTTATCATCTTCTATCGGCACGTACTTAATATTCCTCCAATCCAGTATATCTGCAACGAATTCCGGTATATCATTAGGATGTACAGTAAATACATCTGTAGTCATAAATTCCTCCACCAATAATGAATGTGGATTCCAACCCTCAATTGAATCAAGATCAGCTAATTTCCATTGATGCACAGGAATTCCTTTTCTCTGATTCTCTATCATTGAACTGGTGAGTGCAACTGAAATCTCTTCTCTGGTAGTTTGCTTAGCGAGTTTGGAATGAGAGTTCAAAACCCATTGCGTTCCAGTTTGCCGCATCTCATTTCTACCTTCTATTACATCAAGATACTTATCGATATCAGATTTGGAGACATTTGATCTTTCCAGCCCTTGTCTGGCAATTGGTATCAGTTCTTTTCTAATTAGTTCACAAACATCCACCTTCTGTCCATTAAACCACGTGAAATCTGTGTTCAATCCATCTCTTGCAGCGGACAAAAAATTATCCCTGGCTTCATCAAACTCTATTAACTGCGTGACATCTTTAAATTCATCCTGAAATCCATTCATCAGACCAATCCAAAAAGCTGCATTGGCCATTTCATCAATTGGTGTGGGACCAGCAGGCAAGACCCTGTTCTCTATCCTCAAGTGTGGCTTACCATTCGGACTTACTCCGTAGCAAGGTCTATTCCATCTGTAGACTGTACTATTATGAATCATCAACGCCCTCAATTTTGGAGTGATTCCATCATCCATCATCTTCAGTACATCCTTCTCATAGTCAGTCATCATCATCGCTCTGAATCTGGCAATGTCCTCCTTATACATCTCCGATATAGAGTTCTCCAACCAACAATTACCAAAAAACACTCTTGGACTTCTATCCCTGATATGTTCTCCAGCTTTCCTGGTATCTATACTTTGCTGAAATAATGCCACTCTGGTTTCTGCCCACAATCTTTTACCAAATAAAAGTGGTGAATTACATGCAATAGCCAATACTGGGGCCGCAAGTACCTGAGCTAAATTATATTTATCTACATATTCTGAAGGCTTTACCTGAAGATGCACCTGAAATGAAGTATTACAAGACTCCAGCATTGCACTATCCTGCGTAATGATCAGCTCATCCATTCCATTTATCCGCAACTCATGTGAGTTACCCCTCATTCTATTAATCGCCTTAATTAATGAATCATATCGTTTAAGTGGAGTGAGGTTATCCAACTCCATATCAAACTTTCTGATGGTAGGAAGAATGCCAGTAAGCACATAGTTGAGTCCTTTTCCTTCAAGTGCCTTTTCCAGAGTTTGTAAATGTCCTTCTAGTTGGGACTGCATATCAGAAAAACAACTTCCTTTTAGTTCATGTGGGTCAAGATTTGCCTCTATGTTGAACTTAGCCAATTCCGTTGTGAAATTTTCATAACCTACCTCATCCAAAACCTGCAAAGCACTTGGAGATGGCTTGAAATGATGGTCAACAAGGCAGATTTCTTGTTCAGCCCCAATGTGAATCGGATCTTCATTAAACCACTCCTCTTCCAGCATCCTCTCCAATGCATGAACGTCCTTCAGTAAATGCCTTGTAAATTCATTCAGTTGCTTCTGGCTGGAAACCAGTCGAACATTCAAATCTCCCATACAAATTCCATTAAAATCACCTTCAACTTAACCATTTTAGGTCAAATTCCCACTGATAAAAGGAGTAATTTTAGCTAGTAAATGTCATTTTTTTGGCACCACACTATCCGCGCTTAAACCGCCCTCCTGGCCTGCCGCCTTCCAGACTTCCCCGCATGTCCAACATCGGTCTTCCAGGGCTCCTACAGATTGTTGATTTCTTCTATTGCACGTTCCAAAATGGTATCACGTCTATCAACTATATCTTCCTCAGAAATATTCACCTCGTAATCAGGAAATATTCCAATCCCTTCATTGATTTTGCCATCAGGTTCGGATACCATCCAAGTGGATAATCTAAACACCCAACCATTCGGCAATTCACGCTCAATTGGATTTCCTGAGCCTCCGCCGGTAATGCCTCCTACTAATTTCACGTTGGGCTGCACCTTCATAGAGAGAATGAATCCCTCAGTTGAGCTGAAGCACCTGCGGTTAGTTAATAGCATAACAGGTCCGGAGTAAACATCTTCTCCTTTCGTCACATAATCCGTAATCCAATGAGTAAAGTCATTATGAGAAGGTCCATTGCGATATCTTACTCTCCTAAAAGCCCTTCTTTCTTCCGCAAACTTCGAAGTTATCTTCAAGGCATTTCGATCATCTCCTCCTCCATTTATACGTAAATCAATGATAATACCATCCTTATCTGAAAAGTCCTGCATAATGTCATCAATCCTGTCAAACGCAGATCTGTCCCCAGTAAATGTACTGACCCTGATATACCCGATATTCTCACCTTCTACTTCCCCGGACATTAATATCGAGTTAGAACCTTTAATATTTTCAAGATAGTTTTTGGCGTACTCCAAAGAATTATTGGGAAACCCTTCTGTATAATTGTATTCTGCCACTCGACTTGGTGAAAAAAGGGTGACATGCCCATCTTCCAGTGAAACTATAATTTCCTCCATCAAATCAAAAAGCTGACCTGATGAACCATACTGTTGAACTATAGGACGATATCTGGTTCTAACCGAATCCCAATCCACCCCTTTGTATTCAAAGTAAGAATAGTGCCTGTCCATCTCCTCCCAAAAAACATCAAAATTGCTCACCAAAGTATTTTCGGGATCGTCTTCTATCAGTAGGTTTCCACATGATGACAAAATCACTAAAGCCGACAAAAAGACCATTACTCTATTCATAACCTAATATTTAAACCTACTAGAAACTGACTAGACCCATATTTTACAGGAGCTATTCCTCTGCGAATTCTGTAATAATTGAAATGATAGTGCAGATAGAATGAAGCTTTTGTATTAGCACTAAACTCATATTGAAGGTCGAAATCATAATCAATAAAGTCAGCTATCGTTACCAAGCCTTCCTTAGGAACAACGAAACTATCAAAATCCAACACATAAGCTAAAAGCGGATTTTGAGCCTGAATAATCAATTGGTGTCTTTTTGCAATTGCTTTTCGCCAAAATACCGATGGACCAACCGAGCTAAAGATCTCACCCGAAATCTGTTCATTAAGTATCGTAAAAGTTCGGATAAAGGATTTCAACTTTACAAAGCCACCAATAGCCAAATCACCACCAACTACTGACCAATTAGTTTTTCTTAGATGCTGATAATTAAACTCACCAAGAAGCCCAGTCATTTCATTTTCCAACTGACTGGTAAGGGTTGGGAATACAATTCTTAAGTTATAATGATTCCTCTTTTTTGCATCTGAATTTAAAAGTCCGACACCAATATTAAACCCCGAACCACTGTAATTAAGGTTTGATGCTCTTTTATCTTTCAACAAAAAGTAATTCAACCCAGTCTGTACTTGGAGTGTTTTAATTCTGGAATTGGTTTCCTGAGCTTGCACCGGTTTGTTGGGCAACACAACTAGACTCACTGTGATGAATGTAACAATTAGGGTTCTGTAGATCATTAAGGTTGTCAGCTATTAACCTATTGGTTGTACGAGTAGTTCTAAATTTCAGTTTCTAAATATACAGACACTCAACCCATTAATAAAGCTGGAATTACACTTTCAACAAAAACATCAAAACACCTTTTCATTTCCAGTGGAATGATTCATTTTTGCAGCTCAATTTTTGAACTGAAGTAATGAAAGATTTCGTAGAAGAACTAAAGTGGAGAGGCATGATCCATGACATTATGCCTGGAACAGAAGAGTTGTTGAACAGTGGTGAAATTGTAAGCGCCTATATCGGGTTCGATCCAACTGCTGATTCATTGCATATTGGCTCTTTAGTACAAATCATGACTTTGGTTCATTTCCAAAGGTGTGGACACAAGCCTTTTGCTCTTGTGGGAGGTGCAACGGGAATGGTTGGAGATCCATCAGGAAAGTCAGCGGAAAGAAACTTACTGTCGGAAGATATCCTGGATCATAATCTGAATTGCGTACAGAAGCAACTTGAAAAATTTCTTGATTTCAATTCCGGAGATAACTCTGCAGAAGTTGTAAATAACTATGATTGGTTCAAAAATTTCAATTTCCTTGAATTCATCCGAGATGTAGGAAAGCACATCACCGTGAATTACATGATGGCAAAAGACTCTGTAAAAACAAGACTGGAAACAGGTTTGAGTTTTACTGAATTTAGCTACCAGCTTGTTCAGGGATACGACTTCTACTGGTTGTGGAAAAACAAAAACTGCAAACTCCAACTTGGTGGTTCTGATCAGTGGGGAAATATTGTAACAGGAACTGAACTTATCAGAAGAAAAGACCAGGGTGAAGCATTCGCACTAACTACCCCTTTGATTAAGAAAGCTGATGGAACTAAATTCGGAAAGACTGAAGGTGGTAATGTTTGGTTAGATAAGGAAAAGACGTCTCCTTACAAATTCTACCAATACTGGCTAAACTCTTCCGATGAAGATGCAAAGAACTACATCAGAATCTTTACACTAAAGGGCAAAGAAGAAATTGAAGCATTAGAAGCTGAACATGCTGAAGCTCCACATAATAGAATTCTTCAAAAAGCTATCGCTGAGGACATTACAGAAAGAGTTCACAGTAAAGAGGATTTAGAGATGGCTATTAAAGCATCGCAAATTCTTTTTGGAAAGTCAACAACCGAAGATTTAGCTTCAATAGATGAAAACACCCTTCTTTCTGTATTTGAAGGAGTTCCTCAAGCAACAATAAGCAAATCTGTGTTGGAATCCGCTGGCAATGTTACAGACTTGTTATCTGAAGTAACAGATGGAATTATTTTCCCATCTAAGGGAGAAGCAAGAAGAATGATTAAAGGAGGTGGTGTAAGTGTCAACAAAACTAAACTCACTTCATCAGAGCAGCCTGTAGAATTTGACCTAATCCAAGGCAAATACCTACTAGCCCAAAAGGGACGAAGAAATTATTATTTGATAGTTGTAGAATAACAGCAGCAACGTCAACCCACGGCACTCACCAGTTTAGATTGCCTCCAGGCAATCTAAACTCCCCCCTTCGAAGGGGGCTAGGGGATGTCTGCTACCCATTCTTCCCAATCCAAAGCTCCAATAATCTCCTCACACTCTCAGTATGATACAATACGTCCTCATCGGTAAACCTCAAAACGCGATAACCTAATTCCTTCAAAACACGAGTCTTCTTCTTATCCTTATCAATTGTTTCAGGCCAACTATGAGTATAACCATCTACCTCAATCACCAACTTCAACTCCTTACAAAAGAAGTCAGCTATAAACCAATCAATCGGTCTTTGCCTTAGAAACTCATATCCCATCATTTTCCTGGCACGCAAGATTTTTGACCACATTCTGATTTCTGCTTTGGTGCTTTTGTTTCTGTGTCTGCGGGCGTAGGGTTTAAGTTTTTTGTTGTAATGATGGTATTTGGACATTGGGTTGTGGTTGATTTTAGCGTTTATGGAAAGACATCCCCCTGGCCCCCTTCGAAGGGGGAACGGTTGCTATGCAACCTTATTGGGGTAGTACCTTAAACTGCTAAAGTAGTATCTGGAAGTCTAGTATTTCTGGTTGGAGATTTTTTTTGATTGGGTGGATCTACAACTCCCTATCCAAACTACCCCTCAATATCTCACTCTGATTAAAGATAGCTTTGATAGCATCGGTAGCATCTGCTTTCTTCCTTTTCTGATACCATCTCTGAGCAAAGAATAAAAGAATAAAAGCAAAGACCACAATACCAAAGAACCAGGACAGCTGAATGATTTGAGCTTGCCTTTTTTGTTGTTCTAATTTGAGGAAGTACTGCTTGGTTAGAAGATCTATTTGGTAGGCGTCTTCTAGTTTTTTGGTGGATTCCTTTGTTACCAAATACTTATCGATACTAGTACTGTATTGATTCATATAATCCGTTCCATCAATCACTCTCCCCAATTTAAGCTGAGCCAAGCCCACCGTTCTAAAAATTGATGAACTACTTGCTGTACTTGCTCCATCTGGGTAATATTCAATTCCTTTCAGACCTAAATCAATCGCCTTCTCATAATGACCAATTTCATAATACAATTCTGACAAATCTTTAAAACTGATGAATCTAGGTTTGCTTTGAAGGGATAATAGGTAGTAATTTTCAGCATTCGTATAATCCTCTTCAGCAAAGTAGCTATTTGCCTTATTATGATAAATCATTGCCTCATACCTTGATTTTCGCTTCAGTTGAGGAGTAATATCAAATGCCTGATCAAAATAATATCGCGCTGAATCATATCGTCCTAATTCATGATTTACCAACCCTAATTGATTAATACTGTTAAAATACCAAAGATTATTTTCATAATTGAGCGCGAGTAGTTTTGCCGCTAAAAACTTCTCAACCGCTTTTGCCAGTTCTCCGGAGTGCTTATGAACTACACCTTGATTGTAAATCAGTTTAATTTCCGAATCATTTAGAGAATTATTTCTAGCTATACGAAGGCCTTGTTCATAAAACTTCAATGCTCCTTCAAAGTTACTGTAGGTCTTATAAATCTGACCTATGTTCATGTGCAAAGAAGCTCGTGCTTGAGGTTGTTCAGAAGACTCAAGTTCATCTTGCATTATTCGTAAAGACTCAAGGTATAACAACAAAGCTTCAGAAAGATTACCCTTCTTGTACATGGCCCAACCTTTTACATATTGTGAATTCGCCTTACCCCAAGAGTACCCAACGATTTTTGCTTCTAAATAACTCTCATCCGCAAAATAGTATGCACTATCCCAATTCTTTGCACTCAAAAATTTGTGAGACTCAGAAATTAGATCATCCACGACTTGAAATTGATTACTTGCAAAAAGTGAAGATTGCATAATGCAAATACCGACCAATAAATATAACTTTCGCATAATGGTTTAAAGATAAGGAAAAAGACAAGGAAATCCCCTGTCTTTTCGTTGAATGATTTACCCATTAGATGAAGGTGGCACAGGAGGGTCTGTACCGTCATCTTCATCACCATCAGTGGCTTCATTCTCCAACAAAGGCGTCTCCATCTCATCCAAAACCTCATCGTGAGAGCTACAAGCTGAGAAACCAAAAGACATGATCATTCCTAATACGAATACATAAACTAACTTTTTCATAAGACTATTTTTTTTGATTTAACCATAGGGTTTAATCTTCAAAAGTCTTTGATTACCAGCTCCTTTCAAACAATATGCATCACTTTAATGACGAATAACGGCTTAGATTTTAAATTTTCTTCAACCGTCCTCAGATAAATTCAATAAAATATTGATTTCGTATAATCGAAGAATTGCAACAGACAGAAATGGTCTAAAACAAACAACAAGAAAAAAGGGCCAAAACGAAGCGTAAAGCTACATTTTGACCCCTTCAAAAGTCATTAATTTATTATCATATGATATTAAACTATTTCGACCAACTCGATTTCGAAGATCAAGTCTTTTCCGGCTAACGGGTGGTTAGCGTCAATCGTAATAGTCTCTTCCGTTACTTCAGAAACAAGCACTTGCTGTTGGTGACCATCAGGAGAAGTTGCTACTAAAGTCTGTCCTTGCTTTGGATCCATATCCTCAGGAAGATCAGTTCTTGGAACTACTTGAAATAGCTCTTCATTAACCGGACCATATGCTTCAGCCGAAGGAATAGTAACAGTCTTCTTCTCATTCAATTCCATGCCATCAACTGCAGCATCAAATCCTTTAATCATTTGTCCCCCTCCTACTACAAATTGAAGCGGCTCTCTTTCTAACGACGAATCAAAAACCTGGCCGTCATTCAATTTTCCTGTGTAATGAACCTTTACAGTATCATTAGCTTTTGCTTTACTCATGCTTTATTTAATTATTAAATGAAATTCTTTTTTAAGGTAGGTGTAAGTTAGGCGGCAAAGGTATATAAAACTGTTGACTGTTAACAGTTGACCGATAAACGTTTTGAAAACATCTGTCAACTGTCAACTGTTTACACATCTGTTGTTAAAATAAAAAGTCACAACAACCTGGAATTCAGTGACGTATTGGGATTGTTTAAACTAAAAACAAACCATTCCTCGTCAGTAATTCAGAATGAATAATAAAATGTTATTTTTGAACTAAATCAAACTTACGAAACTAAGAAAATGGACAACAGGAAATTTTTACCTATTATCATAATCATTGTTATTGCTGGGATTTTGATCCTCTCATTTGCAAGCAGCATATTTTTCCGAATTGAAGCTTCTGAGAGAGCGGTATTATTCAAAACAATAAGTGGTGAATTGGAAAAGGAAAACATCATCGGACCAGGATGGCATGTCAAATCCCCTTGGAATGAAATTTACAGATACGAAGTTTCTGAAGACAAAATCGAGGAAACGATGGACGTTCTGGATAAAAATGGTCTAAACATAAGTGTAGATGTAACGGTTAGGTTCCATCCAAAATATGATGCCATTGGTACTATTCAGGAAAACTTTAGAGGAGATTACGTTCAAAGACTAGTAATTCCTGAAGCAAGATCTACTGTGAGGCAAGTAATGGGTCGCTACACTGCTGAAGAGATCTATTCTACAAAAAGACCTGAAGTTGAATCGTCAATTAAAGAAGAAACAAGAGCTGTTCTGGGAGCTCCCGGTAATGAAGTTGAGATGAAAAGCTTATTGATCAGGTCAATTCAACTTCCAGATCAAATAAAAACTGCAATTGAAAATAAGTTAAAGCAAGAACAAGAAGCTTTGGCATATCAGTTCCGTCTTGACAAGGAAAAAAGTGAAGCTGAAAGAAAAAGGATTGCAGCGGAAGGTGAAGCTCAGGCAAATGATATTGTTAACAAAAGTTTGACAGATAAGTTATTAAAAATGCGTGGTATCGAGGCTACAAAAGATCTTGCAAACTCGCCAAATTCTAAAGTTATAGTAATTGGTAGTGGAAAAGACGGCATGCCTTTGATATTAGGTAACAATTAATGTTTCATAAGTGGCCCTAATTTTCTAATTTAGCGATCCATTGATTGAACGAACTCATTAGTTAAAGTTTTTGTAACCCATTAAGTATTAAACATGTCAAAAAGCGCCGAGATTATTATAGATGGCAAATCGTATGAGCTACCGGTAACAATTGGTTCCGAAGGAGAAGTAGCAGTAGATATTAGTAAACTAAGAGGTCAATCTGGAGTGATTACTTTAGATCCAGGATTCAAAAACACTGGATCTACAAAAAGTGCCATCACTTTTTTAGATGGTGAAAAAGGAATTCTAAGACATAGAGGTTACAGTATTGAAGACCTTGCTGAAAAATCTACCTTCGTTGAGGTGAGCTATTTACTTATCTATGGTAAACTTCCTACTCAACAAGAATTAGAACAATTCAGACAAGAAATTACACAGCATACTGTGGTTCACGAAGATATCAGAAAGCTGTTAGATGGATTCCCTTCTAACGCTCACCCAATGGGAGTGCTATCTTCACTTGTAACTTCATTAACTGCATTCTATCCTGAATCTCTTGATCCAAACAGATCTTGGGACGGTGTAAATCTAAGTATCATCAGAATTCTGGCAAAAATGCCGACATTCGCTGCTTGGGCTTACAAGAATGAAATGGGTCATCCACTTAACTACCCTGACAATACGCTTGACTATTGCTCCAACTTCTTAAAAATGATGTTCTCACTTCCTGTTGAGAAATATGAGGTTAACCCAGTAGTTGCTAAGGCGCTTGACAAACTATTAATTCTTCACGCTGATCACGAACAAAACTGTTCTGCATCAACAGTAAGAATTGTAGGTTCTTCACAGGCTAGTTTATATGCCTCTCTTTCGGCAGGAATCAATGCACTTTGGGGACCACTTCACGGTGGAGCAAACCAGGCGGTAATTGAAATGCTTGAAGCAATCAAAGCTGATGGTGGAGATACTGCTAAATACATTGCAAAAGCTAAAGACAAAGACGATCCTTTCAGATTGATGGGATTCGGACACCGAGTATACAAAAACTTCGACCCTAGAGCAAGAATCATTAAAAAGACTGCTGATGAGGTACTAGAAGCTCTAGGAGTAAATGATCCAGTACTGGAAATTGCGAAAGGACTTGAAGAAGTAGCATTAAAAGATGAATACTTCGTAGAAAGAAACCTTTATCCGAACGTAGACTTCTACAGTGGAATTATCTACAGAGCATTAGGAATACCTACTGAAATGTTTACAGTTATGTTTGCTTTAGGAAGACTTCCAGGATGGATTGCTCAGTGGAAAGAAATGAGAGAAAATAAAGAACCAATTGGAAGACCTAGACAGGTGTACACAGGTCCTAATTTAACTGAGTACATTCCAATAGAGAAAAGATAATTTTATTTACTTACACCTATACGAGAACCGTTCCGCAAATGTGGAACGGTTTTTTTATTTCCCTACGCAATTAGTCGACATCCACAAAGTACAAGTTCCCTAAAGCGCGCAACAGCTTCCTCAGGCAGACTTCAATCTAACCAGTGCAGAATTCAACTTCCCAGAGCAACTAAAAGTTCAACCCGCTAACCCGGAACCCGCAACTCCTTCCAACTTCAGTCTCCGGTCTCCCATCTTTCTCAAAACTCAAAAAACACAATTAGGCAATTTTGCCTAGCATCACATACAGATAATTTCACTATTTCCTAAAATCATAGGACTATTTTATGAATTATTTAATTATGCATGCATAACATTTTGATTTATTGCCATTTTTTGAAATATTAAAACTGCTAACTAAATCAATATAAAACTATGACCCGTAAACTAATGGCTATAGCTGGGGCTGCAATGCTTCTATATAGCTGCTCAACGCAAGAGGAAAACATCCCTCAACCTATCCAGGAATCCCCAATCGTAACACAAGAAAATCTCAATCAAAGTATCCTTGACAAATTGATTGAACATGATGAGTTTGAATGGAGCATGTTAAGTCCAAGCCACGTACTTACCGCACTAGTTCAGGAGGACTCTATCCTTACTGTTGGATATCAACCAGAAGGCTTTGTTGGATTAAACACAAGTATTCATCAAATAGATATCTCATCAGATAGCTGGGTGAATGCCAAAGTATCCATTATGAATGAACTTCAAAATGTATTCGATCAACTTGGAACAAACGTAGAATTAGAAGATCGTATAACGATTGAACATGATGTATTACCATATTTCAAGATCAAAGTTCACGAAGTTGCTATCATTAATAAGCTAAGAGAGCTTTCATCTGTCAGATACGCTGAACCACAAAGCTTCACTTTTGTAGAACCAAATGTTACTAACCCAGGTACAAGAGTTGAAAGTGGTGCAGGTTGTGGCGTAAGCCCGGCAAGCAACATTCCTTCCTCGGATTTTGTAACAGTTTCTCCAGGAAGTAAGGTGCCTTGGAATTTCTATGTTCACAATATCCCTTCTGCCTGGAATTACAGTACTGGCGATAATATCACTGTAGGATTAATAGACACTGGAATATCAGACGATCAGGCAAAACTAAATAGTCAATATTCTTCAGGACAATCGACTGGTAGATTCATCAACAAGTACGGAACTTATGTAAGTTCTTGGTGGTGGTGGGCTAATCCTGATGGTCCGGATGACAGATGTGGTCATGGAACTCAAATGGCGGGAACTATCGTAGCGCCTAGAACTTCAAGTGGAAGCATAGTGGGTGTCGCTTATAATGCTAACATGGCTGCCGTAAGAGGCACAAGCGATGTTGTAATTAATGGAGGAAGAGAAAAAGATGGCGTAAGTGACGCTCTTGTTCTTCTCGGAAACAGAAGTGACGTTAGAGTGATCAGCATGTCAATCGGAGATGTTTTCTCTAGTGGCCAGGTCAAAGATGCTGTAAGGTATGCTTATGGAAAAGGAAAAATGATCATTGCTGCTGCTGGAACTTCTTTGACATGGACTTCATGGTGGGGAGTGATTTTCCCGGCTAATATGTCAGAAACTGTTGCTGTTACTGGGATTAAAGATAATGGATACAACAGATGCGATATCTGCCACGATGGAAGTAAAGTCGATTTCACAGTAACGATGCAAAGAGCATCTAATACAAGTAGAAACTCACTTACTTTGGCTATGAGTGGAAACCAACCTGCATATGTAGGTGGGTCCAGTACTGCCACTGCAACAACAGCTGGTATTGCTGCAATGATTTGGGCCACAAACCCGTCACAGTCAAGAGCAGATGTTCTTGATAGAATGAAAAGAGCTTCAGATTTTTATCCTAACAGAAATGGAAACTTTGGCTGGGGTAATATTGATGCGCTACAAGCAGTAACAAACTAAGAATTGAAATTTGTAAATAAGTCTAGTAGAAAGCCGCTCACATTAGTGGGTGGCTTTTTCTATTTCTGGATTACTTGGCGAAGTACTGAACTCTGTTAAGAATTTCCTCTCTGTTTTCTTTCACCACCGGGATTTCAGTATTCCCAATAAACAAACTCCTTGACCCAATCTTATCAATCTTCTCCAAGTTAATCACATAAGACCTATGGCATTGAATAAACCTCTCTGAAGGAATTGAGTTCAGAAACTTCTTCAACGTGGTTTTTACAACATGCTTTTTACTTGCTTCCTGAATTTCAATATAATTACCACTTGCCTGAACATAGAGAATCTCATCAAACTTCAACTTGATAAAATAATGTTCGTCCTTCAGAAAAACGGCATCATTGATAGCAAACTGAGGCTCATCCTCCTTTTGGTTTTGTCTATGAAATTGTTCTAATGCAAGGGTAATATTGGCATCAATCTCAGCATCCTTTATTGGCTTTATCATGTAACCATAAGGCATTGTCTTTACAGCTTCATTGATGGTCTCTTTATCAGTAAAAGAAGTCATAAATATATATGGAGCATCATATTGCTTCTTCAACTCTGAAGCCAACCATATTCCATTCTCCTCCCCTTTCAATTGAATATCCAACAATACAACATCTGGTTTTTCTGAAAGAATTGTTTTCAAACCATCCTTAGCATTATCCACGATAGCCTTTACCTCATAACCCTTGTCAAGTAAAGCTACGTTTAATGATTTGGCGAGTAGTTTCTCGTCTTCAATAATAACAACTGAGATATCCTCCATAACACCCCTTTTTTCCAACTTTTAAATATTAAAACAAATCACAAACTGCTCAAAAAACGCACTGTAAGTAGTTGCCGTTCTACTTTTCTTCGAGCCAGCTTGTTCTATTTTCCAAAATAGAATTTCTTACCTTTAATCCAGCCTCCTCATATCTCTTGATTGAATATGACTGATCTGCTTTTAAAGTAACTTTCGTCTTCTTTTGAACACCAAACCTCACATACTCCACTTCAATTACACCCCCTACTTTCGCACTATTCAGAAGATCATAAAAAGCTCGGCTTCCACCAATAGATTTACCATTAACAGCCATAATAGCATCCCCATTTTCCAAACCAGCTTCATAAGCAGAAGAACCAATCAAAGGATTACTTCTTATCACTACTCTGCCATTCTCGTCACCTAATCTTGCTCCAAATGAAACTCCCTCAGGGTTAGCTCTATCAAAAGAGACACCTACAAAATCAAAAAGAGTTTTGTAGTCCGGCATCTTGGAATCAAAGACATAATTATTAAAAAAGTTGTTAGCAAATTCCTTACCGGCATAGTCAGCAAGTAATGTCTGTAAATCTCTTACACTATAAGGTATTTCTTCTTTACCATAAGTCTGCCAAACCAATGCCATATAATCATCCAGATTCTTACCCTCCATTCTCAATGATAAGTCAAGAGCAAGACCTAAAACACTACCATAACTATAGTAACTGATGAATGTATTGTTCTTATTCTGAGGATCGATAGATTTAGCCGCATCTACAAATGGAGCTTGATAACTCATTTCAATTGGATTGAAAAAATTCCTCCCTGGAGAATTCCATACATAATTCATAGCACCCGACAACCTCTCGATATAGTTTTGATCTGAAATAATCCCAGCTCTGCAAAGTATCAATCTTGTATAATAACTTGTAAAACCCTCTGCAAACCACAGCTCCCCAGACATATTAGCTTCTTCATAATCAAAAGGTTCCAATGAAGCAGGACGAATTCTTTCTACATTCCAGGCATGAAAAAACTCATGAGACACAGTCCCAATGTTATCATCAAACCCACCATTTCTTAATCCATAACGATCGGTAAGAATTGTAGAGTTTCTGTGCTCCATACCATCTCCTGAAACATTGTTAGCATAGCTTGCCAGAAAAGTATATTCCCCAAAATCAAAATCAGGTAGCTCACCGTAAACCGCTTTTTCTTGCAAAACAATCGCCTTAATTCTCTCAAAATATCCATCAATCAATTCCTGACTATCTCCATCATGAAAATACGCAAACCGGATATTGTATTCCTTACCTCCAGAATTGACTTTGAATTCCCGCAAATCATAGTCAGCTATCTGTGTAGGGCTATCCATAAAGTAATGAAGGTCTGGAGCCCAAAACTTATTATTTCCTAAGGATTTCAACTGAGTTGCCACCTTCCACTTTAAATCTTCTCTTACATTGAACTTTACTTCAATTGGTCTGTGCTCATACCCTCTGGCAAACATGAAAGTAGCTGGAATATTCAAGTGTGCATGAGTTTCATCTACCGCACTGTATGTACCATCAGCTCTATTTGCATACAATGTATATGTAATCTTCACATAACCATTATGGCTTCCAATATTCCATTGATGAGGATTGGGTCTCGTTATTCCCAGAGAGTTTCCATTTTTATCAAATGCTTTCACATTGTAGACATTCTTTGCAAACTCATGAACTGCGTATCTTCCTGGAGAAGTACGGCTCATTCTCACTTCTAGGACTTTATTCTCTAGTGAAGAAAAGACTACCTCCACCTCCGCTTCATGGTGAACAGCATTTTCAAATGAAATTTCATATTGGATAGTACTTTGAGCAAAGCACACAAGAGTTGTCAGCATTAATATGCTGCTAGCGAGTAAGGTCCTAATCATTTCTGACTAAATAAGTTTAAAGTGCACTTAAAGATAGTCGAGAATTTTAGAATTGCGTCGCTTACCCGAAATTAAGATATTATGGAAGTTGATGTTTTGCTATTAATATCTTCTATTGAGTATTTCAGAAAGAATAACCGCCTTTTTGGCGCTATCGCTATCAGATAGAGACTCCCTAATTTCTTTTGCAAACTCATTTTCTTCCTTCTCCTTATCGTATGCAGAGAACCCCATTTTCAAAGAATCTGTCTTATATTTCTGGTTGGCCTCAAACTTTAAATCAGCTCCCTCAGACCTCACAATTGACTCTTCGTAAATCCTTCTACTTTCTTCATCGGCAAATCTTCTTGTTCTACCCTCTTCAAAAGCCGGCTGCACTTTTGGTTTTGGAGCTTGCTGAACTATTGGCTTTTCCTCTTGTACTTCAATCACTTCAGGCTGGATCTGTTCTTCCATTCTTTTTCCAAACTCCGCTAAAATATCTTCAAATGATTTTGGAGGTTGCGACTGTGATTGTTGTTTATTTTGGGTTGGTTGCGGTCTTCTTGGCGGACGCTGCTGTGGTTGATTGTTTTTATTCTTGCCCTTTAGAGCCCTGGAAATGATATAGATAGCACCGATGATTAAATATATAATAAATTGAAAGTCTTCCATGGCTACCAAATTTAAGAAATAATCTTAATTTTGTCTGCTCTCATAAAATTTATACTCCAAATTTTGCATGCAGTTAACAAAGCTTGAGATAAAGGGATTCAAAAGTTTCGCGGATAAAGTGACCATCAATTTTGATGAAGGCATCACTGGTATCGTGGGACCAAACGGCTGTGGGAAATCGAATGTTGTTGACTCGATCAGATGGGTACTTGGTGAACAAAAAACCAAAGCCCTGAGATCAGACAAAATGGAGAACGTAATTTTTAACGGGACCAAAAACAGAAAACCTACTCAACTTGCTGAGGTTAGCCTCACATTCAACAACACCAAAAACCTGATCCCTACTGAATATTCTCAGGTAACAATCACCAGACGTTACTACAGATCAGGAGAATCAGAGTACATGTTGAATGGAGTTGTATGTAGATTAAAAGACATCACCAATTTATTCCTTGATACTGGTATTGCATCAAACAGCTACGCCATCATCGAACTTAAAATGGTAGATGATATCCTTAATGATAAGGACAACTCAAGAAGAGCTCTGTTTGAAGAAGCGGCGGGTATTTCGAAATTTAAAATCAGAAAGAAAGAAACTCTTCGCAAGCTAAACGATACAGATGCCGATCTTGACAGAGTTGAGGACCTTCTATTCGAAATTGAAAAGAACCTCAAACAATTAGAAAGACAAGCAAAACAAGCTGAAAAGTATTATAAAATAAAAGAGGACTACAAAACATTTAGCATCTCTTTAGCACGTAAGTCTGTTGCGAATCAGCAGAATACATATCAAACTCTCAACAAACAACTCGAACAGGAAAACGACAAAAAGCTCAGCCTCAACAAGCAGCAAACTGAAAAAGAAGCTGCTATCGAACAGGCTAAAGCGGACCTTGTCACAAAAGAAAAACTCCTTAGCTCGAGACAAAAAACTCTAAATGACCATGTTGGTAAAATCAGGGCTTATGAGAGTGAAAAGAAAATTAAAAATGAACGTCTAAGGTTCCTTAACGACAGAGCAGACAACCTTAGAGAACAGATCGAGCAAGACAAGAAGAGTAACGAAAGAGCTAGTTTTAGTATTCAAAGCTTAAATAACGAAAAGGAGACTGCAGACAAGATACTTGCTGAAGTCACGGCTAAACTCAATACACTTCAGGAAGATTATGAAGGTCAAAAAGCTCAGACTTTAGAAATTCAGAGCAAGGCTCAGGAGCTCTCTACAATGGTTACTACGAAGCGGGAAGAAGTATTCCAGCTAAGTAAATCATTAGAGATAAAACAAATACAACAAAGCACCTTAAAGCAAGAGCTGGAAAAAGCTGCTGAGGACAGCTCCGAACAATCTACCAACCTTGATGAATTTGAAAAGAAACTAAAAGATATTTCATCTCTGAAGGAGTCAAAAGAAGAAGAGTACAACGAAGTAAAAATAAAAGAAGAGCAACTCCAGGCAAGAATTGAATCAGGAGAAAAAACTGTGGAATTGATTAAGGACCAATTGGTTCAGATCAACAGAAAACTGGATGCGAAACAAAACGAATACAACCTTACAAAGTCTCTTGTAGATAATTTAGAAGGTTTTCCTGAAGCAATCAAATTCTTAAAGAAGCAGTCTTCTTGGGCTAAGGATGCTCCTCTCCTTTCAGATATTCTGACTTGTGATGAAGAGTATAGAGTCACAATCGAAAATTACCTGGAGCCACTGATGAACTACTATATTGTAGACACAGAATCACAGGCTTACCAGGCGATAAACCTCCTTAGTGAAGCAGCAAAGGGTAAAGCTCACTTCTTCATTCTTGATCAATTCAATAAGTTCAGAAGCTCAGATCCAAAGCTTATTCAAAATGCTACTCCTGCTACTGAAATTGTTGAATACGATGAAAAGTACAAAAAGCTGATTTCATATGTACTGGATAATGTCTACATCATTGAAAACAGCCAGGTTGATGAAGCTCCGGATGACGTAATAGCAATATCTAAAAATGGTAAGATCACTAAGCGAGATTTTAGCATTTCTGGAGGATCAGTTGGGCTATTTGAAGGTAAAAGAATTGGTAGAGCCAAGAACCTTGAAAAACTAGCTACAGATATTAAAAAGCTGAATCAAAAGCTGGAAACGACCCAAAACGACTTAGACGAAAACACCAAACAACTTGAATCGTTAAAAACCAGCACTTTAAAAGCCAAGCTGGAATCTATCAAGGACGAGGTGAATAAAATAAACCAGGAGTACATTACCATCAGAACTAAGCAAGAGCAGTTTGCAGACTTGCTCAATAGTAATGTAACCAAGCGTGAAGACATTGAAGAAAAGCTTCAAATCCTGGCGGAAGAACTCTCCGAAATTGTCCCTAAACAAGAAACGTCCAAATCCGCTCTCGAACAGCATGAAATGGAGTATGAGACAATCAAAGAGGAATTGGATGCTTCAAATGAATTGCTTTCTGGCAAATCTGCTGCTTACAATCAGGAAAATATCCTTTTTCACCAGCAGCAGAATAAAGTAGCAAGCATAGGTCAGGAAATCTCTTTTAAGCAAACCACCTTTGAGAGTAGTAAAGAAAGAATCGAGAAGAACTCCGATGCTCTCCGTCAGACTGATGAAGAAGTTAAAACCCTAATTCAGACAGCTGAAACGAATGACGATCAATTAGTTGAGATGTATGAGGAGAAGGAGACTATTGAAAAAGGTGTTAACGAGGCTGAAAGAGAATACTACAGTGCCAGAGGCAAAATAGACGAGACTGAAAAGGAAACAAGAGAGCTTCAGAGAAGCAAAGAGCAATCAGATCTTTTCTTAATTGAGCTGAACAATCAATTGAATGAAACAAAACTTCAATTGAACTCAGTGAAGGAAAGATTAGCGGTTGAATTTGATGTCAATCTAGATAGACTTCTTGCGGAGGAATCTGAAAAAACAGAAGCCGACGAGCTCTCAGAACAAGAACTTCAGGAGAAAGTTGAGAAGCTGAAAAACAGGATTGAAAACATGGGGCCAATCAACCCGATGGCAATGGAAGCTTATCAGGAAATCAAGGAAAGACATGATTTCATTATCACTCAGAAAGAAGATTTGATAAAAGCCAAAGAAAGTCTGATGGCCACAATTACTGAGATCGACACAGTAGCAAAGGAAACCTTCCAGGAGGCGTTTGAAAATATCAAATCCAACTTTATCAAAGTATTCCGATCACTTTTCACGGAAGAAGATGATTGTGATCTAAAACTATCAGATCCTGATAGACCACTTGATTCAAGCATTGATATTATTGCAAAACCAAAAGGAAAGAGACCATTAACAATTAACCAGCTTTCCGGAGGAGAAAAAACGCTTACAGCAACATCTCTCCTATTTGCTATTTATCTAATCAAACCAGCTCCATTCTGTATTTTTGATGAGGTTGATGCACCACTTGATGATGCAAATATTGACAAGTTCAATAACATTATCAGAACGTTCAGTAAAGACTCTCAATTCATCATTGTAACTCACAACAAGAGAACAATGGCAAGTACAGACATCATCTACGGCATCACCATGATTGAGCAAGGTGTTTCAAGAGTAGTTCCTGTAGATTTAAGAGAACTCGCCTAGGTATCCCAACCAATTTACAATTCATGGTGTCATTCTTAGCAACAAAACCTAAGAACCATGAAACTCTCTGTACTCCCGACCATTATTATTTCTATTGTTTTCATACTTTCTGGATGTGGCTATGAAGAAGATTCTTCTTATTCTGCAAATAGCGACTTTTATATAGATGATCAACAAGCCGCACGAGGAGAGAATTATATCGTTTATGAAGAAAATCCATTTGTAGATGTATCCCTAACACCTATTTCTACCTTTTCAATAGATGCAGATGGAGCCTCTTATGCCAATATGAGAAGATTCATAATGGATGAAAATCAGATGCCTCCAAAAGCTGCGATCAGAACCGAAGAGCTAATCAACTACTTTCAGCTGGATTATCCTTATGAAGACGAAAGTCACCCAATTGCACTAAACGGAGAAGTTTCGAGCTGCCCATGGAAGCCAGAACACAAATTGATTAGAATCGGGATAAAAGGAAAACCTATCGAAAAAAATGAATTACCCCCATCCAATTTTGTCCTATTAATTGATGTATCCGGTTCAATGGACAAACCAAACAAATTAGGTTTCTTGCAAGAAGGCTTTAATAGATTTGTTGATCAGAAAAAACCTGAAGACCGAGTTGCAATTGTTACATATGCGGGTTCCTCAAGACTCGCTTTGCAATCCACAACAGACCCATCAAGAATTAAGGCGGCTATTAATGAATTGACATCTGGGGGAAGTACCGCTGGAGCTGAAGGAATTCTTACTGCTTACGAAATAGCAGCACAAAACTTCATCTCAAATGGCAACAACAGAGTAATTCTTGGAACAGATGGTGACTTCAATGTTGGAGTGTCAAGTACAGAGGAATTAGTTTCATTGATTGAAACGAAACGTGATGAGGGAATCTTTTTAACTGTTCTGGGTGTAGGAAGAGGAAATCTCAATGACGGGATGATGGAGCAATTGGCAAATAATGGGAATGGAAACTACGAATACCTCGACAAATCTGAAGAGATGGACAAAGTATTCATTCATGAATTCTCTAAGTTCTATACAGTTGCAAAAGACGTTAAAGTGCAAGTCGAGTTTAATCCAACTTTCGTAGAGGCATACCGCTTAATTGGATATGAAAACAGGTTATTACAGGAAGAAGATTTTGAAGACGACAATAAAGACGCAGGAGAAATCGGATCAAACCAAAACGTAACTGCACTCTATGAAATCATACCCAAGGAAACGGAAGTAAACTTCAGAATGGAACCGACCTTTACAATTGATTTCAGATACAAAGAACCAGACTCTGATAAGAGTAATCCAATGGAATTAGAAATCTATGATGAAGGTTATTCTTTTTCCAACTCATCAGATTTCATGCAATTCACGGCCAGCATAGCAGGATTTTCAATGGTACTTACTGACTCTCCATATAAAGGAGATGCAACATATGACAAAGTGCTTGATTGGTTAGATGAGGTCACATTACAAGATCCTTATGGAAGAACTTCTGAATTCGAAGAAATAGTTATTAGTGCAAGAGGCCTTTAGTAAAAATTAAATTCCATTAAATAGGAAAAAAGCCTTCCGAATTTATCATCTTCCGGTTATGAAAATCTTTCTAACCGGTGCAGACGGCTTATTGGGCAGCAACCTTGTCAGAATGTTACTGGACCAAGGTCATGAGGTTACCGTATTCATTCACCCGTCCTCAAAAAGTAAGTCGCTGGATGGACTTGATATTGAGGTTATCAAAGGAGATATTCTCAAGCCTGAGTTCTTAAAAGGAACATTGGATTCCTTTGATGCAATCATTCACGCTGCAGCAATTACAGACGTATGGCCCAGCAGGTCTGAGTTTACCAGAAGAGTAAATATTGAAGGCACAAAAAACATACTTCAACTAGCCATTGATGCCAATATCAAGCGATTCATCTACATCAGCACCGCAAGTGCCATAATGGAAAATCACGGAGCTCATTATGGTCTGGATTATATCGATTCCAAATTTGAAGCACAGAAAATAGTACAGGAAGCTGGCATCTCAGGTAAGATTGAAACGATCTGTGTGCTACCTACATTCATGATTGGCCCTTATGATTCTAAACCCAGCTCCGGCAAGATGATTCTTACATTAGCTTTAGGCAAATTGAAGTTCTATTCAGGCGGTGGCAAAAATTTCGTTTATGTCAAAGATGTAGCTCAAGCAGCCATTAACGCACTCACTATGGGTGAATCAGGAAAAGCATATGTCGCAGGAGGTCAGAATATGGAATACAAACCTTTCTTTGAAACTGTTGCTGGGATAGTTCATCAAAAACCTCCAAAGATTAAAGTACCATATTGGCTGATCCTAACTATAGGAAAATTAAGTTCTCTTATAGCAGACATTACAAATAAGCCTCCTCTCCTCACCTATCCAATGGCCAGAATATCACTTATCCTGCAGTATGCTGACAGCACTGAAACTGTCAAGGAATTAAAGATGCCGCAGACAGATATCAAAATCGCCATCAAGGAATGTTATGATTGGTTCAAATCAAATAACTACTGCTAATATGAATTGGGAGAATAAAGTCGTTATTATCACAGGTTCCAGTAAAGGTATTGGTAAAGCGATGGCAAGTGAGATTGGAAAGTTGGGAGCAACCGTTGTAATTAACGCCCGAAATATCGATCAATTGAAGAATGCTCAACAAGAATTAGAACATCAAGGATTGTCTAAAATTTTTACTGTGCAAGGCGATATCTCAATCCCTGAAGATTGTAATTCAATAGTGGACTCTGTTCTAACAGAATATGGAATAATTGACATTCTAATTAACAATGCAGGTGTTTTTGCTGACGAGTCCCCTCTGCTCGAATTAAGTAACGATACTTTCAAGAAGCTATTAGATGTGAACCTTTTAGGAGCAGTGTATATGACCAAGGCAGCTATGCCATCAATTATCCAAACAAATGGATCAATATTGTTTGTTGGAAGTGCCGCTGGTTTTCATGGATTGGGTGGTCATAGTGCATACAGCTGCAGTAAAATGGCGATAACATCAATTGCTCAATCATTAAGAAAAGAACTTTCAAAAACTAATGTTCACATAGGTCTACTCAATGTAGGCTTCACAGAAAATGATGAACAAAAAACTATTTACAATCAGGAAGGCAAAGTGATTCCTATGCCCGACAGAGGTGTAGGAAAAAAGGACAGTCCGCAAAACGTGGCTAAAAGTGCAATCAGAATGATTGAAAGAAGAAAAGCTAGGATGACACTTACATTCTTAGGGAAATTGAATTCATTGATGAGCAGGCTAGCACCATGGTTAGTGCATATTGTATTAAATAATGCCTATCACAAAAACAGATCAAATTAGTGCCTCAACTCTTGGCAATAAATACTTAAACCAGGAAGTGAATTGATCGGGATCTTTCTCTATTTCTGCCTTTATGGTAGCTATATCTTCATATCTAATCTGACTCACCTCTTCTGAATTAGGAATTGGATTGTCATCAGAATATCCTAGTAACAAATGATTGAATTCATTCTCTCTCATCTCATTCCCACAATCCAAATCATAAGTGACGGTTCCAATTTCTTCAAGGTCAGTATTTATTCCAACCTCTTCCTCTAATCTTTTACCAGCAAATTCCAACAAAGAGTATTCTCTCACATCATGGCTACAACACGAATTGGTCCACAATCCCGGAGAATGATATTTATGATCTGCTCTCTTTTGTAACAGCAATTGATTCTTACTATTGAATATGAAGATTGAAAAAGCTCGATGCAGCAGACCTTCCTTGTGTGCAGCCATCTTATCATAAAGGCCCAAATCATTATCCTGTTCATCGACTAGAATTACAACTGACATAACTGATGTTTCTACTTGTAACCAAATCTAGTCCAATTTGTCTATTGGATTCAAATAAAACATTTTCTTCCAACCTTGTCGATCAGAATCGATTCTCCAAGGATATGGAATTATTGTGATAATAGAATAATGTAAATGAGGTGGCTTACCTTTCGCATTCCCAGAATCTCCAACTGTACCAACTAACTCTCCCCCTGACAAAAAATCGAAATATTTACAATCAACGGAATTCAAATGCGCCAAATAATGCAGTCTCCATTTAGGGCCTAATGCAATAATAACATTTCCTCCCAGTCCCAATTCTCCCTTAAAGAGAACAATACCAGTTGTTGGGGATTGAATTTCAGTACCTGTATCTGCAAAAATATCCACACCTTTATGTGTAACTGATTGCCCCCAGGGATAATACCAAAATGATTCAGAATTATAATCGTTGCTGTCTGCTCCTTTCACTGGCATTTGTATTTCTTCTGGTACCAGAAAACCTAATATAACTATGGTCAACACCGAATAAGTAAATATTTTTCTTTTTCTCAAGATTCCAACATCAAACTAAGCACTCCACACAAAGCACAGCCAGCAATAATTGCCCAAGAAGTGAAACTCTTAAATTCATTCTTCTTGTGCATTAGAAACAATAAGTGGAGCCCGAAATGAATGATGAAAAATATATTCAGGCCTTTTATAATGCCTTCATTATCGGTCTGCATTAGTTCGAATAAGATCCATCCAAATAGTGGCACATGTAACCACATAAATACAATAAACCCCCATCTATCATTAAGAAAATGCAATCCAGGGAATATCCTCCATTCTTTGCAACGTATGGCATCCATTTCATGCATTAGGATTAAAGTAAGACCGAGTGTAAAAAACATGTAGTTCTATTTATCTAACCAACCTTTAAAATCCTGGACTCTCTCTCTAGCCACGATTGTATCATGACCTTCTCCATGTTTCAAAAACAACTTTAACCTGGAATTTGAAAATGATACGATATCATCAATAGCCTGCTCATGCACAATAAATTTCCTATTAATCCTGAAGAACTGTTCCGGTGAAAGCATCTCCTCTACTTTATCCAAAGCAAAATCCAAAACATACCTCCTGCCATCATTAGCCACCAGATAAGTTACCTTGTCCTGACTGAAGAAATAGAATGCATCAGTCGTATTAACCACCTTGATATGTTCTCCAATTTTAATAACAAACCTCTCCTTGTAGGATTTTGTCATAGTGGTCAGGAGAGAACTCAATACGTTTGGGTCCAACTGCACGCTGACTGATTCGCTACCTTTGTTATTGGCATTTTCAAACTTCTCAATTGCCGATAATAGTTCCTTTTTATCTACTGGCTTAAGTAAATAATCGACACTATTCACTTTAAAAGCCTTTATCGCATATTCGTTGTAGGCCGTAGTAAAGATCAAAGGAGTTTCAACATGTATCTGATTAAAAATCTCAAAACTGATACCATCGGATAATTGAATGTCAATAAGTATCAGATCCGGCGATTCATTTTGAAGCGTCTTCACAGCATCTTCTATTGAATCCACTCTGTTCATAAATTCCCAATCTGGTCTCAGGTCTTTAATTAATCCCTTTAACCTATCAGCTGCAATCTTTTCGTCTTCTATTATTAATGCTTTCATTTCTATTGAGATTTCACAATTGGGATTCCAACTTTAAACACTTTATCTGTCTTTTCAACAATCACTTCTTTCGTAGAAAAATACTCATACCGCGATTTGATGTTCTCCAATCCTATTCCGGTTGAGTCCTTATGAATCTTTTCCTGCAGATTGTTAGATACATATAAATACTCCTCATCGTGGAATATATCGATGGTCAACTTTTTAGATTCTGAAATGATATTGTGTTTAATCGCGTTTTCAAGAAGCATCTGGAGTGAAATCGGCACTACGAAATGATGCATCACATTAGATTCCAGATTAATATTAATGACTAAACTCTCATCAAACCTGATTTTTTGTAAGTAGATATAAGAGTTTAGGAAATCCATCTCCTCTTCTAAGGTCACAACCTCTTTATCCTTAGTATCCAAAACGTATCGATACACTTGAGATAACTTTCTAATGAACTCAACAGCTTTATCCTGGTCATCATAGACCAGTGATGATAGTGCATTCAAGCTATTAAAAAGAAAGTGCGGATTTACCTGATTCCTCAAACTATTGAATTGAGTAGCTATTTGTTCCGTTTTTAATTTCTCATATTTCACGGCATCAGCTCGCCATGACAATAAGAATCCACGTCCATGCATAAATGAATTGATTGCAAATGTTATAATAATAGGAGGAATTGTCTCTTTTGCACTGATGTACTCTAAAGCCTGATCCAAAGGTGTTCCATAGATACCACTTAAAACAAGTAAATAGGAACCCCAAAACCCAACGATAACAACAAGTACCATGGAAGCAAGACTCACAAAAAGTCTCTTTAGAGGAGCTTCTAACCAATCTATCCACCGGTCCAAAACATCAAATGAAATCTCACTGCCTTTCCACAAAGAGGTCCAAACAAATCCCGCAACAAGGGCATTCTTCATAAATAAATCCCAATCTCTACTGCAATTGTCACAAAACAGGTATGTCTGAATAAATCCCCCAACCAGAAATATCAAAATGATACTTATTATCTCGTACCGAACTCTTTTGTTTATTTTCATTGACACAACTCTAAATCTTTGGTAAATTAACAGATACTCCTATAAAGCACACATCAGAAACTTACTGAATTGTCGATTTTCAAAGACAGTCCGTAAAAATTGGATAAGAAATAAAAAAATTATAAATTATGTTATGCATGCATAATAAATTTACTATATTGCAAAATGTTATGCATGCATAACAAATTAAACTAAGATAATAACATTAACATATCACGATAAAAATATTTCAGTCAATGGAAGCAACACTCGAAAAAGACGCAATCAAAGGAGGAGAATTCTTAATTAGAGAAACATCAGCAGATGAAATCTTTATTCCGGAAGAGTTTTCTGAAGAACAGCAAATGATGGCTCAGGCTTGTAAGGATTTCATCGAAAAAGAAATCGCTCCAAACCATGAGAGAATTGATAAAATGGAAGAAGGACTAATGCCTTCTTTAATGGATAAAGCTGGTGAATTAGGTCTTTTAGGTGTTTCAATTCCTGAAGCTTACGGTGGACTAGGAATGAACTTCAACACAGGTATGCTGATTGCAGATATCATGGGTGCTGCTGGTTCTTTCTCTACTGCTTACGGAGCTCATACGGGTATTGGTACCCTTCCAATCCTGTATTACGGAACTGAAGAACAAAAGAAAAATTACGTAACAAAGCTTGCAACAGGTGAGTGGAAAGCTTGTTACTGTTTGACTGAGCCAGATGCTGGTTCAGACGCTAACTCAGGTAAAACTAAAGCGACATTAACCGATGATGGTAAGCATTATCTGATCAACGGTCAGAAGATGTGGATATCAAACGCTGGTTTTGCTGACCTACTTATTGTATTTGCTAAAATTGATGACGACAAGAACTTAACTGCATTCATCGTAGAAAGAACATGGGACGGCATTACCATGAACGATGAGGAAGTTAAGCTTGGAATCAAAGGATCTTCAACAAGACAAGTATTCTTCAATGATGTGAAAGTTCCAGTTGAAAACATGCTTTCTGACAGAGAGAATGGATTCAAAATCGCTGTAAACATTCTAAACATTGGTAGAATCAAATTGGCTTCTGGTGTAATTGGTGGTTGTAAAGAAGTTGCAACTCAAGCTACTCAGTATGCTAACGACAGAAAGCAGTTTGGTACTCCACTATCAACTTTTGGAGCTATCAAACATAAGCTTGCAGAGATGGCGACAAGAACATTCGCTACTGAATCTGCTGCTTACAGAGCTGGTCAGAACATTGATGATAAAATTGAAGACCTAATTGCTGATGGTATGCCAGAGCAAGAAGCTAAACTTAAAGGAGTTGAGCAGTTTGCAATTGAGTGTGCTATTATGAAAGTTCACGGATCTGAAGTGCTTGATTACATTGTAGATGAAGGTGTTCAGGTTTATGGAGGAATGGGATTCTCAGAAGATGCTCCAATGGCAAGAGCCTACAGAGATGCTAGAATCGCAAGAATCTATGAAGGAACAAACGAAATTAACAGAATGCTCTTAGTTGGAATGATCTTAAAAAGAGCGATGAAAGGTGAACTAGACGTAATGGGCCCTGCAATGGCAGTTGCTAAAGAACTTACTTCAGTTCCATCTTTCGCTACTCCTGATCTTAGCCAGCCATTCGCAGCTGAGAAAGAAGTAATTAAAAAATTAAAGAAAGCGGTTCTTATGGTTGCTGGTAAAGCAGCTCAGACATTTGGACCTGGATTAAATGATGAGCAAGAGATCCTAATGAATCTTGCTGACATGGTAATTGAAATTTATGTTGCTGAGTCTACTATTCTTAGAGCTGAGAAATTAGTTAGCAAAAACGGAGAAGACAGTGCTAAGTTGCAGGTAGCAATGGCAAAATTATACTTATCACAAGCTGTTCAGAAAGTAAACAACGCTGGTAACGAAGCTGTAGCATGTTTCGCTACTGGTGATGAAATGAAAGTGATGTTGATGGGTATGAAGCGATTTACTAAAATGGATCCTTACAATACAAGAGATCTAAGAAGAGAGATCGCAGACGTTATGATTGAAAAAGGCGGTTTTCCGTATTAAACAAAGATTTACATTAACCTAAATTTATTAAGCCGAGGGCATTAGTCCTCGGCTTTTTTATTTAGGTCTTTAGTTTCCTTTGGTTCCTGATTCCGTATCTTGAGTTTTGAGTTTTGAGTTTTGAGTTTTGAGCTAACGTGTTGCGGGTTTCGGGGTTGTTCCCTTTGTGGAGAACTAGCATGTTATAAGAATCATTTAATTAATCCCTGAATCTCATAGTTTCCCTTCACCCTTCTTTTCACCCTAATGGGATAAATCATTGATCACTAACATACAATCCTATATCCCATTAGATTCCGGATTTAGAAGCACAAAAATCCAGAAAAGATGGTCTTCTAACTTCAGCCTCCGATCTTCTAACTTCCAACTTCAGTCTTCTACCTTCCATCTTCCAACTTCTAACTTCGGTCTCCGGTCTTCCAACTTCAATATAAGTTGTCAATTATGAAACATTATTGCCTCAATCGCATTATGATAAAGTAAGAAACACTTTTTATTGATCTTATGGCTTCATAATTTTGAAGTATAAAAACAACCCAATATGTACACCGTCAAAAAATTGACCACAAAAGAAAAAGCGCTCGAGATAAACTTGAACGACAAAATCTATGGGACTTTAGCAGAAATCGGCGGTGGACAAGAAGTAGCCTCCCATTTTTTTAAAGCAGGTGGAGCATCTGGCACAATTGCGAAAACAATGTCTGCCTATGACATGACATTTAGTGATGCCATTTACGGTAAAACAAAACAATATGTCTGTAGGGAGAAGCTTTTAAAAATGCTTGACAGGGAATATACGCTCCTTGCTCAAAGATTAGCAGGCAGAGCTAAGAGAACCCAGTTTTTCGCATTTGCCAATACCGTTGAGGTTTTGAACTACAACAAAACGAATAAAGGACACGGGTGGATTGGGTTGAGGTTTCAATTGCACCCTATGTCTAAACCAAATGATTGTATTATCCACGTGGTTTTACACGACAATGATGCAGTTTGGCAACAGCAGGTTCTTGGGATGATTGGAGTTAATCTGATTTTTGCATGCTTTAATAATAACGAGCCTGAAGACATCATTAAATCCATTCTTGATAATATCAATATTGACAGAGTAGATATTGATATGTTTGAATTGACCGGTCCGGACTTCCATCATGTGGATAACAGATTAATGAGTCTTATTCTTGTTAGAGAAGGCTTGACTCATGCAACCCTATTTGATCCGAAAGGAAATGTAATGCAACCTTCTGAGGCTTTGTACAAGAAGGATGTCGCTGTATTAAGAGGAAGATTCAGACCTGTAACCAATGTCAATGTTGATATGATGATATCGGGTTTGAAGCTAGTCAATAAGGAACCCGACTTTGATAAGAATAACCTGGTGGTATTATCTGAACTCACATTAAATGACCTTACAACATCAGGTGATGAGATAGATGAAAACGACTTCCTTGATCGAGTTGATTTACTTTGTTCACTAGGCCAGAATGTATTGATATCCAACTACACTGAACACTATAAACTATCAGCATACCTCTCTCAATTCACGAAGAAACATCAGATCTCTTTAATTATTGGTTATTATAACCTTGTAAGAATCTTTGATGAATCATATTACGAAGATCTTAATGGAGGCATATTAGAAGCATTCTCGAGGTTATTTGGTACAAACACACAATTATTAGTGTACCCTTCTTTCAAAATGGACTCTGATGAACTCCAGACAGTAGGTAGTTTCGAAGCACCTGAATATCTCAAGTCTTTATTTGAATATTTTCTAACCAATAAAAAGATTAGAGAACTGCATGATTACAAAGAAGAAAACTTACATATTATATCAGACAATGTCCTTAAAATGATTCAATCAAATGAAGACGGTTGGGAAGATTTTGTACCTCACAAAGTCTCTTCATTGATTAAAACAAACTACATGTTTGACTTTCCGGCGGAGATCAAATTTGATGAAGAAGAGGATTTATATAACGCTTCTGAAGATCTATCATAAACAATTTTTAGGGTTACAATGCCAGACGTTTGTTATTAACTAAATTCGGCTATATTTGAGCCCGAAAAAATTAACAACATGGCATCAAGAGGAGCATTCTCTAATAAACTTGGATTTATTTTAGCAGCAGCAGGTTCTGCAGTAGGATTAGGAAATATTTGGAAATTCCCATTTGAAGTAGGGAACGGTGGTGGAGCTGCATTTGTGGTGCTGTACTTGTTCTTTTGTTTCCTTCTATGTTTCCCTGTGATGATCTCGGAGATTGCCATTGGTAGAAAGACATTAAGAAATCCTGTTGGAGCATTTAATGAGTTAGGTTTTAGAAACTGGAGATTCGTCGGAATGCTTGGTCTTTTCTGCGGTGTTCTTATTCTTTCATTTTATAATGTTGTAGCCGGTTGGGCTTTCGGATATTTCATTGAAATGCTTTTCGCCAACTTTGATGTTGGTTCTCAGTTTGGAGACTATATTAAAGATATTACGAAGGTTGGTTTCTATGCCATTCTTTTCATGCTAACTACAGCATTTATTGTTTCTAAAGGTGTCTCTGGAGGTATCGAAAAGGCAGCTAAAATCCTGATGCCAACTCTAATCATTATGATTTTAGGTCTTGTTGCATATGCTACTACCCTTCCAAACGCAATGAAAGGGATTAGCTTCTACCTTGTTCCTGATTTCTCTGAAATTAATATCACGGTTATAGGAGGTGCTTTAAGACAAGCATTCTTCTCATTGTCACTTGGAATGGGAGCTTTAATTACATACGGAAGTTATGTTAGCAAGAACGACAATATCATTAGCTCTGCAGCTTATATCACATTAATGGATGTTGGTATTGCTTTCATTGCAGGATTAATGATATTCCCGTTTGTAGCCTTCAATTTAGGTGGTGACATGACACAAGTGAGTGAACCTGGTTTCGGTGGACCTGGTCTTATCTTCGTTACTCTTCCAGGAGTATTTGCTACATTAGGAAGTACCTGGGGAGTTATCGTTGGTTCATTCTTCTTCTTGTTATTATCTTTTGCCGCATTAACTTCAACTGTATCACTTTTGGAGGTGCCGGTAGCATACGTTGTAGATGAACACAAAGTAAACAGAAACAAAGCTGTTTGGATTGTAGCACTAATAATCTTTGTGATTGGTATACCTTCTCTTCTATCTGGCGGCTACTCTGAGTTCCTAAGTAATTTCTCAAGAATCATCGGAGTACCAGATGTGATTGATTCAGACTTCTTATCATTTGTTGCAGCTACGGCAGATGTGTTATTATTACTAGGAGGATGTCTGATAGTATTCTTTGCCGGGTATATCTGGAAAAAGAAAAACCTACATGAGGAGATAGCACAAGGGTTTAATGGCTATGAGAATTCGTTTGTGAAAAAATTCCTGGATTTTGCAGTAACTATCCTTTCTCCAGTTGTGTTGGCAATACTTTTTATACTGGTTCTACTTAACAACTTCTTCGGGATAACATTAATCTAAGAATAGAAAGAAAATTAACAGCAAAGTCTCAGGGGAAGCTCTGAGACTTTTTTTTATTTAGAGACTCCAGATAATTATTTAATTTAACCATTCAATCGCTTTCGAATGAGTATAAAGAACCACGGATATAGATTTAAGTTTCTGAGTGACATAAGACATAGGCTGCACATCGTCATATTCGGCACAGATACTCGCGCAGGAAAACTATTCGATGTAGTTCTGCTATACGCTATTTTGGTGAGCATTATTGTGGTAATGCTGGAAAGTGTTAAGGAGATTTCCGAGCATTATAATACAGAATTAAGGCTTCTTGAATGGGTCTTTACGATAATATTTACCCTGGAATATGTATCTCGTCTTTTGGTTGCAAAACAACCTGGTAAGTATGTCACAAGCTTCTTTGGTATTATTGATCTTCTTGCTATTATTCCATCATATTTAACAATACTCCTACCTGGCACTCAATACTTACTTATTATTAGAGCCATTCGATTGCTTCGGGTATTCAGAGTGCTGAAGCTCACAAGATACATAGGTGAAAGTAGGGTTTTGGGACAAGCTCTTTGGAGTAGCAGACAGAAGATAATAGTATTTCTGGGCGCTGTTACGAGTGTAGTAATAATTTCCGGGACAATCATGTATGTGGTAGAGGGTGCACAGAATGGGTTCACATCAATCCCCAGAAGTATATATTGGGCTGTGGTAACTTTGACAACTGTTGGATATGGTGACATTGCACCACAAACAGTAATTGGACAAACCTTTGCGATGGTACTTATGCTTACTGGATATGCGATTATCGCAGTTCCTACTGGAATTGTCACGTCTGAAATTACATTAATAGAAAGAGAAAAAAGGCAAGCTCTGAAACAAGTCTGTAATCACTGTGGAACTGAGAACGAAGAAGACGCAAATTACTGTAAGTCCTGCGGAGAAGAACTTATTACTGATGCTTAACGAATTTGAATGACAAATCATTTTCAAAGTAAATAAAGTACTCCCCTTCCTCTAAGGACGAAACATCGACAATCTTATCATTTCCTGAAAGCCATAAGTTTCCGTCACTATCCAGAATCTCGTAAGGTGCTTTTCTTGAGATCCTCAAACTTCTGGAAACCTGAGAAGTCAGAAGTTCTATTGGTTCCGGGTAATATTCAATCTCTACTTCCTTCGAGTACAGATATCTATTCTCGCGAACTTCATATTTAACTCTAAATTTATTTGGACCTTCTTCATATTCAGGATAATACAGATAATCACCTCCTTCAAAAAGGCCATTCGATTCCTGAGTCTCAACAACTGACCAACCACTGCCAAACAACTGTTCTATCCTAAATACAGCATTAGGTCTGTCTCCTTTTGTCTGCCAGGTAAGAATTGTATCATTCAGTACGATATCTGTGAATTTGAAGCTACTATGTAACAAAATGGCATCCGGGTTCACTACCACTGGTTTGCAAACTTCTTTATGGAGAATCTTTATATTGACGGGAGTGTAGAGATCAAGCCCTTCAAATTTGATTTGGATTGCGGATAGCGTATAGTCAATATCTAATCTTCTCTTATTGACATATATTTCATCAATGCAAAAAGCATTAAGTCCTGGATGATATGGATTTTGAATGAATAATGGCTTCCCCTTATATACACCGGTGATGCTAATCTCCTTGGAGAAAGAATTGAATGACATTCCAATCAGTAGTGGAACTAATAATATTAGTCTCATTCCCTGCATAACCTCTATTTAACGAAATATTTCAGCCTTATTTTGTGTTAAATAAACAAATTTGAGGCCAAATTCCATTCAAAAACTTAAAAAAGTGCAATTATTCAAATCTCAATGACTCAATTGGGTCGAGTTTGGCTGCTTTATATGCTGGAATAAATCCACTGGCCAAGCCCACAATCAAGCCCACCATAACACCTAGAATAATCCAGCCCCATGGAATCACAAAAGTTCCGGCATCCAACAAATTCGCCATCAAGTTGCCACAGAGTATCCCAAGTATAACTCCTCCTACTCCCCCAAATTGACATATAACTAATGCTTCAATTAGAAATTGCTGTCTAATCTTTTTAGGAGTGGCTCCAAGAGCTTTCCTAACTCCTATCTCTCGCGTTCTCTCTGTAACAGATACTAGCATTATGTTCATAAGGGCAATTGACGCTCCCAGTAAAGTGATGGCTCCAACAATACCTCCAACAAGGGACAAAACTCCAGTTAATTCCGCGAGCCGCTCTGCTAAAGATTTACTTTGCCTTATTTCAAAAGAATCAGGTGACCCAACTGGATCCTTTCTGATTTGTCTCATTAATCCTGTTGCAACTCCCATTGCATAATCCATTTTTGTAGGATCTGACAAACCCACACTTATATTGTAATAAAGTCTTTTATCGCCAGCTATCCTTCTTGCAGTTTCTAATGGTACCAACAAGGCTCTATTTGTGCCACTATTTCCACTTACTCCTCCTTGATCATCAATCATACCGATAATCCTGAATTTTGAGCCTAAAAAGGATATAGATTTATTAATCGGATCTTCATTTTCGTCAAACAAGGATTTGAAAACCTCATTTCCAATAATTACTACATTTCTACCATTTTGCGCTTCAATCTGCGAGAAACTTCTACCTGACTTCAGGTCTGCTCCTTCCACAGATAGATAATTCTCATCACCTCCTCTTACCAACAAATTGGGATTTGAAATTTTGGAACCTCTTTTTGCCTCTGCAATTCCTGTAACAAACGTATTGATACTAGGAACACCTGCACTATTGTATCTATCCTTGAATGAGATAACTTCACTATATTCAATAGGAGGATACACCTTTTCCTGCTTGCCCTGGTTTCGACCTCTGGATCTCTTACTTCTAATATCAAATGAATTCGCTCCTAAACTGGAAAAACTATTGTTGATGGAGGCCTGTATTCCATCAATTGTTGTAAGCATACCTACAAGAGCTGAAATCCCGATTGCAATAATTAGTGCGGTTAGGATTGTTCTAAGCTTATTTGCCTTAATTGACTTTATTCCTTCTCTAATATTTTCAGATAAATCCATATTATGTTGATCAATTCTGAAACTTATACGTTGTAATTGTAAATAATGATGTAATCAAAGATTATTTTTATAAAATTAAGGATACGAAAGATATTGGCAGGATGAGAAAACTGATTATTATACTAGTGGCGCTATTTGGATTTAGTTGGGCAACTCATGCATCACACATTCTGATTCCAATGGATGATACTCAAACTAATCACCTCAAGGCATATGGCATTTCATATTGGATATTAGAACAGGATATTGAAATAGACTGGCTTCTCAATTACAGAGGTGGAAGCTTCATGTGTAAATACAGCCAAAAGTTCGAAAATGAGTTGATCATCCGCGGTGTGAGTTATCAGGTAATTTCAGACGCCCAGGCCAATCAGGTATTGAGCGAGATTGCAAGTCCAAATTCCAATATGGATGCAATGAAACTGGAAAAGTATCCAAAAATCGCTGTTTATTCGCCTAAGAGTAAACAACCCTGGGATGATGCGGTAACACTTGTCCTCACTTATGCCGAAATTCCTTACGACGTAATTTTTGATGATGAAGTAATGTACAATGAACTTCCTAAGTACGATTGGCTACATTTACACCACGAAGATTTCACCGGTCAATATGGAAGGTTCTACAACAATTTCAGACATTTCCCTTGGTACCAACAGCAGCAAAGAGAATATGAAGAGTCTGCCAGAAAACACGGGTTCGCGAAAGTCTCTCAACTGAAGCTAGCGATAGTAAAGAAGATTCAAAATTTCGTTTCTAGCGGAGGGTTCTTATTTGCGATGTGCTCCGCTACCGACACCTACGATATAGCTTTGGCTGCTGAAGGTGTAGATATCTGTGAGCACATGTTTGATGGTGATCCTGCAGATCCAAAAGCTCAACAAAAACTTAATTACAACAATACCTTCGCGTTCAAGGACTTTGTTCTTGAAAGAAACCCTCTAATCTACGAATACAGCAACATCGACAATCAACCGAATGCCAGAGGTGGTCTAACAGAACACACGGACTATTTTCAACTATTTGAATTCTCTGCCAAATGGGATCCAATCCCAACAATGTTGACCCAAAACCATGAAAGGATCATAGATGGGTTCATGGGGCAGACCACTGCGTTTAAGAAAAGACTAATTAAGGGAGATGTAGTCATAATGGGAGAAACTAAATCTATTGATGAAGCCAGATACATTCATGGCATATTAGGAAAAGGATTTTGGACCTTCTATGGTGGCCATGATCCGGAAGATTACCAACACCTGGTAAATGAAGAGCCTACCGATTTAAACCTGCATCCTAATTCACCTGGTTACAGATTGATCTTAAACAACATTCTATTTCCTGCTGCAAAAAAGAAAAAGCAAAAGACTTAGTCGTTCTTGAGACGTAGGGGATTTCCAATTATTCGTGTATATACATTATACTTGTTAGCTAACCAGAACAATACATGAAGAATTATCTACTATTGATTGGCTTTATATTAGCCACAACAATTATTTCTTGTAAATCATCGAAAGTTGACAATGTGACGACAGATTTATCAGAAGTACAAGAATACCTGGGAGAGACATTCGACTCTTTCTCTAATAAATCAGGAACTTTCACGCTGTATTCTGTAACAACGGACAATGCTACTGTTCATCCAAGAGTAAAATATGCTCTTTTTAATGTTACAGAAAACAAGATCGTTCAAAAAGGTGTTATACGCCAAGGTTACATTAAATGGATCAGTGATTCCGAACTGGAAAAAATGGATCTACCAGGTGTAATCCAGGATGGACAAACACAAAGTGATTTTATTAAAACAATTAAGACAACTCAAGAATAACAACTTCCAATTCTATGAAGAAACTACTCCAAACCACAAGTTTGGTTGTGGTCATGGCATTAGTGTTTACACACTTTTGGTCAGGTTACAGCCACGTTAATTCTGAAGAACAAGGCACTAATAATACTGCCTGGAATGAATACATAACTAAAAAGAAGGCCCTTAAAAAAATGGGTTACCCGAAATCAGATTCACCGGAAAAGTTTGCGGAGTTTCATAAAGGTATTCGAACAAGAGATGGTGAAACGGTACCCAGATACAAACCTAATTACAGGTTGACTGAGATCAATAAGTCTAAAAGAGCAAACAGAAGTTCAGGTAAAGCCCCTGGAACTCCTGGAATAGTCGAGTATATAGAACGTGGGCCATCCAATGTTCCAGGTAGAACTCGTGCTGTTTTGGTACTTCCAAGTGATGCTTCACACAATACATGGCTAGCCGGTGCATCTGGTGGGGGAATTTGGAAAACAACCAATGCTGGATCATCTTGGACTAATGTTTCCCCTGATTTACCAACATTGGCAGTTACTTCAATTGCAATGTCCGACGCTGACGAGAACATTGTATACGCAGGAACTGGTGAATACATCGCTTCTTCTGGTACAGCAATAGAAGGTGATGGTATCTTCAAATCTACTGACGCTGGAGATACATGGACTCAATTGGCCTCTACTGCAGGAAACTCAGATTTTATTTCCGTAACAAGAGTGTTGGTAGATCCAAATGACCCAGATGTTGTAATAATATGTAGTGCCCCAAATACCTGGGACAATGGCTTTAGAAGTGTGATCATGAAATCAATTGATGGTGGTGATACTTGGACTAACGTTTACACAGTAGAATCCGGTGGAGCAATTGAGCAGGTGATCGCAGATCCGAATGATTTCAACACTATGTATGCTGGTCAAAATGGGGTTGGAGTTCTAAAGTCAACTGATGCTGGTGAAACATGGACAGTAACTAACGAAGGTATGTCCATATCCGGAAGAGTTGAGATAGCTGTTAGTCCAGCTAATACAAATTACGTTTATGCTTCTACCCAAGGTGGAGTATCCGGTACAGCTTCAGATTTATACTTAAGCCAGGATAAAGGAGCTACATGGGACTTAGTAGAAGTTACATTTAATGGAGATTTCGCTGATTTCCTAGGAGGTCAAGGATGGTATGACAATACCGTAGTATGTAGTCCTTACGATGAGAATGTTGTTTATTTTGGAGGAGTTGGTTTATTCAGAACAGTTTTAACAGGTTCCAGTGGAACAGCCAATTTCACAGATTTCGGAGAAACCCCTTCGTTTATGGACTTTGTTCCATTTAGTGCTTCAGCTGCTGGTGGAGCTTTGGAAATAGGCCCTGAGGCAAATGGCGCATCAGTTTATGTGAAATTCGGACCAGGCAGATCTCAGATGGCGCATAGGTTTACAGTTCCTTCAAATGGTGGATCAAATGGCAATGGTGGTCCTGGTGTTCCTGCAGCCGACTACTCATATCAAGACTATGCTGAAGTGCCATTCGAAGTTTATGAAGTGGATGAAGATGGTAATGAGGTAAGGCAATTGATGGTTTCTTTCAGAGACCAGGAAAGAGATGGAGAATTTGATCTGAACCCAAGGGATGATGATAATGACCCAGACCTCTTAACAGCAAGAGAATACATATATGTAAACAACGTAGATTATGACGCTTCTGGGCCTAATAGTTCTATCGCTGTAGCAGGTGGTCATGAGCATAACGAAATGTATTTCTTTTGGCCAATACTAGATCCGGCTGCAACTTGGGATCCTGACAATTTACCAGAATCTGAAGTGCAAATCGTGAATGAATCAGTGGCAACTGCAAGAGGGGTCTCAGAAGCGGTGGCAGATCCTTACAACGACTACAACGGAAGAAACTCATACAATGTAAACGGTGTAGATGTACACCCAGATCAGCACTATATGGTTGTAATTCCTGAAGATGATGCAGCTGAAACTTATAGAATAGTCCTTACAAATGATGGTGGAGTATTTGTTTCTGACGTGGGAACAGATCCTGGTGTAGCAGAAGGAACCTGGAATTTCGCGGGCCAATCATATAATACAAGTCAATTTTATGGAGCTGATAAGATGCCTGGAGGCGAGAGATATATTGGCGGAATGCAAGACAATGGTACCTGGTATTCTCCTGAAGGAATAGATGCTGATGATAAGACGGCTTATATTTTCGGAATTGGTGGAGATGGATTTGAAGCTATTTGGCATAGTCAGGATCCTCTGAAAATGATTGGTGGGTCTCAAAATAACGGTCTTAGAAGAACTGTAAATGGAGGAGCTAGCTGGTCACCAGCTACAAGCGGGTTATCAGGAACCCCTCCTTTTATTACTAAACTAGCAGGATCAAAATCAACTCCAGAGGTAATATACTCAGTGAGCTCTTCTGGTGTATTTAAGTCAACTAACTTTGGTGAGGATTGGAATTTAAGTGAGATAACTGCCAATTGGGTAGGTTCTACTTTCCTTGATGTAGAAGTATCAAGAGCTAATCCTGATATAGTATGGGGAGGTAGTGGAATGACTGCTACAAACAGAATCCATGTTTCAACAGATGCTGGAGAGACTTTCTCTCAAACTACTTTATTCAATGAGGCAACTCTTGGAATAACGAGTAAGCTTGCCTCTCACCCTACTGAGCCAAATACAGCATATGCGCTGTTTAGTTTCGCGGAAGGTCCAAAAGTATTAAGGACTACTGATTTAGGTCAAACCTGGGAAGATATATCTGGTTTCGGCAGTAATGCAACAAGTTCAACTGGATTCCCTGATGTAGCAGTTTATTGTTTATATGTAAGACCTGATAATACCGATATCATTTGGGTAGGATCTGAGATTGGAATCATTGAATCACTTGACAATGGTGCAACATGGGCATTAAATGAAGATTTTATAAATGCCAGCGTTTGGGACATGAAAGGCCAGGATAATGAAATTGTAATGGCAACACATGGTAGAGGAATTTGGTCAGCTATTACAGAAACTGTCCAAACAGGACTTACCGCACCTATTGTAAGCAATGTATATATAACACCTTCAGAAGAAACGATGGTAGAGCTTACTTATGGCACTGACTATGATGAAGTAGAGTTATATGCGGATGATGTTTTGATTTACAGCACAACAAATGTATCCGCTGGTACTTCTGAGTCTGTAGCTCTGACAAACGCATCACCTGGAGTAGTTTCTTTCTATACCACAGCAACTAAGAACTCTGCCAGAGCAGTTGGAGTGGCTCAAGACTTTGATGTTATTGATCTACAGGATCCAGCGAATGCGTTCAATACAGCTTTTAGCAACAACCCATCTATTTATGATGATGGGATTTCAATAGCTGTTTCTTTCTCCGGAAATTTCGCTCTTCAAAGTCCACATAACTATGCTGACAACAGTGACATCTCGGCGCTAATCAGAACTCCTATTACTGTTAATGGAAGTATGCCAATGATGTATTATGATGACATTGCTATTGTGGAACCAGGTAATGATAAAGTATCTGTTGAAGGTACAGTGGATGGCCTAAACTGGGTAGAACTGGCAAGCTATGACGCAAGTGCTAACTCTGGTTGGTTGGATGCCTATAACTCAAGTAGTGATGTAGATGCATCATTATATGTAGATCAGGAAATAAACCTTTCTCAGTTCTTTAGTGATGGTGATTTGATTCTGATTAGATTCAGACTTCAAAGTAATGCCAATGTAAACGCATACGGCTGGACAGTTGACAACTTAAGCATCCAGCAGGCACCTACTAATACTGAAAGACCTATTAGTCTTGATCTTACAGTGGCTCCAAACCCAAGTAATGGAAGTAAACTAAATATTATTTCTGATGAAGAAGTTGTGTATATGGAGTTGATTGACCTGACTGGAAAGACTTCAAGATTTAACAATTTCCAGGTATCTGGCAAAATGAAAAGTATTGATACCGGCAATCTTAATTCAGGGATATATACTTTAAGAATATTTACAAAAGATGGATTTGATACCAGAAAAGTGGTATTAAGTAACTAAAAGAGAAAATAGATAGGGTGCCTAGTGCATCCTATCTCCTCTTGTTTCTAAATTCTCAATAATCTTAGCCTCTTCTGCTAAAAATTCCTTCCATCTAACCGCCACATACTCCTCTCCCATATATTGTTTAGCCATATCAAGAAAGTTATGGTAATGTCCAGCTTCCGAAATCATTAGCTCGTAATAGAATTTTTGCAATTCCTGATCACCAATATTCTTCCAAAGGATTTTAAAGCGCTCACAACTTCGGGCTTCAATTAGAGCATTCATCAATAGCTTCTCAACCAACTGCTGATCTCTACTCCCACCCTTTTTTAGAATCTTAGAAAGCGCCAACACATACTCATCCTTTCGTTGTGGGCCTAATTGGTAGCCTCTCTTATCGAGTTGTTCTATAACCCTTTCAAAGTGACTCCACTCTTCCGCCACAACCGGAGTGAGCATTTTTACCAATTCTGTTTTATCCGGGTATTGAACAATGAGCGAAATACAACTTGAAGCTGCTTTTTGTTCGCAGTAAGCGTGATCAACAAGGATTTCGTCGATCTGCATTTCAGCTATATTAACCCATCTCGGGTCAGTTGGTAGTTCCAGGCCAAGTGTAGTCTTTTCCATCAGTCATAAAATTGCCACCTTATCCCAAGGTCTATGACTTGTTGTTGACCTGGATAAAATGGTGTAACAAAATACCCATCGTTGTTTCGCTGATTCAAATGATTGAGTTTGAAGAATACTCTCATCGTATCAACTTTAAAATTGAAGAACACATCTGCAACAAAATAGTTATTCAACTCCCTGTCGTCTTGCAGGAAGAATTGTTGAATAACAGGATTATAATCAAGTCCAAAATATGAAGAACGATAATATAGATTCACACCAAACTTGATTTCCATTGTTCTTTTGAAAATATGCCCTTCCCAATAGACCTTTCCATAGTTGTAGATCTTTGGTAACCTAATAGCGTTATCTCCATCATTTTCCTTTGTGGAGTACCTAAGTTCATTTGTAAGAACAATTCCATCCTTGTGTTGATTGGTTGGAATTTTGGCAGTTAGATTCAAACCATATGTTGCTAATATAATGCTATTGCTTGATTGCTGGGGCTCTGAATTTGTGTCGTAATAGACATAATTATCCAACGTTCTAAACGATGCATTTGGTTGAACCTTAATCTTTTTATACTTCAAATTCAAATGACCTTCAAGTACATTGGTAAGGGTAGAATTAAAGTTTTCATTCCAAAAATGGTGGTTCCCAAAATACCTTTGATTGAGTACACTTGGCTGATACTGAGTTATCTGGTACTTGGCTTCAAATAACTTATTGGTAATGTTCCCTTGAAAATCAAAGTCTCCTGTTTGAAGAAAGTCCAATTTCCCACCAAATGTATTATTCTCATTGATATCATACCTTAATGTTCCTCCAACATAAATTTCCCCTTCTACTTCATCATCCTGTAGGTATCTAAATTCATTTAGCACATCTCTCCTTTTGATATAACCGCTGTAAAACCCTTTCTGAATATCTCCCTTGATTCCAACTTCATTTGTGAATGTTCTGAAAAAGTTTGCCTCATTTGTAGTATCCGCATCAAGATAAAATCGATCGTAATATTGAGTATAGGCATCATACCCTCCTATTGAAGAGCCATTATTAGTGTCGAAATAAAAGTTCTTTTGAGTGACATAATCGCTTTGATGGTATAGCTGTAAGACCTTACCCAGTTTAAACTGCTGATACAAGTGTACATTAGAACGTTTATCCTGGTTTTGTGCCCCATCCAATTGAATTGGAGAATCCTCATATTGAAACAAGTCTGCCTGACTTGGCTCCTCAACATCTGTGTAAACCCCTCCTGTTTCCTCAACCTGATGAGAGAACCTTTGGATATGCCCAATTATTAGATAATTATTATCCTTAGTTCTGAAATATGAATAAATATCGAATGCAGTAGAAATCACATTTTTATCCCCTTGACTTTGTGCTGGTCCTATTTGTTTGTCTGATTCTAACCTGGTGATGTCAAAACCAACATTCCAATTTGCATTTACATTTCTGCTAAATTCAAAATCAACCAGAGACCTACCAATACCACCAAAATTCACATTGATATCCATGTATGGGCTCTTGGTATCGAAATACTTGAATTGAGATGGGTCCTTAAAAAATGGATCGTAAGCATTATAGCCAGACCTTACCCCTACTATATCTGGAGTCTCATACCAAATTGGAAACAAGGCGGTACCATTTACTCCTAAGTCTTGATACTTTCTATGAGAGAAATCAAAAAGGCTGTAGTTCTCCATATCGAATAGGCCCGTATCGATATCATGAGGTTTGACCTGATTATATTTTATTTCCTCTTCCAGATAAAACTTAGTGGTATTAGGACCATACACAAGCTTGGTACTATCATCAACCACTTGTGAAAATGCTTGTGAAGAAATGAAGGTAATAAATAGTACTAAAAATTTATTCCGCATCGATATGGCCTATTCTACTGTATTTCTTGATACTCCCTAATATCAACTGATCAAATGTCTCTTTATTATTCAGGAAGTATACTTCCATAGGTAAATAAAAGATGCGCAAATTTCTCCATTCAGACTTAAAATCCCGCAATTTGGTGAAATCTTTTTCGGTAACCAGAATTGAAGCACCATTCTGCCTTGCAAAATCAGCTATTTTCTTAACAGTTTTCTCATTATATCTGTGGTGATCTGAGTATCTAAAATGCTTCAGTATTTTCCAGTTGCTTTCAACATAAGACACAAAATGTTTATCATCTGCGATCCCTGAAACTGTAACCAAATCATTTACCAGTTCCAGTTTATCTTCATTGTAAAAGGCTTTAGGTTCCTCATATTTCAAACCTGTAAATAAGACTGGACTATCACAATACCGGTTAACCTTAGAAGTTATATTGGTTTGCTCATTGTTAGACAAAGTATCGGGGCATTTCGTTATCACCACTACATCACTCCTATTTGCATTCTTTCTTCTTTCTCTTAACCTACCAGACGGCAATAGCATATCGTTATAAAATGGTCGCTCGTAAGTTGTCAGAAGAATACTCAATGAAGGAACTACAGTTCTGTGTTGAAAAGCATCATCTAAAATAATTACATCTGTATTCTCATTATTCATAAGGATATTCGGAATACCCCAGGCCCGCTGCTCGATCACATTCACACTAACCTTAGCTCCATATTTTAAATGCATTTGAAAAGGCTCATCACCAATTTCCTCGACTTTACTGTTTTCAGAGGCTTCAAGAAATCCTCTTGATTTTCTTCCGTAACCTCTGCTCAAAGTAGCGACTTGAAATTTATCTGATAATAACCTTATTAGATATTCTACCATTGGCGTTTTTCCTGTTCCACCCACAGACAGATTACCCACAGCAATTACATTGGCTTCAAATTCAAAGGATTTGGAATATTCTATATTGTACAGATGATTTCTAAAATCTGTAACAAGTCTATAAACCATGGAAAAAGGGTACAGTACCCACTTTAATATTGGCATTCGTGAATTTAAGATGCTATTTTCGGATCAAGTTTAATACAATTCTGAGAAGTACTGAAACCATATGAAGATAAAAGAAATTATTAGTAGCCTTGAGTCATGGGCCCCACCCAGTTATCAGGAGTCTTATGATAATAGTGGTTTGATAGTTGGTGACGGTAATGTGGAATTAACCAAAGCCTTGATTACGCTGGATGCAACCGAAGATGTCATTGATGAAGCAATAAGTGAAGGGTGCAATCTGGTTATAGCACATCATCCCATTGTATTTAGAGGCCTTAAGCAATTGAATGGGAAAAACTATGTTGAGCGTGTGGTGATAAAAGCCATTAAGAATGACGTAGCGATTTATGCTATTCACACAAATCTCGATAATGTCAACACTGGTGTAAATTATAAGATTGCTGAAAAAATCGGCTTAAAGCAACTTAAGATTCTAGCTCCTAAATCAGAAACTTTATCTAAGCTTGTAACATTTGTCCCTACTGAATCTAAAGAAACTGTTTTAGAGGCATTGTTTGATGCAGGCGCTGGCGAGATTGGCAATTATGATCAATGCAGCTTCCAACTTGAAGGTACAGGAACATTCCGACCTAATGAAAAAGCTAATCCGCATATTGGAGAGCAAAACAAATTGGAAGAAGTAAAAGAAACACGTATTGAAGTCATTTTTCCAAATCATTTACAAGGCAAAGTACTTGGTTCTCTAAAGCAAGCCCATCCATATGAAGAAGTGGCCTACTATTTATCTTCATTAGTCAACAAAAACCAAGAGGTTGGAAGTGGTATGATCGGAACACTGGAGGAACCAATTGAAGCGATGGAATTCCTGAGTGGTTTGAAAGAAAAAATGGAACTCAATTGCATCAGACACACTCCAATTGTTAAAGAAAAAGTAAGAAAAGTCGCTATCTGCGGTGGTGCTGGTAGCTTCCTTCTATCTAAGGCAAAAGGACAAGGGGCAGATGTGTTTATCACAGGAGATTTTAAGTATCATGAGTTCTTTGATGCTGAGGATAAAATTATAATCGCAGATATAGGTCATTACGAAAGTGAAAAGTATACAAAAGACCTTATTTATGACTATTTAAAAGAAAATTTCACTAATATTGCACTTCGTTTATCGAACGTGAATACGAACCCAATAAATTACCTCTAATTTTATATGGATAATACCGTTGCAAAGAAGCTCGAAGCTCTTACCAAATTACAGAAGATTGACTCGGAAATTGATGAGATTAAAAAAGTAAGAGGAGCTTTGCCAGAAGAGGTTATGGATCTTGAGGATGAAATCGCAGGATACCAAACCAGGGCAGACAAACAAAACCAGGAACTATCTGATTTTGAAACAAGCATCTCTACTAACAAAACTAGCATCAAAGACGCTGAAAAGCTGATCAAGAAGTACGAAGAGCAGCAGATGAATGTCAGAAACAACAGGGAGTATGACGCTATCAGCAAAGAAATGGAGCTTCAGCAGTTAGAGATTCAGATTCTTGAGAAGAGAATCAAGGAAGCTTACGCTAAGATTGAAGATAAGAAAGCTGAAATAGAGAAAACTAATGAAATCTTAGACGAGAGAGGTAAAGATCTTGAAACTAAGAAGAAAGAGTTGGATACAATCACTTCAGAAAGCGAAGGTGATGAGGACAAGCTTCTTAAAGACAGAGAGAAAGCTAGCAAAGGAATTGAAGAGAGACTGCTAAACTCTTATAATAAAGTAAGAAAGAACATGCGAAATGGTCTTGCTGTTGTTCCTGTTAAAAGAGGAGCATGTGGTGGATGTTTCAATGTTGTTCCTCCTCAAAAGCAAGCTGAGATCAGAGAGCAAAAGAAAATTATCGTTTGTGAGCACTGTGGAAGAATTCTTTCAGATGTTGTTGACGAGATAATTGAAGAACCTAAGAAGGTTACAAGAAGAAGAACTAAGAAGGTTTAATTAAACCTGAACAGATATTTAGAAGCGATTCCCAAAAGGAGTCGCTTTTTTTATTTTACACCTAACTCTGGACGCTTCCCCTTCACTCCACGATAGTATTCCATCATAGTTTCTATGTCCTGTTCCTTGCTTTCTCCAGTATATAATGGCTCCTCTATGAATACAGTTTTCTTTCCATAATCAAAAGCCACCATAACAATTGGAACATTAGCATTTTTAGCGATGTGCCAAAATCCAGTCTTCCATTTTTCAACATAAGACCTGGTACCTTCCGGAGTAATGGTAATAGTGAACTCTTTTCTGCTATTAAATATGTCAACAACCTGATCTACAAGATTAGTATTCTTTGACCTATCTACAGCAACCCCTCCTACCGCTTTCAGATACCATCCAACAAGTGGAATCTTAAACAATTCTTTCTTTGCCAGATAACTAGATTTTATTCTTGCGATAGACCTTGCACCAACTCCTACAAAAAAGTCAATATTCGAGGTGTGAGGTGCAACAATGATGATATATTTTGGCAAATCTGGTTTTTGGCCAACTACTTTCCAGCCAAAAATCCTGTACATCATCTTCATTAATGCTCTGAACATACTAATGTTGTTTAATCTATCAGAAACTGCTCCTTAAAATCAGGCAGTGAATCTATAACACGGTTAGCCTCATCATAACCGATCTGAAATATCTCATGAGCTTTTTTAAAGTCAAAAACTCCATATTCCTTCAATTTAAAAGGATCTAAAAAGATATCACATTTGCCTCTTCTTGCGTAAGCGTTGTAATTAATAGCCAACTGAAGACTTCTCTCTATCAAATCCTTCATGTTGCCAATATCTTCTCTGAGTCCAGCACTATTGGAATGAACTCCAACAATCTTATCACAAAGCGGCACCAAAGGCTCTACAGGTAAGTTATTCAAAATACCACCATCTACATAATAATGTTTACCAATGAGGACCGGATCAAAAACCACAGGAATGCTACACGAGGCTTGAACAATTCTTAATAGACTTCCAGAACTGAAGTATTCAGAAAATCCAGTATTGACGTTGGTTGTAGCTACGTGTAAAGGGATCTTCAATGATTCAAATGAATCATCTGGGATATACTCTTTAAATATGTTTATGGCGTTATCAATCTTCAAAAAGCCTTTCCTACTAAGTGCCGGCCTGACAATCTTATACAGACTGGTATCGTCTATGATTTTGAGGATCTCATCAGGGGAATAGCCATGACAATAAAAAGCGCCGACAATACTGCCGGCGCTTGCTGCTGATACTTGATTGAATTTAAGCCCATGCTCCTCAAATGCCTTGATTGCGCCAATGTGAGCTATACCCCTGGCACCACCACCTGAAAGAACTAGGCCTACCTTCATATATTATTCTGAAAATGCTCCCATATCAGAGAATTTCTGAATTCTTTCATCAATTCTCTCTTCAACAGATAGTTTGTTGAGAGCTTTTAATTGTTTCTTTATTTCCTTTTTTAATTCTGCTGAAGCTGCTTTCATGTCATTGTGAGCACCTCCTAATGGCTCCTTAATAATACCATCAATAAGCTTATTCTTAAGCATGTCATTAGCAGTCAATTTAAGTGCTTCAGCTGCCTGCTCTTTATAGTCCCAGCTTCTCCAAAGGATAGATGAACAAGATTCCGGTGATATTACGGAATACCAGGTATTCTCCATCATCAACACTCTATCTCCAATTGCAATACCAAGTGCTCCTCCTGATGCTCCTTCACCAATGATGATACAAATCACAGGTACTTTTAGCATAAACATTTCCTTCAGGTTTCTGGCAATAGCTTCTCCCTGACCTCTCTCTTCAGCTTCCAATCCTGGAAATGCACCTGGAGTGTCGATTAATGTTACGATTGGCTTATTGAACTTCTCAGCAAGCTTCATTAACCTTAAGGCCTTTCTGTATCCATCAGGGTTAGCCATCCCAAAATTCCTAACCTGACGTTGTTTGGTATTTCTTCCTTTCTGCTGACCAATGAACATGACAGTCTCCCCGTCCATATCACCAAATCCACCTACCATTGCTTTGTCGTCTTTCACAGCTCTATCGCCGTGCAACTCTACAAAATCTTCACAAAGGTCATATATATAATCAAGGGTGTAAGGTCTCTCTGGGTGACGGGAAAGTTGGACTCTTTGCCATCTCGTCAAGTTACTGAAGGTCTCTTTCTTCAGATCAATGATCTTTTTCTCCAGCTTATCAACAGCTTCTGATACATCTACATCGCTATCCTTGGCAAGCTTTTTCATATCTGCCAATTTTTCTTCAAGTTCAGCGATGGGTTTTTCAAACTCCAATAGCATATGTTTCTTTCAATTTGACGGGGCAAAGTTATCAATATTTTGATGTTAGAAAAGAGAATAGTCATTGTTCTATCCACACAAATTATCTTTGTTTCAGGTAATTAAATTTATATAGAAAAAAGTTTAAAATTATTTTCACAGAAGTGTTGCATATGAAAATTCAACCACATACTTTTGCATCACCTTTGAGAAACGCACAAAGGAAAAACACAAAAAGGTGTGGTAGTTCAGCTGGTTAGAATGCCTGCCTGTCACGCAGGAGGTCGCGGGTTCGAATCCCGTCCATACCGCAAAAAGCTCTGAGAAATCAGAGCTTTTTTTGTTTAAAGATATTACGGTCGCGGGTTCCAATCCCAACTACGCGTCCCGGTCCATACCGCAAAAAGCTCTGAGAAATCAGAGCTTTTTTTGTTTAATTATGTCTGAGGAATTAGTCTTTGTAAGTTTGCAGTCATGATTTACAAGGAACAGAAAATAGGGATTATTGGTTGTGGCTGGTTTGGACTTCCTCTCGGGGAATCTTTGGTAAACAAAGGATATCAGGTAAACGGTAGCACCAGAAGTATTGGGAAATTCCCAAGATTGCGAAAAGTCGGAATTAACCCTTATAGAATTGACCTTTCTGATATTGATGATAAGGCAATTGACAGCTTCCTTGCTATAGACACTCTGGTCTTTACGGTCCCTCCAAGTAAACAAAACAGTTCCATTCAAAAACAGCTTCAAAATTTACGTAATCATATTATAGAACAAAATCGTGAGATTAAGATCATTTTTATAAGTTCGTCTTCAGTTTATCCCAATAGCAATAAAATAGTTGTTGAAACCGAAGCTCAATATATCCCAACACCACGATCTGGGTTAATTCTTCTGGAGCTTGAAGAAATCTTCTCCAAATCATCTTTGAACACAACTGTAGTTAGATTTGGCGGCCTCTTTGGGCCAGATAGGAATCCGGGAAGATTCTTGAGTAACAAAGGTGAAATAGCTGGGGCTGGCAATCCTGTAAACATGATTCATCTAGATGATTGCATTGGTGTAGTAGAGTTTCTGATTGAAAATGAAACAAATGATGAAACCTACAATGCGTGTTCCCCAGACCATCCAACTAAAAAAGACTTCTATGATATTGCTTCCAAAGCCTTGGGGATAACTCCTCCTGCATTTAACAAAAAGGGAACTGATTTCAAACAAATTTCAGCGTCAAAAATTCTTGAAGCAGGTTATACCTTCAAATATTCAAATCCTACAGAGGCCTTAAAATAAATAATCTCCAGAGATAAGTCCCTGGAGATTATTGCTGATGGTAATTAATTATAGTTTAAAATTTAGACCCTAATGAATAAGGGGATTTAAATAAAAAAATCAAATTAAAGACAGTGATACTAATTCCGCTTGCCGACCAAAACTTTCCTGATCACTGTTAAAGTTTTAGGTCCCGCTAATCTTTATCTGTGTTCCGAAGCAAATATGAAAAAAAAGTAAATACGAAAGTCCAGCAATGAACGAATGGTGCCTTTCAAACCACGAAGTGTCGAATTCAATGATCGAAGGGGTCTTTAATTGTATGAATGGTGAAACAGAAAGGACGAAAGGTAGGATTTAACCTAACCCTACATTGGAAGAAAGCTCAAACATTGGGAGATACATAGCAATCAAAATAATACCCACAATCAACCCTAAGAAAATGATCATTACTGGCTCAACCACAGTTCCCATTAACCCTGTTTTGTGCTTCACTCCTTCCGTATATGTATTAGAAAGCTTATCAAAGAATTCACCTAGCTTGTTGACTTCTTCTCCTACCTTTACCAAGGCGATCATTTCATGGTCAAAAATCTTGTATTTGGACATGGTTTGATGAAGTGACTTCCCTCCTATGATTTGCTCTTTAATATGTGCTATTGGAATCTCAAGGTTTCGGAAATTGATCATGTTCTTTACCATTTCCAGAGCATTTATAATAGGAACATCAGAACTTACAAGTAGCGCCATACTTGTACAAAACCTGGCAAGAAATATACTTCTGTAAATTTCACCAAATACTGGTATAGCCAGAATCATACGTTCCTTAAAAGTCTTCAAAGTTGGATTCTTCGAAAAATAAAAATTCAGAGCTACCAGGGAAGCAATGATTAAGGCAATTAACCACAGGTACTGATTTAGAAAACTTGAAGTATCTATAATTACTTGAGTTATCCAGGGTAGTTTATTCCCAAACCTGGCAAATACCTCTTCAAACATTGGGATGATAAAAAACATCATAAAGGCTACCGCTCCAACTGAAGCAAAAAGTATTAATATTGGATAAGACAAAGCACTTGTCAGCTGTCTCCTTTGTGATAGCTTATCTTCATAAAACTGATTTAGCTGCTGCAGTACATTATTTAGTTTTCCTGTTTCCTCTCCTATACGAACGGAATAAAATTCATAATTCGAAAAGTACTTACTGTCTTCCATCGCGTGAGACAAGGACTTCCCTTTTACTACAGCTTCATGTATTTCTGCAATCTTTTCCTTTGTCTTTTTAGATTTGATCTGATTCTCTAGAATTTCAAATGCATACCTAATATCGATACCGGAATCTATCAGATTAAACAGCTGATGATAAATATAGCTTTTCTCTTTATCCGAGATTTTGTTGCCGGTTAGTGAAATATCTTTATTCCATATCGATTCTTTCTTCTCGACAGAAGTCTTAGTTGTTGATGCTTTATGTGATATTTCACTCAGGTTCATTGTCATTGGCAAATTTAAGAAGTTGCTCGGAAGAATAATATTTAGTTAAGAGGATATTGGACTCTCTGTCATGGTGGTCTCTGATGTTTATATTGCAGCTCTCCACAAGACCCTCTTCCATTTTTATGTCGGTAAACCCACTGGTTATTTGAAACGTATCAATCAAGTTTTCCTGTTGACGAATAACAACAGTATCTAAAACCAGGTACGTCGATGAGTTTATACCTTTGAATATTAATGTATCCCCATTGACTTCTACCCTTTCAGAGCGCATGTTATCCAATTCCAAAAGATATCGAAACTTAGCCATGTTATTAACAGGGATCGCTTTTGCATTTAAATGGACTTTGTATTGACTAAGATTATAAAACACTCCTCCAGCCAACACTATTACAATTGCAGAGATAAGCATCACTACCATCAATTCAATTAATGTAAAAGACTTAAGCTTCATTCTCATTGGACAAGATATTTAAGTCTTTGAAACTGGGAGCGCTGATAATCGAGACTATCAGTTATCTCTCCTTTCACAACGAACAAGTTATTCAATACATCGTGTTCTTCTATGGTCACAAGAACCTTGTCGCCCTCCTCATCTACTAATGTAAAGTCCTCCAATGGTTCAGTGGACGCCACTTTATTTACATAAAACTTAACCTTGGTATCCAGATTTAATTGTTTGGAGTTGTCTAGTGAATTTAATGTGTTGAGATATATCAAGATTGCAATTGAAGAAATGATGCTAATTATCACCATTGCAACAATGATCTCGATTAATGAAGATGCCTTAAGTCTTAATCCAACCATTGCACAATCTCATTTTTATGTTCATAAAACCACACATCACTGGTGAGGAATCTAGGGTTGAGTTTCTCTGCATTTATTTCTGTATTGAAAATATAATTCTCATAAACAGCCGTCAGAGTATTCACTAAAAACTTCCTGGTTGTTAAGTGACCATTAATTGTTCCATAGGTCTCAACAAAACCATTACTGTAAACAGCCCCTTCAATTTCTGCAGTATCTTCAATCTTCAAAACCCTCTGGTAATAATCATTATTATCACCATTCAAAATTACAAGACCCTGAACCTTCGCCTTTTCTGCAAGTTGAATTGAAGCTGGTGGCTTATCATTGAATACTCCAATGAAGGATGGGTATTCAAGTTTCACTTCTTGCCTTAAGATCACTGAATCCTCAGCGAATATCTGAGCTCTACCAACAAACCCTGTGTCCAATTCAATAATGGGAGCAGAAAGGATCACATTATCCAATATGGCATCCCGATCAATAAAAATTTTGTTTGAGGCATGTACCCAAACCTTACCCTCCAGTGTATCCTTAATTGTTATGGTTGAACCAGTGATTGTAGCCAGCGTATCATTGCGAAAGGAGTTTCTTAAAGAATAACCGGATTGATAATTTTCTATTAATGGGAAAAACTCTTTGAATTTACCCGAAACCAATTCTTCAAACGCATCCAGTCTATCTTCATTTAATTCCGGGAGCTCATCATCACTTTCGCGCTTTTCTCCATATAGTAGCTTTTCATTTTGGTACCCTACTCTGCCTACATATGCACTTTGGACACCCGCTTTTGGTAAATAGCAAACACCAGTAAGTTTCGTTGTACCTGATACCGATACTGGTCTGAATTCATCCACAAGAAACAGAGCAGACTTACCCTTCTCACTCAAAACATTCCCTCTTTGAAACACTCTGCGAATTGTATCACCACTATGAAAGGCTATTAAATCAAATACATCCCAACCTCCCCATGGGTATTTTGTTAAATAAACAGAATCGGCTTGATCCTCATATAGTTGAAAGAACTTTGGTTTATTGTATTCAATATCCTTAACCGCAAGGGATAATTCAAGGCCTGATTCAAAGACTTCTGTGAGTTTGATTTTTTGTTTGTAGTTGATCCTTTCTATCCTGAAATAGTAAGCAGTAAGAATAATTCCAGAGAGCACAATTGAAACTAAAATTCCAATCATCAATGTATAAGAAAGTGCTCCTGCCGCTAAGTGATATTTTTTCAAGATGTTTGATTTAATCGAAAATCAAAGTTAATCAACTCATCTCAACAAACCGAAAAAACTTTGAATTTGATTGTTTTGAGGCGTTTTTTGAATGAGTCTGAATTTTGGCACAGAATTTGGCTAACGGCTAAATACTTGATTAAACCAAAAACAAAACTTTTAACTTACTATGAAACATCAAACAAAAGGCATCTCATTATTGATTGCCGCAATCTGTTCACTTACGATTTTTTCTTGCAACGACGATGAAGGAGACAATGGAACTCCAAACATCAACAACCAAACTTTTTCAATCGTAGAAAATGCACCAAACGGTACAGTAATCGAAACTGTTGAAGCAAGCGATCCGGATGGAGATGAGTTAACATTTGAAATCTTTACGGGCAATGAAAGTGGAGCATTTGAACTTGATCAAAATTCAGGGCAGTTATCTGTAGCAGATTCCGAAGAACTGGATTTTGAGACTAACCTTTCTTTTGAATTGACTATTGAAGTTAGTGACGGAGAATTGATGAACTCTGCTGTTATCACAGTGAATGTGGCAGATGTATCAGAAAACAATGCTCCGGTAATTGAAAATCAAACCCTTGAAATTTCTGAGAACGCCGGAGCTGGAGCAATTGGAAATGTTGTTGCTACAGATGATGAGTCTACAACAATGCTTTTCTCAGTAGTATCAGGTAATGAAGATGAAATCTTCTCTTTGAGTGATGACGGCATAATCACTTTAGAGAAACCAGAAGCCCTGGATTTTGAATCTACAAATAGCTATACTCTGACTATCGAAGTATCTGATGGTCAACTAACCGATCAAGGGGTTGTTACGATCAATATTAAAGATGTATCGGAAGATGGAAGTATCACATTTGAGGGAGTATCATACCAACTGATTGACGGATCGGTTCTGGACTATGGTCCAACATCACTTACTTCTGAAGACAGCCATTACAACCTGGATTTTGTCACGACAGATGGAGTGTTGGAATGGGATGCAGATATGGAAGATTACATGTCTGACAGCTGGAGTTTTGCTATCTATTGCGAGTTATTCTCATACGGCAAAACTTTTGAAGAAGGTACTTTCAGCTTTGTAGATGAAGATGATATGGAGACCGGAGTAGAAGGAAAAAAAGTATTTGCACAATCACTGATCGCTGTTGATGGAAATGGAAACAATTTACTTTTTGAATCCGAAGATGATACTGCGAACGATAAATACTATATGGTGACAGATGGAACCATCAGAGTAATTGAAGATGGTGATGAGTACACCCTAATGTATGATGTAACAGCCGTGGAACTTGATTACGATAGTGAACAACCGATTGGTGAGGAATTTAAACTTGCGTTCTCTTACACCGGAGTTTACAAATATGCAGATGTAAGTGCTCGTTCAGCTAGATCCATGAATGTTTCAAAATCAATATTCAAGAAATAGAAGGTCTATTCAATCATCGGCCCACAATCGAGTCACCAGGATTTACTGGTGACTTTTTTGTTTTTAACTGGCATAAATGACTTACTTTGGCGTTTAATTTCCAGATGGAACAAATTGTGTTGAAATGAAGAAATCTACTCTTGTACTTAATGGCCTACTTATTTCCCTGATCTCAATTACTTTTCAAGGATGCCTCACTGTTGATGATGATGACAATACGTTGGTGATTAATGGGTTTGAAATAGCAACAGCTTTTCAACTGGATGCACAAAGTACGTTTCTTAGAACCAATAACGACAATGCGGTTGATGCGCTATTCTATGACCTTACTCTGGCAGACGTTTCACCTGGAGATAGTTTGAGGCTTGAAAGAGTTGGTGCTTTTGAATCATCGGACAGCACTACTTCCAACATCCTCATTGCGGTATTCTCTTCAACAAATGAAATATACTCCTCAGACAGTCTTAACAGAATCCCAGGTGCTATTGATGTTCCGGTTGATTTTGAAACTAATGTCACCTTAAGCGGTCTATTGCCAACTGATATTGAAGAAGATTTTCAAATAGAGGACAGAACAGGAATCACAGTACCAGATGGTGGAAGATATTTATTCTTAGCTCCTTATGATCAGTATTATGAAGACAACCAGGATCAGAATTTGGATTTTGGTATTATCATGTATAAAAGACCAGCTCAATAAGTTAGAACAGTCCTAATGTCTTGGCTGAAACAGTGTCTTGAGGAATCCCTCCTTGATATTTGATGGCAAGTAAGGAATCATTTGGATGCACGAAAACTATTTTACCTGATCTCTTACCGTTCTTCAGGCTCCCGTATTCTTTTAATTGACCTGCAGGTTGATATAATTTATAGTCGCCATTTCTCAGACCTTTCTTATAAGTGACTGTGCTTTTCAGGTCACCTTTCTTGTTCCACGACTTCCACTCTCCTACTCTCATACCATTTTCGTAGGTACCTTTTAGTATCAGTCTCTTGGCAACAAACTCCTCATACCTCCCATGTAAAAGCTGTCCACTATATCCACCCTGACTGGTAAAAAGTTTATTTGATTTATACCAAGTATAGGTTACTTCATCCTTTAACTTAGGCTCCTCGGCAATCCCCTGAACCTGGAAAGATCTTGTCGTATCCCCACTGTTGATGGACACTGTGTAAGCACTAGTATTGGGAATAAAATCAGACTTACAGTTGAATAATAAAATGGCTAATAAACAAATGATAATAGCGCTGTGTAGCTTTCTCATGTGGTAAAATTAGTGATTTGTTGTGAGTTGTGGATGATTTTTGTTGCGAGTTTCGGGTTACGAGTTTCGAGTTAGTGAGTCTGTCAGTTGTCTGTTGTCTGTTGTCTGTTGTCTGTTGTCTGTTGTCTGTTGTCTGTTGTCTGTTGTCTGTTGTCTGTTGTCTGTTGTCTGGGAAACGAGTTTGTAACATAACATGTTTTGATCTTTGTAGTGCAAAATAATAGGTGCCTGGGGTTAGCGAGACAGTTATCAGTTCTTTATATACTGACAACTGATAACCGACAACTATTTCTGTTAACAAGCAGCATAGCAAAACAAGCCTCAATCAACCCGGAACCCGCAACCCGCAACTCGTAAAATCTAATACCCTTTCTCAGCCAACTTATTAGCAACCTTCTCACCAAGCTTCGCTCCCCATTCTTGTCCGGCGATCATAGAGTCTCTGGTGATATTTGGAGTAGAGCTTGCGTATTTTTTACCGATTGGAGTTTGGTAGAATGCTATGATTCCATCCAGGTCCTCTTCGGTTAGGTACTTATAATATACCGGCACCAGCAGCTCAACAAGATCATCAATTGAAGTCTTCTTGAATTCAGCTTCCACCTCATCCCAGATTTCAGCATCCACATCAGATCTCATCGACCTCATCTGTCCCATCATCTGATCGATAGCCACTGAGAACGTCTGCTCTGCCCCTGTGAGGCTTAACATCTTTTTGACTTTGCTTTTATAAGAACCCGGCTGAGCGAAAGTTGGTGCAGCTAAGAAAAGTGCGAATATGATAATTAGTAGTTTTTTCATTGTTTGATTGATTTATGAATTATAAAGATGGTTAAAGTTGTGGAAATATGATGTTTTAATATAAAGAACCTATCCTTTTTGGGATAGGTTCTTTTGATGAGTGAAGTTATAAACTTCTATGTTTTGTTTTCTTTGGTATTCGAAAGCTTTAGTTGCTAGTACTAGATTGGGAGCACAATCATTTGAAACTTGTGGAAAACACAAATAATTGTCTCCAAATTTCACCTGAATCTGAAACATCAAAACCTCCAAGACTAATCAAGCAAGCCTCCAAAAAATTATTTCTAATCACAAATATTGCTACGTCTAAGCATTCGTCATTTCCTTCATGTAGGTACTGTGACTTACCTGTTTGGTCAGTTAAATCTCGAAATTTCCTGAGAGCCCTTGCTTTTTTAGTTTGCCTAAATGAAGTATCAGACTCTCCACCTTCAGTGTACCTTGTTGTAGAATTATGTAAAACACCCGATAATTCAAATAATTTAACGATTTCAATAGTTTCGTGCCCGTAACAACCGAATTTGGAGATTGAGATGACGCCTATTTCAACATTTGAAGGCAAATCAAGAAATTCAGCAAAACCATCAAAAGCCTCAAGAAATGCGCTATCTGGGTTGTTTACGTCTATCTGAGCATGAATTTTTGTAGATAAACAAAAAAAAATCAAAACAGCACCTATTACACAAAACCTGTTACAAATCATTTATATTTTTTTCTAAGCTTATACTGTTTGGTCCTTCCATTCATTTTAAAATAGATATTAATTTCTTGTGTAACAATATCCTCAAACTTGACCGCCTCTTTTTCATCTGGGTACTTATCAGCTGAAGCTGGCTCACTTGTTCCATTATCTGCATCAAGCTGATGGCTTGTTTCATGTGCGATTACAGCATATAATGAAGATGTTATTGCATTTGAACTCTCTGGATTCGAATCGAATTTACTTCTAGGAAAATAGAAAGTTGAACCCGTACCATATAGTGGCCCCATTGATGCTTTACCATCATCGACTCCTCCATTTATTCCAGCAAACTTTTCTGAATCATTTAATACCGCTGCATTTTCTACGTCGTTTCTTGCTTCCAACATCTCTCGTATCCCTACTTTACCTTTCATATGTAACTTTGCAAACTTATTTATCAACCGTTTCCCTCTTTTACTTGCATCATCAGAAACTTCGAACACAACATGTTTGTTTTTAGACTTCTTCAACTGATTTCTTACCGCAGCAAATGATGGACTCATCTTAGCTAAATTCCTATATATTCTTCTGGTTTCTTTTCTAAATTTTCGAGTTCCAACAAATTTCAATTTTCTACCATCTGGATCTATATAAATTAAAGGGTTATTTTTCACATAGTTATAAGGTGACCATTGATCATACAATTTTGCTTCGGGATCTATTACGCCCCATCGTCCAATATCGGCCATATACATTCGTGCGCCAAAATCGGTCCAATTAGTTTCTTCTTGTTCTTCTTTACCAGTGAATTTATAGAGATTCTCAGGAGACTGGGCATAATGATTAAACGTTAACCCAAAAGGAAAGTAGTCATCACGTTGAATCACATTTCCAGTTGAATCAATTGTAACTCTTGCATTTTCCAAATGATCTTCAAGGTTATACTCATAATGAAATGTATTATTAGCCAATCTTACACGACCATCTCCATGATGAAAAAAGGTCAAAGTACCATCCTCATAATGCTTCCCACTTATGTAGTCTTTTACTTTTGTAGAAGTCCCAGTTTTTGATTCTTTTTGAAGTTTTTTACCCGAACCATCATAGAAATATTTAACGTAATCTCCATTTTCAAAAATCACTAATTCCACCAAATTCAAATGATTATAACTTATCTGAGCAATCTCCTTATTCAAGTCAGAAACCATATTTCCATTAGCGTCGTACTTGTAATCATTTTCACCTGTTGCTGGAGTCTTGTCTCTAAATAATGTAGCAGTAGCTGAGTCTGTAACTTCTAATAGCTGATTACCTGAGTAATAATAATTCAGATTATCTGCTGTTGTTCCATTGAAGTTTCGGTTCAAACTCATAATATTACCATTCAAATCATATTCAATTTGTCCTGCATCATCTCCCCCCACTGTGAAATGGTTTGCAGCTCCGTAACTTGAGTATGTTGCTTTTTTAAGTCTATTCAAATCATCGTATGCATATGCATATTCTTGTTCATTTTGGTTTAGACTACCTCCCATTGTTTTCCAGGTTATCCTTCCAATGTTTCCATTGTATTGTCCTGCGTTCTCATAATCAAGTTTCATTCCAAACTTATCACTTGATCCCAAATTTGAAATATCATTTATTGCGCTCACCCATCCTCTTATGTTGTACTGATAGTCAAGTGATTGTATGAAAGATGACCCACCAACAGAATGTAATTGTTTACGTTGAGTTTCTCCAATTTCATTGTAAGTGTTTTTACTTAATGTAATCTCGTCTCCACTATTGATCTTATGCTTCACTTCCTCGATATTACCGATATGATCATAATCGAATGTTTGTATCTCTTTTAATTCACCAGTATAATCATCGCTTGTATGTGTAGTAACTGTTTGATTTATTAACGATAAAATTTCATTCTCGTATTGATTTGCTAAAATATCTGTTCCATTCTTATGGTTTTCAGATATCGATTTAATTTCTCTGTATTTATAATCATAATAAGTAGCAGTTTCCAGCCACTGGTCAGTTCCTAAGACTCTTGTTCTGACTCCCGTTGCATGGCCTTTTGGGGTATCCAAATATCCTAATGGAGCCCCATTAGCTCCATTAAATTGATAGCTATCAAAGTAACTTACAGTTAACAGATCACTTGTTGTAACCGTAGCTCCGTTCTCATGTGTTTTAGGGAAAGAATTGTTGCTATAACCGAATAAAGATCCCGAAACCAGAAGATAAGTTTCATAAGTCGGGTTATTGTTTGCATAAAAGTCATCAACATCTACCTGGATTTCAGACACACTCCCACTTAATTTGACTTGCCCAGTTATAATAGCCCTATTAAATTGGTCATATTTAGTAAATTGCCATACTTCTGAAGGTGCCTCCAAAGTTGATGCTTCGAAAGCAGAAGATCCTGACGCAGTGAATCGGAACCCGGGTTTCAGAGTAAGTGACCCTGATTGTATATCATATGAATTTCCTAAATACTCGCTTACCTCAGAATTAGAGGTAACAACTTGAACATTTCGCTGATTTCCAGTTTGTGTTAATACTACTCTATTTCTGTTATCATAAACCATGTATACCCAGTCAGAACCTGGGATTCTTTTACCAACCATCCTTTTTAGATCATCATATTGGTACTCAAAAACATATTTATGGCGAAAGTCCTCTGTATTTAAAGCAGCGTAACCATTATTATTAATGTATTCTGATCCTTCTGGTTGAATTACAATTCTTTGCTGACCATATTTATCAAAAATGTAATAGGTGTCTACATGCTTTTTATCCAAAAATGCTCTGGAAAGCACAACTTGGCCCTTGTAATTTGTGAACTCAATATTTTTCTGTCCATTCTCATTGACCTTAATCACTTTATTAAGTCTACCCGTAGAAAAGTAGGTTCCTGTGCCGACGCTAACTGAGTTGTCAGATTCATCAATAATCCAATTGTAAACATTGTCTGATGCAATATTAACTTCGTATTCAGAAGTAACGCCTCGCTGTGATCCAACCCATGACGTACCTGGTGATTGAGAAGATACTACCCTATTTAAAGGAGAACTTTCGTAAATACTTTGCGAGAATGCCCAACTACCGTCCTGGGTACCCAACTTATTATTGTAATAATTAGTTCCGGTAGCTATAATCGAACTATTTGAATGTATCCTTCCATCTGTTACCGAAGTTGGAACTGGTAAATATATTTTATCACCTCTTCCATACTCATCATACGTCTGTAAGTTCACTACATCTTTTCCTGCAGGGGACCCATTTTTTTGAATTATTTGGACTGGACGACCCAGGTCATCCAAATAGGTGACCTTAGTAGAAACCTGCTCCTTCGTTGACGCGAACTCGTTGCTAGGTTTTGTAGTTGTTTCATACCTAAAAGTATGCTCTGAAACATAATTCTCATCTGATTGAGAAAGTACATCTTGGCTAATCACTAATACTAGTAACCACAAGATCGAAAGTGTTTTATTGAATAACTTCATGGTTGATTATTGTCCTTTATAGTGATAGTTGAATGATTTCAATAGTAGGTTGTTATGATCCCTAATGTCAATTAACCTACTGAATTGATCATAATTATATTTTGTTTTGAAACCATTGGGATCTTCAATTGTCACAGGTCCATTTAATGGCTCATACTGATAACTAGTAATCCTAGCTTGTGGTAATGAACTCCTAACACAAGCCCAATCACCATTGCAATTGTTATCATAAGCTGTGGACAGCTGACCTATTGTTGCGTTTTGCGCTATCGCAAGAATTTGATTATCATCACTCCACAAAATTGCGATGTATATACCATCTGGACCTTTTACCTGAGATGGCAGTCCGCTTTCGTGTTCTATCTCGGTAACCTGACTGTAACTTGTGTTTCCCGTAGGATAAACAGTCTGTTCATAAGGGTAGTATCCATTAAAAAATGCATTGTCTATATATATAGATTGCTTTTCGTAATCCAGCTCAAGTTTGTAAACCCGTTCATCACTGTCAAACTTCTCAATTTCAATCGGTAGTAAATAATGGTCATCATACATCTGCTGAATAATAGTTGAGGTCCCTTTTAACTCATATGGATAACGTGTAATAGTTGATGTATTCCCTTCAGACAATACTGAACCATAATTAGTAGTTTTTGTCAACTGACCAAGATCATTGTATTCAAACAAAACATTATCTGCTTTTGAATTATTATTCTCATCAAAATATTTCGTTGATATTCCGGACTGTTTCCAATAATGATACTTTAGGCTGTAATGATATTGAACATGAAACCCGGTACTTGTATTTCCTTGTTCGTTCCTCTCTGAGATTATGGTAGCCAAAGTCCCGTGAAACCCGCTAACTCCTAGATCGGTATAGTTAATTGTCCGTTCCTGTACTTTGTCTCCATCATTATCAAAAATGGTGGTTTTAAGTAATTGACCATTTTCATACCTGGGAACAGTAGGAAACAACTGATTTTGAGGAGACCATAAAGGGTTATAATTTTTGAATTCCATTTCGGTTCTTCCATTTGCTTCATTAATTCCTGAAACTACAGTCACTTTATCGTACCCAATATCAGATTGACCACCTACAACAAAGGAAGATGAATTGCGGGAGTGCAGTGTCCAACTAGCACTTTTATTTGCAGTAGTTACTCCTCCTGAAAGAACTGCATCGGCAGAAAGGCTTAGAGAGAAGTAGTTTATCGGCAGAGCAAGTTTTCCTCCTTCGTAAGAATATCTGGACTTAAGTAATTTGGTTCCATTTGAAGCATAATTAGCAACTTCCTGAACTCTAAGTCCCGAACCCTCTGAAGGGTTAGCCACAGTTGCTTCAAAACCTCCAAATTCCTTGACAACCCTTACTGAAACATCTATTCCAAAACCGTAATTCCAAGCATTACCACAGTTTAAAGTTTGCTCCAGAGATGTTAGACTTGGAAAAACGATGTAAGCAAAGTAATCAGGATCAGTTGGGTCAATTTCAATAACTTTCTCTATAACTACATTATTCGGAAAGTTGTCATATCCATTATATAGTAAACTTGGGTCCAGTCTAAATTCTTCAACTACTTCCAAACCATAAGGATTTGTCCTAATCCCTGCATAACCATCATATAATTTGTCGATATGGACTTTTCTGGCATCATCATAATCTCCGCCAGAAGTACAGCTTACTTGTCCCACAGAAAACTCTACTCTCACAATTGCCTTTGTTCCACCAGGAGCAAAATCAGCCCTGGTAACATCAGGACCATCACCTCCATTCGTATCTCTGAAATAGTAGTTGCCAATTTCCTCAGATGACTGATAAGAGGTATTTGGGATTGACCTATTTACAAAAGTATTGGGCTCCCAATTATATCTCGTATAGCCTTTAGTAGGGTAAATAACTTTTTCAAGTATTTGAGCATCTGTGAAGTTGCTATTTGAACCTTTATTGGCTGATCCTTTAGTTTTCAAACCAGAAAGAGGTAAATCTACAAATGCCTTCGTCGAATTAAAATAAATAGTGGCATCATATCCAGCATCACTAAATGGTATCTCAGTGTCATTAAAATTCCCAAAGGAAGGGAAAGGGTAATTTTTATCAACATTCTGACCATTGTAATATCCCCAGTGGTCTGAATTAAATGATGTTTTATTTGGAAGTTGAGTCGTGTTATACTCAAACTCATATGGTTCCAAACCAGTCTCCCATACTTTGTCGAGGATAAGCCTTTTTCGGCACTCTCCAGATTCCGTAAAGCCCAGAAAAGCTTCAGTTAAAAACCCAGCAGTAAAACCATCACAATCATCGGTCGATACAGAATAGCTATATTGAAAATTAAATGTTCGTGACTTACCTGATACCAGATCATGCAGAGTGAAACTATCTAACCTATCTTCTCTGAATATATCCTCACGTGCAGACCTGTCTGAAAAATCTAACCTGAATTTGTTTGTAGTAATATTCTTCACATACACTGGATTGTAATGATCTACAGACAGGTTTACTTTAGTATCCAAATCCGGGTTATCAACATTTCCAATGGATGTTGTTACCGATTTATTTATTGAAAAATTTGAAGAAGCTTTCTCGCTTAAAACATCATAATCGAACTTTCCAAATGTTCCGTCGGAGTAGATTATCCTTGTTAGATAGTAACTCTCAGAAACAATTCTCGAGTAATCATTGTAGGGATACTTTATTTCTTTCAGATCAAACTCAAAAATAGTTCCATCCTGAGTTTTGATTTTGTATGTTTCATTACTTCCATATTCTCCTCTTAAAAGTTCAATTTTCAGAGGTTCAGAACTATTTAGCACAACAATTTTTTCTTGGTATTCATCGTAGACGAATGACCCAGATCTACCCAGAAAAGAAAATGAAAAAATGTCTGGCTCATATGAACCATTCGCAACTGCATGCGAATAGGACACACCCTCACTATTTGCTATCTCATCATAACAATTATTAGCCAAACCATAGTAATCGCCTAATCTGGAGTCATACCCAACATTTTGTAATAAGGAGTAATTTGGATAATGGCAAAATGAAGGATCCACTGCATCTGCATCCTGATAATTCCCATCGTGCAAACCCTTTACTTGCCTGGTAATAACACCACCAACATCAAGATTCCAACCTAGACCGACCCAACTTGCTTCGTCAGATACTCTGATACCTCCACCGTGATATCTTAAGCTCACGGGTATTGATGCCTTGCCATCATTTAATGTGATAAGTGGTACTTCAATATGAGGTACTCCGGTATATGTTCCCTCTGGCATAGACACAAACTGCATAAAAGATGCAGCGTTTGGTGTTGGTACTGAAGGTGCTTCAAACTCTTGTCCTTTTACCAGGAAAGAAATTGAGCAAACAGCAAATAGCAATAGTAATCTTCTCATAATCTTACTTCTCTACAGATGATTCAATTTTTTCTAGTCTTTCAAGTACCTGGGTTAGGGTTGCTTCTAGTTGAGCGTTTTGCTGTTCCAGGTTGGTTACTTGTTTGTCTTTATTGATTAGATGTAATGTTAATTCTTCGATTTTTTCAAGAAGCCTGGCATTCATGGCTCCTAGTTCAATTCCGTTGTTTTCTTCTACTTCACTGGCAGATGGAATATTCGGTAAGTGACCGTTTTCGTTGATGAATGATTCTACCTCTGAAAGTGATTGGAGATTGTATGATGGAGTGAAGACGTAATCTGGCCATGCAGATTTGATTTGAACTTTCACTTCCTCCATAATTGCTTTTCCAGCTATAGCCATTTTATAGCCTGAGGGTATTGTTGTTGAGCCGCATATGATTTCCCCGTAAACGATCATGTCAACTGCATTGCCGGTATTACCTACAATCACTGGGTAATTACTAGCATAATTCAAATATAAATTCCCAAAATCAGCACTTGTGTGGCTCTTACCATCAATATGCCTTGTTTTAACTCTCGCGTTTCCTGTACCTCCAACATTTACGTGCCCCTGTACGGTTAACTTCATATCAGCATCTGTGGTCCCAATCCCAACGTTCCCTGCAAAGTAGCTTGTAGAATTTGTTCCAACCATGTACACGTGCCCAGCTCTAAGTCTGGAATTACCTGCTTTTTTGTAAGTACCATCGGAGGTAAAATTCCAGGTTCCTCCTGCTCCACCAGCGGCCGCATCATCATGCCACATGTGGTCGATGTTTGTACCATCTGCTGATTGGGCCGTAACTAATGCCCGATTATTAAAAAAAATGTCACCATCTACTGAGAGCCTACTCTTTGGATCACCGATACCAATACCAACATTTCCGGTAGAATTACTTATAAAAAAATCTAGGTCATTTGAGCTCTGGGAATTCAGTGGTAGTGAAGTACCAGAAGTTGCTGCCCCAATTCCAAAGCCAGTAGGTAAGACAACAAGATCCCCATATGAGGCATTTCGACCCACTCTAACTCCACTTATGTGAGAAGTACCATTATGATGAAATCTTGTAACAAATTCCCCATCACTTCTTACATCTAACTTCATATCAGGAGTTCCATGTCCTATCCCAACTCTTCCATTCTCTTTAACAACCATGAAAGGTGTAGAAGGAGTGCCTGATGAAACCGTCTTTGCAAACCACAAATCCGAATCCGATGAAGTACCATCTCCGAAAAATAATCTCACTCCACTTCCCATGGGAGTCACTTGAAATACATTACCTGTAGTAAACAATTGCGAACGCCAGGTACCATTTGAATCTTTCCAACGAATAGATTTATCGTTATTTAAGTCTAAATCGTCATTTTCTGGATGTTGAGCGAATACGGATATACTTGAGCTGATAGCTATGATCAGTGTCATTAACTTTTTCATGGCTGTGAATTTTATGTTATACAAGGTTTTCAACACTCAAATACTATTGAGGAACCAAAAAAGCACACACTCATGAAGCCACACTAAACCAGTGTTGATCAAAAATTAAAAACAGTAATAACTGAGAAATCGACAGTTGATGATCAAGATTTCAGGTTATGAGATAGTTTCAATGGTGATAATAGTTTTAATAGTTCCAGGTTAAAAATAGTTACGCAAAACTATCACATTTTTTCGATTTGACAAACGCTTTATTTCAGTTACGGTTAAATCTTTTTGTCCATTTATCTATATTCTAGACGCTTACGGAGGAAGTCCTGGACTGAACCTGTTATATTATAGAACACATTTCCTCTGACCACTAACTAAATCTACGCTATGCGCCAATCTACTTATAGATTACTGTTGATTTCAGCTTCTTTCCTGTACTTCATTAATTGCTCCTTTGCGCAATTAGAGGTTTTTCATAGCATCACCAACGAACAAGGTGAACCGCTTCCCTACAAGAAAGTTGATATCCATGTAGAACTGTGGCAACTTCATGATAATTTATCAACTCCAGTCAAAGTATACGATGAGTACTTGTCGGGCATGACTGATGAGTATAGTGAGATTGAATTGACAATAGGCACCCAAGACACTATGCTGTTCAACGCTGCATATGATGCGCAACATATCCTAAAAACTTATTACGAAGGAACCCTATTAGAGATTAGCTGCACCATCTATGACTCTATAAAAAGTGAAAAACTGATTGAAATAACCGAACTGGGAGTTCATGACAATGTTACTTATGAAATCGCAGAGGCATTTATCATTGATACATTACGAATTGAATCAGCAGAGATCAGAGAGTTGATACTTACTGATGCGAGTATTGAAAGAATGGAATTGATCAACTCCAATATTGAAGTAGTAGCGCTGCATCATACCCAACTCAATCAGTTCTATGCCGATAATATCACTACCAATGAAATGTTTATTGAAAACTGCAAGTTCGGACCTGGTTTTAGCTTGAGGTCAAACGGTCTGGATAATGCCCAAATAGACATTTATGAATCGGAATTTATTATTGACCTGACTAGCAATTGCAGAATTGATGTAACGGGTTATGATGATCTTACTCTTGATCGCAACAATTTCCACTTCATTGATCACCCTTCTTTTGAGGCTATTAATTCAAAGGAAAAAATAGACAGCCTCACCATAGAGCTTGGCACAAGAACAGGGCAGTTTTTAATCCACCTGGAAGATTGTAAATTCCTCGATCTTCTCGATAATACTTTCAAAGATCCAGAAACGGATGAATTGAAATATGGGTACCTGGATATTGGAGGTAACCCACAGTCAATAAATGTGCTGAGAAATGATTTTAGAGTACCACTTTCCTTTACATTCCTAGACATAGAAAACAAACTGATAGCCAAGAAAAATAAGTTCCCTGCTGGATTAGCATTTCACCAAAGTCTGCTACCTGAGAATTATTTGGATTTTGATTGGGCACAGTTGAGTGGTGATATCAAACTGTTCATCCTTACCGAAGATTCTGTCAACTTATCAGGTTATCCATATTTTGGGAATAAGCTTGATGAGTTTGCTGATACAGATAGGTTTAGGACATTAATAAAGCAATACGCAAAGTTCTATGAGCACTTCAAAAAAGACGGAGATATTCTTGCAGCCAATGAAGTCTATTCTGAGCTACAGGAAAAACACACCCAGCGTTATAAATACGTTTATCAGGAAGAGGGTGGTTTAAGAAACCTATTTAGGTTAAGACTTAGCCAGATTTTAAGAACTTATGTGAACTATGGAACTGACCCTGCTAAAGCTATTGTAATCTCCTTCTACATCGTTTTGGCGTTTGGGCTATTCTACTTTTTCTATCCCTCAGAATGGGATAAATCTTCCAATACACTCCTCATTGAAAAGATGAGAAAAGCATTTAGTAAACATCAAAACTCATCAGTTGGTAAAATGCTTTGGTTATTGCTGATCAACTTTATAAATGCTTTTACTCTGAGCATAAATGCTTTTGTTACTCTGGGTTTTGGAACAATCCCTACCAAAGGCCTCCCCAGATATGTTTGTGTGATCCAGGGATTCCTTGGGTGGTTTTTATTGAGTTTGTTTAGTGTTGCATTGATCAATCAAGTGTTGTTCTAATCTCTCCCACTAACTATTCAATGGGTTTTGGGCCAATATATCTCTACTTATTTGTCCAGGTAAAATCCTATACACAGGTATCTTAATCTTAAATTCTTCACACAATTTCAAAATCCTTGAATCTATTTCTTCAGGTTCATACCGACTACTAAAGTGACTCAAAATCAATTTGTTAACCTCAATTTCTGATACCATCTTCATAACATCTTCAAGGTAGCTGTGCTTATTACCATGAGTTTCCACTTTTGCATCGTTATCCCCAGTTAGAAATGTGGCTTCATGAATCAACACATTGGATTTATCCCACCTAGAGTAATCATCTACTGGTGTATCTCCTGAGTAATTGAGAACATTGGTTAATATATCTTCAGTAATGAACTCATCACCTTTATCTTCTCTCAGCTTCTTAATCTCATTACCTGATAGTTTTTGAAATTCTGGTTTAAGTTTTCTCTTTCTTTCAAATATTTGATAGCTAAGACTTTTATGAGTTCCTGAAGGTGCTTCCACATGATTATTACGTACAGCTTTAACCACCAAATCTTTTCTCAATTCAATTATTTGCTGATCAACCATTGCCTCCCAAACAACTCCTCCAACATGAGGATCAAACTTTGATGTAAACTCTGCCAAAGCTGGAAACGACCCGCAATCCTTTGGGTATCTAATAATGGGTAAGCCATCCCTAGCATTCAACTGATTAAACTGAAAAAGTCCTGTCAAATGATCTCTATCTGCATGTGATATAAATGCATGTTTCACCTTTCTGGATTTCTGAAGCAAACCAGCCATTACACCATCCCCTGCATCCAGAAGAATCCCCAGTTCATCAATGAAGAACCAGGTAGAAAATAATGCAGTTGAATATCCTGTTATTGTAAGTTGCATGTCCCTTTTATTTTGGTTGATAAATATAACTAAGTGACGAGAGAAGGATTCGAACCTTCAAAACTTCCATCTTATATCTCGGACTAAAAACGTCAGATTACATCGGAGTTCTTGGGTTCAAAGACCCCTCCGACTGCATATACCATTTCTGCTATCTCGTCGTATGTTTTTTAAAGTAAGCCCAGGACGGTCAATGTCCTTCAAGGCCCTGGGCATGTGGTTTCAATATTCATGTTGACTTATGTTGACTTTGCAATTGTATATACCACTTATACTTCCACACCTTATTGGCCCCAAACCGAGAGGCATGGACGGGACTCGAACCCGCTATTTATTGCGTTTCTGACAACATGATTGTCACCTTTTGACACTTATGCTAAAGCTTCAGACCAACACTTATGCTAATTATCCGAGAATTGATAAAGCTAATCTTAATGCTAAAGCTATTTGTCTGTTATCTTTTAGGACTCCCCAAACAGGAATCCAAATACTTTTTCTCCACTAAGTCTGGAGCTGACGGCATCCACATCGTTGGCCTCCTTCAGTGCTTCAGCAATGCTGGTTAGCAACTGAGTACGTCTCAACAGCATAGCTGCCTTCTGACGCTGTGACCATTCCCCGGAAAACTTCTGCACCGTGTACTTCCCCAGTTCCACGGACTTGGTTTTCTGAGCAACCTGTGGTGTATAGCTCGACTGATCCTGCAATTTTCCAATATTAGGATCCTGAAGAATGTAAGATTCCTTCTCGGTAGTTCGATTTGTTCCCGATATCACAGGTGATTCAGAGACCTCACGATCCTGGTACATCTCATTGGAAGTGGAAGACCATTCCTCGCTATCCGAACGAACCGGAGTGTTTTCCAACATCTTCAATAGTTCGCCATTTTCAACAATGCTCTTCAGTCGAAGTAGTTCCAGAGTAGTAAACTCGCCCCAGGAGTTACCATCTACCACTAATTCAGCTTTGGCAAGGCCTTCAGCATTGGACTTTTCTATACTCATTACCGTATCGAAGTAATCGTTAGCAATGGTTGTGAAGTAATCCCACTTCTCATTTACAGTAGTCTGAACCAGACGATTTCCTCGCCTGTTAGGCTCATCTACGGTATCTGGAAGAGGTTCATATGTCTTTTTCTCGCCGGTAAAAGCACCTTGCGAGCCTTTAAAAAATTTCATGTAATCGGCTACCAATCCTTTGTAGGAAGGTGCCAGTGCTTCTGACTTTGCCAGAAGTGTATTGAGTTTATTTAATTTCTTTTTAGTCATAGCTCTAATGTTTAGCCAAATCCCTTTTCCGAAATGGACATAGAAATTCTGGTTATCAAAAAATGATAATTGTGAGTAACCAACTGCTAAATACTGGGGCTATTTGTTTGCAGATTGCTTACAGGTTGGGGCCTGTATTCTTGTCAAAGCTTACGAATGCTTTGATTAGTTGAAGAATATATTACAAAGGTATAAATTATTTTTTGGGAAATCCAAATGGTAATGAAACTGAACACCTTATCTATCATTTGTCTAAATAAATAAATAAGGTGTCTGAGAAACTAGTTAATTAGCGTCCTGCAATTCAATCCATCCATTCACAACACTCACCAAATCATCCGACCGATCCAGGATTTCCTGCATGTCTTTGAATTTTGCAGCTCTCCCCTCTTTGCCATCACCTTGCAACAATCCGGTGCTATCATTTATTAATGCTCCTTTATGGAACATTAGGCTTACGTGTTTCTTGGCATTCATGAAGAATGATGCCATGTTGCCTTTGTAGATGAATGTAGGACTACTCCATTTTATGGTTTCAGTGATTTCAGGATGTACAGCAAGGATGATTTCTCTTACCTTATTGATTTCCTCGGTTAAAGGATGGTTCTTGTCAATCATGTACTGATCAACTTCAGGGTTTGTTTTTGTTGTCATAGGTGATTTTGGTTTTGGTAAGAGTAACAATTAATTGTTAGGATTCCCTGATTTGATGGGGTATTAAATATGATGAAGCGAATACTTGGAAACAACTCTCCCTGAGCCGTCATTCCGGAATTTCCGCAGTGAAACGGAGGAAATATCCGGAATCCCGAATTGTGTAGTAGTCATGATATTATGGAGTGCAAACCTTATTGGGATTCCTGATCTACGCTACGCTTCGTCAGGAATGACGTTTCGCTGGTGTTACATAAACCACTCGATGGCCGGCATACACTAGTCAATAAATAGCATAGCCCCCTCAATGGTGTGCATAAACTTCTCGATACACTGCATAAGCCGCTCGATGCTCTGCACAAAGCGCTCAATGCATAACACAAGAAACTCGATGGTCTGCATAAGCCGCTCGATGCATTACACAAGGCACTCGATGGTCTGCATAAGCCGCTCGATGCATTGCAAGGACCGCTCGATGCATTGCAAAGCCTTCTGATTGCTATGCAATTTTATTGAACCCTATCAATAAAAAAAGGTGCAACTCAAGTCGCACCTTTTCATTTAATATCTCTAAATAGGATTATCTGGTAAAGATAAACTCAGCGTCAATTTCTGCAGTTACCTCTGCTCCGTCTTCAGTGAAAGTCTGAGTTTCTTTTTGACTTAATACAACCTCTTTTTCGCTGTATGAAACAACTGTAAGAACTGAAGTCTCTCCGTTAGCAACCAAAATAAGATTGTCTCCATCCAGTTCCCAAGTTCCATCAACATCAAATGGTGCATTTTCTACATTCTCAGTGTAAGTCTGACCTTCTACATTGTAAGTCAACTCAACACTGTAGTTTCCACTTCCAGTGAATTCATTAGGATTGTCAGTAAAGTTGATGGTTGAGTTCATGTCATAGCCAGTACCTGTTCCAACAAGTGTTAATTCAATACCGAAAAATGAAGTAGTAGTTGTATAAGTATAATCCAAATCAGATAGTTGCCATTCTCCTACTACAGAAGAAGCTCCCTCCTCGTCATCACATGATACAAATACGAAAGCAGACAAGATGAATAGTGAGTAAAGTAATTTTTTCATAAGTAAATTTTGTTGTTAATATGTGATTGATGATCAAACAGTGATCGATGGGGCGAAATTAGCAAAGGATTGTTTAAAAGAGGCTCCTGAGCGACACTATCTTAAAAAATCATATGAGTTCAACATTTATTTAGCAACTTGCAGATTGAAATAGGGAGTGAGAAATGCTAAAATCAATCAGGAGAATAGTAACCAGGTTATTCAATAAGGGCACTGAGTATCATGATGACTTCATTGAGCAACAACGTTCACGTTTGTTGAATATCAATATCTACCTTGCATGGTTTATCACTATCCCATTTATCCTACATCATACATGGATGAATGAATATTTCGGTGAATTCTATTTATTACTGGCATCTTCCATTGGGTTCTTACCTTTTTACATTCTTAATATAAAAGGCAAAACTCAATTAGCATCAATTGGTATATTAACCTTTGTTATTTCAATTACATATGGTGCCACTTTCATTGCAGAAACCCAAATAGGCGCATCATATTTTAATATCGCTTTTGGTAGCGCAGCACTATTCTTCATTAGGAATAAATATTGTAAAGCAAGTATTGCCATTTATGGATATGGCTCATTTTTGACACTTAATTATTATCAAATCTTAAATCACCCGCTTGAACCAATAAGCTACTTCACAATTATTTTTATGTTGGTAGCCCTATATATTATCATCGCCCTGTTTGAATCGGAAAATGTGAGGTATCAACAGATACTAAAGACTAAAAATGAAATCCTCGGACAACAAAATAAAACGATAAAAGAGCAATCAGACCATTTGATGGAACTTGAGAAAGAAGCATACGAGAAGGAATTAGCACTAAAGCAAAAGGATATTGATCAGGTTCTTGCGAATAACAGGATGCAAGTGAAGATACGGGAAAACTTGTTAAGTCAATTGGAACGAGCAACCAATGAAAAAGATAGTTTCAAACTAATTAAGTCCCTGAAATTTGATCTTCGCTCTCAGATTCAAACTCAAAAGAAACTTGAGTTTTCTGAAGATAATATTCAAGAGCTCAATGCGGAGTTTTTTGAACGGTTAAACTCTGAATTCCCCAAGCTTTCCAAAAAGGAAGCAGAGCTTTGTTCTTACATCAAACTTGGGCTGTCTACTAAAGAGATTGCGCAACTGCTTTCTACCACAGAAAATACCATCTATGTTACCAAGAATCGTTTAAGGTCTAAGCTCAATTTGGATTCAAATGATGAAGTAAATCAATTCCTTAAAGAATTTTAATTGTTGATCTTCAATCACTTAGCATTTCTGCTAAGGTTTTGTAATATCTGTTTTCTTGTCGGCCGTTTGGTCCTCTGATACTTTTGCACAAGTGCTTTTGGAGGAATCAGCTACTCTATTGCACACCCCATTCTACGGATACATCTAGCCAAAAATCAAATAGTAAATTTTAAATTTTATGACAATGAAGTACAGTAGTATTTGGGTTAAAATCTGCCTGGTATTAGGATTTTGGATGATGCAATCATGTGATCCTAAGGATGAAGTAGAGGAAGAATTAGAAGATACAATTACGGAAATAGAGAATAGTGAACAGTACACTGATGTTACAACCTCTATGTCGACTATGACAGGAGGATTAGACCAACTATTTGGTAGCACTTCATCAGGGCCGGGAAATGGCAGATTCACCGGTTCTGAGGAGTGTCTGCCAGATTTGGTGGTGGAAACAATTTCAGAAGATGGTTCACAGGCAACATTCACATTAGATTTCAGCTCAGTCCCTAGTGATTGTGCAGGGCTTGAACTGAGTGGAGTGGTTTCATTTGAGGTAACGGGATATGTGGAAGTAGAAACTGTGGAAGTCCCGGATGTGGACGGTATGCCCGGGGATGTTATCGAGAAAGATGTTGTTACAACTTTAGACATGGAAACTGCCTCCATGAGCTTTACTGATTTCTCTATTGAAAACAGAACCGTAAATGGAACTTTGGAATTGAGTCATGACTTAGTGGAAGGCAACAGCCAAATGACTTTAATGGCAACAAATCTGGAAGTCTCCAATGAATCCAACGGAGCATCAATTACTTTTTCTGAATCGACAATTACTTATGATTGGGATACTGATGTATCAGAAGAAGATAATCCATTAGAAACTGATTTTGTATTAAACAGCACCTCATCAGGAACAAGAACTGAGGATGGAGAAACGACTTCATTCACAGAGACTACTACAGATGCCGATTTAGTATCAGGATGTTTTGACGAAGATATTTTTATTCCACAAGATGGAATGAGTACGATAACTGTTGGAGACCAGAACGTAAGTGTGGACTACAGTTCTGGAGGATCGTCGTGTAATGCGGTTGTAACGCTCACTACCACAGTAAATGGTTTTGAGATTGAGGAGGAGATTAACTTGGCGGATTGATCTCCCAATTAACAAACATGCCGACAAGATCCGAGTGTGTGAAATAGCCTGCCAAGAAGTTTGAGCAGGTTCTTCTTTTCTTTGAATTGTGTGTTTTATGGGTTGCTGTGATGGTTGGGTTTTGGGTTTGAGGAATGCAGCCATCACGTTCCTATAGGATACGCTTTATCTCCACCCCTGATCACCTAGAGGGGAAAACAATATTTTTTTCGTATAGTTAAGGTGAATCTTCCCTTTAGGGAAAGCAAGGGTTAGGCAAGCCTCTTTCGTAATACCATAATCCAAAGGCGTATTACTTAGTCATCACTCACAGAAATCAAATGCTGTAACTCCTCAATCAACTTCTGCTTGTCTGTTAATTTTTGCCTGTTTGGGCTCATTGGTTGGCCTTTAAGTTCTTCTAGTTGAAGGGAGGTTTTGTACATGAGGTCTTCAAGACTTTCCAGAAGGATGGGTTTGTATTTTTGGTTTAGTTGAAGCATGTTTTTTGGGTTTGCTGAATGGTTTCAAAGGTGGTAAGAAAGTGGTAGAATAAAAAAGGTGTGGTGGTGCTACGCCTGGTTTTTGCCTTAATCACACTCTGGCTTAAGTTTTCAACTTAAGCCCACAAATACCGGCAGTTTGTAACTGCCATTCACTCAATCATATCAACATTCAATAAACCCTTCAACCCACAATAATCTCTTGCACTACTGTAAACATAATGTTCTGCTTCATAAACAATCCCTTCTTTTACAGGATTCATATGAATGTAATGCAACCTCTGATCTAACATTTCATTAGTTGACAATTGAATTGGTCTATTGTCTTGCTGCCAAAATTGATAATTTTTGTTGTTTGAATTCTTTTGGCCGTTTGACTTGAATAGCCATAACATCCAATCTTTCCTGCTTTCCAAAGAACTTGTAGCAATCTCGTCGAGTAAGCTTTTACTAGTATATTTTTTAAAATCTCTCAAGATATCGGATAAGTTTTGTCCCTCTGCAGCTGAACAAATCAAATGAACATGATTATTCATAAGTACCCAGGCATTTAAGATAAGTCCTTTTTCAGACTGACAGTAGCGGAGGCTATCCAAAATGATTTCTTTGTACAATGGTCTTGACAAAGCATCTATCCATTGAACAACAGCAAAGGTTATAAAGTGAGGTGCTTGATGGTCTGAGATGGTGTATTTTGATGACATGTCATTGTTGGTTGATTGCTTAAATATAAAGAACCTATCTCTTTTTGGAATAGGTTCTCTAAAGAATCGAAGTTACAAACTTCTACGTTTTTGCTTATTTGTTATTTGTAGGCTTAAGTTGCGCTGGGCCAAACTTAAGCCAGAGATGCACATGATTTGTCATAATGACATAAGCAATGATCTTTAATTCCTTATTATCTCTACAATACATAAAACTGTTAATGATTATATCTCGATAGATCTTTCTACTAAAAATATCTACCAAGCCAACAACCTGAAATGTTAAATAGTAAGGAGCATATTGATCACGGATTTGGTATGAAGAGCCCATGGTTGATTTTGATTGATGTGAAGTAAAGGTGCTAAGAAAGCACCAAAATAAAAAAGGTGTAGCGAATGCTACACCTAGTTAATCAATATTTATAAACTACGCCTAGTTAAGGTTGTCTGTTATTATTTGTTTCTAAACTACGCCTAGTCAAGGTTAAGGCAGGTCATCGGTTCATCCAAAAAAATCTTACAATTCGTGTAGTCTTTTGGGTCAAATAGAACTTTATAACACTTGCCTAATTCTACATCCTGATCAATGGACTGGTGGTCGGTAATTGACTTTGTACCAACTTTAAACTCATAAACCAAGTATCTACCTCTACTTCTAATTTCATAAACCCTTGTGGTTATTCCTACAGTTTTCTGACCAGTACTAATTAAATTATTTGATCTAGAACGTGCTCGATAAAAGAAAAATAGTATTACCAAAATAAATGGTAAAAAATACAATACTTGTAAAAACTCTGGCATTTTATTTCTCTTCATATCTAAACTCCTATGCTAATCTTCAACTGCTGTATCTTTTACGTCTGTCGCTGATGAACCTGTCAGACTCATTAAATAATCGACAGTGGCTTTCGCACTTTCTTTAGTTAATTTGCTATATCCTACAGTTTTATTCAATCCCTGAGTAAGACCTAACTTCTTCTGAGCTGCAATTAACTTATCTGTTGCCTGTTTTGGAAGTAAAGGAGTAGATCTCAAATCCTTGTTTAACACGGCTTTCACACTTTTGTTTAAGTTTTTGTTGGCAGCAGTAACAGATGATTTTGCTCCTTTTACAGCAACATCAGAGGACGCATTGACTAAATGTTTTGCACCTTCTGAACCCACAACAGAAAAAGCAGTCCCAATTGCAGCATCGGTAACAATCTTTTTAACATCTTTCTCAATCTTAACTCCATCAAGCCCCTTTTCCTCTATATCACCGGCGTTGGCATCAATCGTTGCTTTTGCTACTTCTGAAGTAGCAACAATAGTAGTTTTTACAAGCAAATTTTTACCTACACTAGCACCAGCGGTTATTCCTCCCTCAATGGTTGATATGACCACATCAGCACCATCGATGTTATTCCACGCCGCATCTTCCCAAGACTGTCCATTCATCCTATTAATTGCAACCTGTGTACCATATTCAACCAACCCTCCAACAACTGCTCCAATCAACCAAGGCGCAAAATCACCGTTAGGATCATTTTTTACTATTGGACTATTGTAAGAGTAATGATATGGAGTCCAACTTTCTTGAGGTTGAGTATCCGCTAATGGGTCAATATTTATAAACCTTCCAATTGAGTAATCATAAGCTCTAAATTTGGTGAAGTCAAGAGAAAGTTCATTTTGTCTTTCTGTTTTGAACGTAACTTTTCCTAGTCCTTGATTAAACAAATATCTATTTTCTGGACTCTGACTATATGTATTAAAAGTTAGACCAAATGGATAATAGTCATCACGTTGAATGACATTTCCGCTGCTACTAACTGTAACCCTAACATTACCTAAATGATCCACAAGGTTATACTCATAATTAAAAGTGTTGCCAGCTTTCAAAGCTCTTCCTTCTTGATATTGTAAAAACTCAAGTGTTCCATCTTTATAATGTATTCCACCTATGTAATCACTGGATTCACCCGAGTCTTTTAGCTTCTTTAGTCTCATCCCTGTAGCACTATAAGTATATTCCAACCAAGAGTTATCCTGAAAATCAACTCTAGTAGGTAAATTTAAATGATTGTATGTAATGTTTGTGATGTTTTTGTTTTTGTCAACAATCATATTTCCACTGGAGTCATACACATAGTCATCTTCACTGGTACTACCATCTTTAAATCCCTCATCATGATATTTATTATCTTTTACTGAGTTAAGTCTATTTGCGGAAACGCTTTCATAGGAATAGACAAGTGAATCAATTTTTGTAATATTACTTCCAACTTTCATCCACCTATCCAGAGTGCCAATATTCCCGTTTCTGTCGTAGGTAATATTTCCTACGCTAAATGCCCCAATATCCGTATTCCATGATGTTCCGTTGCTTCTAACATAGTTTGCCGATTTAAGCCTGCTCAAATCATCATAATTATAAGTAAAAAGTTTTTTCTGTCCATCTCCACTACTTCTCCATTCAATTGCAGATATATTCCCGTTATATAACGGAGTGTTTGAATAGCCTGCTACTGACTTATTATAATATACTTTCATACCAAATTTATCAGTAGTATCGTCGTTTGCAACCCCATTATCACCTAGGTCTGCCTGATTAATGGATAACAGCCAACCTTGCTCATTATATCTATAGTCTATAGACTGTGCATAAGTGGTACTATTAGTTTCGTGCAAATTCTTTTCAATTAATTCTCCAATTTCATTATATTTTTTGTGAACAAGGAGCACTTCTGCCTGTCCATCAATTTGATGAAAGTGTTTCACCACTCTACCTATATGATCATATTCAAATCTCTCGGTATAAGAAATTGAGCTGTTGTTATGCTGCCTCTTGGTCTTTTCAAGCCATCCTGGAAAATTGTATTGATTCGAGATAACTTCTCTTCCACCCAGATGATTACCTGATACAGTTTGAATTACTCTATATCTATCGTCATAGTAGCTGATGTTCCAGAGGAATGTGGTCGAGCCCAATACCTTTGTTTTCGTTGCAGTGGATTGGCCTTTCAAATTATCTGATTGAATTCCAGAAAACCCAGAAGGCATAGAGAATTCATAGCCTATTGGAATACCAAAATCGTAATTATCATAATACGTTGCAGTCAGGTAATCTAACGAAGATGAAACTTGCGGATAAGAATTGTTTGTATATCCATGAACTACGGAACCAAGCTCTTCTCCCCAGTTCTGTGAGCCACTTAAATTGTTGTAGTAAGAGTCTACTGCATTTTGTACTGAGGCTCTGTCTCCTCCATTAACAATTCCAGTTAAAACTGGTCGGTTTTGCAAATCATATTTTGTAAATAACCATTCACCAGCAGCTCTTCTGTTGCCATCCTGGGTCATTACCATCCTGTCTCTTTCATCATAAACCATATGAACCCAGTCCGCACCTGGTACTTTCTTACCAATCATTCTGTTTCTGAAGTCATATTCATATTGGAAAGTAAGCCCATCGTATACTTCAACAGCATAACCAGTACCAGTAGCATGGGTTACACTAAATTTTCCATCTGCCGCTGCATTCACTTCAAAGCCTGGAGATAATGTCAATTCGGTTTCTGGAGCTAGTACATATGATTTTCCATCAAACTGGCTGATCGTAATATCTTCTGGAAGATACTCCATATTGATCTCATCCAGATTTACACTGAAAGTCTGCTGAGTTTGAGAAACAGTACCACCAGGAGTGGCCTCCAATTTCAAGTAATTGTTCTCAATTTTTACCGTGTACCTAGTTTTTCCCACAGTACCTAAAGTCATATTTGGAATGGCTTGCGTATTCAAACTTGTAATGTTTCCTGTTACAAGAGTGGATGGTGAAAACCCAGCATCAAATACTACTGTGAGTTGGCTTCCAACTAAGTCAATATCTATTCCTCCTCCGCCACTGCCAGGGTTCGTTACAAAACTTGTATAATTGACTGTAGTGTTTATTGGAGCATAAGAAACACCGGATGATGGATTAGTAAGATTGGCTAACCTATCTGTTGCTAATGGAGGCATCACCATTACGAGGTTTCCTCTATCATCATAGATGTAGTAAGTCTCCAGAACATTAGTTCCTTCGTAAACTCTTTTCAAAATAGTCTCATTCGTATTGCTTGTGAATGTCACTACTTTGTTATTCTCAGCATCAAGAGTCTCGGTAGCATAAAGTTTGTTATCTGCAAAATAACCTAGATTTTCAGGAAAACCATTGGTCTCATTCCAATCCCAATTAATCACATTATCTCCCACATTTGACCTATAAGTAGTTTTTGAACTCTTGTCATTCGTGTCATTAGGATTTATAGTCGGCTGCCAATCAACACCAGGAGCACCTTGCTTTTTCACCCTACTAAGCGGTGTTTTCTCAAAAATTGTTTGAGCAAAAGGTTTAGTTGTACTTACTACTGCATAATCGGGAGATGCATAATAGCTTAGTTGATCAGCAACACTCGTTGATGAATATTGTCCATTTAATTTATCCGCATATGGCAAATATGATTTGTCAGCTCTGCCTAATGCGTCATATGTAAATGGAGTCACTATATCATCTTTATCAGGACTGGCATTTACAGCACTCGATTGAAGTGGCCTACCTAAGCCATCAAAGTATTGAACATTTGTTATTCTGTCAGGTGTATTCAATGCTACAGCTGTAGTATAATCTGTTGTCCCTTCTAAAATTATGGTACTCCCCGCAACATAATTCTGTCCAGGGCTCAAACTGATTACGTTATCAATTTCTGCCAGGTCGAAAGTAAATGTTTCGTCAATTGAATAGATACTAGGAGGTGTACCTAATGTCTGAATCACTAGATATCCACTAACCACACTTACTTGTCTTCCATCAAAAATTCCCAATAACAGATCTGGTAAAGCTGGGTTACTTGAAATCGCAACTATATTTCCTGTCTTAACTGTTAATGGTAAATTTCCTGGATTAGGAACAAACTCAAAATCAACTGTTAGTATATCATTCGTAATGTCAATATCAAGCCCTCCAGACTGTGCTACTTGCTTGGTGACAAAAGTTGAAGTAGGATGCTGAGTACTATAATTATCATACGTGTTTTGTGCAAATGCTAACTGGCTTGTAAAAGCCAACAATAGCAAGCATAAATATTTCATAATATTATTTCTCATGGTTGATGACTATTTAAAATTGTATTGGTTGATTGAAGTAATATTTCCATCCTGATCTTTTGTACCAAGAAGCCTTCCTAGTTTGTCGTATTCAAATGTTCTTACTACTCCATTTGGATCACACACAGACAAAGGTTGCATGCCGAAACCCAGAATATAACTAGTTGGTTGAGAATTAGCAGGGTATGCCCTTATCTCATCTAGTTTGGTTCCTTTTGAAATAGTATTACTGAATGGCACTTCTCCACTGTATTTCCAAGTATTGGACTCATAATACCAATATGACATTACCATAGTTACACCTGCAGGAGGTGTGAATGAACCATTTGTAGAGAAGTTGAAGGATCCACTATTTCTACATTTAGAACCGGTCTTTGAAGGTGTTACGGTACCAGTTTCTTCAAAACTATTGTAGTAAACCTCGTTATCTTGAGCACTTGGAAATATTGCAACTGAATTTCTATCATTTTTCCATACGATGGCCGTTGCATAATCATTTTGCCTTGCACTTTCAATGATATTATCCTCAGCATCGTACTGATAACTATATTTCACCGAATTAATTCCATCCGCAAAAACATCAATGCTTCCCAAAACGATCTGGTTTGATGTGTATTCAGTGAAGTTTCGCTCAACTTTACTAAGTAATTGATTATCACCGTATGATAACTCTTTAATCGGTGTGGAAATGATATTTCTGGTTAACATTTCATTATGAGGAGCTATAGAAGCATAATCATGAACATATTCAAATGCGGTTGTAGAAACTGTACCATCAGAGAAGGTGGTACTTTGAGTCAATGGATTGTTATGGTCATTTCCATATGTATAACTAGAAGTTGTAGTAACACCATCCTTAAAGTTCTCAGTTGAAACTAATCTCGACCTTCCTACAAGATGAAAATATGTGTTTTTCAAAGTATAGTCAGTATCTGGGTGAGAACCATAGTAAGTCATTAAGGTGATTCTCGTACCGTAATAATGAGTTTGATCATCATCGTTATCATATATATGACTGTTATGAGAAATTACATTTGAGTTGTCATCATATTGTTCATCCTTTACCAGGTTACCAGCACCAGCTGTGTATGTAGGTGGAGGAAATGGATTATACTGAGGGCCCAAAGCAGGAGTAAGGTTTGCATATCTATATTTGCTGTAACTTCCATCTTGATTTACTTCATCAATTACAGAGTAGCCTATATGATAACCTTGTGTGGTACTCAATGCTGGCTTAGGCGTAGACGTATAAATCCAATGAATATCAGCAGGTGAAATTACGATGGACTTATCAGGGTTGTTGTCCTGATCATAGAAATATGATGGAGTACCTGCATATAGGTTGCCATTTGCATATGTATAATCCTTTTGAGTTGCTATGCCTCCATCCACGTAAGACTTGATTGATTTAATTCTCAATCCACCTACAATTGGGGATGTTGAGCTTTCCCTATGAGCCTCATAATCAAAGGTTGTGTAACCGCCAGTGGGATAATCAATTTGCGTTAGAATCCAGGCCTTCATCTTAGTTTCGTCTGGTTCTCTGTCTGAACCACCATTAAAGGCAGATCCGTTAGGATTGGTCATTCCATCTGGTAATAATGAGGTCTGTGAATCAACACCATTGTAATAACCCCAATGATCACGTCCTAGACTGTGTCTTCTACCCATTGTAACTGTTTCATTGTAAGTGAAACTATGGGCCGGGATCATTAAGGTATTGTCGCAACTTACCTCTTGAATAGAGTTTAATTTAAGTCGGTATCTGTCCTCAGTACCATAGTGACCTATCCCAGCATCGTTTGTACTGTAGAAATAAGAAGTGTTAAGATTAAATTTCTTACAAACTCCATAAACACTGTTTACCTCGATGCTCTCCAGTGCTTTTGGCTCTACCCCGGAAGTAGTTGAGTGTTTTAAATCAGATCTACCTGTAGATTTCTCATTGAAGGTGACGGTATAATTCCCAGTAGTTCCTGAGATTGAGGATAATCTTTTCCCTTTTACATAAGTGTAATTTAGTGGCCCATTTGCAACTGTTAAATTCCCAATATATTTCCAACTTCCTCCACTAGAACCGTTATCCCATGGTCTTTGAAAAGATTGTCCTGTTCTGTTACCATAGTAATACTCTTCATCCTCGTAAGTAAGGTTTATCACATCAGAACCATTGCTAGATTCTACTTTATACAGATACCATGAAGATGTACTATAGTTGTCACGATTTAGACCACTAGGACCTTGAGCATTATGAAGATCTTCTGTAGCATTTGCACCTCCAAAATAGTATTTCGTTCCGTTTGTATCAGTGATAGTCCATGAATTAAACTTTCCATGAGTAATTGTACCAATTGTAACGGTGGTATAATCAACTTCGATTTTTAAATCCCCTTTTGGTATCTGAACCACTTCACCGTTTTCATCAAAAATGAATTTTCCGGATTGACCAAGGAAGTTGTAAGTATAAACATCTGGCTCAAGGTCAATATATCCACTAGCTGCATCTTTGTGATAGTCATAGACGGTGAATGAAGGATTTGGGCAGTTAACACAATCGCAATCACCAGCTGGGCATTCACCTTCAACATAAGAACGACAATTGTAATCCGAGTTACCACAGTTTGATTCTATCTCATAAGGGACACCTCCATCACTGTAATAACCCCAACCATTTTTATCAGTGTGAGCGCCTGTTCTCTTAATCCCTTCATCAGGAGCTCCATTAACAGATCGTGAGATCATTCCACCCGCATTAAGTGACCATCCAAGACCTACCCAGCTTGCCATCTCATCAACTTTCACACCAGATGAATGATAAGACATTGAAATAGGCATACTTAGGCTTCCTTCCTGAAGCGTAAATATTGGAATAGAAATATTTGGAACTCCAGTGTGATGACTTACCGGAATATCACCGTACTCTCCAAGTGAAGCGGCATTCGGCTCTGGGAAAGTTGGTAATTGCGAATAGTTATCCTGGGCATATGTATTAAGACCAAGGACAATGATCAATAAACTTAAAATAATCTTTCTCATAATCTTACTTCTCTACAGATGATTCAATTTTTTCGATTCTTTTAATAAGGTTTGAGTTTTGGGTTTTGAGTTCTGAGAGCTCTTTGTTTTGTTGGATGAGGTGAAGTGTTAGTTCTTCTATCTTCTCCAATAACTTCGCATTCATTTCTCCCAATCCAATTCCTTTGTTTTCTTCTACTTCTTGGGCAGAAGGTATATTTGGTAAGTGACCGTTTTCGTTGATGAAGGTCTCTACCTGGTCTAGTGATTTTAGATCGTATGATGGGGTAAAGACGTAATCTGGCCATGGTGTAGCTTCAACCTTCACTTCTGTTGCTCTGACATTGCCTTCAACTGAAAGTTTATAACCATCAACATCCATTGTTCCTATTCCTATGTTCCTATTATAGTCTGTGAAAAACGGCATTGTGCTCTTATCTTTTAAACCGGTATATCTTTGAGAGAAACCACTTATTACCGCCAATCCCATTGGGTCTCCTACGTCACTGGTTCCAGTAATTGTTAGTCTCACATACCTGTCTTCTCCGGTTTGAGCATCTAGCATGAAAATACTTCTAGCAACTCCATTTCCAGAAGGGGTATCATTCAACCTTACATTCCAAGTCGACTGATTATTGGAGCTTTCAACTTTTAGGTTGAACTGACGCTCACCAGCCATATAATCCTGACCAATCATAATCGCTGACGGCCTTGCCCAATATTCACCTAAATCTATAGTGATTCTAAAAGTAGCATGAGACACTCCCCACCAACTTTCAAAATTTCCATCTAATACTCTTTTCCAATCTTCGGTAGGATCTACAATCCACGATGCTCCATCATAGTACTCTACTTTAGTGACATTCTTGTACCTAAAAATATCTGGCGAAGTATTGCTGGTAAGCGCTGCTCCCAAAAGAGCAGATACCGATTTAACAGTTGATGCATGAGATCCAACCCCAATCCTATCTGGAAGGGCATCATCGGGGCTTTGAGCATTTACCAAAAAACAATGGCAAATGGCCCCAATCAATAATAGTTTTTTCATTTTTCAGACGATTTTAATAGTTGTTGAATAAGTTCGTTTTGTTGCTCGTTTTCTTTCTTGAGCTCAATCATGTACAATGTCAACTCCTCTATCTTCTCAAGAAGCTTCGCATTCATTTCTCCCAGCTCAATTCCCTTATTTTCTTCTACTTCTTGGGCAGAAGGTATATTTGGTAAGTGACCGTTTTCACTGATGAAAGTCTCTACCTGGTCTAGTGATTTTAGATCATATGATGGAGTGAAGACGTAATCAGGCCAGTTGGTTGAAAGTGCTACTTTTACTTCTTCAGAAAGAACTTGACCATCTACAGCTAATTTATAACCGTGGGTATCAGTGGTACCAATTCCAACATTACCGTCTTTATCTACTCTCATTCGCTCTGCGTTGTTGGTCCCTATTGAGAAACTTGTATTTGCACTAAGAGTACCCATAATCATGTTCCCTGTTGTATACAAAGTGTTTCCATCTACATATAGACTACTTCCACTATCCTGAATTTTTAATGTAGCGTTGTTCTTATTCACAGAAGCAATTCCTCCGGTTGTTGCATCTCTGTATATGTGAACAAGACCTTCAGTTGGGGTAGAAATCCCGATACCGATTTTACCATTATTTTCAATTGTCATTCTTTTGGTACCATTTGTCCCGAATGTCATGTCATGGTTTCCAACTGTACCTATGTTCATTAGAGCGTTAGCATAAATTGTGTTTCCATCTAAATACATATTTGCTCCGCTATCTTCAATTCTGATTGTTGCATTCGCTGTAGAAATCGATCCCCAATCGCCCATGGTAGTATTTCGGTAAGTGTGTAGCTTGGCATCAGTTGGTGTAGTAACCCCAATTCCAACTTTCCCATCACCTCGTAAAGTCAAGAGATGCTTTGTTACACCAGAGTTGTTGATATCTGTGAATCTGAATCCTCCAACAGAACCTGCCCCTCGGTTTGTAATGAAGTTCGTTTCACCATTTCCTCCCGAACGGTTCCAACCAATCAACATGGCTTGATTTAAGAAACTCAAATCATCTCCATCAAGGTTATCTCCTTCAATTAAAGTAGCTCCATCTACGTGTAATGGTTGTAAAGGATTTGAAAGGCCAATTCCTACATTACCTGTTGAATTACTCACAAAGAAATTTAAGTGACTGGAGTTCTGAGAATTCATAGGAAGTGAACTGCCAGACGTTCCTGTTCCTATTCCGAATCCAGTTGGGAGTATTACCAGATCTCCATATGAAGAAGTTCTGCCAATTCTAATTCCACTAATTAAAGAACTTCCATTATGTTGAAATCTTGAGATGAAAGTATCGGATGTTCTGACATCCAGTCTCATATCTGGATTGTTATGACCAATCCCTACATTCCCTCCGGTGTAATAAATATTGCCGCTTCCAAGCCATTGCCCGAATGAAACAGTGGAAATCCCTAAAAATAAAATGATTGATAATATACTTTTCATTGCCCTGTATTTATTGGTTTTCTAATTTTTCAATTCTTTCTAATAGTTGATCGATAGTTTTTTGCTGGTCAATCGTGTATAGCGTCAACTCCTCAATTTTCTCGAGAAGCTTCGCATTCATTTCTCCCAGCTCAATTCCGTTGTTTTCTTCTACTTCTTTGGCAGAAGGGATATTTGGTAAGTGACCGTTTTCGTTGATGAAGGTCTCTACCTGTTCTAGTGATTTTAGATCGTATGATGGAGTGAAGACGTAATCTGGCCATGGGGTTACCGCTACTTTTACTTCTGTCATAATGGACTTTCCCGAAACTGCTAACATGTAACCACTTGGAATTTGATGGGTACCTATTCTTGTAGCACCAGTACTTTCAACTGAGAATTTTACCCCTTCATTTGCAGCAGCCGTTCCGCTAGAAAGTCTCATTATAGGTTTGTTAGCATGCACCTGGTTTACATATAATGCTGTACCATTTCCATTTCGGATGATTTGGCTATACTTTGTGTTGTTTTGGTCTGTCCTTATGTTGTCTGAAAGTACAGTTCCATTTACTTCTAGTTTCTCACTTGGAGTACTTACACCGATCCCAACATTCCCACTATTAAGAATTGTCATCCTCTTGATATTATTAGTTCCAAATGTTAGATGACTATTTCCGATTGTACCTATGTTCATCAATGCGTTTGAATAAATCGTATTCCCATCCAGATACATACTTGCAGTAGCATCTTGAATTCTAACTGTAGCGTTGGAAGTCGTAATTGAACCCCAATCACCCATTGTTGCATTGTTATATACATGTAACCTTGACGAAGGGTCATCAACATTAATACCCAAATTTCCATTTGCTTTCATTAGCATCTTCCTTTGAGAATGCGACTTCCATTCAAATAATGGCCTTGTTGTGATAGGTTGATTCGAAATCAATCTTGCGTCAAAAGAAAGTAATGGATTAGTTCCTGTATCATTTTGAGCACTTGTTTGTCCAGAGACCATTAAAGAAAGTCTGTTATCTGTGTCGTGATAACCAATAAGATAAGGGATAAACTGTCCCGTACCTGATGTAGAATTACTGATTCTAAAGAAATCTGTAGGTGAGTCAGGTACTGTAACCTCCAATGCTTTTTCTGTTGTTGTAGAAGCTGGTTCAATCGTTACCGTTTCATTATAGTTTTGGCTAAATAAAGTTGTTGGCATAATTGCTATCACAGCAATAATTACTTTCAATAAGCTTTTCATACAGTTAAGGTTTTTTAAATGATCAAATGAATATTGTACAGACCTCTCCCATTCGGAAATGATCCTAATTTTTAACTCCAAATAATGTCCAATGAATAATCAGTTAACCTGACAGTTGATCGTAATAATTAATAGATAGAATGAATATTATCTTGACAGTCGATGATCAATAGTTTTGGTGTAATGATAGTTTTCAATGGTGACAAATAATTTTATTTCACTAAAATCTTCGTTAACACAAAGGTATCAAAAGAGATTAATTTTCCAAGAATATTGGATTCCTATTTGTCACTTATTCTAAACCATTTTTGACTTCCTTGCTTCTCTAATAAGATGGAATCTTTTACAATCTTTTTGACAGCAATATTGCCCACCTGACTGCCCAACTCAGCAAGGTGTTTTGTCCCGTTAATTTCCAGTAATCCTATTCTTGAACCACGCTTACTATTTTGGATAAATCCAGTATAAACGATGCTCTCCCATTGCACAGTAACAACAGGCGTAACTATCTGATTTTGTTTAGGTTGATCATTATTTGATGGTACAGGAGCTTGCTTCAATCCTTTAAGAAACGGATCGGGATAATTGAGTATTAATTGGTACTCTTTCTTCTGCTCCTGATCTCCAGTAATGGCACTCACGCGAATAGGTTCAATGTAGTCATCATCTGAGTTCAAATTCATCAAACGATAACCCACCACTCCCCATATGAGAAGTACCGCTGGCACTAAGAAATATAGAAGCTTTTTGTTCTTCATTTATTGAACTGTAAAACCACTTTTAGCTGACTCCAAACTCTCCAAACCTTGATTATCAATCGACTTCACCGACCACTCATAATCACCACTCTCTAATCCCTGCAACAAATAATTCTCAGCCTGAACTCCCACAGGAAAGCCAGTAATTAGTGTATCAGCTCCGAATATAAATACTGAGTCTCTTACAACGTTATCAAGCTGTCTGTTCCATGTCAACTGGAATGGCAGTGAAATGGACTCACCTGCTGTCGGGCTTGTAAGCTCTGGTGTCCCGGGAATACCATCAGTATAACTAAAGTTTAGGGTGTCACTATAGTAATTAATATTATCAGTAGAATTGACACCAGTAACACTCCATTCGTAATCTCCACTGTTGGCATCAAAAGAAACACTCAGTTGCTCAGATTCTGTTACAAAGTCCAAATCAGTAGGACCAGAAATTCTCAGAACATAGAAATCTACCTCCTCGGTAAATGTCCAGTTGAATGCAACCGATTGCTCATTAGTACGATATCCATCAACTGGAGAAACTAATGTGATTGTTGGGTTCTCCTCTGATACAGGTTCAGTTACAATTAAACTGTATGTAGTGTAATCAGTTTTAAAATCATCATTCGCACCTCTTACTCTCCATTCGTACTCTCCGGCTAATAGGCTTAAAGTCAGAGTAGACACTTCTAATGCAGAATCATAAACCAATTCCTCTGGGCTTGTAAAATTTGGTCTTGCAATTTGAAGATCATAGGTATTGGCATCTGATATCTCTTCCCACCAAAAAATGACATTTCCTTCTTCAAAACTAGCTTCATCCAGAGGTGTATTCAACACAATGGTTTCAGCACTTATATCAACATCAGTTGTATCTTCCACTGCTTCCTCTGAAACTGTAAATGAACTCGTGAAAAAGTCTGTCTCATATCCATTGTTCAGTGCTCTGACTGCCCATTCAAACTCTCCAACTCCAAGCGTAAATGTTACTTGATTTTCTACCAAAAAGCTATCAGCTATGAAATACTGAGCAGAATCAAAGCTTGGTGACACCACCTGGATTTGATAATCAATGGCACCTTCAACATGATCCCACCAAAATGTAACTGTTGCCGAGTCGAGTGTTACTCCATTACCAGGAGCTCTCAGAAACACTTCATCATTACTGATATTATCTTCCAATACATCTCCGCAATTACTCAGAATTACCAGGAAGGCAATCCCAAATGGAAACAGAATATTTCTTAGTTGACTACTCATCTTTTGATTTCACTCTTGTTAAATAAACGTCCAAATACAAGCTTACTTGTTTGGTTCTTTTATCTGTTACTTTTCGGAAATTCACGGATTGCACAATTCCCAACCCAAAATTTCCTTCGATATCATTCAGTAGCTTAACCAGATTGACAAATTTCCCCTGAAACGTAATTTTAAACGTCTCATACGGCAATCCATCAAACTGCTTAAATGACTCATCCTGAATGCTTGTTAGCTTTACTTTCCTTGCCTTGGTCCTATCTCCAAGGGTATTCATCAACCTCGTCTGATAGTTAACCTGACTGATCTCAATTAATGAATCAGTCTTTTGAATCTTCTTGTTTAGAGAAGCTATTTTCAAAGGCAAGTTACCTTTATTGCTTTCCGCTCTTATGAGTCTTTCATTCTCTTGGTAAAGTGAGATTGTTCTACTGAAAGACACAAAATACACTAAAACCACAACCACGATGAAGCCAACGGCCAGGACAATATTCTTAGTGCGATATGGTAGTGTCTTCCACATTAATCCAACTTCAGACTCAATTTTATCTCAAATGTTCCCAGCTGCTTTCGCTGACTAAATGAGTAATTCTGATAATTGATCTCATCCACAAATTCCAACTTCTGAATTGCTGTGATAAATCTCCCAAATTCCTGTGATGTCTTACTCTCCCCTTCTATTAACAACACTCCCTGATCGAAAGGTGAGTCCTTCTTCCTCTTGTCACTGGAAACAGGATTCAAAGCGAGGTTGGTAAGTAATAAATTTCCCTTCACGCATGACGCAACATAATCAGCAAGGTATGCCAGATTAGCATTGTTATAGTTCAATTGATTGATCAGCTTTTGCTTTTCGTCATACTCCTTCTCTTTCTTGATATAACTGTCCATCAACATCTGAGTATCAGAAGACTTCTCAGAAAGCTTTGTGTTTTCAGCGCTATAGTCCATGAAAAGAAATGCATTTACCAACAGCGCAACCAATAACAGCCCAAGTTCTGTTCTCAGCAGGTACTTGTTTAATACTTTCTGTGGATAATCAAGGATCAGGTCTTTTAGTTCCTGGTAGTTTGCTGTTATAAAATCCTGCGTCTTTGGTTGTATAAACCTATAGGCGTAACCAAAAACACCCAGGTATTCATGAGTCAACCCCAGTCCCGTTGAAATACTTTCTTTAGGGGCTTCATCTGTCCTGGCGAACTGGATTTTACTTTGATCTTTCGATGTAATCTGATAGTTACCAAAACTTGAATCATCAGCAGACAATTCCTCAATCAACTTTAAATAAGGTGGAAGTCCAATGTAAAGCTCAGAAGGTGTAAGACCATTATTTTTAAATTCTTCAAGTAAATTTTGAAGTGCCTCCCTTCTTGAGATGGCAGCATAGAAGATCTGATCTAACTGATAAACATTCAATGCAAAATCATCTGGGTTGCCTGTTGAAACAATTGAGCTAATGATGGATTGAATACTAACTTCACCATCAATTTGATCTATTCTTCTTACCAGAATTGATCTTCCATCAACTCCTAAGGCAATTGGCAAATCTTTATAGTTGCCCTCAATCCACTCAGACAAATGAGCCAATTCAGAGAAAGACTGTTTCTCTAATATTTGGATATCCTCTTTCTTGGCAATTTGCAATACCAGAGCCTGAAAGTGTCTGCTCCCATCATTTTTAAAGAAAACACTTAAACCAAGGACTTTCCTGGTATCCCATTGTACTAACCGATCAAGGACTCCCTGTAGCATTAGTAGACTATGGTTGGTTTGATAAATACCAATAACTTACTATCACTCTTATCTTTGGATCGTGAACTAAAAAGCCACTTTATTACTGGTATTCTTGAAAGTATCGGAAACCCTGAGGCTGATTCGGATCTTCGTGCTTCCTCTAGCCCACCTAGTACGATCATTTCTTCATTTTTAATCCTGATCTTCGATAAGAACTGCCTTGTGGAATTCCCAGGAGGTGCTCCCTCTGTTGTAGGATCAATGAAGTCGGAAAACTCAGCCTCCAGTGTTAGTGTAACATCTTCATTACCACTCACAAATGGAGTTATTTTCAAATCGAGGTTTGCTTCAACCTTTTCGTATCTCGGCGACCTTGTCACAATTGGGTTTACTCCACCAGTAACATTCTGCGTTTCAATCAAATAGTAAACTGATTGCCCTATTTTTAGATTGGCTTCACTACCATTTAATGTTGATAGCTTTGGTGTTGATTTTACTTCCAACTGATTGTTATCTTCCAAGGCTTGAACAGAGGCATAAAACTGAGGAGTTACACGTCCCAGGTTGATGACACCTTTTCTATCCAGATTATTTAAGAATCGGTTGACCGAAGCAGAAGAAAACGTCATATCAACCCCCGGAAACACCGAACCACCTGATGCAGGAACCGAATCAGCCAAACCTGCCGTAATTCCCGTACGAATTGAATGTCCTTTTCTAATATCAGCCACAATTACTTCTATCAAAACATTCGCAACACGTTGATCTATTTGATCAAGGAAATCGACTAGTCTATTAATGTTAAGATCGCTACCAGTTATGATGAGTGCATTGAGGTCATTGAATTCTGTAATTGTCAGTCCATTTGTAATTACCTGTGGAATCACCTCACTGATTTTCTCAACACTCCTGTTTTTAAATAGATAAACCTTCGATTGGTTCATACTAGCGTTTTGACCCTCCCCGATCAAATAAATACCATTATCAAGGAGATAGCCATGGTTTGTAGTACTTAATGCAAGTGAAAGGAACTCTTCATAACTTATCCCTTTCAGGTAGCAATTAAGAAAACCCTGAGGTTCAGTTAGTAATACGTGGCTTACGTTAAGTCTTTGAGAGATATCCTTGATCATGTCCGTAACAGCTCCACCTTGGGTGTTTAGATCAAATCTTCCCGTTTGTGGGTTGATGTTGGAGAATTCATAACCCCCTCCGTTTCCTCTGGACCTTCTTCTGTTTCGTCCCGTATTATTACCTGCTACGTTCTGATTTGGTTGAGTTGTAGGGGCTCCAATGAATGCCAATACATTTTCATCATTTACAGTCAACTGCAAGCTATTGGCAAATGCAATTTGTTCCAATGCCTCCTTGACAGGTAAGTCCTGAACGTAACCACTTACCATAAAACCTTGGACGGCCGGACCAACTATTACATTTGTGCCAGTAAGCTGAGTCAATTCTTTTGCTAACCGTGCAAGAGAGTCGTTTTGGAGATCCAAGGTTAATAATCCATTTTCATAGTCTAAGCCTAATTCTTTTCTCGGTCTTGCAATTCCTAGGTTTGGATCATCGTATGTGAAAGACATAATGGAATTCACAAACTCGATATTGAGATCGTATTCTTTGCAAAGGAAGTAAAGAAGATCTTTGGCTTTTACGTCATTGAAATTGTTGGTGACATTGATGTTTGGAATCGCTCCAATGTTAATGTTCAGGTTATGAGTTTCAGCTACACCTCTTAACAAATCCTGTAAGGGAGCTCCTACAATGGAAAAGTTAACATTCCCATTTAAACCCGGTGCTTCTCCCATTGCAAGGCTGTCAAGTTCCTGCTTTATTCTGTCAAGCTTGTCAGATTGTGCAGTAGCCCCAATTGATAGGAAGCATATAATTACTATGATCCAGTACTTATTCATTAATGAGGTATGGTTGAATTTCGGCAAGTGAGGTGTTCCCTTCTTTGAACAAACTCAATGCACTGTCATACAATGTTTTAACGTTCCTTTCTTTGAGCAGCGAATATAGCTGATCTGTACCATGATTTTTAATAAGTGAAGCTATTTCATAGTCGATTGGAACTACTTCATAAATCGCTTTTCTTCCCTTATATCCGGTATTGTAGCATTTGCTGCATCCAACAGGTTCAGAATAGCTTTTTATTCCCAAATCATCGAACAGAATTTTGTTAGGATGATCGGATTCAACAGTTGTTTCTGATTTGCAACTTGGGCATAATACTCTTACCAGCCTTTGGGCAACAGCCACGTTTAATGTATCTGCTATCAAATAAGGACTCACTCCCATTTCAACTAACCTGGAAATAATTCCAAGCGCTGAATTAGTGTGAATAGTTGACAAAACCAAGTGACCCGTTAAGGCAGCTCTGGTTGCCATTTTTGCAGTTTCGATATCTCTAATCTCCCCAACCATGATAATATCAGGGTCTTGTCTTAGAAAAGTTCTAAGGGCCGTAGCAAAATCCAACCCAATCTTCTCTTTCAACTGAACCTGATTGATTCCTTCGAGTGTGTATTCAATTGGATCTTCTATGGTAAGAATGTTTCGGATGTTGTCATTAAGCTCCTTCAAGGTTGCGTACAACGTGGTAGTCTTACCAGAACCAGTTGGACCAGAGATTAATATAATTCCGTTAGGTCTTTGAAAAGCTTTTTGATAATTAGAAAATTGATTTTCGCTGAAACCAAGTTTATTGATATCTATGTCGGAAGCATCACTTCCTAAAAGTCTCAATACAATTTTCTCCCCATGCAGAGTAGGCAATGAAGAAACCCGTATGTCAATCTGAGTATTACCTGACCTGAAGAAAATTCTACCATCCTGCGGCAATCTCTTCTCAGCAATATCCAGATTACTCATGATCTTTAGCTTATTGACATAAGCAGGATACTTGCTCTCTTCAATCACAAACCTTTCTACCAGCTTACCATCAAGTCTCATTCTAACTCTGCATCTCTCCTCGTAAGGTTCCAGATGTATATCACTACAGTCGAGAGCTTTGGCCTCTTCTATTAGATTTTCAATGAATGAATCTGAAGAAACATCCAGCAGTTTAGTAGAAGCAAACTCTTCATCGGTTTTGAGATAATGCTTGTTTAAGCCGTATTCGATTTCTTCTGAATCAATTGGCTCAAGGTTTATTACCCTTCCTAAAAGGACCTCCAGTTCTTCAGCTACCTGATCAACAGCTGTGCTACTATCCACATAGAATTTCCATACAGATCCAGCCTCCTTCGGAATAATCCGATATTGCCAGGCCAAATCAGTATTGATCACCTGCTTAAGCTCTGTTGATATGTCTTTTAGCAAATGTGACATGGAATCTCAATAAATATAAAAGGAATCAATACGAGAGACTGTAAACCTGCAAGTGGAACATGATCAGGGAACCTATACCAGGGTTGGTTTCTGACAAGGACATGTATTAATAAAGCAGCTATTAAACTCACATTAAACCAAATCACATATTCAACGAAATAAAGGCCAAATGCGACTACCGAAAGATAAACAACATCACCCAAACCAATTCCCTGGTCAATCAAATTGAAAGACCCGAATTTAATTCGGTAGTAAACCAATATTACAATTGAGCAAAGTGCTAGAAACATGTAATTAAATAGTTGAGACATGTATAGTAAACTGCCAATCATTAACCAATTGCGATAGCCAAATGCTAACAGTAAACCAATTAATAATCCTAAATGAACAGTTCTATTTCTTAAATCCTGAAACGATATAAATCCGAGGATTACGCAAATTAGAAAATTAGTAAGGATCAATCTTTGACTACTTCAGTCAGTTGACCGTCCTGATTAATCTCCCACACATTGATTTCACCATCCTGGTCAAAATCAACGATTGCTGTAGCTCTGGCAAGGAAAGAATTAGTGCTGTACTCAACTACCTCTATCATGTACTTTGCGTTTCCTCCTTCTTCTACTGTTTTAGCTTGCTCAAATCCAAGTTGAGTAAGATCATCAGTAAATCTTGAGAACTCATAAAAGTAAGTCTTCTGAAGCGAGTGAATATGAGCCAATTGCTTCTTTGCTTCCACACTATTTGCTTTTGAAATAAGCGGACCCACAACAGGGATTGCAATTAGTATCAGGATACCAATAATTACCAGAACAACTAGAAGTTCTGAAAGCGTAAATGCCTTTAGATGAAGTTTATTTTTCATATGATTGATGGAATTAGTCCACAAAAATAAGAATACTTTCCAAATTATCAGCAGTTATCAGACTGCTTTATAAAATTTGGACTGCAAAAATACTGTTTTTTGGGAAATCTTTAAACCCCACTAATCACAATCACTGCACTTTTAGGCACAGAATTTCCTCCTTCCGGCCAGTGACTGGTAAAATCAAAATCATAAATCGATTTGGACCTTTCTCCTGGGTGTTGAACACTTAGGATCAATTGTTTTCCATCTGGAGTAAAAGTTGGGCCAGTAAACTCTGCTTCCACTGGTGCGCTTGCAACCTGAATTACTTTACCTGCCTGAGGCCCTTCTCTTCGAACTACGAAAAGTCCGTTGTTTCCAAAGCTGCTGTAAGGTCCAGTACCTATGAACTTACCTGAGATATCTGATGTAAACCAAAGGTTGCCTGAAGCATCAAATGCCAAGTTATCCGGGCAGGCAAATCCACTTTCTTCTCCACCAGTTAAAAAGGTATCCCACTCAAAAGTTAATGATTCATAATTACCATCTGTTTCGTCAATCTTGAGGATGGAGCCGTGGTAATTTTCTTTTGGAATATTATTGGTAAGGGAGATAAACACTCCTCCTGTAACAGGATCAATTTCAATGTCTTCTGGTCTGTCCAGCTGAGAGCCTTCCATTGCGATAGCTGCTTGTCGGCATTTTACCAGAACATCTGTCTGGCTTTCAAAAAGACCTTGCAATCTGACATGAGAGTTATAATCTAAAGGAATCCAGGAGTTTGTTTCCAGACTAGCCACATATAAAGTTCCCTTTTCAAGATTCCCTGGTTCTGATGAAATGAATTTGTACAGACATCCATCATTTTTATCGTCTCCCGAGTAAACTACCAATCGACCATCTGGAAGTTCTTTTACAGTAGCGCACTCGTGAGCAAATCTACCCATCGAAATGAGTTTTTTCGCATCTCCGGTCTTTGGGTTTACTTCTACTACCCAGCCATAATGCTCAGGAGGGTTATTGTAGAATATTTCCCATTCATAGAGGCTATTTATATGAGAGCCGTTTTCATGGGTATCACCATAAAAATTCTCATAGTTTTCTTCACATGTAAGGATAGTTCCCCAAGGAGTTACTCCACCAGAGCAATTAGCTAAAGTTCCCATTGCTTCAGTTTTGCCTTTGATTGGCTCATTCCAGGCGAATGGGATCATAGTTTTGGCTGTTACTCTTCTATTGTATTCGTCATTTGGAACAACTTCCCACTTACCTCTTTTCTTTTTTATTCTTACAATCGAGCCACCAACATGTAGCATTTCTTCTTCCACCTGTCTCCTATGCCTTGCAAGATCTCCAAAGTATCCTGATACAAATTTTGGATCTACATATTCATGGTTAACCCAAAGCAAACCGTCATCATCGCTAAAAGGAATGAAGGCGGTGTAATCATTATTGTACCCAAAGAAGTCCTTATCATTTATTGGATCTTTCCATTTTATCAGTAAATCATATTTCAAACCATCAGCAAGGACTACTTCATCCCTTAAAGTTGGTTCGATCCCAACAAGTTCAAGTTCTTCCAGGTCCGTGGTGCCTGGTGCACACGCTTGAATTAGCAGTGGTGAGATTGCCAATCCGGCACTACCCTGTCCTATGAACTTTATAAACCTTCTTCTGGTAATGTTTTCCATGATGTTTGATATATCTCTATTTGAAAGTGTCCAAATTAACCAAATTAAAAGTGATTATAGAATGGAATATGAAAGAATTGAAAAGATATCTGATGACTGGGTTGAATATTATAATGAGTTAAATATATTGGGGATTAATAAAGTTATCTTATTCAAAAATCCTAAATTGTTAGTAAATCATTTGATTCATGGATCAATTAGAATCGTTAGCAAAACAAGGCAAAATAAACGAGGAGGCTTCCGTTAAGGACAAGCAATCAATTATCATTAATGCACCAATAGCTGAAGTCTGGAAAGTTGTGACCACAGTAGATCAATGGTCTGATTGGAATAGTCAGATTTCTAATTTGGAAAAGAGTTCGGATGAAGAGTTTTCGTGGAACTTTAATGGAATCCGGTTTAATTCTAAAATTACATTCAACGAGGAGCCATATCGGTTTGCCTGGGTGTCGAAAGGGTCTTTATTAAAGTCAGTTCATGTGTATAAACTGGATGAGGTCAATGAAACGGAAACTTCAGTTGTATTTGAAGGATCTATGCAAGGTTTCAAGACTATCTTCAACTATAATCATAGAAAGTTGCACAAATCCTTCGTTACCTGGTTAGAAGATCTTACTAACCAACTGGTAAAGGGCTAATATCTATTTGTTAATTTGTTCGATAGTCGCTTGAACTACTTCAAAGTTTGGCTCTATTTCCAAAGCTTTTTGAAAGTGTCCCAAGGCTGCAGAGTTATTACCCTGATCGTATTCTATCAATCCTTTCAATCTATATGCAGCTGCTTTAAGACTAATCTGCTGAGATTTTTGATCTTTTGTTGCAAATACCAATTTATTTTCCACTGATTTAGAGTCATTTATAACAATATCCGCAGATGTTACAGCATCATTATAACTCTTCATGTTGTACTGCAGGAATGCAATTTTATACAGTATGTTGATATCGTTATTTTTCAAGTAGAGCGGTTCATAATGCTCTAATGCTTTACCCAACAGTCCAATATTTTCAAAACTAGTTGCTGCAATCTCAAGAGCTAAGGTATTGTTTGGATTTGCTTTAGCAGCTTCTTGTGCCACGATACCAGCAGAGATAAATTGCTTTTGCTCAAAATATAAAATACTAAGTGAGTCTAGTAATCCATTGTTGCCAGGTTTCAATGCAATCATATTGTATAAAGCATTTCTCGCAACGAAATAATCATTATAGTTTAAAGCCCTGGTATAAATCTCCTGCTGTTTTTTAAACTCCGCATCCTGGGCAAAAAGTTGAGTGCTAACCATAATTGTTAACACTAGCACAAATACATTTTTCATGTGTATATAATTGATTTCCAAAGTCACATGGAATTCGCAGTTTCCAAAAAACTAACCAGTTGAGCCTTTTTGGTCTCTATATTCATAACCGGTTGGCGTTCGAAGATCATGCTCATTTCATGTTTATTAATTGATTAAAATATCTCGCAAATTAAATACTATCATTCTTAACAGCCAAACCCATCCGTTTCCCTATCTCCAGCATCATATTTCTTGCTTCCTCGTACTTATTTGGGATCTCACCTTCTAGAATAGCTTCTTTGATTTCTTCTTTAATATCACCAATAATTCTCCCTGGCGGAATATCAAAAGTCTTCATAATCTCCTCTCCTGACACAGGTGGTTTGAAGTTCCTGATTTCGTCTTTGGCTTCTACCTCTTTCATCTTATCTTCAACCAACTCGAAATTACGAAGGTAACGTTGTACCCTTTCATGATTTTTAGAAGTGATATCTGCCTTACACAATTTCATTAAGTCCTCCACATCATCACCAGCCTCAAACAATAATCTTCTTATAGCAGAGTCTGTAATATCCTTCTTAACCAGTGCAATTGGTCTTAGGTGAAGTTTAACAAGTTTTTGAACGTAAGTCATCTTATCATTCAGTGGCAACTTCAAAGACCTGAAAATCCCAGGAACCATTCTTGCTCCTTTATCCTCATGCCCGTGAAATGTCCATCCTACTTTCTTGTTGAATCTTTGTGTAGCAGGTTTGGCAATATCATGCAGAATAGCAGCCCATCTCAACCAAAGATCATTTGATACTTCCGCCACATTGTCCAGCACTTTTAGCGTATGGAAAAAGTTATCCTTATGAGCGAAATTATCTACCTTTTTCACGCCATGGAGGTTGGCCATTTCCGGAAAAATTATTTTCAAAACTCCAGAATGGAACAACAATTGAAATCCATATGATGGCTTATCAGAAAGAATGATTTTATTCAATTCATCAATAATTCTTTCCTTTGAAATGATATTAAGTCGATCAACGTTGCTTACAAGCTTTTCATATGTATCCGCTTCAATATCATATTTCAACTGAGAAGCAAATCGAATTGCACGCATGATTCTCAAAGGATCGTCAGAAAAAGTAATATCTGGATCCAGTGGAGTTTTGATCATTTTCTTCTTGAGGTGTTTCACTCCATCAAAAGGATCAACCAATTCACCAAACGAATCTTCATTCAATGAGATAGCAAGAGCATTTATGGTAAAATCTCGCCTGTTCTGATCATCTTGAAGAGAACCATCTTCCACAATGGGCTTTCTGCTATTACGGTTATATGATTCTTTTCTGGCTCCTACAAACTCTAATTCCCACTTTCCAAATCGGATACTGGCAGTACCAAAATTCTTGAATACAGCTACTTTTTGTTTCCCTGGGAGCAATGAAGCCACTTTCTTGGCTAAGTCAATACCGCTTCCAACACAAACAAAATCAATATCTTTTGATGGTCTTTCCAACAATAAATCGCGAACAAAACCACCAACAACGTAAGTCTCCAACTGCATTTCAGAAGCAGCCTTACTCACATATTCAAATACATCTTTGGGTTTAAGTAGATTACTATAGTTCATTCAGATTCCGTGCAAAAAGGAATGCAAAAATAGATAGTAATTTGATTATTTAGTCAGGATTGAAAATTCTTTCAAACTAATGTTTCTTATAAAATGCCGGACAAGGTAGAAATTTCTCCTTTCGATGCACCTTTTTGGTATTGTGATAGACCAATAAATACACGATTGACAGCTCATGAGCTCCCCCTGATTCTCTACCAATTCTGTTGACCCCAAAATCAAAACTATATCCTACTTCAAAACCTGCATAGTTGACCCCAAACAACAATATAATAGCATCTCTACTCAGACCATTATCCGTTTCTTTTTGGAATGGCACTCCCCTATACCATACTCCTGAGAACAAAAGGGAGTAATCAAACTTAAACCCCAGATCAAGTTGGTCAAATGTGCCTTGTTTTCTGTAAACAAAACCAGGACTTATAGACGCATAGGTATCACCTCTAAACATCGCATTTTGCAATGGAAACCTTGCTCCACCATGGACCGAATGCCGTATTGGTAACTCACTGGTACTGCTCAATATACTTTGATTTGGTCTGTTGATGTGATGGGCAGCATAACCAAACCACCACTTATTATTGTAGATCACAAAGCCTGTACTTAAATCGAAGTACCCTCTGTTTTCAAGACTATTAACCAGTGGATCGCTTGTTGGTGCGCCATCAATTCCAAAATCAATTTGATCTCCTAAAATCAGTTTATCATAATCGATACTTCTAAAGGTATATCCCATACTAATTGCTGGTTTTAGAATTATTTTGTTTCTGAGGCTAACAAAATATGAATATAATAATGCTGCTCCTGTTGTTCTGAGATTTGCACTTCCTGCCTGGTCTGTATGAGCTAAGAATCCAAAACCACTATTTAAACCTGGTGCATGGTAGTCATATGATGCCGCAAAAGTAGAATAAGCCTGGGGCAATCCGGGCCACTGAAGTCTGTGGTTCCCAACAAACCTGTGTTGAGTTACGCTTCCAGTAAAACCGGGGTTCAGATAAAGCGGTGCAGCGTAGAATTGGGAAAATTGAGGATCTTGAGAAAATGCCTCAAAACCGAATCCTACAATTAGAATTATCAAGAATAGCTTCTTCATCTTATCAGCGTTACATCTCCAACTTTTATTTCAGCACTTCCATCGGCATATGCCAATTCCAGCTTATACACATAAACATCTGGTGGGCATATCTCTCCATTGAAGTAGCCATCCCAACCGACAGTTTTATCCTTTGATTGAAATAGTAGCTCTCCCCATCTGTTGTAGATGAACATGTTAAATTCTACTACACTCTCTGTTACCGGTAAGAATACATCATTCACTCCATTTTCTCCTGACACCTGGCCACCGGTTGGTCCGGAAGTATTTGGTGTGAATGCATTCGGAGAAATGGTCTCTCCTCCGATCTCAGCAAGTATTGCACTCTCAACAGTAGTTGTATCGCTACAGCCCTCATTTGTAGTCGCGATTAATGTTACTTCGTAATTTCCAATTTCCTGATAGAAGTGAATTGGTTGAACATCAGTGGAGGTATTTCCATCACCAAAGTCCCATTGATAGCTATCCGCCCCTACGCTAAAGTTCCCAAAGAAAGCAGGGTCATCTGGTATGTAGATCACTTCTGGCCTTACCTCGAAACGAGCTACTGGGAGTTCATAAACTGAAATCAAAAATTCTTTAGTTTCTGAATCTTCATCTCCAAGAATATTTTGTCCGGTTAAAGTCACCGTATATTCACCGGCTTCAAAGTAGGTGTAGCTTGGGTTTTCCTGAGTACTTGTTCCAATGCCATCTCCAAAATCCCATTCAAAACTATCTGATTCCGTGAATTGGGAGAGGTTGTT
>JANSWY010000082.1 GCA_024743255.1 bacterium | reverse complement strand
TGGAATTTTAGATCGTCTGCCGTCTTTGATATTGGTATACAAATACGTTTCATCTGCAGAAATGTATCCATAATAACCATTATCAAATGTTTTAAAGAAACTGTTGAGCTCACTTAGGATTTGAGTTTTGGATTGCGTTAATCCGTTTTGAAACAGTCCTAAGATGATAATTGCAATGAGAGATAATCTTTTCATAATTCCTGGTAGTATGTGGAAACCCAACGTGGTATCGTTGGATGAAATTACGGAAAAGGTGGGGTATTATCAAATGTCGTATAACGCCTTGGCTTTGCTTTGAATAAAGAAGTTTATGTTGACCATCGAGCAGCTTATGCTAACCATTGAGCGCAACATGCAATGTATCGAGTTGAATATGTTGAGAATCGAGCGGTCTGTGCAGTGTATCGAGCGTCTTATGCAGTGCATCGAGCGGTCTATGCAGGCCATCGAGTTGTTTGTGCAGTGCATCGAGGGGCTTATGCAGCGATGTAAGTGCTTTGTGCAATGATGTAAGCGCTTTATGTAACGATGTAAGTAGTACATGTATAGATGTAAGCACTCTACGCAGCATTGCAAGCACTTTATGTAGTGATGTAATTAGGATATGTAATGATGTAGGTTGGATATGCAGGCATGTAAGGGGTTTATGCAGTGTATTCATCTTATCCTATAAGCTCACATATTTTTCCCAGTAATCTTTGATGAATCCCCATTTTCCATCTTGATAACTGTGAATCGTATCATATGACAATGTTGTAGATTTTTTTTCTTCTGATTTAATAATAATTGCCCCATCTTCATCACAACCATTTCCAACAATTTTGGCATAATCTACTACTTGGAAATTTTCTATTTTGAAAAGTGTCGAATTCCAGTAATTGTCGGCACAGCCAGTTGATTTGTATATGAATACCAGTAGTTGGTTTTAGCTATCCGTTGGCTTGCTGGGTATTTCACGAAATCTTCAATATATCTAAGTGAATCCTGGCTAGCATAGTATAAAAATAGGTAGTCAATAAGTTTATTATACATAATAGAGATGACCAGATCCTTGTTTCCATCATGGTTTTTATCGACAAACTTAAAATCAGAAATAGAGTTAATTTCAAATTGTTTGATTTGTTTCTCCACCAATTGGTTTTTATGCCAGGAAATGAGTTTCAACTCCCACTTGTAGGTATCTTCATCGATTAATTGAAATATCAGGCCATGTTTTATCTTGTCATTTATAGTGTTACCAATAAAAACATAGGCATCAGGGCTGGAGAATTCAAATTCATTTTTTGATTTATGATGTTCGAAGACTGAGTTTCCGAGGTATGTTCTTTGGGGTGTGATTTTTTTGCTTTCACTCTCTGTTTTTGGTTGAGTAACAAGGGAATTATTTTGGTTGCATGCAATTAGAACCAAAGACAAAATGATGAGTCGGAAGTTTTTCATAATTGGGAGTGAAATCAACTTAGAAAAGATACAATGCATCATCAATACCAGGCTTAATTGATTCCTTATTTAAATTATTCACGACATCCAGTATTCTTTTCTTTTCCATTTCAACATTCAACTCTTTCAGATCTCCATCTAAAAGTTTACCGCCCAATCTACTTTTAGCATATGTGGCACATTTTAACATGACTTCAAAAACCTGGTCGGGAGCCGGGGATCGTGGTGCTGAGAATCCGAATATTAAATCATCTGTTTCAATATTTCCTGCTGCGATTTCTTCCGGGAAAAAGTAACCTGGAGATGTACTGGTCCACACTGACATTAGTTGATCGCCTCCGTAAGAATCATAGGGGTTGTTCCAGTGGAAAATGTCCATATCCCCCCACTTTAATCCAAGAGACATCATCACATCCCAAATTTCCTTGCCATCAAATTTTTTATCAGCCTGAAGAACAATAACGGGGTAATAGTCATTTGCAGGAATGAACCTGGATAGTTTCATTGAAAGGTCACTAGCTTCTTTTGGTGTATAATTATAGGTTATACTGAATGATTCTAATGCTGCAACTTTTTCTTCTACAGCTTTCTTTAAGTTCAATATATCTTCCTCAGAATATATCCTCATAGGATCTTCCAGAGTTTCGATTAATTTCCAGCTGATAGCAAATTTTGAAATTTCTGGTCCGGAATCTTCGGAAGTAATCATATAGGTCCAGTTTGAAGAGTCTTTTGGAAGCACATATAACCATGGAGTTTGGTTTTGATTTCTCCACTCCCTGTCAAATATGGAATTGATCTCCTGCTTTGCAAATTCTCCATCTTTTGCTTCAAAAGTGATGATCCAGTCAAATTTTTTGTTTGCGAAATAGTTTGTTTGTTTGGATGAGTTGGGAAGGTCAATGTTTATTTTGAGAATGTCACTCTTATCTTCTGATCCTTCTAAAGACAGCAGGGATTTTGCTCTTTTTTCACTTTCAGATGCTGTCGAAAAAAAGTATTCGGAGTTTTCATTATTTGGTTTTGGCGAGCAGCTAATTATGATTAACAAGGCGATACTCCATACAGATTTCATAGTTGATATTTTAAATAATGGTAGCAAATATATTGGTTTTGTAGCTTTCGTAAAGAACAATAAAATTATCACCTCAACTCAACTTTTTAAACATTATTTTCTCAGTTCTTTTTAAGACATCCAGTTGCGGGTTGCGGGTTAGTGAGTTATTGTGGTAGCTGAGACTTGGTGCTTGTGGTGGCTGTTGACAGTTGTCGGTTGTCAGTTACTTGCTGGGACGTAGGAGTTGCGGGTTTCGGGTTAGCGAGTTATTGTGGTAGCTGAGACTTGGTGACTGTTGACAGTTTCGTCTCTTTTTGATTCCTGTATTTTCCCCTTTAGGGGTCAGGGGTGATAGTGGAGCGAGTTGCGGGTTTGCGAGTTACGGGTTTGATAGATAATGTTTGGACGTTCTGAGAGTACCTACCCGTAGTTGTCAGTTGACTGTTACTTGCAGGGACGTAGAAAAAATTATTTGGTAGTTGTAACAAATCAGGGGTTTGGGAGTCATCCGCGAAACATGACATATGAACTATCCATTGATCAAACCCAAATACTATATTCAGCTGTTTGCTGAGATATTCAACTTTATTAAAAAACCAACAGTTGAAAGGGATCTGAACAAATCTGTAAAGTTGAAAATCTATGATACAATTGGGTTATATGTTTTGAAAATGGTTTGTTTGATTCCGGTCATTTTATTTTTTGCTGTGGTGTATGATCCGGAGAATGTGGTGGAATCAAAGATGGCTGACAGGTTTACTCCGGTCATGTTTTTAATGGTTGGGGGATTTATTTTGCCACTAATTGAGGAGGTCGCATTTAGGTTATCGCTGCGGTTTAAGCCGATTTATTTAGCGCTTTCATTGAGCGTATTTCTCTATTATATTTTGACCAAGTTTGTGTTTTTCACAAAAATTAGTGCTGTTGATGATAGCTTCTTTTTGAGAATTTTGATAGCTGGAGGATTTGGTGTTTTTATTTTTCTAATGAGTAACTATAAAGTGGTTAAGTCAATATTGGAAGCATTCTGGATAGATCATTTTCGAACCATATACTACCTGAGCTGTATTGTTTTTGCATGGATTCATATCAATAAATATGAGATTGAATTCTTGAATATTTTATTACTTCCGATCCTTACACTACCCCAGTTGATGAGCGGTATTATTAATGGTTATACCAGGGTCGTTTTTGGGTTTCAGTATCCTTTACTGTTTCATATGGCTAATAATGTGGTGGGGATTGGACTGTCTCTGTTTGTTGCTGGTAGTTGATTGTGGAGGTGTTGTTACGAGTTGCGGGTTTCGGTGTTAGCGAGTTTTTGGTGGTTGCTGAGTCTTAGTGCTTAGAAAAGCTGTTGTCAGTTGTCGGTTGACAGTTGTAGAAGCTGTTATTAGTTGTTTGGATAGAAGGATTTTTAGTGTACTCTTTTTCCCGCTATTACTCTTAGTAAATCGCCTTTTTCTTTTGAAATCAGATATAGAAGGTAAGGTGCAAAGACAATAATTCCCAGGATCATTGCAATGATCCCAAAAGCAATGCATTGGGTTGAGAATTGGTTTCTCCACATAATCCATAGGGCAGATAATATCAAGTAACAATTAAAGTCTAAAGTGAATTGTCCAATCCATTTCAATGATTGTGAAAACTCAATGGCTCTCAAGAAGAAGTTTCCTCCGTCATTATGAATGGCAATTACTGTGTAGATTAATAATCCTATAGTTTGAATTATTAGGAGGGCTTTTAAAGCGTATTGATTATTCTTCATAGCATATTTTAGTTTGTGTCTTTGGCAGGAACCCAAAGTGGTCCGACAAATGAGATTAGTACCAGTATATTCCAGACTGCATTTGACGCATGTCCTCCAGCGATTGATCCAGAGCTATCCAGGACGAACCAGGAGCATAGGCCAATAAGCACACATCTTCTTACCATCTCTGGGCTGTGATCATATACCATTGATGAGAGGCACCAAATAGTCACGCCATATCCCATTAGGAATCCACCAAGAAGCGCTGATAGAAAACGAGCTGTAGAATCATCCAGTGACTCTTTGCCGTCTAATGGCCAACTGAGAAGATCCAATGTCCATCTGCCCACTTCAGCATATTCAGGCATAGTGCCTAAGAAACAGATAGGGCCAAATACTGCCACCAGAAAGCCGGTGACTTTTAAGTATTTCTTATGGAAACTGCGTGTTCTGTAAAATGGTATATTCATGCCACCTATGATTTGTTTTTACAAACCTAGGCCAGCGAAATGAAGGTTTTTAGACGGTACCGTCTACTGGGGCTTTGTTGCCAGTCTGTTTAAACCGAGATACCATTATTCGTATTTCATTGAAATAGTCTTGTAACCACTTTTCATTTAAGGTCTCATCCGTAATTTGTAGATAGAAGTTTTCTAAACTCAGAGCGAGTACCATTTGGGCCAGAGCTGTGTTTTCTGTGAGTCCAATTAGTTTTTTCCAGAGTGGCATCAAGGCGGGAAAAGTGAATTGATTGATTTCATTGAAGCACTTTTGGAATTCCGGGTTTTCTCTATGGATTCTAAGTTGACGATTGAAAAGTAAATCAATTTTGTGCTCAATAAGGATATCGATTAATTCCTTTTCGGTGGAGATATCCGCCTCCTTACTGGCAATAATTTTTGCTTGCTTCATGTGATAAGCCAGTAACCGATTGATGAATATTTCAGTCTCCGCGAATAGGTGATAGAATGAAGACTTGTTTTTATTTAACTCTCTGGAAAGTCTTTCTATTTTGATGCTTTGAGGACCATCATAAGCAAAAGAACGATATCCGATTTCAATCCATGGTTTTTCGGCTTCTTTCATTCACATTAAATTTCTTATGCTAAACTAAATAACTCCTCTTTCTTCTCCCGGCCTTTTAATTCAAGCTCTCCCTTAGACGTAAATGTATAATCGTTTGTCGATAACAGCTTTTTCAATTCTCCCGAGACTAATAAATCAGATTCTAATTCATTACACATACTCTGGATTCTGGCAGTTGTATTCAACACATCTCCAGAGAAGACAATTTCCTTTTTCAATGCTCCAATTTCCCCAATGGTGACCTCACCGAAATGAACTCCTGCTTTGAATCCGATTTCAAAGCCAAAATCCTGAAGCATCTTCTGTTGCTGAGCTTCCAACTTCTTTTGTATTTCGAAGAAGCAATTGATGCAGTTGTTGTCCTCAATCCCGTCTTTCAATTTCCATGAGATTACTATTTCATCTCCTATGTACTGATAGACCTCACCTTTTGAATTGATGATTGGGTCTGACATGATGTTATAATAATCCTGTAGTAATTTGAAGTATTTGACATGTCCAAGGGATTCTGCAATGGTAGTGGATGATTTCATGTCCAGAAACATGAAGATGCGTTCTTCCACAACTGGTTTGTGGTACTTTCCTGTGAAGAAATTTAGAAACACCTGGTGGCCAAGATTCTCACTAACTGCAGAATATATCAATGCTAAAAACAGAGAAACACTCAGTTGAAAAATAGTGATTACAAAGGTTAGACTTGCGAAAAACCTACCCATTTGTGGTAGTAATTTACCCAGTTCAAAATCAGCTCCCACCTCTCCCAAATATGCCAATGGGTAAAATATGACAACCATCACCAGGAAGAATAAAAGGTAAATAGCAAATTTCTGGAAGAACTTAGATAGCAATGAGTGATTAACAAATCTTTTCTCCAGATACACCACTTCTAATACACCTACCAGCAGTCCAACAATGACATTAGCAATATTGGCAATTATCAGAACGGGAATTGTAAAGGCAATGTCAGTATCTGGGTTGAGGTTGATATTTCTTGTTGCAGCAGAATCTGAAATAATGAATACCCACCCACTCAAGACCCATATAATTCCGAATGGAATTACTCTGGAGATGTTTCTTTTGGTTTTAGGAGAAAGTTTCATGGTCATTGGGATGAGCTTCCTAAAACTAAGTTAAACTGGCGGGAATAAAAATCAGGTGTGGATTTGAATTTTCGTTTGGTTCCTCAGAGTCCTCTTTGAGAGACTCTAAGGTGGAAGTTTCACTCAGGACAAAGCTCAAGTACTGATTCAGCGAATTCAACAAGGAACTGATACTTATCCGAATTATCCGTCTCACCAATACTATGTACAAGTTTTGCATCATCTCCGATTCCAAGGCTTTCATACTGTTCCACAATCATTGCTCCGTTATTTGGATCGTGGATGTCTGGATCTGTTGCATTCGTGGAGGAGCCGGGCTCTCTTCTGTAGACAAAGAAGATAGGAGGGGATGCTGCGGTAACATCATTTGTCGGTAACCACCATTCAGGAGCAGCCCAAACTGAAGGCAAGGCATTATACATGTATAAACCTTTAATATTTGAATTTTCTCTATGTCCATATCTCCAACTAAGGATACTTCCTCTTGAAGAACCGCCAATAATTATATTTGAAACATCAAGATTATAGGTGTTAGCATTATCGATGACCCATTGAAACATCAACTCTGCATCACTCCAGCCTGTTTCTACTTCATCGGTTGTATTGACAGATGTCAAAGACTCCCAGGCGATTATAGAAATACCTAGCGAATTCAAATCTTCAATAAGATAGTCTGGTATAAAAGTGGTTCCTCCATTACCATGAGCATCAAAGTAAATGGGTGTTGGGCATTCTGATTCCGCTTTGTATAAGTCCAGAAATTGACGGCTCTCTGAACCGTATTGGATTCCCAGTTCCACTAAACTTTCAGTAAGTGGGGGTGTTTCATTTGTGGTTGGTTCGTCATCCTTGCAGGAGAATAGCAGTAAACCAAATAGGATTGGTAGCAATAGTTTAAAATCAATGTGCATTTTGTGAATGTTTCAAATAAGACTATTGTCTAACCAAAAGGTTTAATTTGCCCGCTATTTTTCTATTTCATCAAGAAAAGACAGCACCGCATTCCAATTGTCTTCTACATTTCCACCAACTCTTTCCTGCACCAACATTGATGACCCGTGCACACCATTTTGGGCAATATATGTTTTGTGATTGAATGACTCTGCAAGCTTGAACTGTTCCTGAGAGCGTTCATTTTCCATTTCACTGCTTGGCCTAAGGAGTAATAGTGGAATCTTGATTGATTCAAAATAGGGATCTGGGATGCAATCTTTCATGGAACCACCGGCGGCTGGTGAGAAAGCAAGCGCTGCACTGATATCTGCTTGTCGTTTGCTAGCCAACTGAACAGAAAGCGAAGCACTGTAACTTGATCCCCATAGAATCTTTTTTCCTGTAAAACCGGACTCAATTATGAAGTCTAGAGCGCTTTCCAAGTTGTTATAAGCGTCACAATATCCATAACCATCACCAAAGCTATTGGAAGGAATTTCTGCAAGTGTTCTGCTGTAGCTTCCATATGCCTGCCCACCTTTTCTTTGGTCTATCGCTAAGACATTATATCCTTTTTCAGTTAACCTTGGAATGATAGTCCCATATTCTCCTCTTGCATTTGAACCTGCCTGATGAAATAGTAAGATGGTTCTCCCGGATTTATCTATTTCAAATAAATCTCCATAGATTTTGATGCTGTCGGGAGTGTAAAAACTAATTTCATTATTGGCTTGCTTTTCAATTGATTGTTGCGGCTGAGGTTTGTTCTCACAAGATATGAGGAAAGAGAATAGGATTGCAATGAAGCTCAGTCTTTTCATGGTTCTTAGTCTTTACGCACTTTAAACAACAAAAGGATTGAATGCCCTAAGTGTGATCAGAGCATTTCCACAAGTTGAATAAAGTTACCACATGTATCGTTAAGTACAGCGATTTTTACTGTCCCCATTTCTGTTGGTTTTACACTGAATTCTACTCCAAGCTCAATCAGTCTGTCATATTCTTTTTGCACATCATCCACATCGAATTGCGTGTATGGGATGCCAGCGTTGAGTAAAGCGTCCTGAAATACCTTTGATGGTTCAAAGTGATTGGGCGCAGGTTCTAATAATAACTCAGGGCCATCCTGTGCGTCTTTTGAAACTAATGTTAGCCACCTGTTACCACCTTCAAGAGGAGTGTCTAGCTTTTTGATGAAACCTAATTTTGTGGTGTAAAACTGAAGTGCTTTTTCCTGATCTCTTACCGGGATACTAATAAGTGTTACTCTCATTTTTTTGTGATTTGGTATGTAGATTTCAAATATTAGGAATTGAACTCTTACTTGCTTCTCGAAAGTTGCTCTTTTTGAAATTGAGCGGGAGACTTTCCGGTTTTTGTTTTGAACAAGACACTAAAAGACCCCAGACTTTCAAACCCAACTGAAAAGCAAGCCTCTGTTACAGACATTCCTGACATCAGCTTTTTCTTAGAGATCTCGATTCTCTTATCAATCAAATATTGCCTTGGAGTGATGCCGTAATACTTCTTGAAGAGTCGTAATAGATGAAACTTGGAAATACACTGAATCTTTGATAGCAAATCTAAATTGACATCTGATTCCCAATTGTTATCAATATAGTTACGAACAGCAATGACAGCATCTAATTGTGCCTGATTCTTGTAAATCGACTTTTTGAGATCTTGTAGTTTCTGTTCGTAAAATGTCATTAATGCGGCACTTAGTTCAGTTAGCCTCAATATAATATTTTGCAGAATTGACTACAAGGAAACAAGCGGCTGTATTGTTTATTCTTTGTTAAAAATTACGTTTTTGATCCGGTTATTCTTCACGTTTAATCCCGTTACCTGATTGTCTTCATCTCTGATGATTTGTATTTCATAGGAATTCATCCTCAAAAAGTCATTTAGGATCAATTGAGCATTTCTTTCCTTACCATTTTTATTCAGTGCATATGTCTTGCCTTCCTGGTGGCTTAAGATTATCCTGGTGTTGGTCTCCGCATTGAAGTAGCTACCTTCTATTTCTTTTTCATCTGATGAAATGAAATCTGACTCTGGCAGCCTGTAGTAGGTTCTTGGTCTTTGTGTTGACTTGTATATTGTAAAGTTTTGATTTGGTTTTCCAATTTTGGTGAAGTTTATCTTTAGGTCTTTAACAGTTTCGTATTCGAATAGACCACCGTTTTCATGGATTAATTTCACAGGTTCACGCTGGTAAATTTCCCTGAATACAACGCCATCTTTCTGGGTAATTAAGATCATGCCGCCTTCATCATTTTTATATGCTCCTGTAATGTCCTTGAGGGATTTTAGTTTTTCAATTTTATCCGGACCTGCAGGGTGTACTGTAGGTTTTAAGTCGAGAATTACTTCAATGATTTGTTTTGCCAGGTAGTTTGTGGGGACATTTGAATTATTAGATATTACTACTATGGATATGTTGTTATCGGGGAACCTCAAAAATGTGGCATTGTAAGCTCCGGTACTTCCATCATGGTAGGAATAATTGATGTTTTTATGACTACCAAACATTAAACCATAACCATAATTTTCATAAGGTGCACCCTCAACAGGAATCTGACTACTATCCACAAATGATTTCGTGAAATGCGATCCATTGTTTTGTTGAATTATTTGCTCCCATTTTAGTTGGTCCAGCAGTGTTGTGAAAAGGAATCCATCCCCATGTAGTTCAGTAATTAAGGGATATTCTTTCCATCCGTTCCAATTGCCATATGGTCTGGCTTTTTGTGGTATAACCTGCATGCAATTGACCAGGAAATCTGTTGAAGGCATCTGCATTTCCAAAAACATTGATTTGGCAACCTCGCTGAACTCTTTACCAGTGGCTTCCTTGATAATTTCTGTAAGTAAGATGTAATTGGAGTTGCTGTATAGATATTCTGTACCTGGCTTGAAATTCAGGGCGGTCTGATTTTTTAATAGATCCATGGCATCATCATTATCAATGAATAGCTTCCACCAGGTCTTTCCCTGGAGCGCCCAAAGATCATAGATGTCTCTAATCCCACTAGTGTGAGTGAGCAGGTGTGCCACGGTTATTTTCTCTCCAATCTGTGGGTATAATTCTGGGAGGTAAACTCTGAAGTCGTCATGTAAACCGATTTTTCCTTGATTAATCAGGTTTAAGATGCAAAGTGCAGTATACTGTTTAGCATTCGAGGCAATGTTGAATCGAGATTTTTGATCGATTTTAATTTGGTGTTCAAGGTTAGAGTAACCCAGATAAGACTCAAAGACTATTTTACCATCTTGCACAATACCCACAGCCATACCAGGTGAGTCATCATTTGTATGCTGATAGAGGAGGTTTGTAATTTCCGTACTATCTATTTGAGCAGTTGATTGTGAGAATATGTTGAAAGAAACTATTATAAATGTTGCTGTAAGGAATTTCTGTTTGATCATAATTAAGAATTTGAGGCCAAACTAAGTGGAATTGAAAGCATCTGCGTTTCAAATCACCATTTGAACCCAATTTTACAGCTGATTTTTACTAATATATTGCTTGGGACTTTCTCCTGTATATTTTTTGAATGCTCGATTGAAAGTGGTTTTAGAGTTGAATCCACAGTCTATTGCAATTCCCAGAAGTGTGGTTGTGATATGCTCACCATTCTCCAATCTTTTGATGATAGATTCTACACGTTTTTCATTGACGTAATCATTGAAGTTCATTTCAAATTCCTGGTTAATCACTTTTGAAATGATGTTGCGGTTGGTATCTAAATCTCTTGCAAGGTCCGTCAAAGTGAGATTTGGATTTTTAAAGACGTCATTTGATTCAAACAATGTATTGATCTTATGTTTCCAAATGCTTAGATCCTCAGACTCATCTATATTATTTTCTTCATTGAATTGGTTGTCTGATGGGTTCAGTTTTGGTCTCAGGATTGTGCCTGCTTTCAAGGTACTAGAGTAACCAGTAATTGAGATATACATTAGTAAAATAGAAAAACAGAGGTAATACCAGTATTTACTACCAAACTCACCCCATTCCGGATTCAGAATAAAGAATAGTACCCGCAGTAATAGAATCAATCCGAAAGCAATGGTAAAATGCTGGATCCATTTAAATGCGATCTCGTCAGCAAAACTTACTTCTTGTAAGGATGCTTTCCTATATTCCAGGTAGTATTTCAAGCTTAGCGCCAAATAGAACAGCATTGAGATGAGGCCAGAAAATTGATACCAGAAATCAAGGTCTTTGTCTCTGCCATCTGCATAGAAGTAGAATTCATCAAGGATTAGTTTATCACCCACAAATACAACCAAACTATAAATTAGGTAGAAGGTGGCAGGAAGGAAGTGGAAAATTTCTTTTTTAGTAAGACTAAAATCCTTGCTTAGCAGTGACTTTAGATAGAAATAAAATACCGGGCCAATTAAGAATAACTGTTGGAAAGGAACAAAAAACAAGAACTCACGATAGCTTTTGATCGAATACCAACCAGCATACCCAAGCATAAAAGGGCAGATGTAAAGCCCACCTAGAAACACAAAGACTGCTAGCCATTTGCTGTCTTTTTTATTCTCAGGAATTCCATTTTTTAGCAATAAGAAGCAATACACTAGTGCGTGGAAAAAGAAGATCAGAAGGACAGAGCTTTTCTCGTTGTGGTTAAAATGTAAGATTTCGCTCATCACTTCTTCCTTCTGAACTGATTTGGTAATTGCTTATTTGATACGTTCTCTACTACCTCTAAAATTCTCTTCCGTCTGGTTTCATCTCTTTTGGCAGAAAAAACCCAATGTAGCAGAATTTTCTTATCGGACTTACTCAAGCCTTCAAAGAATTCCATAGCATCTTTCTGATTTTCTAACGCTTCTTTCAGATCATTAGGAACTTCCAGAGACTCAATTTTATCTAAGATAGTCCAGGAACCATTTTTTTTGGCGATTTCAATGCTTTTGTAGCCAGCATCCTGCATGAGACCATTTTCTATTAGAATTGTCACTTTATCCTTATTGATTTTTGACCAGTTACTTTTTGGTTTTCTCTTGCTGAAATATTGTTTGAACTGGTTTTCATCAATTGGCATTCTCACACTATCAATCCAGCCATAGCAAAGTGCCTCGTCTACCGCCTCGCTCCAGGTGAGGTTGGGGTTCGGGGCATTCTTTTTATTGATTATCAGCCAAATGGATTCTTCCTTCAGATGGTTCTTTTGAAGCCATTTCCTCCAGTCTTGTTTGTTTTTGGGGCAGTAGGAGTTCATTTTTCACCAACTTCTTCAAGTATTGGAATGATGTATTTCAGCAATATTTCAAATGGATACTTAGATTTCCAATTACCAAAATTGCTACCTGTAAAAGCAATTGCAGCATTGTAATCCTCCAATACCATCATATATTGACCACCATTGCCTGATGCAAATAGCACTTCGGTTTTTATGTCTTTGTATTCGATTACTTCACGATACCAGAAGTAGCCGTATCTCGAAGAACTGAATTTGGCATCTTCAGTTCTCACAACTCCTAAGAATGACATTCCAACTGGTATTTCACAATTTGTAGATTCTTTAATCCATTCTTTGCTAACGATTCTGGAACCCTTCCATTCACCATTGTTCGACACAAGTTGCGCGATTTTTAGCATATCTGTGGGTTTCATATAAAAAGATCCACCTCCATATCCTCTTCCCTCAGGAGTGATGTACCATGAATAGTCTTCAATTTCCAGAGGTTCGAAAAGATGCTTTTTCGCAAAGTCTACCAGTGGCATTTTGCTTGCTCTTGAGATAATAACTCCCACTAAATCGGGCTCTAAAGATGAATATTCCCATTTGGTACCAGGAGTATGTCGTACTGGAACACTGAGATTGTATGCCAACCAGTTGTCAGTATCCCACATAGCACTTTCACAATTTGGCCCTTCATCAAAGAACTCTTCACACGCAATTCCAGATCTCATTTCCAGGAAATGCTTGATTTTGATTGACCCTCTTTTATCATCTTTCCATTCAGTGAGATAATCTCCTACCTTGTCGTTCACCGTAAACAGTCCTTGATCTACTGCAATCCCGGCAAGTAGACTAATTACTGACTTAAATGAAGATCGGAGGTCGTGGATGCTATCTTTGTCATATTTGTGGAAGTATTCATCAATGATTGTTTCGTTATTTTGAGCAATTACGATTGCATCTATATATGGGTATTTTCCTTTCAAAATCTTTTGTCTCAATACTTCCAGGGAGTCTTTGGCGGATTGGCTATTAATAGCTGTATAGGTTCGGTTTAATATTGGTTTAGGCGCTGGATTCTCTTTCAAGTCTTGAATTACTTGGGCATCTACCCAATAGATATCTTCATTGCTTGTGTAGAAGAAATACTTCCCGTCTTTGGTTACAAATGGACATAGCTCGTGCCCATTGGTATTGATCGTTGATCCCATATTGCGGGACTCAGTCCAGGAACCATCTTCATTTCTAAAACTGATATATAAATCTCCGCGACCATATCCATCGGATCTTTGAGCACAAAATATCAGATAGTCTTCATTAGGATCAACAAATACATCACCTTCATAGAAGTAAGTATTGATTGAATCTCCCAATCGCACAGGTGGCTGGAACTCGCCATTTAGATTTTGTGATTTGTAGATGTCAAAATCATAGTTTCGACGGTTGGAGGAGAAATACATAGCTCCTTCATTTGTAAAGGAAATGTAGTATTCATTTCCTTTAGTATTAATTTGATCTCCAGCATTAATTGGTTCGGACCAACCGTCTCCATCTTTTTCAACATACCAAATATCGTAATCTTTAGCTTCTGAAATGCCATCAAGCGCTCTCCTTGAAATGAAGTACAATCTATTTTCATCTGGAGAAAGGAATGGGTCATTGTATCCATAAACAGAGTCTTTGAGAATTGTTATCGGTTTACTCCAGGTGTCTCCGTTTAGGCGAGAGTACCTGGTTTCTTCTTTTCCATTTATGCTTACTCCATAGAAAAATTCAGTTCCAGCGCTGTTGAAAACTGATCCAAATTCATATTCATTTTCTGTGGAAATAAAACCAGCTGAAAAGATTTCCGGCGTGGTAGTAGGTGGTTGTTGTGCGAGATAAGACAAGGATTTCTCATGATTGGGCGAGCAACTAAAGAAAAATAGAATTATGAGCGTAAAATGATAGCTAGAGTGAGTTGAGGAAGTTGTTTTCATGATGAACGTAAATAGCACTAATGGAATTGATTACTGTAATATACACCAATGTATAAACTATTCAGATATGCTTTTTAATCATTTAGTCAGTAACAAAAGGACAGGCAGTTATTGCTGGTTTTAACTCTGAGCGAGCTTTCTCAAAACTTCCATTGCTTTCGTAGCATGTTTACTATCAACAAAAATGTGATCATGATAATATCCAGCTATTACATTACAACTGATATTGTGTTTTGCTAGCTCTGAAGAAAATGCAGCAGTTAAGCCCACAGCTTCCAGTGAAGAATGAATGGTCAATGTTATCCATGAAGCCACATAATCGTAAGTCAAGTTATATTGGTCGGCGATGGTCTTTTTCATAACCACTGTAGTTCCTTCACTTTCTTTGAATTCGCAAATGGAATCCTCACGTTTTATTTTATTGATGTCCTTTATGGTTGAGAAAATGTATTCTCCACTATTTAGTTTTGGCTCCATTCCTTGAACTAATGCCGTTAGATTGTTTTCACCTGCCATATTTACACTTTCTAAATTTAGTCCCACTCAGGTGTAATCTAGCGATCTAAACGCAAATAGAACCGTCAATACAAATTGCAACCCAAATCAGAGCTTAAAACGTTTGAAATAATAGTTGTAATGGAATTACCAAAACCTTGTTTATCAATAATAAACGATCTTCACTCATGAAAGTACTATCTTTTCTACTGCTTTTGACCACAACTTTTTGCCAAGCTCAGCCCCAAGAAAGTCAAAGGGAAATTGATTTCACTACTGAACAAGTGGCTGAAGATATCGAGTTTCTAAAATCGGAATTAGATCGTTTTCATTCAGGACTGCATAGATATACTGCAAAAGAAAAGCTAGATCAATATTTTCAGGAAGCAGCGGTAGCTTCAGATGGCTTAGGGGCTGAAGAAATGTATGCCAGGGTTACATTCTTGTTAAGTCAGATAAAATGTGGTCACACAAGAACCAGAATGACAGATCAAATTAGAGAGAAGCATCTTGGGGAGAATCGCTTCATTCCTTTTCATATTCATGTCTTAGGATCAGATGCATTTGTATCAGGTTCTGCAACTGAAGAAATCCCAAAGGGAGCACAGCTCTCAAAGATTAATGGGGTTACCTGGAAAGAAGTGGAGGCTCAGATTTTTAATCATTTACCATCCGACGGAATGATCGAGACCGGTAAAAGACGTATGATCGGAGATCTGTTTCCATATTATTATCAACTTTATGTCGACGGATCGGAGGAAGATATTGAGGTGGAGTGGGTTTCAGTAGATGGAAGTATAAAAACTACTTTGGTAGAACGAATTGGAAATGAGAAACTAGAAAATGTTTCAGCTGAGGATGATGACACTGTGGATTTATCCCTGAAACATTTTGATAAATACAGTTACCTAAGGATATCGACCTTCGATTATGGAGGAATTAACGATGCTGGATTTAACTACCCTAAATTTTTAAAGAAGAGTTTTAAAGATTTGAAATCTCAAGGAACAGAAAATCTTATTCTCGACCTAAGAGGTAACGGGGGAGGAAGTGATAACTATGGAGCATTATTGGTTTCTTACTTCCTATCCAAGGAGTTTGGCTACTTCGACAATATCCAGGTCACTTCAAACTACTCCGGTTACGGTGATATTGTTGAGAGAGATGGGAAGTATTATGTCACAAAGCACAAAGGTCTGGATAGATGGGATCCTCACGAAGATGTATTTAATGGTAAACTATATGTGCTAATTGATGGTTGGAGTTTTTCTACTTGTGCAGATGTAGCAACTGTTTTGCACCATCATGATAGGGCTGTATTTATCGGTGAAGAAACCGGAGGAGGGTATGATGGAAATACCAGTGGGAATTCTAAATTGATTAAGCTTCCTAACAGCGGTATACCAATTAATGTGCCCATGTGGATGTACACAACAGCAAATGTTGGTCATGAATACCCGGGAAGAGGTGTGATTCCTGATCATGAGGTGGTTCCTACATTTGAGGAATATGCATTGGAAGAAGATGCAGTGATGAAAAAGGCTTTGGAGTTGATTGGAATTTAGGTTTACTTCTTGAGCACGATTTCTGCTTTGTTAACAATTAAGGTTGGGTTTTCTGACGCTACCAATATTGCCTCAAAAGTGTAATTTCCATCCTCTTCGATAGTCATGAAGGTGTTCTTACCAGAAAACTTCCAGTCTGTCTTGCCCATCACAGTTGTCTTTATTTCTCCTACTGTAATGTTCTTTTCAGTAGGATCAAACTCAAAACCTCCTAATTGTTCTCCATCCTTTAAAACATTAACCCTGAAACCAAGCTCCACATAATCTTCATATTCTATATCCATATCGGACCAAATCAAGATTTTGTCTTCCTTTTTCAAGTCAAGAGAAATTTTTTGAACTTGTAGATTGTCGTCACTGTAGCTCACTTGATTTACGGGAATTCGAGCGATTTCCTCACCAAGAAGTGTGTCGCATCCAGAAATAAGTGAAATAAGTAATATCGAAAATATGGTGGATAGCTTGTTCAAGTTTTTAGTTGTCTAGTGATGAATTAAAATAGACAGAGATTCTCTAAAAGCCTAATTTTTGAGCAATATCAAATACCATTAACAAATTCTAAGAATACCTGCTTATGTCTCTCCAAATCCATATTACCAGAAAGCGCCACTCTTGCGATGTAGTCTTTGTCTCCCTCTTTGGTAGTTCCTTGTGTTGATGTTGCTGGAATAGTCCAGTAGCATCCTTTTAGCTGACCGTAGCTTACGCAATACTTGCTTTCGTTTGGAATCTCAGTGATCATCAAATTGATAAGCTTGAGGTTAAGTGCTCTTTTGTAGGTTTCTCTTTCTTCTTCTGTTTCTCCTTTTGTAGGAAGGTCCAAAGAAAATACGGATGGAGTAAATCCTTCTTTCGCTAATTCCTCCGAAACGAAGTTGATTTTAGCATCCGGTAATTTCTCTTCTATGAAACTGACAAACTCACGGGTATTCACATAGGCATCCTGAATTCTCTGGATCATTGAAGGCAATTGATTGGCCAATATTTCCATTTGCAGATCAGTTGCTTCATTGTCGCATAACTCAAGATGTAATCCAATTTTAGGTATTAGATCCGCCGCTTTTTGATTAGCCACACAATAACCTGCTGTACATAATCCACCACTTGGGAATTTAGATCCACTCACATATGAAATTGTTCGTACTCCAGACAATATTTCACCTTCACCCAGGAAGTGAACATTAGGGCAAAAAGTCTGGTCCAAAATAAAGACAGGATCAATGGCAGTTTGACCATCTGATGTTTTACGCTCTTTACTTAGCGCTTCTTTTAACTTTTGAAGGTCCGGAACTTCTACTCGTGGGTTGGTTGGGATTTCTGCAATGATGTATGGAACAGCATCCTCATGAGCTATCTCATTCAAAACTCGCTCTATGCTTTGAACCATATCATTATCACCATCCACAGGTAAATCCACAACTTCTACTTCTGCAATACTTGCTGCAACCCTTCTGGCTTGGTCATTAGTACCTCCGTAGCAGTTTGGCGGAATGGCAAATTTGATTGCCTTTCCTGGATGTTTTTCTTTAGCATCATGTACCAATCCCATCATGATACCATATTGAATTGAAAGTCCACTTGATCCCACCAATGCAGACGTATCAGCATCAGTAATTTCTTTTATTGATCCTAATACCAGGTTTTTATTAGCCTCATTATCTATCTCCGCTCTTTCCAATGATTGTCCAACAAGTGATTGAAGTACCGCTAAACAATTGGCAGGAGTCATGGCAATTGTTTCCCTTCTTCTGAAATGCTGAATTTCCGAAATGTAATTGGAGTTTTTCTCACCATTAATCAATACAATGCTTCCAAGTCCACTTTGGATATTGATGTGGAAGTCAGAGTTTTCATTTGATTTAAACTGATAAATATCCTGCTTCTGGCAAAGTGAGATGACATTTCCTTCAAACTGCGGAATGTCTTCAGAATTCTCAACCTGCTTTAATTCAAATTGATAGCCATAAACCTTTTGTAACACATCAGATTTCAAAACTTCAGGAAGCTCACCTTTGTAAGCGATTAAGGTATTTTTATTCTGAAGTGAATTAACTCTAAGAATGGCCAGAATTGGAGCTGTTGTAGAACCAAAACTGATGACACTTTCCGCACTAACGTCGTGCTGGCTGGCAATGGTCCATTCCAGTACAGAAGACAATGGGTGACCAAGTCGGATGTAATCAAATGCGGTTGGAAGTTCATTTAATGCTGAAGCAGATGCGTCATTATTTTTTTGAAGCTCTTCCAATTTCTCCAGGAATTGAGTTTTTGCTAATTCTTCATTGTAAATATCCAATCTGTGAGTGGTCAGTTTGATCCAATCGGATGGCATATTTTCAAGTACTTCTTTGATGAAATTCAGCATGTTGTCAATATTGATGTTGTTCATTCTTAGGAGGCTCGAAATTAGAAAAACTTTCGAGATTTCTCATTTGATCATTATGAACATTTTTTCAGTGAAGGAAATTCAAATGTAATGGTGGTTTTTGAAGATTATTCTATCAATCAAGAATCAACAACGTGATTTTAATAGCGATTGTATAGCTTCCTACTCACTTATCTCCATTTTTCACCGCTCAAATCAATTGCTGGCAAGTGACTCCATTTGTCCCTCTTAATCTGAACTTCAGCAATTAAATTTGATAGAAACCTAAATCTGAGTTAATGAAAAACATTCTAACCCTCACCTTGGTAGCTACATTCCTTTTGATCGCTGACCTTGGAATGGCCCAAAGAAAAAAATCAAGTTCAACAACTGTAACACCAATAGATTCCAAACTATTCGACAGTTTGAAATTCCGTAGCATAGGACCCGCATTTATGTCTGGTCGTATTGCTGATGTTGCAATTGACCCCTCGAATGAAAATGTATGGTACGTGGCAGTAGGTTCTGGAGGTGTTTGGAAAACCACCAATGCAGGAACTACTTTCAAACCTGTTTTTGATAACCAATCAGTTTATTCTACTGGATGTGTGACTATTGATCCCAATAACCCTTACACAATTTGGGTAGGGACTGGAGAAAACGTTGGTGGACGTCACGCTGGTTTTGGTGATGGTATTTATAGAAGTTTAGATGGAGGTGCTTCATGGGAAAACATGGGGCTAAAGAACTCCGAGCATATTTCTAAAATCATTGTACACCCAGATAATTCAAATGTGATCATGGTTGCTGCTCAAGGTCCGCTTTGGAGTGGTGGTGGAGATAGAGGATTTTATAAATCAATAGATGGTGGAAAGACCTGGAAGAAGACTTTAGGAGATAATCAATTCACCGGTGTAACCGATATGGTCTTTGATCCAAGAGATCCTAACAGAGTTTATGCTGTTACCTGGGAACATCATCGTACTGTAGCTGCCTGGATGGGTGGAGGTGAAAAAACAAGACTTTATGTATCCGAAGATGCTGGAGATACCTGGAGAAAATTGAAGACCGGACTTCCGGAAGGTAATTGGGGTAAAGTTGGGTTAACTATTTCACCTCAAAATCCAGATGTGCTTTATGCTGCAATAGAATTGGATCGAATCACTGGTGGAGTTTGGAGATCTGAGAATAGAGGTGGAAGCTGGACCAAAATGTCTAGTGCCGTTGCTGGTGCGACTGGACCTCACTATTACCAGGAGATTTTTGCCTCACCTCACAAGTTTGACCGACTATACCTGATGAACAACAGACTGATGAAATCAGAAGACGGTGGAAAGACTTTCGAATTTATGGATGAAACTGCCAAGCATGGTGATAATCACTCAGTGACTTTCAAAGCATCCGATCCTAATTACATCCTGGTAGGTACTGATGGTGGTCTTTATGAGTCATTTGATTTAGGAGCAAGCTGGAGATATATGGAGAACCTGCCATTGACTCAGTTTTATAAAGTGGCTGTAGATGATGCTGAGCCTTTTTATAATATATATGGAGGTACACAGGACAACAGTACTGAAGGCGGTCCATCTCGTACCATGAACCATCACGGAATTAGAAATGCCGACTGGAAAGTGGTACTCAACTGGGATGGACATCAGCCAGCAACTGAACCTGGTAATCCAGATATAATGTACGGACAAAGACAGCAAGGAACGCTTTCCAGAATTGATTTGAAATCTGGTGAGGTTACGGACATTATGCCACAGCCTGCTGCTGACGAAAATTATGAACGCTACAATTGGGATGCCCCAATTCTGGTATCACCAACTGTTCCAACTACTATCTATCATGGATCACAAAGACTTTGGAAAAGTACAAATAGAGGCGATTCATGGACAGCACTGTCAGGTGATTTAACAAGAAATCAAGAGAGAGTTTCTTTACCGATTATGGGTGGAAGTCAAAGTTGGGATTCACCTTGGGATGTAAATGCCATGTCAAACTTTAATACCATCACATCCATTGCAGTATCACCAAAGAATGAAAAAGTCATTATGATTGGTACTGATGATGGCTTGGTTCAGGTTACCTCAGATGAAGGTCAGACATGGAAGAAAATAGAAGCAAGAACCATGGGTGTTCCATCCAGAAGTTATGTGAATGATATCAAGGCTGATCTTAATGATGAAAACACGTTTTACGTGGCACTAGACAATCATAAAGAAGGAGATTACAAACCTTATCTACTAAAAACCACCAATAAAGGAGTTTCATGGACAAGAATTGAGAATGGCCTGGGAAGCAAGAACCTGATTTGGAGAATTGTTCAGGATCATGTGAATGGTAATTTGATGTTTGCCGGAACTGAGTTTGGCGTATTCTTTACTGTAGATGGTGGTGCCAGCTGGACAGAATTAAATGGTGGAATTCCAACAATTTCATTCCGTGATTTGGCTATACAGAGAAGAGAAAATGATTTAGTAGCGGCTTCATTTGGAAGAGGATTTTATGTGCTTGATGATTACAGTGCCTTGAGGGAGGTTAACAAAAGTCAATTGAACCAGAATGCATCTTTATTCAAGCCAAGAAAAGCATGGTGGTACATTGAAAAATCTGTTCTGGATTTTGATGATAAAAGAGGTACGCAAGGATCACAATTGTATGTTGCACCAAATCCGGATTTTGGGGCAGTTTTTACTTATTACCTGAATGACGAAATCAAAAGTCTTGAAAAAGTAAGACAGGATTCTGAGAAATCTTCAGCTTCATTTCCTGGGTGGGATGCATTAGGCATGGAGGTTCAGGAAGCTAAACCATTTGTGTATTTGGAAATCAAGGATAAGGATGGACAAGTAATTAACCGTGTGAAGGCTACCAATAAGAAAGGATTCAACAGAGTTTCCTGGAATTTGAAAGTTGGAGGCTCTGGAACATTGATGCTGAATGGAAAAAGCCAACCACTTACTGCCTTACTTGCAGCTCCAGGAAATTATACAGCGTCATTAAATGCTTTTGAGAAAGGAAAATTCACTCAGTTAGCCGGACCTGTTGATGTTGAAGTAGAACGACTTGGCGAAACTGCTATTCAGGGAAGTTCAATGGAAGAAGTTCTGGCTTTCTGGCGTCAATATGAGGAGTTGACCAGAGATGTAAACAAGCTGTCTATCCAGTTGTCAAATGCTATTAAGTACAGCAATAAATTGAATGAGGCAGCCATGTCAACCAATCTAGGTAGTGATGTTCTTGAAAGAATTGCTAAGCTGGGAGCAGATCTCAAAAAGCTGGATGCTAAACTAAATGGTAACCCTGCTCAAAGAGAAATAGGAGAGAAGACAAGACCCACACTAGGTGGAAGACTGTTTGCATTGAATAGAGGAATTTCTATTTCAACTTATGGTCCAACTGAAACTCATAAGATGACGGTGGACATCATCAAGAAACAATGGAATGAAATGAATAATGAATTGAATTCCTTAAAGGACGAAGCTAAGGTATTGAGTAAGCAGGTTGTTGATGCTGGAGGTGCATGGATTGAGGGGATGGAGTAAGTCCATAAAGAAATTAGACTTAGACCTGAGATTTCTATTGTTTTTAGAAACTCTCAGGTCTTTTTTTATACTCTTTAATCAGCTAATGGTAGATACTTCTCCTTAATTACATTGAAATGATGGATCTGATGTGCAGCAATGGTCAATCCCATGGTGTATAAAGGCATCTCATATTCGAAAAACACACAACTCATATTAAGAATCTTATCGCTGAAAGATTCAAACATCATGATCGTTGATTGACGAGTAATTAATAATTCATTCACCAATTGTTCAATTGAAAGTTCATCCGCATTGGAGTTCTTACCCATTGTTTCCTGATCATAAGCATCAGGAATACTTCCTTCATTCCTTGCAAATATTATAGCCCTGAAACACCAGATTCTTTCCCAATCGATGAGGTGCTGTAATATTTTGTTAATGGTCCATTTGTCTCTTTCATAGGATTTCAGACCTATTCGGTTCAAATGAGATATATCTAAGTCTTCTATTTGTTTGAGACTTAACTGGAGTGCTTCAAGAAGAGAATTGCCTTCATTGAGTTTCAATACATATTCTAAGAACTCGGGATTCTTCTTAATATTCTGACTTTTCATAATATGCTTTTCTTAAGTGATTAAGATTAGAGTATTGCAGGAATGATACTTGCACAAAGAATTTGAAAACTCTATGTGTAAAGTGAGATATGCAGTACTCAAAAAAATGGTTATAGGAATCTTGGTTCGGAGATTTCCGAACTAGGGAATTATTAGTCTTTGGAATTAATGACTAATAATATGATTAACTAAGTTTAAGAATCACTCTCAAAGTATGAATTGATTATTTTGTTTAAATATACAGAATTTTCAGGCAGTCATCAGTTGCCAATATAGCCTACGTTTTTTTCTGTCGGTTTATTACTGCAGGAGATTAATGTTGGGTCGTTAACGCTGGGATCGTCGTTATCTTCCGAGTCAACAGATAGGGTGATATAGGCAATATCTGTTAAATCTGCGGCATTAATAACACCATCACCATTTAAGTCTGTATGTCTAATGTGACCAACTTCAGCCCCTGGTTGATACTCCCCATCCTGTATCGCATTATTGTAATCATCAAGTTCACTTTGACAGAAAAAGACTCCTGCTATGGCATAACCACTGGTAAAATTAGTCTTTCCGTCCTTGGATATTGTAATAATAAATTCAGCTCTATTCACATCACTAAATCCATCTCCATCTAAGTCCTGCGGTTCAGGAATCATGACTGTTCCTGTACCACTTGCATCTGTAGTCGCGGTATAATCAATTGCTCCTGAATTGTAAGAGTCTTCATCGTTGTACAAATTGATAGTTGCACCGTCTACCAGATCTAATTCTTCGGAGGCACTTACCCATGAATTCGCGTCATAAACAGTGATGCTAGCTGCCACAAGTTCACTGGAACCGTTCCCATCATCCCCATCGGGATTTGATCCATCATCGCTAGAACATGAAATCGAAAAAACAATGATTATAGGCAGGAAGCTAGAGGCCGCATGTGATTTTTTCATTTGGATATAGTTTAGAATTCCTAAGTAGACTTAATGAATATACCCATTTTCTTGCGGTGTAACAAGTGCTAATGCTGCTGATACTGTTATTTTGCAATAGTTTTCAACTGCTCATCCAAACCAGTCATTTGCCATTTCATCAAAGACATTGGAATATTTCCAATACTGTTCATCCCGTCAAAGAATTCCTTCAACACAAACGGCTCTTCATTCAACTCCTTGATTCTGGCGTAATCAGCCATTGCATCTTCCATTAAATATTTTCCAGTGATATAGCTCGTACCATATCCTGGCTGACGCAGATACAAGTGTTGCTCGAAAATCAATAGCTCTTTTTCGGTTTTCATCCAGCCACGTGGTGTGTATTCACTGTGAATACCTCCTGCTTCTTCCATTGTCATTTCATTCGCATGTGCATATAATGAACCTAATCCTCTGGCTGCTCTCTGAGCAATCATGATGTAAACAATCTCCCTTGCTCTCGGGCTGTCTTCATACAATCCAGCTTGCATAAACATTTCTTCTACAGCAGTAGCAGTTCCTTCATTTCTGGAATCGAAGATATTGTACAAAAGAGGACCTCTTCTTATCTCGCTTTTGTGTGGTTCGTTATCCATACGAGCCAATTCAAACCAGTGATAAAAATGTGAGTACAATGGTCTCGGATCGTAGTGCATGCCGATGTAGAAAAAGTTTCTCTTCTCCTTGGGTATGTATGATTCCAGATGTTCCCTCAGCGCAGGGTCAAAATAGGGTTTAACAGTTACTACTTCCTCCTTATCTAAAAATTTGATCAAGCTTTTCGCACCCTCATCGGCCATTTTATCAAAAGCTTCCGGAGAGTCGGCATCAACCAACTCTGGCAAATCTCTGTTTCGGTGCTCTTCCAGTTTTAGTGATGACCAGGCTCTGGCAAGTTCTCGTTTTAATATCATTACCTCATCTTCCCAGGTCAATGGTACTAAATGAACATTCTTCATATACCAGGTGTAATTCTCCTTACCAATACCGGAAGGACCTGTTTTTGATTTGGATTCAGTTTGTAACCAGGAAGCTAAATCTTTGGTGGAATTAATGGCTTCATCAATCACTTTTATCAATTCCTCATCGTCCTGAACTCCTTCAGCATTTTTAAGTTCTTCCAGTACGGTAGACTGGGTTTCAATATCTCTTATCCCTGCTATCCATAAATCCCTTGCATTTCCGGTAAGGTTTTTCTTCGCCTGGGAGTTCAAAGGAGAAATCACTTTTAAGTCAGAAATTAGCCTCTGTCTTTCATCATCTGTTAAAGGGAAGGTGTATGTCCAGAGTTCCGTAGTTCCGTGATGAGTTGGTCCTTCATGTGCGGGGACATCACTT
>JANSWY010000023.1 GCA_024743255.1 bacterium | reverse complement strand
CGATAGTGATGGTACATATGACTTCTCAGTAGCTCAGGTAGATGTATTCATTCCTGCTGGTGATAATGACTTCAGCACAAACCTTGTAAATCAAGTAATGGTGAAACTTGCGGATGTTAGTTGTACGGAGCAATTCTGGACTAACTGGGCTACAGTTGTAGTAACTGATATTGCTACTGATGAGTGGGTAACACTTACATTCGACTTCACAGACATGATTGATGATTCAAATGCTTCAAGTGGTATCAGAGATGACTTTGATACAGTAATACTTGAGTTTGGAGGATCTGGTCATGCTGATGCTGGAGTAGTTTATTACAAGAATTTCAGATTTGTTGAGCAATAAAAGCTTACATATAGATTGTTTATTGAGGGCCATCACTTTGGTGGTCCTCAACCCTTAATATCAAGCTGTTGAAAAAAGTAATTATAATTATCTTAACCTTTCTTCCTCTTTTGGGCTTCTCCCAAAGAAGTGCACATTATGGAGCTCCCAAATATGTGCCAAAAGATGGATCTAAATTATTGATCATAGGCCAGGACCTTGGAGCTGTCGGAGGACTCAACTCTCATGCTAATGGCTATGTAGATAACCTCAATCAAATTCCAGCTGGAATTACTACCTATACCGGAATAGCAAATCTTGGAGGTTTGAAATCACAAACTAATTGGGGAGCTGGAGATGTAAATGGACAAGCTTACTTAAACGATGACACTTTCGATAATTCTGTAATCGCAATTGGTTTGTATATCTCAGGAAGCCTGGGAAATATAAACTCTGGTTTTCTGAATAACCGTATTACGGAATTGGGAGAGTGGATTAAAGAAACTGAAAGACCTGTATTTCTGAGAATTGGATATGAGTTTGATGGCCCATGGAATGGTCACAACCCTACGGAATTTAAGCAGGCATGGATCCACATAGTAGAGATATTTGACGAACTGGATGTTAGGAATGTCGCTTATGTGTGGCAATCTGCTGGTATCAATACTGCAAATATTGATAGATGGTACCCAGGAGATGAGTATGTGAATTGGCTGGCTTATTCTCATTTTGATGGGTCCAATCCAGGTCAAAGCATTCGGAACTTTGCTATTCAACATGATAAACCCATTATGATAGCAGAAGCAACTCCAAGACAAGACTTAAAAACAGTCAATGGTCAAACGGTATGGCTAGATTGGTTTCAGCCATTATTTGATGTGTTTGATGAAAATGATAATCTGCTGGCACTGGCATATATCAATGCAAACTGGGACGCTCAATCTATGTGGATTGGTCAAGGTTGGGGTGATTCCAGGATAGAAGTAAATGACATAGTGGAGAACTCCTGGTTAAATGAAATTGAAGGTAATAACTGGCTACTCGCCGATGAAGGTAATTTTGAATTAATGGATTATCAACTTTGGCAGGACTCAACCTATGCAATAACTAGTGTCGTAGGAAATTCTGTTTCGAATTCAATACAATATTGGGTTGAAGGTCCAGAATTAGTGCTACATTCTAATTCTGGAATTGAAGAAATTATAGTGACCACTTTTTCAGGGCAAACAATATTAGAAAGATTAAACTCCACAAACTCAGGTAACATTAGATTGAGGTTGAATCCTGGTAATTACATCGTTCAAGTAAAGACCAGATTTAATGTGGAAATAAAGAAATTGAATCTCAAGAACCGATAATGGCAAATAGCAATAGAACAACAATTTTTTTAGCCTTAGTAGTATCCCTTGGAGGATTCCTTTTTGGTTTTGATGCTTCAGTTATTTCAGGAGTTGTCAGATATATTGTTCCGCTATTTGAGTTAAGCGATCTTGAACAAGGTTTAGCTGTTTCGGCACCATCGTTTTTTGCCATTCTTGGAATGATACTTTCCGGACCTTTGAGTGACCGATGGGGTAGAAAAAAGATATTAATATATGTAGCGTTTTTTTATACGTTTTCGGCGGTTGGATCTGCATTAGCAGGTTCATTTCTGGTGCTAGTCATAGCACGAGGCATAGGCGGCCTTGCTTTTGGGGCCGCTTTAATCTTAGCACCGATGTATATAGCCGAAGTTTCTCCTGCTGCCAAAAGAGGGCAGATGGTAAGTATCAATCAATTGAATATTGTTTTGGGATTCTCAGCAGCTTATTTCTGTAACTACTACATATTTGATTTTGCTGAGTCAGCCCATTCACTTGCTGTTAGTCTTAACTTAAAAGAAGACGCATGGAGATGGATGCTTGGAATTGAAGTAGTCCCTGCACTTCTTTTCTGGGGCATGCTCTTTCTAATACCAAAAAGTCCCAGATGGCTGATTATGAAAGGGAGAGAAGATGATGCAAGATTAATCCTTCAAAAGATTACTCCTGCAAACGAGATTGAAGAGGAAATTGAGCAGGTTAAAAAAAGTATTGAAGATTCTAAAGAATCAAACGGGATAAGATTCAAAGAGCTGTTCAAGCCTGCCATGAGATTAGTTCTCTTTCTGGGATTGATCGTTGGAATAGCTCAACAAATAACAGGTGTCAATGCTATTTACTTTTATGCTCCAACAATTTTTGAAGCCTCAGGAATAGGAGCTAACGCAGCTTTCGCTCAGGCAATATGGGTGGGTATTGTAAATGTAGTATTTACTTTGGTAGCCATGGCACTGATTGATCGATTAGGTCGAAAACCATTATTGGTTGCAGGACTGATTGGTGTAGTAATCAGTATGTCTTTATCTGCTTATGGCTTTTACCAAGCTTCTTATCAATTAGATGAACAATCAATTACAAACCTTCCTGAAGAGGTGCAGTCATTTGATTTTACATCTGTGCTTGGCATCCAATATCAGGATGATCTCGAATTTAAGGAAGCGTTAGAATCTGTTATAGGAAAACAAAATTTTAAGAACCATCAAGGTGCAATAACCAAAGAAGCTGCTGTATTAAATCCTAAAATTATACTAATCGGTATCTTAGGGTTTGTGGCATCCTTTGCAATATCTCTGGGACCTGTAATGTGGGTTTTATTTAGTGAGTTATTTCCCAATATGATTCGGGGTGTGGCTATATCTTTTGTAGGATTCATGAATGCAATAGTTAGTACGCTGGTACAGTTCATCTTTCCCTGGGAGCTATCGAATCTTGGAAATACACTTACATTTTTGATTTATGCGGTGTTTGCTGTGGTCTCTTTATTATTGGTGATTAGATTATTACCTGAAACTAAAGGAAGATCCTTAGAGGAATTAGAGAAGGAATTAATAAAACAGTAAATGGCATTAGTTAAAAATCCGATATTAAAAGGTTTTAATCCGGATCCATCAATCATTCAGGTGGAAGGAAATTATTATATCGCTACTTCCACATTCGAATGGTTTCCTGGTGTTCAGATTCATCATTCGAAAGATCTGATTAATTGGGAACTTGTTAATAGACCGTTGAACAGAATATCTCAACTGGATATGTTGGGAGTAACAGACTCTGGTGGAGTTTGGGCTCCTTGTTTGAGTTATTCTAATGGAACATACTATTTAGTATATTCTAATGTTAAGAACTTTGATGGAGTCTGGAAAGATACTCCAAACTACCTGGTTACAACCAAAGATATTCTTGGAGAATGGTCTGATCCAATATTCCTTAGTGCCAGTGGATTTGATGGCTCAATGTTTCATGACGATGATGGTAAGAAGTGGTACAGCAGTATGTTGCTAGATCATCGTGGGGGCAAGTTTTTCGGTGGTATAGTTTTGCAGGAATATGATGAAAATTTCAAGAAACTAGTAGGTCCAATTCATCATATTTTTGAAGGAACAGAATTAGGAAAAACAGAGGGTCCTCATATCTATAAAAGAAATGGGTATTACTATTTAATAACAGCAGAAGGAGGAACGGAATATGACCATGCCGTTTCAATTGCAAGATCCAAAAGCATTACCGGTCCTTATGAATTACATCCTTCCAATCCCATTATAACTACGGCCGATGATCCAAACTGGCCCATTCAAAAAACTGGTCATGGAGATTTAGTTGAAACGCCTGATGGCGATTGGTATACTGTGTTTTTAGGAGGTAGACCTTTGTCGCAACATGGTAGATGCACACTCGGAAGAGAGACTTGTATTCATCCGATGCAATGGAGAGAGGATGATTGGATTTATTCTAAAACTGATTCTAAAAAGGTCGCACTTCAACTTGATGTTCCTGGTGATATTAATGAGAAGTCAAATGATGCTTTTGAAGATTTTAATGAACAAGAATTACCAATTGATTTTCAAACTTTAAGAGTTCCTTTCACAGATAGAATGGGTTCACTTAAAGAAAGGCCAGGGTTCCTTAGACTGTACGGAACAGAATCTTTAAGCTCCAAACATCATCAGAGCCTGGTTGCCAGAAGAGTACAGAGTCATAATATAGAAGCATCAACCTTACTGGAGTTTAAACCAGAATCATTTCAGCAAATGGCAGGTTTGGTTTGCTACTATAATACCTATCATTTTCACTATTTGTTTATGACCGGAAATGGTGACGGAACCGCAAAACTAAATATCATTACTTGTGATAAGTACAACTTTATAGAACCAACGGAAGCCGTGTACATCAATGGTACATCAACAGTGTATTTGAAGGTACAATTTCATAGAGACAAAATTCAATACTATTACGCAATACAGCCAGATACCTGGAATAAGATAGGTCCTGAGCTGAACGGAAGCATATTGTCTGACGACTATGTGCAGGATATTGAGAATAGATATAGACCAGCATTTACTGGTTCATTTGTTGGAATTTGCTGCCAGGACCTCTCGGGACAAAGGTTGGCAGCAGATTTCGATTGGTTTGAGTACAAAGAATTATGAGAGTTTTAACAGAGTTACAATGAGTACATCAGTTACGAAAAGAGCGGCAGACAATATCAGGGCATTGAGTATTGCGATGGTAGAGAAGGCAAAGTCTGGTCACCCGGGAGGTCCTATGGGTGGCGCTGATTTTATGCATGTTTTATACAGTGAGTTTTTAAGGTTTGACCCAGATAATCCTGAGTGGTTCTGGAGAGATAGATTCTTTTTAGATCCCGGGCATTTATCGGCGATGTTGTATTCGCAACTTTACCTTTTAGGGAACTACAGTAAAGATGATATCGCTAGTTTCAGACAGTGGGGATCAATTACTCCAGGTCATCCAGAAGTAGATGTAAAAAGAGGAGTTGAAAACACGTCAGGACCTTTAGGACAGGGACATGCAATGGGAGCTGGGGCAGCATTAGCTGGTAAGTTTATGCAAGGCAAGTTTGGAGATTGGGTAGATCACACTATTTATGCCTACATATCAGATGGAGGTATACAGGAGGAGATTTCTCAAGGGGTTGGTAGAATTGCTGGTTACCTTGGTCTTGATAATTTAATCATGTTCTTCGACTCTAATGATGTACAGCTATCAACTTATGTGGATGAGGTTACCTCTGAAGATACTGCTATGAAATATGAAGCCTGGGGTTGGCATGTTATTGAAATAGATGGTCATGATCATGATGCTATTCGAAAAGCAATTGTTGAGGCAAAATCGATTGAAAGGAAACCTACTCTGATCATAGGTAAAACGATTATGGGTAAGGGTTGTGTAGATGCCTCGGGACAAACATATGAAGGCTACCCAGAGCTGCATGGAAAACCTATTGGAAACACAGGTGCAGATTACAACAAGACGCTTGAAGCATTAGGTGCCGAGACAGAAGATCCTTTTGAGATTTATAAAGATGTGAAATCTCACTACCAACAAATTGCAGATATAAAGAGAACAGAAGTAGCTGCCTTTTCTGAAAAAGAATCTCGCTGGAGAAATGAAAATAAGGAATTAGCCTTGAAACTTGATGATTTCATCTATGGTAATACTATAGCAGAAATTGATTTTTCTACAATCGAACAAAAATCTAATGTTGCTTCCAGAGATGCTTCTGCTACAGTGTTGGCTCACCTAGCAGATAATATGGAAAACATAATTGTGGCATCAGCAGATTTAGCAAATAGTGACAAGACTGATGGTTTCCTGAAGAAATCAAAAGCATTTGCGCCAGGTAAGTTTGATGCCAACTTCCTACACGCAGGAGTATCAGAATTTACAATGGCTGCAATGGCTAATGGCATGGCATTGCACGGTGGTGTTGTTCCTGTAGTGGGTACATTCTTCATTTTCTCCGATTACCAAAAACCAGCAATCAGACTTTCTGCCTTAATGGAATTACCGGTGATTTACTTGTGGACTCACGATGCTTTCAGAGTAGGGGAAGATGGCCCAACTCATCAACCAATTGAGCAAGAAGCACAGATCCGGTTATTAGAAGAAGTAAAGAATCATTCCGGTAATAGATCGCTATTAGCTTTGAGACCTGGTGACGCTGCAGAGACTACTGTTGCATGGGAAATGGCATTACATAATACGAATAGACCAACCGGATTGATCTTTTCCAGACAAGCAATCGCGGATTTACCAACTGTGAATGGAGCATATGAAAACGCACTTCAGGCAAAAAGTGGAGCATACACTGTAGTCGAATATCCAAACCCTACAATTACTCTTGTTGCAAACGGTAGTGAGGTTTCAACTTGTGTAGAAGCTGCTTCAATATTGCTAAAAGAAGATGGAATAATGGCCAATGTTGTTTCGATCATGTCTTTAGGTCTTTTTCAGGATCAATCGGAGGAATATAAGAAATCGGTTTTGGGAGATCGCCCAATTTTTGGGTTGACTGCCGGATTACCAAGTACACTTTGCTCATTAGTTGGAGGTAATGGAAAGGTATTTGGTCTTGATCATTTTGGCTATTCAGCTCCTGCAAAAGTTCTTGATGATAAATTCGGTTTTACTGGTGAGAAAGTATACCGGGAGATCAAATCTTTTTTGTTGCATTCGAATGGCCCGGAAGCATTATTAACTAACTAGAAATTATATACAATGAAATTTTTTATAGATACTGCCAATCTTGCAGATATTCAGGAAGCCTATGATTTGGGAGTTTTAGATGGAGTAACGACAAACCCATCCTTAATGGCTAAAGAAGGAATAACAGGAGAAGGCAATATTAGGTCTCATTATAAAGCTATCTGTGATATTGTTGAGGACAATGTGAGCGCAGAAGTTATTTCTACCGAATTCAGCAAAATGGTTGAAGAAGGTAAATCATTAGCCAAGATTGATGATAAGATTGTAGTGAAGGTTCCAATGATCAAAGACGGTGTTAAAGCTATAAAGGCACTTTCAAGCGAGGGGATTAGAACAAATTGCACTTTAATATTTAATGCTGGTCAGGCATTGTTAGCAGCTAAGGCTGGAGCTAGTTATGTTTCGCCGTTTATCGGTAGACTTGATGATGTAAGTACTGATGGTCTTGAACTTATTGCACAGATCGTTCAGATTTATAGTAATTACGGTTATGAAACTGAAGTACTAGCTGCATCAATCAGACATAATATGCACCTAATCAAATGTGCAGAAATTGGTGCAGATGTAGCAACTTGCCCATTGTCAGTCATTACAGGTCTATTAAGGCATCCATTAACAGATCTTGGGCTTGAGAAGTTTTTAGCTGATTTTAATAAAGGAAACCAATGATGAAGTATATCAATATTTTATGCCTTCTATCGGTTTTGTGGAGTTGTGCTGGTGAGGCACCTTCAAAAGAAGAGAAGAAGCTGCCGGAAAGGCCGTTAGCTAAGTTTGAACCAGAAGACGGACAGGTAATTCTTTTTGTTGGACAGGAATTAGAATCTATAGGAGGGCTCGAAGCTCCTTACAATGACGGCTACCTGGATCATTTCCCGAAACCAGGAGGTTGGACGGCATATTCAAACCTTACTCCTGGAGATGATTCCTTTGGATACAAACAAGAGGGATTTGATGGCATTTTCAGATCTGACGATTGGGGAGATTCTCCTAGCAATCTATCAATGCAATTAGCGGACCCTGACTTTGCAGGAATGGATATTGCAATTGGACTATCAATGGTTGGACATGAGGAAGCAATTGTATCGGGAGAGAGGGATAGCCTGATAAATGTGATGGCTAAACTGTTTCAGAATAATTCTGATAGGCGATTCTTTCTTAGAATAGGATATGAGTTTGATGGTCATGCATGGAATCATTATGATTTAGAATCCTACAAGAAAGCTTATCAGAGAATAAAAGATATGCTTGACAATATGGGAATTGAAAATGTAGCATACGTATGGCAATCCACCGGATGGGTTTCAAATCTCGACCACCTAGAAGAATGGTATCCGGGTGATGATTATGTTGATTGGTGTTCTTACTCTTTCTTTTCAAGGTGGGACGAGGCGAAAATGATTGATTTCGCTAGAACAAAAGGTAAACCTGTTTTTATCGCAGAAGCTACTGCTACAATATCTGATCATACAGTGAAATTTGACGGTCAAACAAAAGAAACAATCTTTTCGAACGAAGAACAAGCGAAAGAAGCCTGGAATAAATGGTTCGTGCCTTTCTTCAAAACGATAAATGAAAATCCTGATGTAGTCAAAGCAGTGAGCTATATCAATTGTAATTGGAAATCCCATGTGATGTGGGAGCAGAATCCCACTTTTCAAGGTGTGGATGCGCGTTTGCAAACTAGTGATTACTTGTCAAAATTATGGTTGGAAGAAACCAATAAAGACAAGTATATCAAGCAACAGTAGTTGCTTACATCAGGAGTCTGAAGTTTGTTTGTCTTCAGGCTTCTGTTTTTATTTGAAATGAAATAATTACGCTTCATAGAGTGAGAGTGAGGCGCAAAGTGTAACATGCTAGCCTATATAAAATGATCCAACGAGAAGTTGTGAACAGATTTTTGCTATTAACATTTTCTCTAATAGCAACTATTCAACTTGGAGCCCAGACCAGACTAGGACTTCCCAAGATTCTTAACTTCTCAAAAAACGACTACAAAGCCGCTACTATGAATTGGGCCGCTATCAAAGGTCCCAGAGGCAAAGTGTATTTTGCCAACAACTATGGTTTAATTTGTTTTGATGGCAGTAACTGGGATCTCGTTCTGGAGCCTGATAATCGGAGCAACATTACCTCGCTTGCTTTAGATATAAATGATGTTATATACATCGGAGCTGAAGGAGACATGGGTTATTCAGTTCAAAACAAGTTAGGCCAAATCAACTATCAGTCTTTAAATTCTCTTTTACCTGAGGAACACAAACAATATGGTCTCGTTTGGAACATTATCGTTCTAGGAAATGAAATCTATTATTTCACAGATTACAAAATATACATATATGACGGTAGTAATGTAACAGTTCTCAGCTATCCCAATCAAATAGTGTTTTCACAAAAACTGAATGGTGAACTATATATTCAAGAAAGAAATGGTCCACTGAAAAAGCTCTCTAAAACAGGTTCTTGGGAGGTTATCAAGGGCACACAAAACCTATCTGATTCTGAAATAAGATTCCTTGACGCACAATCAAATTCCATAATCATTTTCACGAAGGAACATGGTGTTTTACAATATTCAAATGGATTATTAAAAGATTGGAATACTGAACTTAATGGCTCATTGAATAATGTGAAAGTCAATAAAGCAAAGCACTTGACAAATGGAAATATAGCTATTGGGACAGTAAAAGATGGCCTGATATTGGTAAATGAGGTTGGTGAGATAGTATTAAACATTAATAAGAAAAATGGCTTAAGGAACAATACAGTTACTGGAATATTGGAAGATGAGAGTGAGAATTTATGGCTCGCATTGGGAAATGGAATTTCCTATGTGGAGATTGGTTCGGACTTTTACTATCTGGATGATCGTTCCAACTTAAGTGGTTCAGTCTATAGCTCATTAATTTTCCAAGACAATATTTACATAGCAACTAATCAAGGTGTTTCCTATCAGCCATTAAACAACAAACATGAATCGTTTCAATTTATTGAGTCTACTGAATCTCATACTTGGAATTTAACTTTACTGCACAATCAACTATTAGTTGGGAATCATGATGGTGCTTACGAGATAGTAGGGGATAGGGTGATTCCAGTAAATGAACTGCAAAATGGAGCTTGGCAATTTATACCTGTCCCAGGTCGGGATAATTTATTGCTACAAGGAAGCTACAATGGTATTTTCGTTCTTTTAAGAAAAGGTACAAAATGGCATGTTAGCCATCGACTCGAAGGATTTGACGAAACAGCGAGAGAAATGGTAATTGGGCCGGATGGCTATTTATGGGTTGGACATGGGTATAAGGGCATTTTTAAGATACAATTAAGCGAGGATTTCAATAAGATCTTAAAAGTAGATTTATACGATGAGACAAAAGGCTTGCCGGATAGAAATTGGAACAACCTGTTTTTACTAAGAGATAAATTACTATTTGGGACACAGTTTGGGATTTACAAATACGATGTGTCTCAAGATAGAATTGTTCCTGATGAGCACTATCAAAATCTTTTGGGAAATAATCAGTTGATTAGGAGGTTAGTAGAAACGCCCAATGGAGATCTCTTTTTCGTGAAAGGGCTGGACAATGAGGATGAAATTGGAATTATTAAAGAAGGAAGTAATTCATATGAAACACAAACTATTCCTTTTCAGAAGCTAAGAGGTGAGTTGATTCCTGCGTTTGAATCTATTAATTTTTACGAAGATCAGTTATTCATTGGTGCTAAAGATGGACTGATAATATACAAGAAAGGGAATATTAAGAATCATAAGTTCTATACAAACATTAGCAGAGTGTTATGCACAAATGCCAAGGATTCTATTATTTATGGTCATCCACTAAGATTTGACACTAAAGAACTGCCAGCTGAGTTTATTCAGCAAATACCGTTTAATCTCAATGCAATAAAATTGAACTACTCTGCTTCATTTTTTGATCGTCCTGAGAACTTATTGTTTAGAACCTATTTGGATGGGTATGATAAGGATTGGACTACCTGGTCAAATGCATCCAACAGAGAATTTACCAATCTAAAAGAAGGCACCTACACTTTCCATGTGGAGTCACAAAACATATATGGGCAGTTGGGTGAGGTCGATACTTTTCAATTTACAATCCTTCCTCCGTGGTATAGAACTATCTACATGAAAGTGGTCTATTTCCTGGTGTTGTTAGTGATTCTATACAGTCTTTGGAAGATAAGAATAATGAGACTTCAGGCTTATAAATTCAAGCAAATACAGGAAATAAGAAGGCAAAGGGCAGAGCTTATTAGGCAAAACGAGAAAACTGAACAGCAAATGATTCAATTACAGATGGAGAAGCTCAAGTCTGAGGTTGAATTTAAAAGTAGGGAGCTAGCTTCTTCTACATTACATAGTGCGCATCAAAATGAGTCAATAATGAAAGTATTGGAGCAGATTGAATTAATTGACACCATAAAAGATAAGACGGCTCAGATGCAATTGGCTAAGGTTTCTAAGTTTCTAAAGGAGCTAATAAATGAAGAAAAGAATTGGGAGCAATTTGAACAACATTTCAACGACCTGCATGATGATTTTATCAAAAGAATCAAACAAGTACATCCGGCTCTTACGGCAAGGGATATAAGACTATGCGCCTATTTGAGATTGAATCTGGCATCAAAAGAGATTGCCCCTTTGATGGGTATCTCATACCGTGGAATAGAAGCTTTAAGGTATCGGATCAGAAAGAAGATGGATCTTGATACTAAGGATAACCTAATGGATTACATTTTAGAGTTTTAGTTACTTGATGATAAGAATTCTATAAAATTTCATTCAGATGTGACATTTTTAAATTTCCTGCCACTAATACTGTATAAATAATGTAGCATTGAGGGAATGGAACTAAAGAAGCAGCATTTCTTAAAATCAATTGAAAATAGTAAAGGTATTATCCTAAGTCTATGCAGAGTCTATTTTCCGGATTCAGAGGATCAAAAGGACGCATTCCAGGATGTAATTCTACAATTATGGAAATCTTTCGATTCTTTTAGAGGAGATTCGGAATTAAACACCTGGGTTTATACTATTAGTATTAGAACTATTCTTAATAAAATTAGAAAATTAAAGAAATCTGTTTCTCACGACCGGCTAGATGGAAATTTAGCAGTTGCCATACCTTTAACTGATGACAATAAAGAATTGTTGAATATTATTATTCAGCAACTCAATGAAGATGATAAAGCACTGGTAGTATTGTTCCTGGAAGGATATAGGAACAAGGAAATAGCTGAAATTCTTGAAATAACTCCAACCAATGTAAGTACGCGTCTAAACAGAATCAAATCCCAATTGAAATTAAAGTATAATCAAACTTCAGATGCAGTTAGAAGATCTTAAAAATAGTTGGCACCAATATAAATTCCTGAACTCAATCAATAGATGTAGTAGCAGTGAGATACTTGCAATCATAGAAGGTGAAGTGGATAAAACTGACCTTAGAGTAAAAAGGTTTGTCGGGAATCTGGTGATGGTTTTAGCAATAATTATGATTTGTCAGGGCGGATGAGTTCATTTATTATATGGGATGTAGATCCAAGGATTTTTTCTGGGTTTGAGTATTTGAGGTGGTATGGTCTTAGTTGGGTAACTGGTGTGATTGTTGGGTACAATATCATGATCAGATTCTACAAAAAAGAGAGCTTACCAGTTGATGAAATTGAGCGACTTGTAATTTATGTGATGGTTGGTGGAGTAATTGGGGCGCGACTTGGTCACATACTATTTTATGACCCAATGCATTATCTGGCCAATCCTATTGAGATTCTACCAATTAGAATTAAGCCCAGTTTTCAGTTTACCGGTCTGGCAGGATTAGCAAGTCATGGTGGAGTTTTTGGAGCTCTACTTGGACTTTATTTGTACCATAGAAAATTCAAACGAGGATATTTATGGCTCTTGGATAGATTAGCAATTGCGGGAGCATTTTTAGGTGGCTGCATTCGAGTTGGAAATCTTATGAACTCAGAAATAGTCGGCATTCCATCCAATGTTCCATGGGCTTTTATTTTTACCAGAATAGATCAGACTCCAAGACATCCTGCACAATTGTATGAAGCATTGTTTTACTTTGGCTTGGGTACTTTACTTTATTTTATCTGGAGAATTCCTAAATACAGAAACGCGACAGGATTTTTAGCTGGACTAAGCATATCGATGATCTTTTCACAACGCTTTCTAATAGAGTTTCTAAAAGAGAATCAGGTCCAATTTGAAGAAGGCCTTGCATTGAATATGGGGCAGATGTTAAGCATTCCTTTAGCAATGGTTGGTGTGTTTCTTTTAGTGAATGGTTTACGGAAGAAGCCTCAGTTATCAGAATAGAAACTAACTCTTAATAATCGAATCTGCATGAAAATACTTTTTCGATAGAATTAGTGTGAATACAATTATTAAGATAAAGGAACCGATTTCTGCCAAAGGTCGAGACAGCCAAACTCCCAATGTGTTGGAGTCCAAAATTACTATAAAACCTAACACCAGGACTAAACCTTTAAGAAGATAAAGTATGATTGCCAATGTAGTTTTTCCAGTACTTTGCAAGAACGCTCCTAATATATAATTAGCTCCGGCGGTTGTAAACAAAAGGAAGTACCAACCAAAACCTTCTGTTCCTATTTTCATGAACTCCGTGGGTTCATTACTTGAAAATAAACTTAGCAATTCTTCAGGCAAAGCAAATCCAACTACACTAACTAAAGTCCCGAGAATAAGACAAAAACCTAGACTGAATTTCAAAGTTTGAATAACCCTTTCAGGCAGTTTAGCCCCAATGTTGAATGACATGATCGGGATAGCAGAAACCATTGCTGCCGTGAATAACCTTAGAAATATAAAACTCAAATAATTGATAATTCCAAAGGCGGAAACCGCTAAAGGACCGTAAGACACCAGACTTTTATTAATGATTAACATCCCCACTGAAAATGAGATTTCAGAGACAAATGATGGGATTCCGAACTTATAAAGCTGTTTCCATTCTTTTAGCTTGAAAGTAAATTTGAACTGTCTCAAGCTTAGATGACCTTTTCCTCTAAGTAGATAAATGCCTAAGTAAATCATTGAAAGCAGTACCGCTATTCCAGTAGCTATTGAAGCTCCTTCAGTGCCAAGAGGAATCACTATTACCAGAACAACATCAAGGATTATATTCACAGTCACACCAAATAAAGTAGCATTCCTCGAAACTTTAGGAGCACCGTCATGGCTGATTGTCATTCCCCAAATCATTCTAATCAGAAACAAAGGGATCCATAAAAAGCCCCAGAATGTATAGTCAGTTGCACTTTTGAGTAACTGAGCGTCCTCAGCGCCAACCAGATTACTAACAATGTAGGTTGTTAATCCAGGAAATATAATGGCAATTGAAATTCCAATTACAATGGCTAATGATGTAATGTGTTGAAAAACTCTTTGAGCTTCATTGTAATTGTTAGAACCTAAATTTCTGCTAATCGAAATACCACCACCAATCACAAGCATTAGTGTGAATGCAATAAATATTGTAATGATAGGTCCGAATATTCCAATAGCAGCAACGCCATGTTTACCCACATATTCACCAAGAATCAGTCCATCTACAATCTGGTGTACAGTGACGGATAACATGCTTGTTAGGGCAGGAAAGTAGTATTTGAAAAACAAGGAAGATATGGGTTCTTTATCCAGTTGCATCTTGTTTTTCATGGCCCTTGAATTTTTGAGGGTTGCGAATATAGTATTTAGATGGATTGAAAGAACCATTTTGTGAAATTTATTTTAAGTTTAGATATGGACTTACCACTGGAATACCGCTGGCTCCAAGCACACAAATTTGAAGGCCTCACACCCTGGGATTTCTTTGAACCGGGTGAGGAGCAGGCCTTCAGAAATGAATATCAAAGAGAAACCGGAAATGATATCTTTCCCTTCGCCACCAGACAGGACAATGATGATATTGCTGGATTTGAAGTGATCGATGGAATTGCGCAATCTACTGTTCTAACGGTTCACCTGACATGGTCCAAGAAACGAGAATCTCCAGGTTATCCAAGTATCTCAGAGTCAAAAGACCTTTTTGAATGGATGAAGGAAGTATTGCTCCCGGAGACCCAGGAATGGATGGATGAAGATGAATTGGAAAATTTATTGGATGATGAATAGAATTGGTTTGATAAAAGTTGTGATGGTATTTGGGTTGGTCTCAATGCTAGCTTGCGGAAGAAACCAGAACATTACAATGATAGAGTCTCATATCAGTGGAGATACATTGGTTTTGCCATTGTGCAATCTAAATCTCGAGAATGTTCCAGAGGAAATTGGGGAATTCAAGGAATTAAAAGTCCTTCGAGTGGTTTGTAGAGATGGATGGACATTGGGCCCACCATTATCTTCGTTAGGTGATGGAAATAAAGTATTTGAACCAGAAATGAGAATTGGCCACTTTCCAGAAAGTGTAAAGGAGTTGAAGAAACTCAAAGTCTTAACAATTTCCCAAGTAGGTTTAAAAACACTGCCAAATGAACTTCACAAACTGGAAAAATTGGAATATCTGGACATCTCAGACAATGCAATGACTATTAGTGATGAACTACACAAAATAGAAAAACTTAAAAGTTTGAAAAGGGTCATTTTGATAGGTAATTACTATGAACTCCCAGAAATTGAGAAATAGGCAGAAACTGTAGAGTTTGAAGTCGTTTATACCTATCCACAATGGATTAAGACTTTAAACGTGATTCAATAAAGTAACTCTATCTCCTTCTACCTCCAGAATAAGTCATCGCTTCTCCTTTCCCGAAACCAAAGCTGAATCCAAGCGTGTAGAATGTACCTCTCAAAGATCTATTATAGAGTTCAAATGCTGTTTGTTCCACAGTATTTTCTCTTATTCTGGAAGCAAAAACATCTCTGATGCTGAAATTAATTACTCCCTTACCTTCCAATATCTTTTTTCTTGCCCCAATATTCATAAACAGCATATCGGACATCTCACCTTGTACTGTTTCAAAACTGGATCGGTAATTACCAGTTACTTCCACATCCAGATCAGCTGGTAGTTTCAATTTTGCATTTGCTCTTGATGTCCATTGTTCTGCCTGGAAATCAATGCTTGTACCTTCCAAAAGTCCGGCTCTGTCAAAAAAGTTATAGTTGAAATCTCCTGATAATGCTAACCATTTCAGTGGCTCGTATTTGGTATTGATCTCTAAACCAGTTGCCTTGTTAGTACCAATATTCTCTGGCTGAGTGATATTGACATTGTTCTCAAAGAAGGATACTCTTTCTATAACTCCAGTTGTATATCTATAATACAATGTAGAGCTAAGAGAAATTTTTGATCCATCATAAACTCCTCCTAATTCATAAGAATCAGTAAACTCCGGCTGAAGGTTTGGGTTCCCTCTTCTAATATTGAAGTTGTCCCTAATATTAAAGAATGGATTCAAATCCCAAAGCCTTGGTCGATAGATTCTCTTCGAATAGCCAGTCTGTAGAGAAAGCATTTTAGACATTTTATAACTTGCATGCACGGTAGGGAAGAGGTTATTGTAGTTTCTGCTATTGGTTTCTCCAGTAGTAGTTAGCTCAGTATCCAAATCAGTATTCTCTAATCTTAGACCAAGCTTAAGTCCCCAATTGTCCAATTCATAAGCACCAGTGGCGTATACTCCTAGTACATTTTGCTGAAACTCAAAATTGTTGGTCTGCGATAAATCCGGTTCCCATGTTCCATTGATCAAATCTTCTACTGAAAATTCATTGCCAACATCATTCAGTAAATACTGGCTACCTGTTTCAAGTGTAAATGTTTTTGTAAAAGGTTTAGTGTAATCCAATTTGAAAGTGTATTTACCTTCATTAAAGGAGGTTGCTGTTCGCTGATCTAAATCATTGAAAGAGCTTCCTTCCACTGTTCTACTAACAAACTCTGAATTTTGAGTCTTCCCAAAGAAGCTTCCAATTGCAGAAAACAAGAGTATGTGGTCCTTGTGATCAGCGAAATCTCTTTTGTATTGCAACTCAAATTGATATTTTGGATTTGTAGCCTCCGTTTCTTCAGTTCTTTCCCACTCGGATAGGAATGTCTCTCCCCGTGTCATGATATAAGTAGTGGTAGAAGGCTGATCTTCCAATTCAAGCGCAAAATTTCCAGAAAGTGTGATGACGTTTCTGTCGTTTATATAGTAGTCAGTTCCAAGGATGAAATTATAAAACTGCTCATTCCTGTATTCTTTCCCGTTGGTTGAGATAGTAGTATCCGTAACCAAATTTCGATTGATTGATCTTCGGGAGTTCGGGAGCTCCCTGTATCCAACACCTAGCTGAGTAAAGAGATTGAAATTATTTGTTCTGTGATTCAGACTTAGCCCAACACTGTGATTGTGTGGAGTGCCAGTATTCACGGAGATTGATCCGTTTGTTCCTTTTTTGTCTTCTTTTTTAAGTATAATATTTATGATCCCTGATGTTCCTTCTGCTTCATATTTTGCTGAGGGATTAGTAATTACCTCCACACTTTCAATCATGCTGGCCGTAATGGTACCCAAGGCATTTCCATTATCACTAGAAGTAAGAACTGAAGGTTTTCCGTCAATAAGGATTTGAACACCTGTGCTTCCTCTTAAACTGACCTGTCCTTCAATATTTACATCAACTGATGGGACATTACTTAGCACATCCAGAGCGCTAGCTCCAGAACTGGTAAGGTCAGAACCCACATTAAATACTCTCTTATCGATTTTAAACTCAGTTGTAGACTTAGTTCCCTCCACAACGATCTCATCTAGGACCTCTTCATTTACTTCAAGAATAACCGAGCCAAGATTTATTGAGCCATTTGTGATTTTGTAGTCACTTATAATTTTCTTCCTGAATCCAATGAAGCTAATCTCTATCTGAAAGTTTCTTGCGGTGGTTGTGAAGTTGAATGCGCCATTCAAATCTGAAGTAACACCAGTGATAGGTTTCGCGGTAGCTGGATCCACAAGAGCAATTGTGGCAAACTCAACGACTTTCCCAGTTTTAGCCTCCTGAATGTTACCGGAGATTTTCAATTCACTATTCTGTGCAATTGAAATTTGCGCAATCAATAGAATGAATAATGATGAGATTAGCTTTTTCAAATCAGTTTTTCCTTTAATTGTTTGGCAAAGAAACGTGTTGGTATTGGGATTGGTTAAAAAAAATCCTTGAACGTCACATCTTTTACTACAAACAACAGATGTATTAACAAATTGAAGGTTGAATTGTTGTTCATACCTATAGTTCGGTCGGTCATCTGATAGATTTGGAGGAAGCGGGAAGTATGAATATTATTGTCTTGTGTTAAAGCAATCTAATTCACGGTGGGAAATCCCGTTCCAGATTTTACTGCATGTTGTGGTATTTTTCTTTTATGCCGTTAATGAAGGCGATTACAATGATAAGGTTCCTCAGGTGTATTTTTATGAGGTAGTATTCTTTCTTAATTATGCTCTTGCTGCTTTCACCATCAACTACTACTTATTTCCAAAATTTCTATATCACAAAAGGTTTGGGCAGTTCCTATTGCTTTTTATACTCCTAATTCTTGGAGCTATCCTCATTGAGGAATTTGTATTGGAGAAGATATACTTTCCGGATACACGAGGTGGAAGGTTTGGGAAGATACTGTTTACACTATTGGATGTAGTGCCAGTCACCATAATCCTGAGCGGTTTCAAATTGGCCTGGGATGTGATCATAAAGCAAATACAAGTAGATAACCTGAAGATTTCAAAGGATCAAATCGAGCTGCAATTCTTGAAATCTCAGATCAATCCACACTTTTTATTCAATAATCTAAACAATCTGTACTCACATGCTCTTGAGAATTCCTCAAAGACTCCAGATATAATTCTGAACATGTCGTCATTGCTTAGATACATGTTATATGAAGGTAGTAAGGAGACAGTCTCATTGAAGACAGAACTTGATCAGTTGGAGAATTTTATCGGATTGTATGAAATGCAGATTGAAGGTCGGGGAGTAGTTTCATACAACATGGAGGTTGAACATGAAGATGATATGCAAATTGCACCATTGATTCTAATGGTTTTTGTAGAGAATGCTTTCAAGCACAGTGCTGCCAATAAGACTGAAAATATAGCAATAGAGATAAATGTATCGCTGGACGCCACGCATTTGTCATTTCAATGCCGTAACAACTATGATGTTAACCCTGATTCTGAATCAGACCCAAATAAGGTAATTGGTCTGAAAAATTAAAAAAAGCGACTTGATCTTACATATCCTGATGGTTATGCTCTTAATTTTGGTAATACAGAAACCGAATTCTGTGTTGATTTGAAAATTGATTTAGGCTCATAAGATGAGATGCATAATTGTAGAGGATCAGGCACCAGCCCAAAGGGTACTCCAGAAGTTTATTGCTGAGGTAGACTTCCTTGAGTTAAGAGGTTCTTTTACAGATGCACTTAAGGGCATTAATTTTCTAAACCAGGAAAAGATTGATTTGATCTTTCTGGATATTCATTTGCCAAAAATGACAGGAATGGAGTTTCTCAAGATCAAACCCGAGAATAGCTTGGTGATTCTTACAACGGCATATTCAGAATATGCATTGGAAAGTTATGATTACAACGTAGTTGATTATTTACTCAAACCAATAGCATTCCAAAGGTTTGTTCAGGCAGTAACTAAGGCCAATAACCTTTATATCTCTTCTTTAAATACAGCTACTAAACAAATTGAAGAACCGGAAATAGATGAGGTTTTCATTAAGACAGGGTATGATCATGTGAAGATTTCTTTAAGTAACATCCAATACATTAAAGCAGTTGGAGATTACAGCGAAATACATTCGGCATCTGAAATGGTGTTGTCTTCAGAACCATTCAAATACTGGTTGAATACATTAAGCCCAAATAAATATGTTCAGATCCATAAGTCCTATATCGTCAACATATCGAAAGTAAAGAAGGTCTCAGGTAACAGAGTTCTATTTGATGATACCTCTGAAGTACCAATTGGAAGAGTCTATAAAGAATCCTTTTCTAAGCGCTTTTTGGGGAAGTAACAACATGTTTTATTGAAAAGTGTGTGGTAAAAACGTAGTGTTCTGAGTGTTTTTGCCGTGATACAATGTTGGTTTTTGTTAAGCCTATTTCATTTTTTTGATTAAACCAAAGCAGTAATAATAGAATGAGTTGTTTCGACTCCTTTCAACAATAGTCGAGATGTAAAATTGTTTACCTAAACCAATAATTGTTATGAAGATTGCTATACGCATGATTTTATCAGGAGTGTTAGTGATGCTCTTTTCGTTATCACTAAAAGCACAGGATTGTCAAGGTTCTTGCCCAAGTTCACATCCATTATTTCTTTGTGGGCAATGTTGGGTTGATGATGCTCAAGCCCAATCCGGAGGATGTTCAGAGACATGTAGCTCCAACCCAACACCAACCTGCTCAGATGGAATTCAAAATGGGAATGAAACAGGAATAGACTGTGGAGGTTCATGCCCAAATTCTTGTGATAGTGGTGGAACAGATTGCTCTGGTAGTTGTCTGCAGGGTTATAATCTTTTTGCTTGCGGACAATGCTGGGTTGATGCAGCACAAGCCCAGTCAGGAGGATGCTCTGAAACTTGTAGTGACCCTGGACCAACTTGTTCAGATGGTATTCAAAACGGAGATGAGACAGGGATAGATTGTGGAGGTTCGTGCCCAAATAGTTGTCAAACTGAACCAACCTGCTCTGATGGCATTCAAAATGGAGATGAAACCGGAATTGATTGTGGAGGTTCCTGCCCAAATAGTTGTCAATCAGGTCCAACCTGCACTGATGGTATTCAGAATGGAAATGAAACGGGTATCGATTGTGGAGGAAGTTGCCCAAATTCTTGCCCGCCACCACCAAATGGAGATCTGGCATTTCTGGAACCAACAAACGGTGCGAAATTACTTTTTATAGGTCAGGATCTTTTATCAGTATCTGATTATATCAATGATTGTGGTGGTTGCCCAACACCAGGAGGAATCGCAACTTATGTGAGTCTGTCAGGTGTATTGCAGAACAACTTTTATGGCGCACTAGGCTTTACAGAATCTGATCAGCCATTTGGAACTGATATTGATTGGGGAGGCGGACCATTAAATGCATACAGTGCCGCAATAGGGTTTCCAAACTCAGCAGTTCAAATAGGCCTTTATCTTGTAGGCGAAACAGATAACATTTCAAGTGGAGGTAGGGATGCTGAGATAAGACAATTAGCCGACTTCTTTAATTCTTTATCTGGGACAGCTTTTTATCTAAGGGTTGGGTATGAATTTGACGGTCAATGGAATGGTTATAGTGGTCAAATTTATATCAATGCCTACAGAAGAATTGTAGATATTTTGAGAGCCGAGAATGTGTCCAATGTCGCTTATGTTTGGCAATCCTCAACATCACCAATTGATGATGTCCTGGATGGTGGAAGAGAAAACTTATTGAACTATTATCCCGGAGATAACTATGTGGATTGGTTTGGGATGAGCTGGTTTTTACTTCCAAATGAGAATTCAACGGTAGGAGGTACACCATCCACTCAACTTTATCTCGCCAATGAAATCGTAAATCTGGCAAGACAAAGGGGCAAACCAATGATGATTTGTGAGGCTGCTGCGCAAGGTTATGATATCCAGCAAGGTGCAAATTCCAATATTAGTCCTGTATGGGATGGAGCTTCGGCGCAGGGCACAGTAAATAAATCTGGTTCACAAATCTGGAATGAATGGTTTCAGGAGTATTTTAATTATATCAATGCAAATGATGATGTAATCAAAGCGGTGACTTACATCAATGCAGATTGGGACTCTCAGGGATTGTGGGATTCACCGTATGAACAAGGATATTGGGGAGATACTCGTATACAAGTGAGTAGTACAGTAGAAAATAATTGGGTTAACGAAATAACTCAATCCGGATGGCTCCATGGAAGTTCTAATTTAAATGCTTTCCTAAATGGAATGAATTCAACGGGAGCTAGAGTTAAACCAGCAAGTAATTTAGAATCAACAGAAAGGATTGAAGAAGCAATTCTGTTATACCCAAATCCCGTTAAAGATATTTTAAGAGTACAGGGTGTGTCTGGGAATCAATTGATAAGAATTTTCACAACATCAGGAAAAATAATCAAAACCTTCAGAGGAAATAATGCGGATGTTTCTCAACTAAACTACGGTTTGTATTTTATCGAAGTTGGTGACATTAAAATGAGATTTATAAAACAATAAAATAGTCAGTCTATACCTATTTAACCTTTGTAAAATTTGAAGATGTCTTAATCTCCCGGGTAGATTACCCGGGAGATTTTTCTTTTTAGTTACTATTATTCTAGAGTGGCAATTAACTTGCACCAAAGTATAATTCAACTATGACTCTAGAAGAAAGAACTCAAAAAGCGGAAACACGGATATTTAAGGCAGTATTCCCAAACACAACCAATCATTACGACACTCTTTTTGGAGGCACTGCTATGCAACTGATGGATGAAGTCGCTTTCATAACAGCTACCAGGTTCAGCAGACAGAGAATGGTTACAGTAAGCAGTGATCAAATCGATTTTAAGAAACCAATTCCCTCAGGAACAATTGTGGAATTAGTAGGGAAGGTGATAAAGGTTGGACGAACCAGCCTTGGGATAAGCGTGGATATTTATATAGAACAAATGTATTCCGATGTTAGGGAACATGCCATTGCCGGTCAATTCACATTTGTTGCTATTGATGATAATAAAGAACCTGTTCCAGTAAACCAATAAGCCCACCGAACCTTCATTTTCCCATCTGTCCCTGTTTGAATGGATTTATGGTTATTCGTTAATAACTTATAGATATGACAATTTCAAGAAGGTCCTTCATGCATGCTGTAGGAGTCGTAGGATTAGGTGTTTCTACGGGTTTTGCTAATATTATAATTCCCCAAAAGAAGAAGCTTGGTGTAGCTCTTGTTGGTCTTGGCTACTACGCTGGAGATCTACTGGCCCCAGCACTACAAGTTACCGAAAACTGCGAGTTGAGGGGGGTTGTTACGGGTAGCCCTTGGAAAATTCCTACCTGGAAGAAACGCTACAATCTCAAAGATGGCAATATCTATAACTATGATAATATGCATGAGATTGCCAACAATCCAGATATTGATGTGATCTACATTGTGTTACCCACCGGTCTTCATGCTAAATATTCGATAATTGCTGCCAACACAGGAAAGCACGTGTGGTGCGAAAAGCCAATGGCAAGAACTGCTATAGAATGTCAACAAATAATTGATGCCTGTAATAAGAACAAAGTCAAACTATCCATTGGCTACAGAATGCAGCATGAGCCAAAAACTCAGGAACTAATAAAATGGGCAGACTCCAAACCATACGGTAAAATTCTGAACCTTTCAGCCAATGCCGGCTATTATGATGGAAGAAGTGATCATTGGAAACAGAACAAGGCCTTGGGAGGTGGAGCGATGTACGATATGGGAGTATATCCTTTAAATGCAGCAAGGTACATAACAGGGGAGGAGCCAATCTCCATATCTGCAAGACATGAAAACACAAGAAAAGGCATCTACACCGAAGTTGATGAGACCACATACTTCACTTTGAATTTTCCATCAGGAGCAGTCGCTAATTGTTCCACAAGTCTGGGAAAAGGAATGAATGATCTTAAAGTGAATTGCCAAAATGGGTGGTATGGCCTTTCTCCATTTCAGTCATACGGAGGAATACGTGAAACTACTAGTGATGGTAGAACTCTCGTTCCAACAGTAAGAAATCAACAAGCCAGGCAAATGGATGATGACGCTTTGGCAATATTGAATAGCAAAGAAGTTCTTGTTCCCGGAGAAGAAGGAATGAGGGATATAGCTATTGTTGAGGCTGCTTATAGATCTGCAAGTATTGGAGAGTTAGTTAGGCTTTAACTTGCTTTATTAGCACATAAGTCAATTCATTTGTCTCACTTTTTATTAAAACTACTTTTAGGACTTAAATATTTAAGTTACATTTGAGACTATTATAATTTCAGGTCAAAGTAATTCAATACTCAAAACTCAAAATTCCAAAGCATGGGTACTTCCATGGTTTCACGTAATCAACATTTCAAACCACCCGGTTTCGCTCTTAGGTTTCTAAGGTTCTTTTGCAATCCTGAATTGCTGGAGGATGTAGAAGGGGATCTGGTTGAATTGTTCGAAGAGAGGTCTAGATCAAGCAAGGTCAAGGCGAATGTTAGATTTCTAGTTGATGTATTGCTGTTGCTCCGTCCTGGAATCATCAAAAACTTCGAAATAAATACTCAACTAATTCACACAGGCATGTTACGTAATTTCATACTTATCGCTTGGCGAAACGCCCTAAAGCACAAGGGCTACACCTTTATCAATTTATTTGGTTTAGTCATTGGACTGGCCGCCAGCATCACCATTATGCTTTGGGTAGAGGACGAGTTGGCCATGGATTCTTTTCATGAAAAAGAAGCTCGAACTTATCAGGTCTGGAGAAATATGTACCAGACGAGTGGCGAGATAGTGACCACACCTGGTATTCCACAGCCGCTTGAATTTGTTCTGGAAGAAGAATACCCTGAAATCGAAGATGTCACGCTGATTAGTTGGCAAATGGAGAAGGTATTCCAGATAGGGGATAATAGTAGTTATGAAATAGGTAGATATGTGTCTCCAGAGTTCTTTCAAGTTTTTAGTTATCCTATTCTATTGGGTGATCAAAATTCAATGATGTCTGATATCAGCAATGTAGTGATCTCTAAAAGAACAGCAGAAAAGTATTTTGGAACCAACTGGAGGCAGAAAGCCTTAGGTCAAACCATTAGAATTGAAGATCGAAAAGACTTTATGGTTTCAGGTGTATTTGAAAATGTACCTAAACGGTCCTCACTTCAATTTGATTGGGTGATTCCAGCTGAAGAATATATTAGTAGAAATGATTGGGTGCCTAGCTGGTATAATGGAGGCTTTGGAATAGTGTTTTCTTTGAAAGACAACAAAGACCTGCTACAAGTAACCGAACGACTTGAACAGGAAATTAATAAACACACCAACTATGAAAACGATGAACGCATCATGCTACAGAAGTTTTCAGAAACTCACCTGTATTCCAAAATAGAAAATGGTCAGCCCTCAGGAGGAAGAATAGAATATGTAAGAATCCTAATTGTAATCGCAATTTTTTTGGTTGTAATAGCCTGTGTGAACTTCATGAGCTTAGCTACTGCCAGAGCAGGAAGAAGATTGAAAGAAATAGGAGTGCGGAAAGTTATGGGGGCCAGAAAGGTTTCTCTTGGACAGCAATTTTATATTGAAGCATTCATGCTATCAGGAGTTGCAGTGTTATTCTCGCTTGCTGTTGTCTGGCTATTCCTTCCTTATTTCAATGAATTAACCGGGAAGTCATTAAGCTTAAACGTTTCGAATATACAAGTTCTGGGAACAATAATTCTTCTAACCTTAATCACAGGAATGATGGCTGGAAGTTATCCTGCATTGTTACTTCCTTCATTTAAGATCATTCAATCAATCAAAGGAACTTTAAAGCATAGTCCTGGAGCTATCTTAATGAGAAGAGGGTTGGTAGTATTCCAATTTTCAATTTCATTATTACTGATTATCGGGACTCTGGTAGTGAATAATCAGATGAACTACGTCCTCAACAAGAATTTGGGATTAGATAAAGAAAACCTACTTTATGTCAGTTTAGATGGTGCTCTTTTTGAAAAGTCAAAAACCTATAAGGAGGAATTATTGAAAATTCCAGAGGTAAAGAACGTAACCACTACAACAGGAAACCCATTAGATTATGGTAGATCGACAAGCGGAGCAAGTTGGGACGGTAAGAACCCTAATGATGTAGTTGAAATCAACGTATTAACAGCTGGTGATGATTTAATCGAGACATTAGGAATAGAATTATTGCAGGGGAGAGCATTTTCAAAAGAGTTCAATGACTCAACTAGCTATCTGATAAATGAAGTGGCAGCCAGGATTATGGGATATGAAAATCCTGTAGGAGGAAACCTTAATGTATGGGGTCAGAAAGGAAAGATAATTGGTGTAATCAACGATTTTCCCATGGCAAGTTTATACGAACCTATTGAACCTTTAATTGTACGATATGATCCTGCAAACACATTCGTGGCTTTCATAAGAACTCAAGGAAATACTTACGAAGCATTAAAATCAATTGAAGAACTTACTGCTCAAATCAACCCGGCGCATCCGTTTAGGTATAAGTTTTTAGATGAGCAATATGAAGCCAATTATAAGTCTGAAATGACCTTGAATAGCCTTACTAGAATATTTGCTGGTATCTCAATTGTTATATCCTGCTTAGGATTGCTAGGCCTTGCTTCCTATACAGCTTCTCAGAGATCCAAGGAAATTGGTATTAGAAAGGTGCATGGTGCTAGCATGCTGCATTTAATCTATTTGCTATCAAAAGAATATGGAAGACTCATGATAGTAGCATTCGTGCTGGCAGTGCCAATCGGCTACTACTATATGAACCAATGGTTGATGGATTTTGAATTCCGCACAGAACTGAATTGGTTTTTGTTCGTGATTGCAGGAATTGTTGCTTTCGTGGTTGGCGCACTTACGGTAAGTCTTAGATCTTATCAGGCAGCAACCGTGAATCCGGTAGATGTTTTAAAAGATGAATAACCTTAATTAGATAACTCAAATGAGTAAAAATTCAATTGGAGAATTCGAAGAAATTGTGATGCTAACCGTGGCGGTATTATATAATGATGCCTATGGAATCACAATCAAAAAGGAAATCGAAGAAAGGCTAAAGCGGAAAGTAAGTGTGGGAGCCATGAGAACTGCGCTCAACCGACTGGAAAAGAAGGGCTTTCTATCATCAGAGTTTGGTGAAGCCACCGCAGTAAGAGGAGGGAAACGTAAAAGGTATTTCAAAGTAACTCCTTACGGTAAGACGGCCCTTGAAAGTGTGATGGAAACCAGGAAACAACTTTGGGATTCCATTCCTGATGTGGCATTCGATTTCAAATTTTCATGATTAACTCAAACAACAACAATCCTCCCAAATGGATGATGAAGCTACTCCAGTGGTTTTGCCATCCTGATATGGTGGAAGATGTGGAAGGTGATCTCTCTGAGCTGTACAGTGAAAGACGTGGTGTTTCCAGGTTTCCTAAACTGCTGATGTTTTGGGATGTGCTTCTTCTTTTTCGCCCGGGAATAATAAAAGACAATATTGTCACAAGGTATTTTTTAACTCAAAGTATGTACAAGAATTATATGAAAAGTGCCTGGAGAAATCTCCTGAAGCACAAGACATTTTCATTAATCAATATTAGTAGTCTCTCTGTAGGAATGGCCATTTGTTTGGTGATATTCCTGTTTGTTCAGGAAGAGCTGTCATTTGACAACTTCCATAAAAAGAACATCTATAGATTCTGGGAGACGGAGAAGTATGAAGGTTCCAGCGGCCAGGATATTCCATTTACAATGGGTGGAGTTGGTCCGGTATTTACAGATCACTTTCCAGAGATTTTACAATACACCAGGGTGCTTAGTGTTGGCGATGAGGTAATAGAATTGAAAGATGGAAACGTCTTAATGGATGGCATTAAATCCGTTGATCACAACTTCTTCCAGCTATTTGATTTCAATCTCATAAACGGTGACCGAAACAATGTTTTTCGCTCATATAAAGATGTCGCTATTTCCAGGTCTACAGCAATGAATTTGTACAGAACTCTTGACGTGGTAGGAAAGACATTTAGAAGGGACGGAGAAGAGTATGTAATCAATGCTGTTTTTGAAGACATAGCTGAGAATTCTCATTTGCAATTCAAGATGGTTTTTAGTCTTGAAAACTTTATAAAGGTGAGGGGCAACTACAATAATGAGTTTACAGGTAGCTTTATCACTACTTATGTTGAGATGACGGAAGATGCTGATTATCAGAAGTTATATGCTGCTTTCCCTGAAGTGCTTGATAATGCAAGTGGAAAGAATCATAGTGAGAACTACACACTCTATTTGCAAGCTCTCCGGGATATTCATTTGGGTTCTTCCTTCATGGTTCACGACTATTACAATTACAGGAAATTTGACAGATTGTATTTAAATATCTTCATATTCATTGGTGTATTGCTTCTCATCATTGCAATAATAAATTTCACAAATCTTACCACCGCCAGATCTGGATATAGGACGAAAGAAGTGGGGGTTAGAAAAACTTTAGGGGCAATCAGAAATCAGGTAGTTATGCAGTTTCAGCTTGAGACTATCTTGCTCTCATTTATGGCCCTAATAGTTTCGATACTTTTAGTTTGGGCAGGTTTGCCATATCTAAATAACCTGATAGAAAGAAGCTATGAATTGCAATCTATTTTCATGGATCAGAATGTGATTTTAGCAACTCTACTTCTCACAATAATGATAGGTGTGATTGCAGGAATATATCCTTCTCTATACCTATCCAAATTCAAATTGACCGAAGTAATTAAAGGCTTCACAAGCAAATCCGGGAAGTCTTATTTAAGAAGTGGATTGGTGGTGGTTCAGTTTAGCCTGGCCATTGGAATGATTGTATCTACCATGATTATTATTGATCAGTTAAGCTATATCAAAAACAAGGATCTGGGTTTCAATAAAGAACATATTCTTCAAGTGTCATTGATTGATGATGATGCAATGAATTTTTATGATCAGATGAAACAGGAATTGTTGAAGCAATCTAATGTTTTAGGAGTAACCGGATCAGGACATAGAATAGGGAATGATTTTCATCAACGGGGATTCAAAATTCAATTGGATTCCGGACTAAGCTTCTTTGTACCAGCCAGTCTTTATGTGGATCATGATTACCTGGATGTATTTGATATCGAACTTATAGCGGGAAGAAACTTCTCGAATGACTTCAGTACCGATGATGGATTGGCTTTTATTGTCAATCAATCAATGACTAAGGATTTGGGGCTTGAAGATGCAATTGGTGTAAAAGCAGGTATGGGTTGGTATCCTAATGATTCGTTAGGTTCAATTATTGGTGTCACTAAAGACTTTAACTTCAATACTCTTCACAATGAAATCGATAATCTGATTTTATTGTCAAGCAAAGCGATTGGCTATAGAGAAATGTCTGTAAAACTTAATGGTAGTAATTTGAAAGAATCCGTAAGGCAAGTAGAAGAGATCTACAATAAGTATTCTGATATACCAATTCAATATCAATTCCTGGATGACCATTTCGATCAATTGTACAAGTCTGATCAACAAATGCAATCAGTGTTGTCATTAATCGGAGCTTTATCTATCATAATTGGGTGTATGGGATTGTTTGGATTGACATCCATAACTGTCCAGAACAGATTAAAAGAAATAGGAATTAGAAAAGTACTTGGAGCTTCCAGAAGACAGCTGTTAGTATTACTATCCAAAGACTTTGGCTTATCCGTAATCCTTGCATTCATAATCTCAGCTCCAGCTTCTTATTACCTAATGAATTTGTGGTTGGACAATTTTGCTTATCGCATTACAATCAATCCGTTACTATTTATTCTGGGAGGTGTTTTGTCATTTGTTATTGCATGGCTAACCATTTCACTGCAGGTTGGCAAAGCAGTAAGAGCTAATCCGGTGGAGTCATTGAAATACGAATAGAGTCCTTGGGTTTTGGTTTTGTCTTATGTGAATTATTATGCACTATTCGAAATTGTTATTCATCTGTAATAAATTGTATAGTTTCGGTTACTAACAAAGTAGGAAACTCAAAATTTAAAACCCAAAACTCATGAATACTAAGTCAAACAATCTAGACACCTTCAAAACCCTTTATTTGATCAAGGGGATATTGACATTGCTGATGTCGTTTTTACCGCTTATTTACATTTTCCTGGGAGGCTTTCTTTCAACGATGATAGAAATGGAAGAAATTCAGGATCCGCCACCATTTGATATCGGATTGATCTTCATGATTATTGGAGTGGTGGCATTGATATTTATTGTTGGAACGGGAGTAGCCACCATTTTAGCCTCCAATTACATCCGAGATAGAAAGAATTATACATTTATCTTAGTTGTTGCTATATTGAATTGTTTTTCAGGCATTCTTGGAATCCTTCTTGGGGTGTTTACGATTATAGAAATCAACAAACCAGAAGTAAAGGAATTATTCGAGCAGAGCTAGTGGCTTATCGCATTCATTAACCATCTGAATATATGTTGCCATACGGACCAATGATGAAGCTTTCTAAACCAAAGAAAGTCTTCAAGAATATCAAGAATTACTTTTCTGAGAAGGATACTGTGCGTCCAACTCGTGAAAAAACAAAGCCCGAGAAATTTGTTAGCATATTTGGGACATTAGTATTAGGTATAACTGCATTCCTAACTTTGTTGGTTGTTCTGTTTTACATTTTTGGAGAGTCTGAAGAAAATGTTGAATTAAAATCATTTTTCAGAAATGAGATGAAAGATGATATAAATACACAAACCAGAGACCTGAGAGAAATCGACAGATTATTGAACAACTCAAAGAAGCTTAGCTATTTAAGGTTTAATGCACACAATGAATCTGTGACCTTGAAAATTGAAGACCAAAACCTATCTAAAGTAAACAGACCGTGGGAACTATATGAGTTAAGCAGTAATAGATATGGAGATGTTGCAATAATTGAAAACACTCTGAAGATAAATTTGGAGGATGAAACAAAGCAGATTCCCAGTAATTGGATTTATGAAGTTACTGTTCAGAATACCACGGACCTGGATGAATCTTTGATTCGTTATTTGGAGTTAAATGAATTAGAGTTTGGTGAACTATTGAGATACTCCAGGTCTATAAAGCATCCTGTCTTTATTTATTCTGATTCTACTGTTATTAAGTATGAAACACCAGAATTAGGTATTTTCCATTTACGTTTCAGTAGCTTCGATTCTGAACAAGAAGTAAGTTATGAAGGATTCAGGTATGAGCGGTAATCTAGTAAACGGCCAGTATTTACTTCAGAAATTTCCAGGCAAAGGCGGTTGGACCTATGCGGCTATTCCTGAAATCACTCAAAATAAGAATAACCCATTTGGTTGGGTGAAAGTAAAAGGAAGTATTGATGGTTATGAATTAAAGCAATACAAACTCATGCCAATGGGAGAGGGGAGATTGTTTCTTCCTGTAAAAGCAGCCATTAGAAAAGTCATCAAAAAGGAAGCAGGAGACTTTGTAAACATTGTACTTGCATTGGATGAATCCCCAATTGAAATTCCAGAAGAAATCATCGAATGCTTCAAAAATGAACCTCAAAGAGTGTATGAGTCATTTCTAAATCTAACTGAGGGCCAACAGAAAACTTACATTGATTGGATTTATGAAGCCAAAACTGATGAGACCAAGGTTGAAAGGATTGCGAGGATTATGAAGGAGTTGGAGTAGAATCGTGCGACTAGATTCATAAAAAAGGCCCTTAGTGTTAACTAAGGGCCTTTAATGAATAAAGGTAGGTAATACTATACTTTCTTTACATTCACTGCGTTCATCCCTTTTTTGCCAGGTTCCTCGTCATATTGAACCTTGTCATTTTCTCGGATGTAATCGACTAATCCACTCTGATGAACGAATATTTCTTTACTTGAATCATCTGGGGTAATGAAACCAAAACCTTTGGATTCATTGAAGAACTTAACTGTTCCTTCTTTCATAATTGTAATACTTAATTGTTAATAATTATCTTCTAACATGTGAGGTGATCGCTCACTTCAGGTTATATATCTTAGTGCTTAGCTCCATTGAGCTCAAAAATAGCTTCTGGTTCGTGGAAGTATTAGTGGGATTTTGTATTGAAAGCCTGAACCACTTTAATGCAGGGCTTATCCCATAATGAACTTAGAATTGTAGGAAAGGAACTGATATCTTTTTAGGGAGGCCTTTTCGATTCTTACGTGGGAATTGAATTGTTAATTCCAACTTTCTGATACAAAGGTACCTTAATTTATTGGGCTTACTACTTTCTTTTACTTTTTAGTTACCTGTTATGCTTTTGATTTAAGCTCTTTCATTAATTCACATTTTGTATGTAAAATATTTTACATACATTTACTGAATAAATAAATTCTTATGAAAGGAACCAACTTAGGAGAGTTTGAAGAATTAGTACTTCTGGCAATTGCTTCGCTGCAGGAAGAAGCTTACAGCGTTGCAATTATAGACGAGCTTGAAAGGGTCACAGGCCGTACTGCCAAACTGGGAGTGGTACATTCAGTACTCAATCGCCTTGAAGAAAAGGGTCTTGCTAATTCTCAACTTGGAGAATCAACAAATGTAAGGGGCGGAAGAAGAAAGAGGTTCTACATTATATCTGAAAGTGGTAAGTCTGCCTTACTGAAATCAAAGGAACAACGAGACAAGTTCTGGAGTCAAATTCCTGATTTTGTATTTAACAAAGCTTAATGATGGATTACCAGGGACCACCAAAATGGCTTGATAGGTTTCTTACATTCTATTGTAAGAAATCGAAGTTGGAAGATCTTCAGGGAGATTTGTGGGAATTCTATGATCGCAATCTTGAGAAGAAGGGTAGAAGATGGGCTAATGTGATCTATTTCATTGATGTGTTGAAATTCATGAGAATCTACACCGTGCAAAAACCAAAACTCATAAAAAGGATGAATTTCATAGCGTTATTTAACAACTACGTAAAGACCTCTTTGCGCAGCATTGCGCGTAACAGGTTGTTTTCAGGAATCAATGTAATAGGATTGGCATTTAGTATGTCGGTATGTTTATTGATGATTGCATTTATATCTGAAGTCCTCAGATACGATACTTTCCATGAAAATAAGGAAAGGATATTTAGAGTTACAAGTACATATGGAGATGCAAACAATTCAATGGAATTGGCGTCTGTGCCTCAGCCTTTATTGGAGGAACTAAAGAAGTATCCTCAAATCAAACACATTGCACATTTCAGGAGGAACTTCAGTCCGGATGCTTTTTTGGAAACCGGAGAAGTATTTCAGCTTAAAGGAAATTACGCGACAGAAGGTTATTTCGATGTGTTTTCATTTCCTACTTTGGAGGGTGATGTTAAGGGTGTCTTAGATATTCCTTATCAGTTGGTAGTTACCGAATCAACAGCCAAAAAGATGTTCAATGATGTGAGTGCTGTAAATCAGATTATAAAGATCAAGGATAAGAACTACACCATTAAAGCCGTAGTGGAAGATCCTCCTAAACATTCACATATTAAGTTTGATTTTATTGCATCCTACATCACACACATAAATCAAGTAAAAGAAAAGTATCCTGACTATGAATCAACATGGACTAATATGTGGATGTATCATACGTTCGTTTTGTTACAGGAAGGACAAACAGAAACAGACTTTGCAAATATCCTGACAGAGATTTCAGATCGCAGAAATGCTGATCTCAGTAATAAAGTTGTTGGTTTATACCCTCAGAATATCGTCGATATTGTTCCTGGAAAGGAATACAGTAATGAACCTGGAATTGTAATGGATCTGGATGTCTTGGTGATTGTATCATTACTTACACTAGTTGTGATACTTACGGCCAGTTTCAACTACATGAACTTATCAATTGCCAAGTCTTTAAGAAGAGCCAAAGAAATCGGAATCAGAAAGGTAGTAGGAGCTACCAGAGGACAAGTGTTTTTTCAGTTTATCATTGAAGCTGTTATTATTTCATTAATAGCATTGATTGTAGCATTTGGGGTATTTGTCGTTATAAAACCTCAGTTTCTCAATCTCAATGATGGAATTCAGACCATCACAGATCTTGAATTCAATTTCTCACAAGCATTACTGTTTATTTGTTTCGCACTGATTATCGGAATTGTTTCAGGGTTTTTGCCTGCATTTCTTTTGTCTAAACTCAAGGCAATGTTGGTATTAAAAGACTACACAAAAGTCAAACTCTTTTCAATTGTAAGCTTCAGGAAAGTATTGATTGTTCTGCAGTTTACCATTTCATTAGCCTTTATCATCAGTAGTACGATTATATACCAACAGTACAGATATGCTATGAGTTACGACTTAGGGTTTGAAACTGAAAATATCTTAAATATCAATACAGGATCAAATGAAAAGTCTGATCAACTAACGCAATTGATTGAACAGATTCCAGAGGTCAAAATGATTTCTAAGTCAGCAATGATTTCAAGTGTCGGAAGTATCTATACGCTGAATTTAAAATACAAAGATCCACTTGATTCTGTTCATGCTTATCACAATGATGTGGATGTCAATTACATCGAGAACCTTGGACATAAATTGATTGCCGGGTCGAATTTCCCAGAGAGAGCAAATACAGAAAACCAACTTCATGCTATTGTGAATGAAGCGCTTTTGAAACGATTCAAAATGGGTACTCCATCTGAAGCAATAGGAGAAACAATTACTGTTGAGGGATCTCCGGTGCAAATTATTGGGGTGGTGGAAGATTTTATGTACACCAAAATAGAAGGAGGCATTAAACCAGTTATCTTCAGAAATGCGGAAAGATACTCATACCTGAATGTAAAAGTTGAATCAACCGATATCATGGCCACATTTGATAAATTGGAAAAGGCATGGAAGGAAGTAGATGATATTCATGCCTTTACTGCTGAGTTTTATGATGATAGAATTGAACGAGCTTATGGCGAATACATCATGATGTTTAAGATTGTGAGTTTTCTATCAGTATTGGCAGTTTCCATTTCAATCCTGGGCTTATTGGGTATGGCAGTTTATACCACAGAGACAAGGATCAAAGAGATATCCATAAGAAAAGTATTGGGCGCCACAGAGAAGAGCCTGGTCTATTTGTTATCCAGAGGATTCCTGTGGATGATTGGGATTGCAGCAATCATAGCAGTTCCACTGACCTACCTTTTCTTTAATGAAGTATTCTTCAGTGGTTATGAAAATCACATAGAGGTAGGCCCACTAGAATTGCTTTTAGGAGTCCTGATATTATTTGGGATTGGCTTTTTAGTAATTGGATGGCAAACGCTTCAGGCGGCCAGGTCAAATCCGGCTGACACCTTAAGAAACGAATAATCAGGCCATTGCTTTTGGTCTTGGAGGAGCAAGGTAAGTCTCACACTCAAATTCATTTTGGAAGAGTTTTGCCTTGCTTCCTGTAAATTTTCTGTAAGCATCAAATATAACCTTCTGCAAACCAGTAAGACCTGTCATTGCGGTTTTACATTCTTTCGCCTTTAATAGTTCTTTGACTTTGTCTTTAGCTTGTCTCATGAACTCCAGGCCGAGTGATGTATTTGTTAGGTTGATAAGTACTAATGCTGTTGGAGATGGATCTTCTTTTAGTCTTCTTACTCCTTCATCAAGGTTAAATACCATGATTTTGGTATCAGACATATTGCTTAGATCTACATAAAGAATTTTTTCTCCGTTGAGGGTATCCCACTTAACTGCCATTTCCTATTTGTTGTTTAATTTCTTCAAAAACTGTTATGCATGCATAATTGTTTCAAAAATATTATAAAAAGGATAGATGAACATCATCAATTTCAGAAAATTGTAAAATCCCGACCTGAATGGGAATTAAAATGACATATAGAGGTAAAAAATTGTATTATCTGTAGGAGTATTTTGAGGCGAGTTGTTAAAACTTTCGTATAAATTATAATTTTTAAATTTTTGGACTGGTAAATTTGCTTACTTGCTGTTAAAATTATCAGCTGATGTTCAACATTGATGTACTTACCTTGTTCGCATTTTTTGGTACGTTTCAAGGTCTTGTATTTGCAATTATTTTTTGGATTAGAAATGAGATTCTGGCGAATAAAGTATTTGCACTTCTGTTACTTGCAACCAGTATAAGAATAGCAAAAAATATTTTTGTACATCTTCATGAATTAAATCCTGACTTATTTAATGACTTGATACTTTGGAGATCCACTGTCTATATAGCCTTGTCTCATCAATTCATCATTGGGCCTTTATTTTTGGTGTATTTCTGGTCAAAAACTAATAGTAAGTTCAGGCTAAAGCGAATTCATTATTGGCATTTACTTCCTTATACATTTTTTGTTGGTATTAGTCCATTTGTTCAATGGCCATTTTGGGCAAATGGGGGACTTTGGTGTAGTTATATTTCAATTTTGGGGTATTACCTGGCTACAATTTGGTACTATAATAAAGAAGCTTCTGATCTTGATGCCGAAAGTAAAAAATGGTTGAAGATAATATTGGTTGTAACTGGAGTTCTGTTGGTATCCTATTCACCATCTTTGTTTAAGTATATTGGCTACATAGGAGGTGCGACTTTATATACGATGGGAATTTTATTCGTTGGGTTTGTTATTTCCGGGTATTCAGGCACATCACCAATGAAGAAAAGAAAATACGATTCTTCATCAATTCAAAAGAATGAGCTCAATGAAATAAGAGTTAAACTACTTCAGGCTATGTCAAAGAATCAACCTTATTTAAATCCTGAGTTGTCATTAAATGAGTTGGCTGCAACGATAGAAGTAAAACCACATCATCTTTCCAGAGTGATAAATGAATTACTGGAAAAAAGCTTTGCTGACTTCATCAATGAATACAGACTGGAAGCTGCCATCAGTTTGTTAAAGGATCCAAAGAATGATCATCTAAAGATGGCAGCAATTGCTTATCAAAGTGGATTTAATTCTGTTCCAACATTTAATACTCTGTTTAAGAAAACACAGAACTGTACACCTTCCTCTTTTCGAAAGAACCTAAGATCCAATTAGAACTTTAGCATTTTAGATTCATCAAAGTCCTCCGAATTTACTTTGTATCCATTAATATCTCCAGTGTCCCAATCCTGAGAGATCTTCCATATCCCATCAGTCTTTCTCAGAACAATATGGAACCTACCGTAATGTGTTTTGCCTTCTCCCTTTGCTGGCTTTACTCTATAATACCCTACTTCATAACCAAAATCACCTTTGTACAATCTATGCTCTAACCAAAATTCAATAATTCTGGATTCTACATCTGGTCTGCTTTGTCTTTTAGTGATTGCATCTTTGTATTCATTAGCAATTTTGATGCCCCATGGGCTTACTCTTACTATATCATCAGTATGAAGACTGTTGAATAATTTCGCATCATTGTTGACATAAGCCTCCATAAAAGGCTTCCAAACCTGAATATTAACCTCTTCTTCAATTTTCTCCTGATCAGGATTTGAGTATTGGGCTTTAGCGTTGAAAGTAAATACCAGGATTGTACATAGTATTGTTATTGTTCTTTTCATTTTTCGTTTTTGGTGGACAAGGTAGAGAGGTCAGGCTATCAATTTGAAAAGAATTATGATTTTTAAGAACTGAAAAGTTATTGCTTTAATAGTAATTTCTTATATACATCATCACCTGATAAGATTTGAATAATGTAGCTTCCATCAGGAATTCTTGTCAAATCAATGGTTGGGTTTGTTTCTCTAACATTGGACTGAAACAGGACTACACCATTCATATTATAAACTTTTACTTGTTTAATAATGTGGTCAGAATGAATTTGGAAAATTCCTGAAGCTGGATTGGGAGCAACATATGGTTCCAACATTGTGTCTGTAGATTCTAAAACCTGAAATTCACCCCTTTCACTCCATGGAGTATATGGAGTTTCTGATAGGATCAATAGATACATCGGAACATTTAGACTTCTGGAGCTAAACGAATCAAATACATCATGATTCCAAATTGCCCAGAGTGCCTTTTCCCATTCCGGCTTTTCCAGGTTTTCAAATTCTGATACTTTCCATACACCAAGCAATAATGAATAAGGAATATCAGTAAAACCAGTGCCGTCAGAAGGAGGGAGGCCAATGTTGTTGATTTCATAAGCCAGGTTATCTAACATCGCCATAACAAACGGTCTTATAGCTACAGCACTTTGTGATTCACCCATATCTCTTAGCGCTACATAAGCTTCTACCATTGCTGCTGCATTCATGCTGTGGTACCATGGAAGCGCATTATGACCATCCCACATTCTTCCAGGTGTTCGTGATGGTTCGGCAAGGGATTCGAACGTAATGTTATCAATTCCATCTACAAAACCATCTTCATTTTGATCCATAAGTACACCTGCAGCAAGGTTTCTTTCAATTCTATCCAATAACCCAAGCCTGAACCTTTCTTCTCCTGTACTTGCGTAAAGATTGGCAAGTAACCATATAAGTTTTGCTGTATAGTTGTGATTGGTTACCAAAGGTTGTTTTAATGCCCAGTCACCTGCAAGTACCGCAGACTGCTGAAAGATGATTTTGTCTTCCACATTGTTGGATCTTAGTGCTGCCTCAATCATTAAATTACCAGACCACCCCATATCAAAACCTGCACCACCCATATCTCCAATGATATCCTCAGCATCTAGAATAGAAGTGTCTCCTACAATTTTATGATCAGCTATTCCGAAAGTAGTTCCACTGAATAGGCCTTGGTCGTATTCAATACAAAGTTCAGGTGCTTGCTCGCATATTGAACTAGTAGATTCACCGGCCACACCTGTTAAATAACAAGGTGCGTCATTATCGAAATTGGCATATCCATAAATGCCAATTGAAGCCTCCAATAGCTCACTACTAACATTCCTGGAACTGTACTGTTGAGCTTCTACCATATTAGCAATTTCAAATAAAGATTCAGTTTCCTCAATGAAATTACCATCAGACGCATAGAAAGCTGTGAGTGCTATACTTGGAAATGCTCTTCCAATTTGAGGGCAGTCTATTTGAAAATTTGATAGCTCAGGAATAGTAAATTGATTCCATACTTCCAGCACAGCATTTATACTTGGTTTATTAAAGTTGGAAACTGGTGAAGCGTTATAATTTGCCTGAGCACAGCCCACCTCAATGCCCCTTGTAGCTTTGGCTTGATTAATTGTGGTATATACGTCCTCCGAAGTACCGTCGAACATTGCACTCTGAATAGCAATTCTATCTTCGTCAGAACCATACCAGTTTCCACAAGGTATATTCTGACAGTAACCAAATAGAGGTGCTAGTAGTAATGAGGTAATTATTGCTCTTCTCAAATTATTCACTTTTTTGCTTAGACAGTTATTTGTAACTAAGGTTTAATGTTCAATTTCTTAATATGAAAAATTGTATTATTTCAAGCTGAATTGTGAAGATCAGAATTTATTTTTATTTGGTTATACAATAAAATCTTGAATGCTTTAAAATAAGTTTTAAAAACCGTATTTTAAGAATGTATTGACATTTTTTTGTTTACTACTGACTAATTACGTGGCGATATGTAGTAGGCACTAAACTATCATTCACAATCTAACTATTTAAGTGTGATAACTACGAAGAAAAGGGTCGGCACGCACACCTTGTATGGTATTGACAGGATGCTGTCGGAAAAAAAGCTACCTCTTCATCATATCGGAGAATCAGTAAATGGTATTTTTTGTATTCTCGATGATGAGTATCGAATTCAGTACATCAATTCTGCAGGAGTTGAATGGTTAAGATCGTCTCAGAACGATATAGTTCCCAATGGAAGCATCAAGATTGACAATTATCTGGAAGAGCAAATTGAATCTCCGGAATATCTGATTCCAGGTGTAACCAGCGAATTAAACAGTAATGTGAATCACAGTTTGCAGAAGGTTTGGTTTCCAAATATTATGGATTTCAAGCTTTGCATGGTTTCTAAATTATTTTGTGAATTTATTGACGCCCAGTTAGTCACCATTATGCCTCTCAGAGATTGGAAATATCTCCGGGAAAGGATGGCTAATCTTATTGAAGAGGAATTATTTGCAGAAAGTAATTTAGAAAAATACGAAAGCCTCACAAAAAGAGAGAAAGAAATCATTGACTTAATTGCACAAGGCAAAAACAGTCGTGAGATTTCTGACACCTTATTCATTAGCAGACACACGGTGGAGCAACACAGAAAAAACATTAACAAAAAGTTAAATGTGAATTCTGTTGCTGAGATCATCAATTTCAGTCATGCCTTCAGTTCAAGTGTCTAAACCCATTTTTTGAAGAATTAAGCCAAACCTGGGATCGGATCTTACCGGTTTCCAGATTGGGCTTACTTTCATTAGAATGGCAGCTCCATATTTTTTCTCTACTACCATATCAAGGTTTTTGAAGGCTTCATCGTACATTCCCAAACCTGTAAGCAAAGTAGCAAAATCAAGGCTGTAGTCTTTAGAAGTGTTTTTCCTTGATTCTTCTTCAAGAAGTTTCAAATAATGCAATGCTTTCTCTCTTTCTCCCATTAGCGAGTAGGCATAACCCAATTGTACAAATGGCTTAATCGCATGAGTAGTATCTCCCTGGATTGCATTAAATATTTCAAGTGCCTCATCAAAACTTCCCATCATCATTAGTGCCCAGGCTTTAAACTCAGTTGCAGCTTTAAAATCAGGATCCAATTCAATCAAATCATCGTACAACTGTACAGCTGTGGCAAAGTCTTCCTTCATGTAGTAGGTGTCAGCAAGAGTTCTTAATGCCAATGGAGACAATGGATCAATGTCCCTGGCTAATTCTATGAGTCTGATTGCTTCTTCAAAATCCCCTTGCATGATCGCGTATAAGGATTGTGCCAGATTGGTATCAGGTGAGTTCGGATTAACTTCAATTGCTTTATTGGTATATTCCAGCGCCTTTTCGAAATCCCAGGTGACAAAGAATTCTACATAACACTTTGCAATGTAAGCGTATTCATTGTTTGGGTTAAGATTAAGTGCTTTATTTGCTGCTTCATTTAACAATTTATAGCCTTCCTCCGGGTCTATATAGGCTGTGGTTGATAGAAGTGAATAAGCAACGGCAAGGCCTGCATATGCGCTATCATAGTCTGGTTTTATTTTAAGGGCTTTTTTGAAGCAGTCAACAGCTTTCAGGGCATAGGAAGGAGTCCACTTATTATAGTAGAACATGCCTTGTTGGTAATAATTATAAGCATCAACATCTATATGGGATTCATCCGAACTCTTGGATGTGTCTACATCAATTCTTGATTTGATTTCCGAGATGATCTTATCTGTAATATCATCCTGTAGCTCAAAAACATCCCCAACCATTCTATCATAGGTCTCAGTCCACAATTCATATCCATCGAAGGTACTGCTTAACTGAGTGGTGATTCGAACTCTGTTGCCTGATCTTCTCACACTTCCATCAAGCACCGATTGTACTTCCAAATCTTTTCCGATATCTCTAATATCAACTGCTTGACCCTTATACTTAAATGAATTGGCTCTCGAAACTACATTGATGTGGTCTTCTTTACTTAATGCTGTAATGATGTCCTCTGTTAGACCATCACAAAGAAACTCATTCTCTTCTTCACTGCTTCTGTTGATGAAAGGGAGAACCATTATGCTTTTGATTCTTTCTTTGACTTTGCCTTTGAGTTCAGTCCTATGTGGCACTATCAGACCATCATTAGTAAGTGCATATACTTCAATAGGTCTTTTGACATTTTTCAGCTCAAACTCACCCATAAGAGCCGGACTAAAATTCAAATGATTTTTGATGTCATCAAATACCTTGTCAGATACCATTACGGAACCGGGAACGGAGAATGACTCAATTCTACTCGCAATATTGACACCATCCCCAAATACACCATCTTCCTCTATTACAATATCTCCTGAGTGGATGCCAATTCTCAATGGGATCTTTTCTTCAATTGATGCTTTTTGGATAGAGATTGCAGAATTGGATGCAGAAATAGTACTGCTAAAAATAGAAAGCGCTCCATCTCCATAATACTGAAGTATTTCTCCTTCGTACTCAGAGATGGTTTTTTCAAGAATCTGACGGTGCTTGTCACGTATCGTTTTGGCATTTACCTCATCCTGCTGCATCATAGACGTATATCCAGCAAGATCAGTAAACATAATTGCACTGAGTTGTCTCTTTTGCATCACTTCCTTTTTTCTTTGACCATAAAAAATGCAATAATTGCTGAAATATAAGCTAGTCCGGCGCTCCAAAAACCAATATGCTTATAAGTCTCAACAAAACTTGTCCTGAATATATTTGAGACTTTTTGTTCCAGGTCTGGATCACCTAAATCGGGAGCTTTTGCTTCCCCCAAATTAAGGGTTTCAGAGAGGATTTTCTCTTTCATATCTTTAGTCAAGGTTAACATGTCAAGCTGCTCCAAAACGAAATCTGCAAACCAATATATTGCTACGGCACCTAATATTGCATTGACAAATGTCCCCGAAATTCTGGTAACACTATTATTAATACCTGAAGCAATTCCTGCTTTTGATTCATCAACACAATTCATCACAGCAGTAGTAAGTGGAACTACCGTAATCGCCATACCTCCGGCAAACAACAAGAAAGGAGGGAAGTATGTTGTCCAGTAATCGGATGGACCTGCTGTTATCCCTACCATAGATAACAATATCATTCCAGTGCCGGTAAGAATTGGTCCAATAATTAAAAATCTCCTTGCACCATACTTATCTGTGTATCCACCCATTTTGCGTCCTAGGATAATCATCAGAAAGCTGAATGGCAGAAAAGTAAGGCCAGCTTGAAGTTGTGAATAGCCCTGAATTTGAATGATATTCAATGAGAGGAATAACATTATAGCTCCTAATCCCGCATACAAGGTAAATGAGAGGATATTGACACCAGAGAACGTAGAGTTTCTGAATAAACCCAGCGGGACCATAGGGTCTTGCACTTTACTTTCGACAAGAATGAATACAGGAATTAGAACGGTTCCAATGATTAGACATGTAACCACAATCCAATGATCATAACCCCATTCTGGCATTTCGAGGAAACCAAATGTTAGAAAAGACAAACAGCCAACTAAAATAAATGCTCCAAGCCAATCGACTTTAGAAGCTCCTTCTTCTTTACTTTCTGGTACTTTGAAATGCAATGCTGCTATTGAGATTGCTCCTAACGGAACATTGATATAGAATATGTATCTCCATAGCCCAATGTCAGCAAGAGCACCTCCAAGTACAGGTCCACAGATCGTGACTATCGTAGTAACAGAAGACCAGGTACCTATTGCTTTTCCTTTTTCCTCTTTGCTAAAAACCGCTGAAATGATTGCTAAACTGCCTGGAATCATAAGCGCCCCGCCAATTCCTTGTAAAGTCCGAAAGGCTATCAAATAGTTCACAGTTGGAGCTATCCCGCATAGAGCTGAACCAATTGTGAATATAATAATGCCCCATTTAAACACTTTTACACGACCTAGTTTGTCTCCTAAACTTCCACCAACAATGATTAAAGCGGCAAGCATTAACAGATAACTGTTTAATACCCAAAACAAATCAGCTCCTGTGGCGTCAAGGTCTCTTTGTAGAGAAGGCAAAATGACGTTCAAAGCGGTACCATCAATAAAAGCCATGCTTGAGGCTAAGATGGTTGCCAGCATGGTCCATTTACCTGTTGGGCAATTTAATGGGTACTGATGTTGGGAGACTGTGTTCATTTTTTCAAGATAGATAAATTACCTTGAAATGACGATTTGATATATGCCTTCTGGACATCATCACAATATTATAAAATGACTATTTGGAATTATTTTGGGTTTATTTGTTAGGAATGGGTGCATATCATAGGGATATTCCTAACTTTGCAACTCACATAGAATTTATTGATTGAGCAATTTTAAAGATCTGGGTTTATCAGAACCCACCCTACAAATTCTGGAAAAGCTAGGATTTGAGCAACCGACACCAATCCAGGAAAAAGCAATTCCTTTATTATTAACGAAAGACCCAACTGATTTTATTGGTCTGGCACAAACAGGAACTGGAAAAACAGCTGCCTTTGGTTTACCATTGATTGAATTGATTGATGAGGATCAACCGCACGTACAAGCTATTGTTATGGCTCCTACAAGAGAGCTGGGTCAACAAACAGCTCAGCAGCTTGAAAGTTTTACATCTAATAGAAAGAAATTAAATGTAGAAGTGGTTTATGGTGGAGCGAATATCGTTCCTCAAATTAAAGCACTTAAGAAACCTACACAGATAATCGTCGCTACTCCAGGACGACTAATAGATTTAATTAGCAGAAAAGCTGTTAACCTTAAGAAAGTCGAGTATGTAATTCTTGATGAAGCCGATGAGATGTTAAATATGGGTTTTCAGGAACCTATTGATGAAATATTATCGCATACACTTGATCACAGAGTAACATGGCTTTTTAGTGCGACTATGCCTAATGAGATCAGAAGAATCATTAAGCAATACATGGTTGCTCCTGAAGAAGTGGCTGTTAATACTAAGCAGCAGAGCAACAAAGACATTGCTCATCAATATGTGGTTACAAAAACCGCTAATAAACTTCCTGCCCTCCGACGGTTTCTCGATCTTCAACCAGACATGAGAGGTATCATGTTCTGTAGAACAAAACGAGAAACACAACAGATCACGGATGAACTTACAAATCTGGGTTACGGAGTAGAGGCATTGCACGGTGATTTGTCCCAGGCTCAGCGTGATGCGGCAATGAGAAGATTCAAAAGTAGATCAATGCAATTGCTAATTGCAACAGACGTTGCAGCAAGAGGTATTGATGTGAATGATCTTACCCATGTGTTTAACCACACCTTGCCTGATCAATTGGAAAGTTATACTCACAGAAGTGGTAGAACTGGTAGAGCAGGGAAGAAAGGAGTTTCATTGGCATTTATCAATCCAAGAGAAGGTAGAAAAATTTCTCATTTAGAGAGCAAGCTTAAAGTTACTTTTGAAAAGGTTGAGGTTCCAAGTGTAGATGATCTCAAAGCTAGCAGAATTAACAACTGGGCTAACCTTATTCTCAATACAAAAGTGGATGAGAATGCTGAGGAATTACTTCAGTCCTTGCAAGGTCAACTAAAGGAGCTTAGTAAGGATGAGCTAATTAAGCGTCTGATTACTACCCAATTGGATCATCTTATGGTACAATCTGGTGGAAATGAAGATCTTAACGAAACTCAAGGTAAACCTAAAAAACAGCGAGAAGAGAGTAACAACTCTGGTGAAAATAGATACTTCGTTAATGTCGGGACAATTGACGGACTTACAAAGGGAGATTTAGTTCACTTCTTAGCAGATATCGCTCAGGTTAAGCGAAAGAGTTTTGGTGAGGTAATTTTGAAAAAGAATTGCGCCTACTTCTATATCGACAAACAAGTTGATTCTGGTATAAGTAAGAAGTTCGAAGGAATTGAAATTGATGGCAGAGCAATCCGAGTGAACCGAGATGATGAAGGTAATAAACCTAAATCTTCCGGAAAGTCCAAAGGGAGCCCTCACAAAGGGAAAGCAAGGAGAGCAGGTCAAAGAGATTTCAAACGATCAAGAAAGAGAAGAAGGTAATCTAGACTTGGGTTGATCTCCAAAATTGATCATCAAAACGTCTTTTGAAGGGAATACAGATGTGCTTATTTCTGTAAGGCCTTAATTGATACCAGGTGTTGAATCCAGCACCTGAAAAGATTTTGGTCGCTCCCTCTAAATATGGTAAGGGGTCATTTATTATTTCTACCGTCTCATTGCTTGGAGTTTGATCGGAGCAAACGATGAGTTTAGGTTTATTATCTTCAAATTCCGGTAAACTTCTGGCGTGATTGATCAGTATCTCCAATTCTTCTTTTTGGGTTGAGTGAATTATCAGCCAGTAGGGTTCCCCAACTCGAATTGAATCTGATGCTATCGGATAAACTAGGTTGATGTTAATTAATTCTTCACTATGCTGAGTAACAAACTGCAAATGAGTCGCTTCCAGTTCTTCAAGAATGAATGCTTTTTTGAAATGGAGATTTTCAAGGTTTTCAGAATAATAGGAATCCCATTTTAACCTTCTGCAGATCAAATTAAGCTCGATTCCTTTCAGTATTTCTCCATTTAATTCTGATAATATTCCATTGAAAAATGTGTCAATATAACATGCTTTGAAGTTATGACTAATCAGAATTTGGTCAATTTTTATGGCTAACTCAGAGGATGATGATGGATCATATAATTCGATCAAAATTACTTCTGATTCTTCAAACAAAGAATATGCATATTTATTCGTGGTGATGATTTTGAAAGGGTCTGCAACATTCAATTGATTAATGAATGTTCTAACTCTAGTAAGGTGACCAAAACCACCGCCCAAAGCATAGAATGCTATCATCTACCCATTTTCAATATTTCAGCAGCAAGTAAGAATTTGTGATCTTCTTTAATTTCATCTATCAGCAATACACCTAGCGCTAAGGATTGATTGAAGTTTCTTACAACGTATCTATCGTTTACTTTGACGAAAGGATCATCGCTTACCATTCTCAATGAAGCGATCTCATTATCTTCCTGTTTTACTTTTAGTTTGTTGCTATCCGAGAAACGAATGCTGTATGAATTAGTCATTTCCTCACTGCTGGAAATCTTAATTTTATCGTCGTAAAGCTTCACTTTCCAAAGTAGCTCTTCGTTTTCATCTCTAAGTTTGAAGGACCCTTCTTTGAATTTTACGGCATTTCTAAACTCATTGCTTTGTGTATAGTATTTACGTTTATCACCCTTTAATTCACCAAATAAATCTCCAGCAGCACCTCTCACAATAATATTGCTCCCTTCCATAATGAGCTCCGCAAGACCTTCATTTGTACCTGAATTTATATAGTAACTCGAGTTACTTTTCTTTACAGGAGTAGAGGTAGTTGAATTAGAGGCAGGGATGGTATCCGGGGCGCCACCTCCTCCGCATGACTGGAGTGCCAGTAGGAAGATTAAACTAATTGAAAAACTTAAGATACTTTGAAGTTTCGTGGTGGGCTTGATAGTTTTCATAGATTTTGGTTTTAAGGTGATTTCCTAACTCTTTTCTGTCGTCTTCAGTGAAACTAATAAATTGATAGCACATTTTTCTGAAATTGTCTTCATTTCCAACTTCAAATAAGAGACCGTCATTCTCATGTTCTATTAGATCTTTCATTCCATCTACATTAGAAGCTATAGCAGGAATTCCTAAGGCTCCAGCTTCTAATAATACATTCGGCATGCCATCATAAAAGGAGGGAATGACTATTGCATCCGTGGCTAAATAAAACTTCATCAATTGGAACCTGTCTTGAAATGACATTAGGGAGTAACTAAACTTACTTTGCTCTAATTCATCAGCCAGAGATTCATCCAATTCACCGATCAATAGCAAATGGATCTTTGTATCAAGGTTTGTTTTATTCAGTGCAGAGAGCATGAATTGAACTCCTTTCTTAGCTTTCAACTGTCCAACAATTCCAAAACACAATTTATCTGCCAGATTCTCCTTTCTCCAATTTTCGGCAAACTCAATTTCACTTTTGGATGGAGTCCAGGATTCGATTTCTATTCCATTAGGTATGAAATCCACTTTAGGTTCTTGTAACCAGTCTTTGACCTTGGTGACCTTATCAGAGGTGACAGAAAAGATTTGATGAGACTGCTCTAAAGCATACTGCATCATTTCTCTTTTTCTGGGAGTGAAAATTGCAGTGTCAAAATCATTTCCCCTCAGGAATGTGACCAATTTTGAATTAAGCCATTTTGAGAAGATAGGAGCTCCGATCATTGATAGATAACCACCAAAGCAAGCAACATAATCAAATGACCCCAAAGTCTTTACGTAGTTCCAGGTCAGGTTTAATGTATGGGAATCAGATTCCAGAAATGCAGAGGGAGTATATCCACCATATTGCTGCTGTTTTCTATTAAAACCATCGTTCTTATTAGTGAAATGTATGATTTCAATATCAATCCCTGATTTCCGTAATCCGTTAATTATCCGATCACATGACTGAGCCATCCCACCTCTTTGTGGAGGATAATTCTCAGTTAGCCAAAGTATTCTCAATTTGTATAGTTACAGTTTAGGAGTCAAAAACAGTAGCACCTTCGTCTTCATACATGTAGTTTCCTGTATCCTGATAGTCGAAGCTGTCATAATCATAATCTGTGTAGGTGGTGCCATACCAGATATAAGGAATTGCTGCGTAATCATCCTCATATTCATTGGTCTCTTCAGATCTTCTTGGTTCTTGCGCAGCTGGGTTAAGAGGTTTGAATAGTTCATAGATTCCCTGAATAGCTGCGAAGAATGCATTTACATTCAGGATATTATCTTTACCAAGCTTCTTTATTTTGATTTTCTGCTTAGCGAAATAATCACCATTGTGGTCTACAATCTGTACATCTGGGGGATTCGTTCCATTCCAGGTGTATTCGCTTTTCGGCAATGTCATTTTGATGAAGCAATGATGGACCACCTTTGTTTTGCTCTTATATTTTGTTTTACCACTTGCACTTCTTTTGGTCCAATTGAAGTCTTTCAAGTCATCCGAAACTACAAATTCAAGTAACGCTCCATCAATAAGCTGAACTTTGCAAATAATGTAAGTAGGTTTATATAATGAAAGGTTTCTTCCATTTACCACACTTTTAACCGGATCATTAGCTTTTCTGGGATTTCTGAAATCTAAGGTTGCTGCTAATTTGGCATCTTCTCCAGCTTTATCTTTTAAAACATTAACAACAGGAAAGAAGAACATTCTTAAGTAGTTATTGATATCACCTTGTTTTAGTTTTCTAATCCTTATTGCAAGCGCTATTCCTAAAATCAGTAAAAATAAAGTGCTTATCCATCCTTCAGGAAATTCGGCAATACCAAATGCAAATAAAGAGATAGCAGCCAGAACAAAAGACCAGATCATTAATGTCCTGATTCTTTTAATACGTTCGTCTCCAAACTGATCGTATAGAGAAACTTTTTGTAAAAAACCGAGCCACTTTTTTATTCTAAAAGTAGCGCTAATGTTTTTTTCGTTTACAAACTGCTGTTGTTGGTTTGTTAGCGTTTTGTAGATTCTGGATGCTTTGCTCATGGTCGTTTGGTTGGTTAGGCATATGCCAGTGTTACTAATTTATCATAAAATTCTGAAAGCTGGGAATCAACTTTGGTCCAAGTGTATTGCTTATTAAATTTTTTCAATGCATTCTTTGATAGCTCCTGGCCAATTTCAGGGTAATCAACCAATAACCTTATGGTCTGAGCAAGTTCAGCCGGTCTATCAGCTCTTACCAACTTACCATGCACATTAGGATCCAGTATTTCTCGTACCACCGGTAGATCAGAAGCTATGATTGGAACTTCACATGCCATACTTTCAAATATCTTCAACGGAGAACAACCCTGTTCCAGATTTCGACTGCATTCAGTAAGGGGAGCAACTGTAGCAATAGCATGTTGTAAAACTCTACATAGCTCAACCTTTTTTAATTTATGCTTCCATATTACCTTATCTTCAATCCCGAGTTTTCTTGCCATTTTTTGAAAAGGTCTGGACAATTTGGGCTTATGAGATGAACATATGACCAACTTGATATTAGGCTTATCCTCTAAATAGGTCATGGCTTTCAATAAAACATCTACTCCCTGCCATGGTTGAAGTGCACCAAAGTAGCAGATATATTGGTTGGGTAGTGACTTATGTGCTGGATAACGATCAGGTAAGTCTGCACCATTTGAGATTACTGTTATTTTCTCTGGGAGTACATTTCTTAAGATCAAATGGGTTTTAATTGTTTGAGACGGACAAATAATTAGATTAGACTTCTGCAAACACTCATCTTCCAGATTTCTCAACTTATGAACCATGTCATGGGGTAAATGAGGATATCTATTAATAAGCTCAATAGAGGGCAATCCATTTACTTCAAATACCGATGTGATATGTGATCGTTTTAGAATTGGTAATCCTCCCCAGATGTCACGGAAATGCCCTATTTGTAAGTTGAATTGCTGATCTAATTGTTCATCAACCCAATCTGAATAGGCCTGTGCTCTCTTTAGGAAATTTGTTTCCTCCAATTTGAATTGATTGTGCTTAATTCCTCGGGTCAGCCACTTTCTTCTCTGCCTTTTTAATGTTAATAGCAGAACCTTCTTTTTCTTCTGTAATAGTACATTGGAAACTTTGTCTATATGGATAGCTGAACCTTTGTAGGAGGGATATGGATCAAAAGCGGTGTAGACAACTGGATAATCAGATTTCAAAAGTTGGTATCAATTTTGTTTATACACTAGAAATGATCAATTTAAGTTATCTCACATTTCATGACAAGAGAAAGGTCTCTTTATTATGAAATTCAATAAATGGCTTGATTTGACGTTGTGTTTAATGAATATTAGTTTGTGTTGCAATGAATAAGTTTAGTTATCACCTCTCAATGGTACTTTTGTGCCTATTACCTGCAATTGTATCCGCTCAGTCCGAAGCAATAGAATTCTCCTCAAAAAAATTCAATCAGGTTAAGTTAGATGCTCGTAATCAGGGCAAATTCATTTTCGTAGATTTTTACGCGGAATGGTGTGGTCCATGTAAGTGGATGGAAAAAAATGTATTTACCGATTCTGCTGTAGTAGCCACATTAAATGATAAATATATTTCATTACGTGTTGATGCTGAGAAAGAAGAAGCTGCTTTAGTTCAAAAATTACAAATTACCGCATATCCAACTTTAGCTATCTATTCGCCTACAGGTAAATTATTGGTAAAAAGGGAAGGAGCAATGACTGCTGATATGTTCAATGAAATGGCAAAGGATGTTTCCAATTGGTCCATCAATTACGCCAATTACAAAAAAAATCCTGAAAAGTATGAAAATGTGGTACCGTATGCCCATTCACTTAAATGGGCAAATGCTATAAAAGCTCAAAGGTTGGTTCAAAATTTCCTAAAGAAAGCAACCGAGAAAAAATGGTCAAGACCTGAGTATTGGGACCTGATTAAAGAATTTGTTAGCGGAGACAATTTAATATTTGTTGAGAAGATCAATAGGAATGAAGAAATTAAAACTAACTATCCTGAAGAATACGCAATGTTTATGAGATCCGCTCTTGAACAGGTGCTAGCAAAGAGTTTAAAGATCAAGAGTAAGTATAATTTTAATAAATATCTGGGTTATGTAAATGCCAATAAATCAATTTACTCCAATAGCGATAGCTTGATATTGACTTCAAAAATTAAGTTCACAGAATTAACAGATGTAAGCAAACTTAGCCCGCTACTAGAACAATATATCCGTAAATATGAAAAGGGCAGCTATATCGCTTATTCTAAATATGCAGCCTACATAGTTGAGAATCATTTCAATAAAGAACTTCTTCAAGAAGCTATCAAGTGGTCAAAGTATTCAAATAGTAAGATGGAGACATTATTGAGTTATACCACATTGGGTTTAGCTTATGAAAAATTGAATGACTACAAACCAGCTTACGCTCATATGCTTTTAGCGGAAACTAAGGCTCAGGAACAAGAGGATAAGAAGCTTGTGGCAGAACATCTTACAAGAATTAAGGAGAAGATGAATATTGAAGTGGGAGATGGAGTTACGGTAGCTAAAAAGCCTAATCAGAAGGATGATGGTAGATTTACGTTAGGAGCAGGAAATAAAAGGTTGATGTATGGATACCCGGTCCCTTCATCTACTTCTCATTTTGTGGTCAACATAGATGGTAAGCTTGCAACAAATAGTCCAAGGTTGGCCCAGAAGGGGTTACAGCACATTACTGGTGAACTAAGCTATGGAGGTAGTGCGATGACACCAGAGGTAGAAATCTCATTTGAATTCAATAATGTTAGAATAGTACAGAAACTAATCCCTGTGGATAAGGAATTCAAAGAAGTGAAAAGCGGCTTAGCTCAATACTACAAGGTGAGTTATGATTTTATAAACCTCAACGGGAAGGTCAAAAATATCGGCTTAGGTGTCTTATTTGATACTATGATAGATGACAATGACCACTGTTATATATCTGCTGATGGAGATCTGTTGGAAACAGAAGTTGGATTGGCTTATAAAGATGTACCGAAGGAGTTGTTATTCTATCGAACCAAGGCTGATACAAGTGATATGATGGGAGCTGCCATACTTTCTGGAAATGGAGCAACAAAACCAGATAAGATTGTTATTGGTCGTTGGCCTGTACTTCATAGTGTTACCTGGAAGTTGAGTCCAAAGAATGTTAGATATGGAGATAGTGCATATTTCTTGAAATGGGAAAATGAAAGACTTGATGTGAATGGGACTCGAAATTTTGCAACTTACTATGGCCTGCCAGCATTTAAAAAACCAGAACTACGTCTTTTAGTCGAAGACGAGAGCAATCTGCATGTTTCGCATAATGTCTATTTCAAACATGGGTATTCCACACTGGATCTGAATGCAAAAATGATGATAAGTAGGATCATTGAAAAAGATGATGTCATTATTACAGGTGTTTTGCTAAATGGGTATGCAGATGTCACAGGGGGTGAAGATCATAATTTTGATCTAAGCAAGAAGAGAATTGCGGAAGTGGGAAAAATATTTAATGCTTACAGTATTCCATTTATGCCAAAACCATATGGTAATGACCGATCTGAACATACTGAATTTAATGAAGAATATGGTAATGTCTGGGACAGAAGGGTGGAGATCGTTATTTATTATAAACCGAAGCGGCAAGAGGGTATACTTTCAGAAATTGATGTAAATAATTAGTAATTGGATTGGTCTAGAGCTTTGTATTCAACTCGTGATTTTATAAATTAACGAAACGGGAATACAATCTAACCAGTGACCAGTCCATACTACATACATACTCAAACTTTCGGGTATTGGATTTCTTCCAAGTACTCAGCTACTCATCGTATTTTGTAATCAGGAATTAATAGGTCATCAAATTTGATTTGATGGTAGGAATTGTATTGTTAATTGAGAACCAGAATCACTTTGAAAATGAAGCCAATCGTATTATTTGCAATTTTAATTTACTCTGCATTGAACTTGTCTGCACAGGATTATTATAGAAACTGGACAGTTCAGAACGAAACTAAGAAAGACAAGATAGCCTTGATCATGGCTAACAACACATACGAAAGTAGTGGTAGTCTTGTTCAACCAATCGCTAGTGCCAGAAAATTGGAAGCCTCCCTGAGAAGCCAGGGTTTTGATGTACTGGTTGGACGAGATATGAACCGGATGAGAATGGTAAGTATAATCAGTGATTTCTCCGATAGATTCAGACAGTATGAATTTGCTATGATCTTTTATATGGGACATGGCTTCCAAATAGATGGTAATAATTATCTTATTCCTACTGACGCAAATCCAAGAAGCAAAGAAGATGTTGAGGTACATGCTATTAATATTGACTATGTACTCAAGAAGATAAATGATCCCAATACTCCTAAAGTAATCGTGTTGGATGCTTGTCGTGATAACCCTTTCGTTAAAAACTGGACAAGCAGCGAAAGATCTGGATCTGATAATGGCTTTGGAGATGTAAGTGCACCTCGAAATGCCGAAATCTTTTTCACCACACAAAAGGCCAGTAAAGTAAGGGATGATAATCCTTATATTGATTACTTCATGAAAGAAATGGAGACTGGTGGATGCTTGGAGGATATTGTAAGAAATGTGAGTAAGAAAATATACAATTATAACCCGGACCAAATTCCTGCAAAGTACGGTCAGTTATTCGATAAGATATGTTTCGGTAATTCACCAACACCAAATCCTTCTCCAAATCCAAATACAAATGTGGATAGTGATAATGATGGTATTATTGACAGATATGATGATTGTCCATACAAATATGGTGTTTCTAGTAACAATGGTTGTCCGGAGGTAACTTATTCAGAAGCAACAATTAAAGAGTGGTACAATAAAGGAAAAGATTACTACAACGATAAAGATTATTCATCCGCTTACTCATGGTTCATGCGTGCAGCAGAAAAGGGCCAAAATAATGCTCAGTTTTATTTGGGTTATATGTTCAAAAATTCATTGGGTGTATCCCAGGATTATAGAAAGGCTTTGTATTGGTATACCCAATCTGCTGAACAACACAATTCCAGTTCTCAAAACAATTTAGCAGTAATGTATGACGAAGGTCAGGGGGTAGAGGAAGATAATGAACTAGCAGTATTCTGGTACACCAAAGCTGCAAATGACGGAAGCAAAAACGCAATGGTTAATCTTGGAGATATGTATAGAGTGGGAGAAGGAACTTCCCAAGATCATTATGAGGCAATAAAATGGTTTAGAAAAGCAGCAGAAAAAGACCTTCCAAGAGGGCAATATAAATTGGGTTACATGTATGATTTTGGTCATGGAGTAACAAAAGATCATTATACAGCTAATGAGTGGTATCAAAAAGCAGCTGATCAGGGTTATGCAAAAGCCATGAGGAGACTCGGAGAAAACTACAAAGGAGGCTATGGAACCAAAAAAGATACCTATATGGCAAAATACTGGTACCGCAAAGGTTGCGACAAAGGAGATCAGGATTCTTGTAACGCTTTGAATGAATTTTAGAAATTAATACTCACCTACCAAATGAATAAGACAAAATCTATATTTTTCATCCTACTATTAATAGGGTCTCAATTCACATTTGCCCAAGAGTTCCCAAGAGGAATACTCCCAGGTACAGACGAGTTATATGATGAAATCCCTCAAAAAGCACCTCTAACAAGAAGCTTCTATGAAGGTGCTCCCAGGTCTTTCTCTTTAAAAAAGTATGCTCCATTCCCCAAAAGTCAGGGGCAGTATGGTACATGTACGGGATGGGCTGTAGCCTATGCAGCACGTACTATTTTGGAATCTCAAAAAAATGGATGGTCGGATAGAAGTTACATTACAACAAAAGCATTTTCTCCTACATATCAATACAGATTAAATGCCAGTAGTTCTACTTGTAGTGGAGCATTCACCGCGCAGGTTGTCGCTAGCTTAAAATCTAAAGGGTCTGTTCCAATGTCTGATTTTTATGTAACAAGTGGATCAGAGTTATGTCCGGGTGCACCAATGCACTACAGTAATGATGATAGAGCTAGTAAATACAGAATAGAGGAGTTCACAAAGCTTTGGGGAAGCGACATGTACAGTAATAGTCTGAAAATTCAAAGAACAAAAACATCGCTCTCAGAAGGAAATCCAGTAGTAATCTCAATGATTTGTCCAGATTCTTTTGATAGACCGAGCACATATGGAGTTTGGAACCCAACAGAAAGTCCAAATGCCAGCACCAACGGAAGACAGCACGGTAGACATGCAATGTGTGTTGTTGGTTACGATAATGACAAGTTTGGTGGAGCATTCGAAGTTCAGAATAGTTGGGGAGCTAATTGGGGTAATAGTGGATATGTTTGGATAAGATATGACGATTTTGCAAGGTTCACATATCAGGCGTTTGAACTTGTGCAGTTCTCTCCACCTGAGCCAGAAGAACCACTCTTAGCTGGAAGTCTAAGATTATTTGATATGGATGATCAAATGGACCTTAAAGTAGAATTAGCTGCTAAGACAAGAAACTGGAATGTGTTTGGTCCAGAAGAGCCAACAGAGGGTGAATATACATATAAGGTTGTACCAAGATTACTGTCTCAAAGTAAAATGAGAATGTTCCTTAAAAGTGAGCAGCCTGCTTTTGTTTATATGTTGGGTACTGGTTCTGTAGATAAGTCCATAAATAAACTATTCCCAGTGGATCAGATAAGTCCGGCTCTTAATTATAGCTCAAGTGAAATAGCACTACCATCAGAAGAACACTATTTCCAAATGGATGATCAGGCAGGTAAGGATTACATATTAATATTCTTCTCCAAAGAACGACTAGATATTGATGAAATCAAGAGAAAGCTGAGTAATTCAACTGGTCCAATTTCTGCAAGACTGAAAAACACAATTCAGGCAGAACTGATCAACCATCAGTACATTACGTTTGATCAAAATGAAATTAAGTTTGAAGTAAAACAGAATAGCAGTGGTAAAAAAGCCTTTGCAATGATTGTTCAGTTTGAACATGTTAACTAACCATATGTGACATTTATAAAAGTCCTGGTTAGATGCCGCTGATCAGGACTTTTGTATTTAATAATTATTGCTCATTAGATATCTGGGTCCTCCAATTTTCGAACATATAATAATAATCGCTACCCTTGAATTGCTTCTCTGCTTTCGCAATTAATGGAGCAAGCTTGTCATGTTGATTGGTATTAGAATAATATGATCCCAAAACAACATTCCCAATATCAGAGTCATCAATTTCTATAGATGATAAAAACAGATTTTCTGTCTTATCGTTACATGCCGGAGTATCACAGTAATAGGTCAATGTTATACCTGACTCCAGATAGTAATTTGCTTCCTCTTCATGATACTTTTTAAGCCAGGAATCTATATTCTCCAGAAAATATCCATCGTTTCCTACCATTACATGATATTTCATCCAATTAAACTCATCGTAGCTTGCTAATGGATATTTCTTATTATCTACCACAGATTGAAATATGGCGTTGGGTTTATTTAATACTTTCATCTTATCTGTGTCCAGGGTCTGAACACAATAGTTGAGTAAGTACTCAAATGTTTGTTGATAGTAATTGACCATGTAATCGTTCCAATTGGAGGAAGTAACTTCCTTTACATTTTTCAACAATTTCAAATCAACATCATCTACATATGGAATAGGTGCACCCCAGGATTCCTCTGAAAAGCTCTTTGCCTGGTATTCAGCAATGATCTTCCAATCCTGTAGATCTGCAGATTTTAGTGTTACGTCATTTTCTACCAGGGATTTGACGTAGGCAGTGGCCTTCGAGTTTGCTTCTTCAGGATCGTTTTGAGCTATTAATTGTAGGGCTTCAAACTTATTATCAATAGTTCCCAGGTCTACATCTTTATTAAGTGCCTTTTTCCAGCCTCTAACAGTTTGAGCTAATTGAAGAAAGTCATCAACAGACATTGCTCCGGAGCGATTCAATAAAAGCTCTCCGTCCGGCTTAAAAAAGCCATATGTTGGAATAGCATTTACATTTAATCTGGAAATTAATGCGGCTTCTGCATTGGTATCAGTATCTACCTTAATGGCGATGAAGTTTTGATTGAAGTAATCTCCAACTCCGGAATCTACAAATACATTTTTATCCATCCACCTGCATGGACCACACCAATCTGCATAGAAGTCAACAAAAACCACTTTGTTTTCTTTAGCAGCCAGTTTAGTAGCCTCATCAAAAGTGATTTTTTTAAATGCTATGCCTGAAGTATTGGCATAGCTAATCTGGGTCGCAAAAAATAGCGACAAGCATATCACAAAATTTTTCATAAGTAATTGGTATTTAATTATATAACAATGTGATATAGCCAAATATTGTGCCAGAAAAATAAATGGATGATTACTTAATAAATGAACAGCTTGAAACCTAGGCTAGAGATAAGATGTATAAGGAACTAAACAAATCAACTTAACCAATGAAGAATACAATTTTAGCACTGTTTCTCATAGTGCCATTTTTTGCCCGATCCACTGATGTAAATATTGGAGAAATTGAATTTTCTAATGATAGTTCATCAATTCTTATTCCTGTAAGTTGGAAGAATGCATGGAACAATAACCGAAATCACGATGCAGTTTGGTTTTTCATGAAACTTGATGGTAAAGGAAGGGAGGCTTCTCATTGGAAAATATCTAATTCGGCTATAAAGCTGGTAGAATCAAATACCCAATTAAGCATAAAGGCATCATCAGACAATTTGGGAGTTTATATTTCTGCGGCCTCTGATTATAGAGGAGATATATCATGTAGTCTGCAGATTGATATTGATAAAGAAGAACTTAGATATTCTCCTAAATCCATTAATGAAGTCTGGGCTTTTGGAATTGAAATGGTTTATGTTCCAGAAGGTCAATTTGTTTTGGGGGAGCCTGGTAATGCCGTGCTTGATTTTGGAGGGTTGTTTAAATCAGATGAAAAAGGAGAGCCAGCTGGACTTATTTCAATAACATCTGAAGGTCAGGTGATTGAGATTGCACCTAAAAAGGATGCACTTTACTATAAGACAAAAAGAGGATACGAAGGAGATCAACAAGGAACAATTCCAGCTTCATTCCCAAATGGTTATTCACCGTTTTATATAATGAAGTACGAGCCAACACAAGGTCAATATGTTGATTTTCTAAATACTTTGACCGAACAACAAAGTCATCACAGGGCAAACTTTGCTGGTAAAACTTACTATGATCGCAGAGGCTCAATTTCCATCAAAAACAATGTTTATGTTGCTGAACTCCCTAATAGGCCATGCAACTACATGAGTTGGGATGATGCCATGGCATATGCGGATTGGGCAGGGTTGAGACCAATGACTGAGCTTGAATTTGTAAAAGCAGCAAGAGGCCCTGAGACTCCAATCACAAATCAATTTCCATGGGGGACTGATAGTTATGAGAATATGCAAAGGAATATGCAGCAAAATGGAAATGTAGAAATGGAAGATGGTAGTGATGAATCAGAACTTAGCGATGATACCAGAGAGAAATATGGTGCAAGCTACTATTGGGTTATGGATTTGGCAGGGAGTATGTGGGAAAGAGTCATTACAATTGGCCATGAGAAGGGAAGAAGCTTTAAGGGAGTACACGGTGATGGGAACTTGAATAACTATGGTTTTGCCGATGTAGATGATTGGCCTTCAGGTGTAAAAAGCAAAGGCGGCTTTGGCTTCAGAGGTGGTGGATATTATGTATACCCTATGAATTTCACTGAATTCAATCCATATAGTCCAATTGCATACAGAAGGTATGGAGGCTGGGCTGGAGGAAATAGAAAGGAGGCTTATGGGGCCAGGTTTGTTAGATCAGCAGATTAAAATAAATGGAAGTTGCTGGAAGGAGTTACGGATAACTCCTCTCCAGCATTTGAATCAATAAAATTATTCTATATTCGTTTCTCTTAACCTATCAGCTCTTTCAAGAAAACCTTCACCAATTAGGTTAGTCAGTACATGTTCACCATTTTTAATAATTTCCAGGGAGCTTTTTACCCCAGCTTGTAACAACAGACCGTGTCTTTTTTGGGCTGCTTTCATCCAATAATTATCTCTATCGCCTACAACAAACTGTACATTAACACCCTTTAGAGATTTAAGTTGTTCCACATCGGTAGTTCTGGGATTTCCTGCCATGCCTGTTATGCCTTCAAAATATTCTGGAATGGCCATAACCAAATCAAAAATCATTGCACTGTTTGCGCTAAAGCACACAGCATGGAACTTGTTGTTTTCAACATTATATTCCTTTTTAAGATACTCCATTAGTGCCTTTATCTCTTCCTTTTTTCTAGGGCCATTGTAAATGGAATAATCAATCAGAATCCAGCCGTTTGTGTCCGCAACACCTCTCCAATAATAACATTGATCACCCTTACCTTGTAATTCTGATGGGCCAATTATTACAGGATAAGTTTTGTCAGGGTCAAAGTCATTGGGTAGTTGTATTCCATATCTTAGGGATTTGCCTTTGTATTCAAATTCTTTAAATGTTCTGGTATTGAATGGAGATATGGCTGTTAATGCAATTAAACCAACCATTGTAAAAAGAGGGAGTATTAATTTCATCGCTTTGAGTTTTTTGACAAAACTTCAGGAAATAGGGCTGGTTATCCACTTTAATGTGTCTGACTGTTACAAGTGTGATGAATAGTTCTGATTGTTATTTATTAAATTTCTAATTGATGAAAATCAGCATTTATGTAATGCTGCTAAATTATGTTGCGACAAACTAGAAACTATGGACGATAAAAAATCTCTCTCAAACGGTGTTTACGAAAAAGAACTTAAGAAACTGCATGTTGAATTAGTTCAACTCCAGGAATGGATCAAACAGGAGGGGCTCAAAGTAGTAGTGATTTTTGAAGGAAGAGATGCATCCGGAAAAGGAGGGACCATAAAGAGAATAACGGCACCTTTGAACCCACGGGTTTGTAGAGTTGTGGCACTGGGGGTTCCAACAGAAAGAGAAAAATCTCAATGGTATTTTCAAAGGTATGTGGAGCATCTTCCGGCTGCCGGAGAAATGGTCCTATTTGATAGGAGTTGGTATAATCGTGCAGGAGTAGAAAAAGTAATGGGATTCTGTACAAATGAAGAGTACGAAGAGTTTTTAAGATCTTGTCCCGAGTTTGAGAGAATGCTAATAAGATCAGGAATAATTATAATTAAATATTGGTTCTCAGTAAGTGACGAAATTCAGGAAAAGAGATTTAAGGAAAGAATTACTAATCCTGTTAAGAGATGGAAGTTTAGTAAAATGGATCTTAAATCCAGAGAACGATGGCTTGACTATTCTAAAGCCAAAGACGAGATGTTCTCTTATACCGACACTAAACAGTCCCCATGGTTTGTAGTAAATGGTGATGATAAGAAACGGGCAAGACTTAATTGCATTTCACATTTATTACAGCAAATACCTTACGAGAATATTGATCATCCAATAATTGAATTGCCTGAATTGCCAGATCATAAAAACTATGTAAGACCACCCATGGATTATCAAACATTTATACCTGAGATATTTTAACTAGCAAAACAGAAAAAATAGCATCTTTGCAAATTCTATCAAGGTACTTTATGATTAAAAAGGTTTTACTTGTTTCAATTCTTTTAATACTCTGTGGAAAGCTTTACAGCCAAAATGGAGATCGAGACAGTACAGTTGCCAATACTGTGGACAGTCTCGTAAGTTATGCCAAATCTATATGGTATAAGGATACTGATTCCGTTATTGTTCTGGTAGATTACATTAAGCAGTATTCGGAGGAGAATGTTTATAGAAAAGGTGTTGCGCAGGCGTATAATGTTCTGGGCGTTGCTCATGATATAAAAGGAGACTATCATCAGTCTTTAAATGCATACAAATCAGCGGTAGATATATTTAAAGAAGTTGGTGATCTCAAGGGAATGGCCAGTTGCCAGTATAACATGGGACTAGTACTTCAGAATGATGAGCAATTTGCAGAAGCATTGGAATACGTACAACAAGCATATGATTACTATAGTAGTCAGGATTTAAAAAGAGATATGGCAATGAGCCTAATGACAATTGGTAACCTGTATCTCACCAATAATAAGCCATTTCAAGATGCGATTACTAAAATGAAGGAATCGGCAAACATTTCAGTTGCATCTGGTGACAGTACCATGTTGTGTTACGCCTTAAATCTTCAAGGTGATGCTTACATTGAATACGAAAATCTTCCAGATAGTTCGATTAAGGCTTTTCTTCCTTCATTTAAATACATGAATGCTCAGGGAAATAACTGGAGTTTGGGTTTTATTGGTGTAGGATTATCAAAAGCTTATTTTAAGAAAGGCATGCTGGATAGCGCATTGTACTTTAACAATCTTGCTCTTGAAAAGTATGGGATTATTAATCAGAAACTTGGGTTCAGAAATACTTATGAAATCCGCACAAAAATTCTAGAGAAATCTGGTGATTACAAAAAGGCTGTTGAGGCACATAACATGCTGAGACTCTACAGTGATAGTATCTATAATGAGAATAGATCTAAACAGATCAACAGAATGAAGACTGAATATGATACAGAGAAAAAGGAATCTGAAATTGCTCTGCTATCGCAACAAGCGACTATCCAATCTCTTGAGATTCAGCAAAAAAACCAATGGATTGTTATTGGGTCAGTTGTCTTTGTAATGATTGGGCTGCTCGCCTTGTTTTTCATAAGATCATCTTCAATGCAAAAACAAAGGGCAAAAACAGAATTAGAACAGCGCTTTCTTAGGTCTCAGCTAAATCCACACTTTGTCTCAAATGCCTTGCTTGCTGTGCAGCAATTCATGTTGAAAAATGATGCAACTCAAGCAGGAATATATCTAGCCAAATTCTCAAAGCTAATGAGACAAATTCTTGAGAATTCAAGACAAGAGTACATTTCTGTAGAAGAAGAAAAGCAGATGCTTCAGGATTACCTGGATATTCATAAATTAAGACTAGGAGGTGCCTTTGACTTTGAAATTGAAATAGAAGATTCAATTGACGAAGAAGTGGATATGATCCCGCCTATGTTTGTGCAGCCATTTGTTGAAAATGCTATTGAGCATGGAATTGATTCCAACAGTACAGATGGGTTGATAAAGATCCATTTTAGGAAAGGAGGTGAATTTATTGGCATTGATATCATTGACAATGGCAAGGGTCTTAAATCCACTTCCTCCACTGATCCATCTCACAGATCATTGTCAACTACCATAATTAGGGAAAGAATTAATTTATTTAACCAGTCACTCCAAAGGAAAATAGAGCTGGTGCTTGACGAGATTACCAATAACGAGGGTGACGTTTTAGGCTCTAAAGTACATTTAAAAGTGCCATTTAGTTGATTGATTTAGCTGATTAGTATTAAATGACTAATTTAGTAGTTGCACACTGAAACACATTTTTTAATGCACTATCCAGCACCGCAGGTCTTACGAAAGTGTTCATTCATTTTCGCAATGATGATAATACTGATGAATTCTTTTGCACAGGATGTCGAGTTAGACAGTATCAAGAATTTGGTAGATACCTACAAAGAAGAAGATTCAACTAGAGTGAATTTATTAGTACAATTCACCAAATATCACACATCAAGAGATTTGAATGAAAACGTGCCGCTAATTGAGGAAGCACTATCAATTTCAAAAAAAATAAACTATCAGAAAGGGATAGGAATGTCCCTAAATGCCTACAGCACCTTTTATAATTTAAAGGGTGAAATTGATAGTGCTATAAGCAAAGCTCTTCAGGCTAAATCTATTTTGGAGATTCTGGGTGATGAAGAAAATTTGCTGGTAACTAATGGGAATCTTGGAAGAGCTTACTTTACCTATAAACAGTATGATGAGGCCTTATCATTTTACCTCGAAAATGTAGAATTGGTTAAAGAGAATGATGATTCCTCATCCAAAGCTGGCTACTATTTCTATGTTGCCAAGACCTATCAGCAAATCTTAAAACTTGAAGAAGCTGAAGTATATTTATTAAAGGCGCTGGAGATATCGAAAAATGCCAACTATGCCACGGGAATCGCAATTGCAGAGGGGAGTCTTGGTGTGTTGTATTCTCAAATGAAGGAATACGAGCAAGCATTGGGTTTTCTTAGAAAGACATTGGAGTTTTCAGAAAAGTACAATCAAAAAGCCAATATGGCTGCTTCTTACTCCGGGTTAACCAAATGCTATATTGGACTAGGTGATTTGTCTAAGGCACTTCAATCAAATCAAAATGCAATAGACATTTATCGTGAACTGGATAATTTGTTGCAACTAAAAGCGGCGTTCGAGACGCACTACGAGTTGTACGAGCAACTAAACGACTATGAAAGTGCCAACAAATATTTAAAGGAATATTATTTAGTAGGAGATTCAATTTTCTCAAAAGAGAGAATGTCAATTGTTGAAGAGCTTGAAACTAAGTATGAAACTGAAAAAAAAGAATCACAAATTGAGTTGCTTTCTCAACAATCAGTCATTCAGGACCTTGAGATTAGACAAAAAAATCAGTGGTTAATTATTGGATTAATAGGGTTTGTTCTAATCAGTTCCATAACGTTTTTCTTTGTTAGGTCTTCCTCAATCCAAAAACAAAGAGTGAAAACAGAATTGGAACAGAGGTTTCTTAGATCTCAATTGAATCCACATTTCATATCTAATGCCTTATTGGCCATTCAGAATTTTATGCTCAAAAACGAAGCAAATCAGGCTGGAATCTATCTTGCTAAGTTCTCTAAACTGATGCGCCAAATATTGGAAAACTCGAGACAAGAATTTATTTCAGTAGAGGAAGAGGTACAAATGCTTCAAGACTACATGGATATTCATAAGCTCCGACTGGGCCATGCTTTTCAGTATGAAATCAACATTGATGATAACATTGATGTAGAAGTTGATACAATTCCCCCAATGTTTGTTCAGCCTTTTGTAGAAAACGCAATTGAACATGGTCTGTCTCCTGATAGAAAAGATGGTTTAATAAAATTGAATCTTACTAAATCTGGTCATTTTATAGCAATTGAGATCGTGGATAATGGTAAAGGTCTTGGAGCCACTAGCACAAAGTCTGCGGACCACATTTCTCTTTCTACCAAAATTATCAGAGAAAGAATGGAATTATTCAATAGGTCGTTGAGGGATAAAATCCAGCTGGTATTAGGTGAGGTTAAGTCAGAAAATGGAGAGATTTTAGGAACAAAGGTGAGTTTAAAAGTACCTTTTATCTATAGTTAAGTTATCTTTCCAGATAGATTTAATTTGGAACATATGAGGGTGATACTCATCGATGATGATGCAGTTGTACGGGACAATTTAAAAACTCTTCTATCAATATACGCTTCCGATTGCGAGGTAGTAGCAGAGGCAGACGGTGTAAAGGCAGGTGTTGAACTTCTTAAAAGCAATAAACCAGATCTTCTTTTGCTTGATGTGGAAATGAAAGACGGAACTGGTTTTGACTTGTTGTCAATTTATGGTGCGCTTGATTTTAAAGTGATATTTGTAACTGGTCACAATGAATTCGCTATCAAAGCCTTCAAATTCAGTGCAATTGATTATGTTCTCAAACCAGTAGATCCGGATGACCTGGTAAACGCATTACAAAAGGCTAGAATCCTGTTGGATCAAAATGAGCAAAATCTAAAGGTCGCTAATCTGGTTCAGAATAAAGATAAAAATCAGGAAGAACAAAAGATCATTCTTAAGGACTCTGAAACAGTTTTTCTTGTAGCGGTAAAAGACATTGTCAGATGTGAATCTGAAGGAAACTACACCAAATTCTTCCTTACAGATGGTCGTAAAATCACCATTACAAAGACACTAAAAGAATATGATCAGTTATTCAAGGATCATCATTTCTTTAGGGCTCATCAATCCCATTTGATCAATTTGATCCATTTTGATCGATATGAAAAAAAGGAGGGGGGTATTGTTCATATGAAGGACGGAAGTGTATTGCCGGTTGCGGTTAGAAAAAGAGATATGCTTATGACAGCCCTGGAAAACCTACATTAGTACCAAATTACAAATTTTAAATAATCCCCTACAAATTCTCGAAGCGACTGTACAAATTATAAAGTAGAGCCAGACACCATTTCATAATAATCAGATTTGATAAGTAACACATTTTTTGAATCAAATCGAGACTATTATGAAACTTAGAATTTTACTCTGCCTGATATTTCTAAGTAGTTTGGCCTTAGGTCAAATCCGAACTACCAACCTTGAAGGAGAGTACAGATTTACAAATGGCGTCTTAGATGATACCGCCGGCGAAAATGATCTTACACAAAATGGCTCCAATCTTACTTTTAGCCAAAATCGGGCTGGAGGAACCGACAGAGCAGTTGAATTAAATGGAGACTATCTGACCAGAAATGGTATGGCAGATTCTCCGATTACAATCAGCTTCTGGATAAAAACAACAACTAATGATTCCAACAAAAGAGTAATCATCGATCAGACAGAGAGATCTTCGGATACTGAAGGTTTTACTGAAAGAGGATGGTACGCTTATCTCAAAGACGGAAAAGTAGGTGTAGCTGCTAACTTTTTAAGTCATTACTGGAATAATACTGCTGCAGGAGCCGATAAGCACTCTGGCTATTTTAATACCGAAGCATCAAATATTTTGTCAGATGGAACCTGGCATAATGTAGTTTTTACAGCTTTTGGTCAAAAGATTTCGACCTGGTCCCCATCAGGTTGGACTTATGAGGTGAGATACACATACGTACTTTATATTGATGGAACATTTGCTGTTAGCAACCCTGTAGATGTTACAGTTAGTCAGGTTGGATTGTACTGGAGATTGGTAAATCCTAATATCAGAATGACTATAGGAAATAACAGGAGCAACAATTCTGCAAATGTTTATGAGGATGAAATTGATGATATCAGATTTTACAATGCAGTTTTAAGCGGAACAGAAATAATAGTGCTGGCCTCAGAGACGGGTTGTGCAGGAAGTACAAGTGTCACAGCTATTTCCCAGGATATTACAGTAGAATTAGATAGTGATGGAAATACTACAATTACACCTGACCAGATAGATAATGGGTCAATCAATACATGCGGTGATTCTCCAGAATTGTCACTTGATATTACACAATTTTCTTGCGATGATCTGGGAGATAACACAGTTACGTTAAGTGTAGTTGATGAAGACGGGAATACTGATAACACTACAGCGGTAGTCACTGTTGTTCCGCTTATCACAGTTTCAGCCTCTAGTTCCATGACTACAGTTTATTTAGACGAAAATGGAGAGGTTACGGTATCACCTGACGATATCGATGATGGTTCTACAACCAGTTGTGGTGATGAACATATTACACTTAGTCTGGATCAAACAGATTTTAACTGTTCAAACGTAGGAAGTAACATCACGCTAACTTTAACAGCTTCGGATATTTACGGAAATTCTGAAAGTACAACTGCATTAATCTTACCGGAAGACACTATTTCACCTACAGTTGTAGGACAGGATGTAACGGTAACATTGGATGAAAATACTGGAGATGCATCAATTACCACAGCAGATGTTGATAATGGATCAACCGATAATTGTACACTGACATTATCATTGTCACAGTACTCCTTTGGGTGTGAAGATATAGGTGAAAACACTGTTACCCTAACAGGAACAGATGGTAGAGGCAATTCTGCATCAGTGGAAATTACAGTTACAGTCAATTCAATTGTAAACGATGAGGCTTTGACTTCCAGTACAACAGCATTTTGTCCAGACGGATCAGCTGGAGCAACAATATCCACTGCCAGTTCGGTAGCAAATGTAAATTACTACCTGAGAAATAGTGAAGACAATAGTATTGTGGACGGGCCAATTACTGGTACAGGATCATCACTCGATTTTAGTACAGGAAACATCTCAGAAACTACTACATTCAATGTTTTCGCAGAATTCAGTAATAGCGTTCCAACTAATTATGGACTAGATTTTGATGGTGTCAATGATTATGTATCAGCTTCAGTTGATGCTTCTTTTGATTATACATCAGGTTTCTCATTTGAATCATGGGTTAAAAGTCCGTTACCTGGATCCACTGGTGGGTATTTACCAGTGTTTTTTCTAGGGACAAGTGCTGTAAGTGACGTTGAAGTTTACACTCAGCAAACCACTAATAATTTAGTAGTTGTTTTTAACAGAGGAAACACAGGGCTTGGAGGATATTCTTTTACACCACCTCCAAATAATGTGTGGTACCACTTAGCAGTTACTTACGATGGTACCAATGTAAAAGTATATTACAATGGGGTTGAACAATCGATAGTTGATTCGTCAAACCCTCCAGGGGCATTGCTTAAAAGTAGTGGTTCCGGAATGAGTTTTGGATATGTAAATGCTTCCGCCTTCTTATCAGCATGGGGTTCAAAGAACTTCCTTGGACAAATGGATGAAATAAGAGTATGGAGTAAGGTAAGAACTCAAACTGAAATATCAGATAATATGAGTGCTTGTGGAGATCCTGATGATTCCGGGATGGTAGCATATTTCCCATTAAATGAAGGTTCTGGATCCACCATAGCAGATGAAGTTAGTGGTAATAATGCTGTGTTGCAAAATATGGATGCAAGTACAGACTGGATTGAACCCACTATCACTCTTACATGTGAACCTGAGACTTGTGGAGTTCAAATGACTCAGGAAATAATCATTGGAGATAGTGAGGCACCTTCTATCACTAGTCAAAACTTATCAGTTACACTAAATGAAAATGGAGAAGCATCAATAATGGCAGCTGATTTTGATAATGGCTCAACTGATAATTGTACATCTTCTGATGACCTGCAATTTTCATCTTCCCAGGTTTCTTTCGACTGTTCGGATGTAGGTGTGAAGGATGTTACATTTTCAGTAACAGATTTAGCAGGGAATACTTCTGACGTGACTGTAGAAGTTACCGTTACAGATGATCAAACTCCTACATTAGTTGCCACTAACCTGGTTTTGGAATTAGACGAAAATGGCTCTGTTTCTGCCAACCCAGAGGATGCTGATAATGGTTCAACAGATAATTGTTCGCTTTCATTTGAACTAAGTCAAACGGATTTTGATTGTTCTCACATTGGTGCGAATACAGTCACTTTTACAGTAACAGATGCTGGAGGAAACTCTTCGTCTCAAACGATTACAGTAACAATTGAAGACAACTTAAACCCAACTCTGGTTTCACAGGATATGACATATTCTTTGGACAATACCGGATCTGTTATTGTTGATGCTTCAGACTTGGATAATGGTTCTGCTGATAACTGTACAATTGCAGCAGATTTAGAATATGCTCTTAGTATTAATGAATTTACTTGTGATCACATTGGAAATAATTCTGTCACATTAACAGTAACTGATGAAAGTGGCAATAGCAGTTCTGGAACCGTTAATATAACAATCGTTGATGACATGGCTCCAAGTGTGGAGACACAAGATATTATTGTCTGGCTCGATGAAAACCTATCTGCGACTATAACAGCAGATGACATAGATAATGGTAGCTCTGATAATTGCAATATCACATCTTTAACACTGGATGTAACGACTTTTGGAGAACAAAACATAGGTCAGAATACTGTGACTTTAACAGCAATGGATGCTTCAGGGAATGAAGCAAGTACTAATGCAATTGCTACTGTTAAGGAAATGCTTTCGCAAAGCTTGAGTTTTTCGGCTATTGATGATAAAACTTATGGTGATGCACCATTTACGCCTGAAGCTATTTCCGATTTGGACTTAGCAGTTTCGTATCAACTAGTAAGTGGCCCAGCTACTTTTGACGAAGGATTTGTTAATATAAACGGAGTTGGAACTATTGTTTTAGAAGCCTCTCAGAATGGAAATGATACAGTATATGCTGCTGAGCCTGTTCAGATATCGGTAGATGTAAATGCGGCAGATTTGACTGTTACTGCTGATGATATTGCTATTACTTATGGGGACGATATTCCAACACTGACATATTCCTATTCTGGCTTTGTTAATGGAGAAGATAGTGAATCAATTACCGAAGCACCTTCTATCTCAACATCCGCACATTCTGAGAGCAATGCAGGTGTGTATCCAATAACAATTTCTGGAGGAAGTGCTTCAAACTATACATTGAGTTATTCTGATGCTAGCCTTACAATTAATAAAGCAAGCCAAACTATTTCATTGGCATCAATAGAAAATCAAGATAATACCACAACAACAGTTCCGATATCAGCCAGTTCCAGTTCAGGGTTAGCTTTGTCGCTTTCCGTGACTGGTCCGGCTACTATCGATGGAATGAATATAATCCTTGATGGTACTTTAGGAACAGTGACCCTAACGGCATCTCAAGCTGGTGATGATAATTACTTAGCAGCCGCTGATGTTTCAACCACATTCGAAGTAATTGATCCTTGCGTTGATTTCGAAATTGAAGTAATTACGGTAACTGATGCTACTTTAGGAGG
>JANSWY010000182.1 GCA_024743255.1 bacterium | reverse complement strand
GTATTGGGATTGGTAGGTGTATGCTTTTTGGTATTCGCCTGTGGCTTGGTAGAGTTCGGAGAGTTTTAGGGAGGCGTCACGGATTCTTTTATTTAGGCCATCTTTTTTAGCTAGATCAATTGCACTATTAGCATATTTTATAGCCTCCTGTAAATTTTGTTTTTCATGAAAAATGTTGGCGATTTCGATTTCAAACTCTGTGATAGCATACGTGTCTTCAAACTTTCTCAGTATATCAATTGCCTTTGTAATTGATTCTTCAGCTTTTTCTATTTCTCCAGTTCTTGCAAATACTAGACCACTGTTGCCAAGGTTATAAGCCTTACCAATTGCAAAGTCTTTAAGTTCAAAAATCAAACCTGATTCCTCATAGAATAGCAAGGAGGAATCGTATTTTCTTGTGAGATAGTATTCATATCCTGTATTTAATAAAGCTGTTGCTAAAGTCACACTATCATTAGTCGCTCTTAGGATTTCTATCGCCTGGTTCCTGTATTTTAGTCCATTTCGATGGTCATTATTTAGTGAATATGTGTCACCAATAGTAAGTAATGCTCCTCCAACCCCTGGTATATAATCCCCGGATTTAGCAGCTTCCGCACTTTTGAAATAATTGTTGATAGCATTTGAGAAATCTCCTTTTAGCTTAAGTGCATTTCCTTTTTGTAGATAGCCTCTGTACAACCAAATATTGTCATTAATGGTCGTAGCTTCTTTAATCAGTAGATCAGAGTATTCAATTGCAATGTCGGGGTTTGTAGCCTCCTCAGTAATCCCTCTTAAAACATTAAGAAGATTTTCACCTTCAAGATTTTGATTGTTATAAACAGTTATAAGACTATCTGCTACCCTTTGATCTTGACCATGAGAAAAGATAGATGAAAACAAAAAGCCCATTATTAAATAGGCTTTTGTAAGATTTATGTTAGTAAAACTCTTTCTCTTAGTCATTAATTTTTCACCTTCAATTCAGGATCATCATCATATTGAGTCCCGTTTACAGTGTATTTGATACCGTAAGATTCACTTCCACTCGCGCTACCACTTACAGTACCTTGCCAGGTTCCATCACTTTGGGAGCTGGGGCCGCTACTAAAAATGTTGTGTGCTACTTTGTCATAAATGCTATCAATTGAGCTAATGTTTGCACCGGAAGCTATTTGCCAAGTTACATTGTCCCCCTTGTTAACATCAGTGGTAATGGTTCCATCCCCTGAGTGGCCTTCGGAATCTGAAAGGTGTAATTGTGTTGTTGATCCTACTAGACTTAAATAAATTGTAACGTCTGCCATTATGTTTAAATTTAATATTAAATAATTAGTTTTTCACTTTTAATTCGGGGTCGAGGACAAATTTCCCTTTACCCTCAACATTGAATTTGATGCTGAAATTTTCAGAGTCACCGACTGAACCACTTACAGTCCCTATCCATAAATTGCCAACTTTAGGCATAGGATCAAATATCTCACTGCCGTTTTCATGTTCAAACTTCACAAAAGAAATTCTGGTAGAGCCATCAATGGCAGCAATATTAAAAGTTACCGTATCACCATCTTTTGCATTAATATCAAATGTGGTAGGATCCCCTGAAGTCTCTTCAGAATCCCCATTATCATCAATTAGAAATACAGTGGTATCCAAGTTGTTGGAGGAGATGTGTAGCGTATCCACTACCATCAGAACGTTGATGTTCGCCATAGTTTAATTACGTTGTTCGGTTAAAAAATAGTTTAATGGGCCACTAGTTTAGAGAATTGCCGGCAGCTAAAAAAGTGATTCCCATGGCACTTAGGTTAATTTCGATCAACCCCCTTTTTTCCTCGAGTAAACTACCAATTTAACAGGACGAAAACAAATGCACCTGGTTACTTAGTTCTTCGTTCTTAGTTCCTAGTTTTTGTACAACTTTTGTTTCTCAGCATTTCAACCAACCAATAATCAAGAATCAAGAACTATGAACTACAACCTAACGGTTAGTCAATTCCTTTCGTCGAAAACTGATAACAACAGTAAGTTGACCATGCAATACCCCTAATTCGACTATTAGAGACTGATCAATGTGTTTTTATGGAGATAAAATTGCACTTATTCATGATTGATTCCCAGTCACTTATCTTTTTTCCTCGATCAGAATAAAAGGTTCATCGATTCCTGCTGGTAATTCTCGTAAATTGTAGGAAACTTGTTATTTTTATATTTAGTCAGCTCTCGGGAATTTAGGAAAAATTACTGGATTACATTTTTAGTTTGCTTTAACGGAACAAGGTATATGGACTTGGCAGGATTGGTACCTCCAGGATATACAGCTTATTCGTTATTCAATTATTGTAAAAAGTGACGGGACCACTACAAATGATTATGAATTCGCCAAGAAAATTTATACTATTCGCTGACAGTTTTAAGCTTAACGTGCTTAGTAAACCAATTATCATGAAAAAGACAGTCAAATCAATTTTGGTATTGACCATGTTGATGTATTCTGCCCACACGTATGCACAACAAAATTCCGTGGGTGTCAACACAAGCTCACCAAATCCAAATGCAGTTCTTGAACTGGTATCACCAAACAATGATCAGGGTTTCCTAGTCCCAAGGTTAACCACCGATCAGCGTAACCTGATGATTTCTACTTTAACAACCTCCAGTAATGTGAATGGTTTGATGGTCTACGATACAGATCAGGATCAATATTATTTCTGGAAAGATGATAGATGGAAAGAAGGTCTTGGAGTTTTTGATGGATTTGAAGCAGGCGGAGATCTTGATGGAACTTATCCAAACCCAACTATCGCGCTAAACGCAGTAACGGCAAATAAAATTGGTACTAATGCGGTAACAAATTCTAAAATCCAGGCAGATGCTGTAACAACAGAAAAGATAGCGGATGAAGCAGTAACCGCTGAAAAGATTGAATTGTCTGGAGTTACGGCGGGAACTTACGGCAATGAATATTCAATTGCTCAATTCACAGTAAATGACAGAGGTCTAATAAGTGTTGCGCAGGAGGTAATTATTCAAATTGATTCCTCAAATATTGTTGACCTCTCAATAATCGGAGATGATATAAAAAATGGAACT
>JANSWY010000144.1 GCA_024743255.1 bacterium | reverse complement strand
TAGGACCCTGCTAATCTGGATAGTGAAGAGATAAGATTGTATTGATTTAGTTGATCTGCTTCCTCTAACGCTTTTGACGCAGTTTCCACATATGATTTGGCATCATTGATTTGGTCAGTGCTAATTGCTGTAGAAGGTGTATTTACGACCGTATTTTGTGAGGCTTCATTACTTTCTTTTTGAGCACTATTACAGCCAACAATCAGGGTGAAAACAAGTAGCAGATATGTAATTTTTTGCATAGTAAGTTAGGTTGCGAATTCGATTTAGGAAGATTTTCTAAAAACACAAATATGCAAGATTTCCAATTGATTAATCATAGGGAGGTCATCTTTATTGTTGTTTAAGGAAGTAATGATTTTAAATCGTAAGGCTTTAATTCTGTTTATTCGGTATGTCACTATCGTCATTATTTGTTCCTCATGCTATCCCTCCAGAGTTATATTTTGGAATTTTGCAGATCAAAAGGATCAGCATAGGTTTCCAAATAATCAAATAGCTAAATCTGAAAACACATTTCGGTTTACAGACTCAAATACAAATCCTACATTGTACATTGACAAAACGGATAAAAATGGGTGGCAGAATATTGCATTATCAAGCTTTCTATCAAGCAAAGAATCGAATCTTGCGTTCATTATTATTAAGAACGATACCATACAATTCAAGCATTATGGAACCGACATCACTGATTCTACAAGTCTGACGGTCTTCTCGGTTAGCAAATCAATCATCAGTATCCTTATAGGTATTGCAGAACGCAACAACCTTATTAACCTTGAAGACACAGTTTCCAAATACATCCCAGAGTTGGGTAAGGGCAATTTTGATAATGTGACAATCAAACATCTGCTTTCCCATACATCGGGAATCAGGTTTAAGGAAAGCTATATCAATCCATTTAGCAGTGATGTTGCCAAGTTTTATTATAAAAAGGACCCAATTCGTTTGATCCGTAAATTGAAACTTAAAGATGAACCTGGAACTAGATTTCATTACAATAGTGCCAATACACTCTTATTGGCATTGATATTAAAAAGAGTCAGCAATCGATCAATCTCTGAATTGGTGGAAACATCGATATGGTCAAAAATTGGAACGGAGTATCCGGCAAGTTGGAATACTTATGAAAATATGGATTTGGAGAAAGCCTTTTGTTGTTTCAATACGACTGCATCGGATTTAGCCAAAATCGGCAAGTTGATGATTCAAAATGGGAATTGGAATGGAGAAGTAATAGTTGATTCAACCTATCTATCAAACGCAACTCAACTTTCCAATGAAAATGGTAGTGTATGGAAGTATCAGTGGCATTGGCAAGTTGGAAATGAAAAGTACGGTGATTACATGGCTCAGGGTCTCTATGATCAGTACTTATATATGGTTCCTGAAGAAAAAATCATAATCGTATCTATTAATGATGCTCACAATCCAAAAACCAATTGGGTTTCGATATTCAGACAGATTGTTGATCAGTTGTGATAGACCTCAATACTCCAAATTCATTTGGCTTCTCTTTCTTTTAGAATCTCTCTAGCTGCTTTGACAGCATAGTCCGCATAGTAATCAGTGTTTGCTAGTACTTCCTCCAATTTCTTATTATCCCACGCCTGATAGATTTCTAAAAACTCTTTGTATTTCTCTTCTTTCTTCTGCTTTTCAAAATCCGTTAGTTGCCCGGTATAAAGCTTGGGGTAACCCATTTCAATGGTCTCATAATTCACTCTTAAAGTCAATATAAATGCCTCCGGATCGGTTGTTAAAAAGGTAACAGCAAAATGTTGGTCTTTCCACCTGAATCTCATGTAGTTATAATCCTCATATGTTCTTCTTGGAGAGGTTATTAACTTACAATCTTCTATTTCATTCTTTGGAAAAGTAAAGAATAACTCGCCCTTCTTAATAGTTAACATTTGACTGGCTGGATCATAGTGAATGGTTTGATCTACATCATTATTCCAATAAGATTTGTTGATTCTGAGTTTTGGGAGTAGTAATAAATATCCACCTATCAATACAACAAACAAAAATGGAATACCAAAAGTAGGTTCCGCCGTTGCAGCAAAAAATAGCGCTATTGCCAGAGACGGAACTGCTATTAAGATTAAGTTTTTATTGAGTTTAGTTTGGGTATATGAAATCTTAAGATCTACTGATGCAAAATCATTTGCAGGGATTTGATGCAATTCCAGTATTTCTTCAATGGAATCATTAAAAAAAGCTGCAATCAAATAATCAACAGAAACCCCATCGGGCCTGTCCAGAACACTATTGGAAATATAAATATGACTAAACTGCTTATCTCTCTCAAAGTACACTTCAAAACCTAAATCATTGGTAGCTGATATTTGAAGCTTCCGCTTTTCGGGAATTGTGAAGGAAATAGAGGGAATTGTAGACGACTTGTTATTCTTATTTCTTTCAACAACCTTTTCAAACTCCAGGTCCCAGTTGAAATTATTGAAAAGCTCAATTGCTTTTCCGATATCCAAATCCAATTTAGTCCCAATAGAATGATCCGGGTCAAAATGTGCCAGTGTGTATTGATAGTTGATTTTCATTTGTTTTTCGATCATTTCAATTCCTTCACTCTACCAAATCTTGTCTGTACTTGACCGGTTTCTTTATCCTCAAATTCCAATGTCAATTGTTCTCTATTGAGTTCTTTTATAATCATGAAAATTGAATCAACACCTACCACATGGTAGTGATATAAATGAAGCGTATCAGAAGAAATATCCCATTTACCTGCCATGCGATAGCTATCGTTTTCATTACTAAAAGTGGTAAAAGTAAGATCCTCATTAAACACAACCCCAACGGAATCATCGGGTATGCTTACAGTGCTAAATTTCGGTGAAATGCCTTCTAAAATCCACCATCCCCTAATTTGCTCTTCCTTTGAAGAACCATTAAACTCCATCATAGAATCAATGAATTGATATTTTTCAAAAACTAATGATCCAACGTAAATAATTGGAGACAGTACAATCAGTACAATAATGGCAATAAATAGTTTTTTCATTATTTGCTCCTATTCAAACTCAAGTCACTTTTAAATCATCAATCTCAAAACCAAGACCTTCTAAAATGTCCATCCCCTCTTCTATAACAATTCCTTTAATTTCACCGTCCCAACCTTGTCTGAGCCCTTCTTCAATGATCAATCTTATATTACCTGGCTTATGGAGATTATATTTTTCCACACTAGTCAATAATAGATTTCCAAGATAATAATCGTCACGACTCTCAAAGTGAATCTCCAATGGATAATTCTTATATCCTGATCTAAAGATTCGTAGTTTAGTACTCCACTTAGTGCGCTCATATTTCTCACTGATAGAGTATTTAAACTCCAACCCATTCACATTAATATTTCTGAGTTTTGATTTCATTACAGTTTATTGATTCCTGCATTCATTCAGTATCTCAATTATGATCATTGAGTTTCCGGCTTTTTCAAGCTCCTCAATGAATTCTCTTTTCGAGTAGCTTTCAATTACATTATCTGCATAACATGCGCAAATATTACTAGTATCATTGGATGTCATATCTGATTCTTCCAGACACATTTCTTTAATCAAGTGCTGGTCCTTGATTTGCCAGGATCTGCCCAACAATAAATCAGTTATGTCTTCCTCCCATATAAGTCCTACTAACAATAGTAAAGCAATTAATGCTGTCAGTGGACTCTCCGTTATTTTAAACATTATCTCTTCTGCATTTGAAACCGCTTGGTAAGCTGAACCAGAACCTCAGGCCTTTTATTACTATTCAACTCCTCCACTAACTCATCTGGCTGAATCTCATACAATTCACCCCACCACTTTTTCATCTTAGTGTTCCAAATACGCCATCCACCTGGCACTCCTTTCGCTACGTATTTTCTTCTTTTTTGCATTTAAATAGAACTCGACAGACTTTCTTCAGATAGTTATATAAGTTCAGTAAATCTAGCGTATTGACAACAACATCTCACCAGTTTATCTAAATTTTACTATGTTTGCCTCAGAATGAAAACGAAATTTATAAATACAGCTAAAATCTCACCTGCAGCAAGTGGTGCTGTCCCAGGCTGATATTGTATTTTATAAATCTAAAAAATATACAAGCCCGGGAATTAGTTCCGGGCTTTTTTTATTCTATCAATTACCATGTTAAGACTATTATTAAACATTTCAATTTTTGCCGTTACAGGCCCCATCAGAGCGGTGCGCTCTGGTAGTATGGAATAACTACGTCCAAAAGTGAACCATAAAAAGGCACTCTTTTGGAGGGTTCTTTTTACGCTACCAATTTCTCAATTCTTACAAATACATTTTTTCACTGCACCACAACGGTGCAAAATCTTAACATTATGAGAACTAAAGAAACATTAAGAAATATTGGTATCATGGCTCACGTTGACGCTGGGAAAACAACATTAACAGAGCGTATACTTTATTACAGTGGTATTACCCACAAATTGGGGAACGTAGATGACGGAAATACCATGATGGATACAGATCCTCAGGAAAGCAAACGAGGCATCACTATTTCTTCTGCTGCAATTACAACGTCCTGGGAAAGATTTGGCCAGAATTGCCAAATAAACATTATTGACACTCCAGGTCATGTAGATTTCACAGCTGAAGTAGAACGATCTCTTAGAGTGCTTGATGGAGCGGTTGCTTTGTTCTGTGCAGTATCTGGAGTACAACCTCAGTCCCAAACAGTTTGGAGACAAGCTACTAAATACAAAGTCCCAAGACTATGCTTTGTAAACAAAATGGATCGTGAGGGTGCTGATTTTGATGCGGTAGTTCAACAAATAAGAAATGAGCTTCATTCGAATGCTATTCCTATGCAGATACCAATTGGAGAAGGTTCTGAGTTTATTGGTATTGTTGATCTTATAGAACAACAAGCTCTGTACTGGGATAATGATGACAGTGGTCTTACAATCCGTCATGGCAAAATCCCTGCTGAACTGGTTGAGAAATCAGAAATACTTAGAGCAAGTATTCTGGAATCTGCTGCGACTGAGGATGACGAGTTGCTTGAACAGTTTTTAGAAAATCCAGAACAGATTGAAAATGATGCCATAAGGCGTGCCATTCGTTCTGGTACTCTAAAGGGTAATATAAACCCTGTTTATTGCGGCACAGCATATAAAAACTGCGGTGTTCAACCTTTACTAGATGCTGTGGTTGATATGTTGCCTAGTCCGGTGGACCAAAATTTGGTTGAAGCTTTAGATCCTGATACTGATGAGGCTATCACATTGGACATAAATGAATATGATGCGTTTTCCGCATTGGTCTTTAAGGTAATAACCGATCCTCATGCAGGAAAAATTGCTATGGCGAGAATCTATTCTGGAGAATTGTCTGGTGGGCTTTCCATTATGAATATGAGCACTGGCTCAACATCAAAAGCAGGGAGAATCATGAGAATACATGCCGACAGGATGGAAACTTTGGAATCTGCAGGTAGTGGAGAAATTGTGGCCCTTACAGGTGTTAAAAATGCCCGAACTGGCGACACACTAACTGCTGTTGATCATCCAGTTATTCTGGAGGCAATGGATTTCCCTGATCCTGTAATTGGATATGCCATAGAACCTAAGACTAGTGCTGACGATAAAAAGTTATCCAAGGCACTGGGATTGGTGAAGGATGAGGATCCCACTCTCCATGTGCAATTTGACCAACAAACCGGTCAAACGATTTTGAATGGAATGGGAGAATTGCATCTGGAAGTTGTTTTGGAAAAGCTTCGGCTTGAGCATCAGATTGAGTTGAACATTGGAGCCCCAAAGGTTGCCTACCGCGAGCAATTTGCAAACTCCACCGAGTACCGCTATCAGCTGAAGAAGCAGAATGGTGGAAGCGGGCAGTTTGCAGAAGTTGTATTCGAGATAGGGCCTGGAAAAGTTGATTCCAAAGGTTTAACATTTGTGAATGATGTGAAAGGAGGAGTTATTCCGAGAGAATTCATTCAAAGTGTAGAAAAAGGATTTCAAAAAGCGATGCAACATGGTGTCGCTGCAGGTTATCCTCTGGAAAGCCTTTTTGTAAGGTTATTCGATGGAGATACACATGATGAAGATTCTCATGCGTTAGACTTTGAAATCGCTGCAATCGAAGGGTTTAAGGAAGCAGCTGCTTTCTGCAATCCTTACTTGATGGAGCCAATCATGAATGTGGTTATAGAAGCTCCTGAAGATTGTATCGGAGTTATTTCTTCGGATCTGAATAGAAAACGAGGAATGATTAAAAAGATAGAAGCAAAACCTGATCACCAGATCATATCTGCTGATGTGCCTTTGACGAATTTGTTTAAGTACATTGGTCATTTAAGATCTATGACAAGTGGCAGAGCTTCTGCTTCAATGAGTTTTTCGCATTATGCAAAAGCTTCCTCGGATGTACAGGAATTGGTTCTAGCGAACCAGTAATATAACAAGGCGCCAAGTTGGTGCCTTGTTTTGTTTGGTAGAATAAATACTTAAAATCCCATACCTGTCATCATATATGCAACTAACTTTTCGAAACCCAGCACCAATAACACTAAAGCCATGCACTGGGACATTTTCAGTTTTAAAGAATGATGAAGACACGCAACAATAGAAATATACTGCAGTAAAATTGAAAGTGTTGAAATCATCTGAATTGATGAGTAATCAAATTTGATCAAATGTGTGCTGAATGTCATTAAAAACCTAATTACCACAGATCCAAATACTGCAAATGCAACAAGGTTCCTATCTGATTCAAATCTTGTTCTTGTTAAGATCATATCGATCAAATAGACCCTTAGAATAAAAGTACCATTCCAGGACAATAAGAATCCACTGGTGTAGGCAAATTGCTCCAAAGCGGTATAGTCTCGCTTCACGAATAAGAAGTCGAGTATCAGTGTAATCACGGAAATTAGAACTGTCAAGACGAAGTATTCCGTCAGAGTTATTTTCTGATTCTCGTACTTGTTCAAGAATTTAGATGGTGCCAGTAGGACTAGATGAACATTGGCCACCAAAGTTTTGAGGTGATTAGTATTAACTATCAATTTTATTGGTGATTGACTTGTTCTTCAATGTGCTTTTTCTCTTCCAGCCTTTCCCTCTTCCAGAAATATCGTTTTAATTCTGGTTTCAGATGTTTCCACCATTCCGGAGATTTGGTAAGCTGCCCTTTTCTTTTGAACGACATGATTTTATCGGTTGATTTCTGATTTGTAAATCTAGGGTAATCTTCAGATAAGTGAGTAGAGAAAAATCAATAATGTGGCTCAAGGTTTAAGTATTATGGATGTTCCATTTGTAAGTATTCCCATAATAGCTACGCTGAATTACTCAAATTAATCCTCCTCTATTTTCAAAATCAACATTTCATCCAAAGCCTCAAGATCCTGCAACAATTGCTGGCCTGATGACACCTGATCATAGGAGTAATTACTTAGGATTATCAAATAGTTATAGTTACTCATCTCTTTCGTTCCAATCTTGCTCATAACACTTTGCACGTAAGTCTTTGATTGATCAATAATGTCTTCCTGCAAATGATAAGTACCGCTCAATTGTTCTAGTAATTCCAAATCAAGATTGGTGAGCACTCCGGTGATGCTGGCAGACTCAAAGGACGAGCTTCTCAACAATGGAGGATTAAGCCCTTGCCAAAATGAAAAATGAGTAGGGTTTGTGGATTCTCCCCTTTTTAGATAAGACTCTGTGGAATCTCTTAATTGTCTGAAGTATGAAATTGATTTTCTAATCTCCTCCTTATTGGATTTAACTTCTTGCTCTAGGTTCTTCAAAACCTTTTCAGTTAGCTGTCTCTCCTTTTTGTTGATATTCCAATTATTCGCCAGAAGACCTAAGTAAACACCAAGCATTACGGGCATTACCATGATGAATATATCGTACAGAGGTTTCTTGAGTTTTTTCATGCTTTAAAGATTAGACAGATTTTTCAGAATACATAATCAAGGCTCCTTAAGCAACAGCAGCTGCTTCCGGAGCTCATCTTTATCAATCTCATAACGGAAGTTCTGCTCAATTAATGCAGAGACCTGCCTTTTGTTGAATGGATAGACTTCCCTTACAAGATCATCTATTTCCTGTCCATAAGTTTCAATTTTGTGAATGACTATATCTGATATGGGATTATCACCGGGTCTTCCGTACATAGCAGTTCAGTTTTCTATTAATTTATCCTTAGTTCGTAAAGAATCCAATGATATCAGAATTTTTGGCATCATTTTTATAACATAGTCGGCTAGGGAAAAATAACCCATAGAAGTATATTAAACTATGCAATTGAAACTCCGCCTACTTGTATTGCTGCTGGTCGTTGGAATCAGTACAAAGACAAACGCACAGGATTCCGCCAGATTTAGGGTCTACTCAATAGATCTGAGTCTGAACTCTCTCAACCCAACTCTGGATAATGTAAGTTTCAGTGATTTACGTGACAATAGCAGGTTTGGTAACCTGTTTGCAACTCCCCCGGGAGACACAATTTCACAAGATGGATCGGTTTCCGTTAACTCTACCAACATTGCGATCACTTTAAACCCGACTGATAGTCTGAGTAGATATCACGTTTCAGTATTGTTTGCCTCTGAAACCATTCAATCAACATGGGGAACCTGGTCCCAAGACACAATTTCTACACGTCTTTCAGGTAGATATGAAAACTTTTTATTAGGACTGGGGTATCACTATGAATTAAAACAAGGGCGAATCTTCAAATTAACTACCGGTCTACAAATAATGTCCAGTTTCCCGGTTTCCTCAGTTACAACTGAAAGATATGACGATTCCCAGGAAGTAAATGAATCTGATTTATTTGGTCATAAGAGAGTTGGATTCAGAAGTAGCATTCCTGTTACTGCTTATCTTAAGATCTTTAAACCAGTTGGTTTAAGGTTTAGTATTTCACCATCGTTCCACACATTCCAGTTGGATGGCATCAAACGCTCAAAGTTTTGGGTAGCTAATGAAATTGGATTAAGATTTTATTTGAAATGAGAGCACTTTTTATCATCACTTTCATCATATCCAGTACTCTCTGTTTTGGACAAGCAACCATTAGCGGATATGTCACAGATGCAAAAAACGGGGAGTCCTTAATTGGGGTAACCATCTATGACGAAACTACGCAAACCGGAGCAGTCACGAATGTTTATGGTTTCTATTCATTGACGCTTCCTTCCGGAAATCACCAATTACGAGTATCCTATATTGGTTATGAAACATTCTCCCAAAATCTTGATTTACAACAAAACCAAAAGCTGGATATAGAATTAGAAATTGCAGTCCAGCAAATGCAGGAAGTGGTAATTACCTCCGACAGATATGTTGTTGAGGAAGAAGTTAAG
>JANSWY010000145.1 GCA_024743255.1 bacterium | reverse complement strand
CTTTAGGAATTTTTCAAAGTCAACTACAAACTTGTAACTCAACTCAGTCAAGAAAATATCTGATCTGCCAAGTTTTGATTTAAGAAATTCTGAAACATACTTCTGAGTTGTTTTGTAATTCTTAAGAGTACCCCACTCCAATTCGCTTTTCATTTCTTCATTATGATATTGAATTAGTTCCAATAGTGAGGAAGACTGTTCATCAGCTCCGGTGAACCGATTTTTGACAGCCAAAGCAGTAACAAGTTTACGTTCCTTTTCGAGTTGTTCTTTTGATAAGAATATTTGATGAGATACATGATGAAGATACTCAGCGATATCATGGTCTTCTTTAGTTGTAGATTTGAGTTTTCCAGCTTTTTCGTTCCATTTGTTAAGAGGAATTCGTCTTTTTAATGATATGTCAACAGGCCGCTTATTTACAGTGATTCTGACATAGAGAGGAGCACAGTTATTAATCGCTTTATACTTCTTCAAAAAGAAGCGTACTCCAAAGGTGTTGAATGAGGTCATACAATTACTTTTTTAGTTTTTAGAATGTTTTGAATAGTGTCCTTAATTAAACAGGGCACAAAATCAGCTCAAAACAGCACATTCCAATTCAAATTGTATTGACTTAACTAGTTGTAATACAGATAGTTAATCAATTGTGCCCTCAAGATAATAAATAAAAAGGGACACTGAAAAGGGCACATATCTATTGAAATTGTATGAATAAAATAGGAGGGAATAAAAAGAAAAACCCCTCAAATCATAAGATTTAAGGGGTTTTACCGACATTAGATCGTCTGTTCGTCGGGGTGGCAGGATTCGAACCTGCGACCCCCTGGTCCCAAACCAGGTACACTAACCGGACTGTGCTACACCCCGAACTCTATTTTTGTTTTCCTTTGTAATGTTCCCACTCAATGTGTTTCTGAATGGGAGTGCAAATCTAGAAGTTTTCTTGAATTTTAAAATGTTTTGGGACCTTTTTTTTAAGAAAATTTTCAGGTCCCAAATTGAGGTCTTATTCTGATGTCTTTTCCAATGAAGAATTGTACTTTGTCATCGTGTGAACAGGGGTGCCATCTTCCATAGTTCCCTCAAAAATCACATAGAAATCACCCACCAAATCATTGTGAGAAACAGTTATAGAAACTCTATCCTGAGCTTTTTCGCTGAAACTAACATTTGGTGTGTAATTCACTAATGGATTGAATAAAGGTACCGATGAGTCATCACTGTCGAATGAAATTTCTCCTACTTTATATGGAAGTATTCCAGTCAGTTCTATGTAATTTGGATTTAGGTCAGTGACAATTTCAGTTGTTTCCAACTTGACTACTCCAAACCTTCCCATTTTACCATACAAGTTTCTCTTAGTATGAGTATGAGCTACACCATATTTTACAAATTTCTTAGGGTCTAGTGCCTTAATTTTTGCTTGATCAAAGGTAGGTACACCATTAACTATAAATAGGGGACTTCCTCCTTCAATAAACTTATTCTCATCATCAGAAAATACTCTGAATACCCTTTTGCCTCTTCTGGTTCTCATAGCGAGTCCGGGCATAACTTCCATTACAGCCTCTTCTACAGTCTCAAACTTATAGAAGTCGTTAAGATCTCTTTCAAAATCTAAGGGGACACTGGCCGCTAATACTTCTTTTCTCTCTGGGAAATAAGAAGCATAGTGCTGATTGACTTTTGATACACTTTGAACTACTCCTTTAGCTTTGCTAGAAGCAATTGTAGGTTTAAGGCTTAAAAATTTAGGTGCATTTAAAGTAGTAGTTACATTTGTTTGCAATTTACGACCTTCCTCATTGTAGGCCTGATAGTAGAACTTAAGCTTACCACTAAAGATGTTGTACAACTTATAATCGAAATCTTGCTTATCAATTGGTGCTTCGAAGATTACGTTTGTTGTAGGATTATAGAAAGCAATCATATCTGGTCTGTTGACAGTGTCTTTTAAACTAAGATCTACTGTAGCAAACGTGGAGTATGAACTTGATAATTCCGGCATTTCTACCTTACCATCAAAGAAAATCAATGCATCATTCATTCTGATAAATTCTTCATTTACCAGGTAGTAACCAATTTGAGGAACCTCTTTGATAAGGCTTTCAGGAATTAATCCCTGTGAAACTATATTTTTAGAATATCCTGATGATGGGTCAATAAAATCAGCACTAACTACTTTTAATGAACCATTTACTATACCAGAGAAATTCTTTTGAATACTCACTTCCAATTGTTCACGAGGGCCAACATTTGACTTGCTCAATTGTATACCCATCGGTTTTTTGTTGTAAAAGGAAATGAAAAGAGATCTTTCAAAAACTTTTCCGGTGTTGTCTGAAACGATTTTCAGTTTCCAAAGGCCATCACTTAAGATTGAGAATGGAAACTTCACATTCGTTCCTTTCTGATTTGTAAGATCTGCGTTTCCCGTAGCTTCAAATTTCCCATTTGATAATGAAAGAGACAACTCACCTGGATTAGATAATGAATCTGTAGCTATAATGTTTACAACAACCGCCTGAGCAGCATTGTCAATATTTGTTTTGATACAATACCCTGTCTTTTTTAAGATACCCGGAAGGAAAACCTCAGTAGTGTCAATACCATTTACAACTTTGAAACTTAACTCATACAAGCTTTGTGGAGGGGTAAATTCAAAAGATGCATACCCTAGGGCGTCTGTTTGCAATTTTGCAATTTCCTCTAAACCATCGGTTATTTTTAAACTGTCAAATGGGTTAGACTTAATTCCAAATTTTGTATTACAACCACATACCGCGCTTTTACCTGCAGCTTTGATAGATATATCATCAATGTACGAGGTTTTTGGTGTTGCTGGATTACCTCCAACGTAGATGGCCTTTCGTGATGATGGACCATCATTTTGTTTGAATGAAAGTTGGTAGTATCCTTCTTCTAAATCGAATGGAACCGGGAATACTGCACTACCGTATCCATCTTTTACCTGAAATTGAAAAGCACTTTGCAGCTTTCCTGATTCTGATATCAGATATAAATTTTCAGAAATGAATTTAGGTGCATTTCCAATACTTTGAGCTTCAATCAGTATGTTATCTCCAGGGAAATAAAATTCTCGATCTGTTGAGATTCTAACTTCCTGAGCTTTTATAATTCCTGATAGACCTAAAAGTGCTATCAGCGTGTAGATCTTAATATTCTTCATAATTAATCCACCCAGAAAGATGGTTTTTGATTTGTACTATTGGAAAGAATTAAACAGCTATTGTTGATACTATCCGACGGGATTCTAATTCCCAAATCATTTTGATCAATGAAAATCTGGATGTCCTCAATTGCGGAAGCACTAAATGTTCCCCATACTAGCTCATCTTCTTTATTAATATTTCTGATATTTCCTGCTACTTCAGAAGAAGGAACAGCAAATAATGAACTTTGGGTCTCGTTCTGCTTTGCAATCTGGTCCCAAAAATCGTATACATCTTCATTCAAAGAGAATTGCTGTACGTTAAGATATGTTCTCACATCGAAATTATCAGCAGTAGCCGGAATACTAAATGCTTTTCTGCCAGTGATGTAACTTCCATTAGAAAATTGATCATTGAATACACTAAGAGGGTTTCTTGTGGTTTTCTTTACCCAGCAATTACAACAAGTACAGTCTTGCACCCCATTTGCCTGACTACAAGGTAAAGGAGATATTGTTGGAGTACCATCCACTCTTATAGTGAACAATTCCGGGAAAGTTTTTCTTTGAACTGTTCCATTCCACTTCCATAAATAAAAATTTCTTTCTTCTGGATTATCCTGGAAGTTGACAAATACATCCACATAAGGATCCTCTGTTATTACCCCCAGGGAGTTAGTCACAGATTGGAAAGATACATCCAGTGAAATAGAATCAATATCCGGAACTGGGTTGATAACCTGAACTGAAGATTGATAGATTTCTCCTCCTATTTCTACAGATATAAAGTAGCTATGTCCTAATTGACCCTGAATTCCTGTAGGGCTTGTTTGATAAATTCCATTGGATACCATTTCCAGGCGCTCAAACGCTCCATCCAAATCATAAAGTGTAACAATCGCGTTGTTTACTCTATTACTGGTAGTGTTGGAAACTGCATCGAAAAAAGGCACTGTTCTGTAGATTTCAACTGTATATGGGCCAGGATTCGTAGTTATTTCTCCTTGAATAACTAATTGACTCTCCTCTTCCTCATCAACATCAAAATTGATAACTGATACACAACCATAAATAGTTGCTACAAATGCCAGGGGAACCAAAAAGCCCCATTTATTAAGTATTTTATTGAGTGATTTCATCGCTTAAATTGAAATTTCTTAAGTATTACCGCTTCGTTATCTCCATCTATTGTCTCCAGGTCAGTGAAATAGATTGCATCTTCTAAATCACTAACTGCCAGGTAATATGGTCGTAGTATACCCGCCTGAAGTGCCAAACCGTCCTGAACGGTACCATCGCTACCAGCTATTAACTCGTAACTCTGTGTTCTGTAATTAATTTCATAGATTTTTCCGACTTGAGTGATAGCATATAGTCGGTCTCTTTCTGGTGAATATGAAATTGCCGCTGCAATGTCTGGTAAAGTAACCAACGTTGATAGTGTATTATCAGCAAATATGTTTTGAGCAAACAGGACGTCTGCACTAGCTCTATTAAGAACAAAAGCATTACCCGAACTATTGAATTCCAAATTTATTGGACACCTTAGAAGAGCACTTGATGGCTGCAGACTAGTTAATTCGAAGTTTCCTGTGAATGAGCTTACTCTAACTTCAAATAAACCATCGCAATCAGCAAAAAACCTTGTACCTCCTAAAGTGGCAACATCTGTTGGTGTTTCCAATGGATTGCCTGAAAAGAAAAAGCTAAGAGACTCGTCAGCTAAATCGTAAAAAAGGACATTAGGTTCTGATGCGGTAGCCATGTAAACTCCTGTTCCCCAGGCAGCACCACCATATGTACCTCTGAATGAAGTTGGTGTTTTATCAAGTGTCTCCGTAAATGGATCATATACTGAGAACCCCTGGCCATTTGGTGACTCCAGAGTACCAAGGTTACTAATTACAATTTTACCATTGTTAGCAACAATAATTCCCCCATTACCCTTCAGGTTAGTGGCAACAGTTTTGATGAAGCTTTCATTAAGTAGAGTGAATGGAATTGGGTTAGAAATGGAACTTTCTTCTGCAGCCTGTCCATCAGGCAAAGAAAGAATATGAACCGCTAAATCACTATCCTCTTCAATAACTGATCCGTCTACAGTTTGTAACCCAACAGGTACACTTAAAGAGTAGTTTCCTTCTCCTTTATCAACAGCTATATACTCATCCTCATCAGCCTGATCAGCAATTTCAGCAGTCATATTAAAGTCTGCATTAGTGATAAATAGCCTGTAACCACCTATTGAAGAATTGTTTACTGGTTCTTGAAAAGTAATATTGATGTCCTCAGTAGAGTTGAAATTACCTATGTCCAGTACTGTGACATTGCTCACAGGTGTTGCCTTATTACTAAGCTTGAAAACATTAGAATTTGTAGAAAGCTTGCTATCCAAACTGTTGTCATTTGAAACAGATAAGATGAAGGCAATATAATTTACCTCTTCTAATAAAGGGTTATTAGAAATATCTGAAATGCTTGCATCAAGGGTAAGATCAGTATAATCTCCTTGCACTGGAATTCTATAAAATGCAGAGTTATTTGCTCTGATTACAGTATTCAATGAGATTTCTTCAAACTCATCTATTGCCACCACTACTAATTGATATTCCAGAATGGAAGATTCATCATTTGGTGCTATAAATGAAATTGATAGATCCGAACTGGTATTTGTACTACCAATGTCACTGATATTTATGCTTGATACAGAACCAACCTGAGGTTTTAGTTCTACTGTATTGTCGTTTTCAAAGTCACACTGCATGAAAATTGCAGCTGACAATATGAGATATGTTAGTTTTTTAAACATGCTCCCTAGAATTTAAAATTGTAACTGATTGATGGGAAGATAGATCCAAGTACACTTAATTGCTTTGCAAGTGGATCTGTTCCTGAGTCTTCGAAGAATACGGAGTAAGCATTCTCTCTGAAATACACATTGTATACCCCTATTGTCCAATAGCTTTCAAATACTTTTTGGATTTTGTGGTTAGGGAATACATCAACCGCAATATCTAACCTATGATAGTCTGGTATTCTGTAAGAGTTTCTTTCCGAGAAGTTTTTGACAACAACATTGTCGATTTGGTACTTGGAAAGAGGTACCGTGATTGGACGACCGGTACTGTACTGGAAGTTCCAATTTAAAGTAACCCTGTGATTGAATTTATAACTACCAAATAACTTCATGTTATGAGGTTTATCAAAGTTTGAAGGGAACCAGTTACCACCACTAATCCTCTCTTCCTGAAACTCCGAATTAATTCTGTTAAATGATCTGGAATATGTGTAGGATAACCAACCTGTAAGTTTTCCAGTGTTCTTTTTCGCATAAAACTCAGCTCCGTATGCAGCACCTCTTCCTTGTAGAAGGTCAGTTTCAATTCTAGGATTTAAGATTAGATTAGCTCCATTCTTGTATTCCAATACATTATCTAATTGCTTGTAATACACCTCTACAGAGGTCTCGTACCGGTTATTTTTAAAGTTTTGATAAATACCTGCTGAGTACTGATTTCCTATTTGAGGCTTGATGTGATAGCCCGAAGTTTCCCAGATATCCAGAGGAGTAATTGAAGTCGTATTACTTAGAAGGTGGATGTACTGGTACGTCCTGGTAAAGCTCATCTTGAATGAGGAGTTTTCACCTAATATGTAGGTTAGACCAAACCTTGGCTCCAAGCCATAGAATGCTTTCTCCTTCTTACCATCAACTTCTAAGGAATCAATGATAGTATCAGCCGATTTTGGCGCATTAGGGTCATATTCAAAAATGGTTTCTGTTCCAATTTTTGTAAAATTCGATAACCTTAATCCTCCAGAAAATCTAAAGTTCTTAATGCTCTGAGTTTCTGCTTGAATGAATGCTCCAAGATCCAGAGCTTTGGTCCCTGCAATCTTAAAGTCGTTTACCTGTGAATTTTCACCCCCTATAAGTTCTCCTCTATTTATGTCGTAATATGTTCCTTGAACACCTGCAGTTGCAGAGAACATAGGGTGGTCATACGAAATATGGTGATTAGTCACGTAGTAATCGATCTGATATTTTAAATCAAAATCCAGACCTTCATCTTCTTCCTGTACAAGGTAACTGTATTGACTCTTGTTAATATTCGATTGAAGAGAGATTCTTGAGTTAATTGCTTGCTGATATTCCAGGTTGATTGCCTGTGTTTGCCAGTTGTAAATTGTATCATTTAAGAAGTTAAATTTATCCTGGCTCAGATAATAGTTAGCAGAAATCTGCTTTGACCAATCTATTTTGTGAGTAACTTTTGCGTTGATATCATAGAAATTGGCGCTACTTGCTTTTACATTGGGATTACTAAAGCTATTTAATAACCAGTCACTGTAAGTTCCTCTTGCAGCAAGATAGAATGAGGTAGAGTCTTTTTGAATTGGTCCTTCTACAAGAACCGAGCTATTTGCAAGACTAATTCCTCCTTTTCCTGAGAATTGTTTGTAGTTTCCGTCTCTCAGTGCAATGTCAAGTACTGAAGATATTCTACCTCCATATTCTGCTGGAATATATCCTCTGTAAAATCCTACATCTCTTACTACATCAGGGTTAAATGCTGAGAAGAAACCTAAGAAGTGAGAGTAGTTGAAAACCGGGCTACCGTTCAATAATACCAGGTTTTGGTCTGAACCACCACCACGAACATTGAATCCTTGCGAACCTTCTCCTACAGATGTGACACCCGGAAGAAGCTCAACAGATTTCACGATATCCGCTTCTCCCATAAGTGATGGTAACTTTTTCAATGCATCAATACTCATGATATCAGCTCCCATTTTGGTGTTGAGAACATTTTCATTATCTCTCTCAGCAGTAATTACTATATCACTAAGTTTGATCACACTTTCAAATAGTTCGACATTCAATCTTCCATCATATGATATGTTAATGGTTTTAACGTCATCTACATATCCTAATGCTGAAATGATGATTTTATGCTTACCTGCAGGTAGATTCAATTGGAAGTTACCATTCACATCAGTTACAGTACCAATCGACTTGTCGAAGTTAGTTACGTAACCACCAATAATTGGAAGTCCGTCTTTGGCATCAGTTATAACTCCAGATAACGCACATAATTGCTTCTTCAGACCGTCAGG